>CBDUBA010000054.1:0-28523 GCA_965365275.1 uncultured Cyclobacteriaceae bacterium | reverse complement strand
AAAAAAGTAAGGCTGTCCCTATTCTACATTCGGAACAGCCTCCTAACGCCTCAATCATTTGCCTGCAAAATTCAAGTCTTGATGATCATATTTCCTGGACTAAACCGACCGGTCTGTCCAATATCTCTGATTTTTTTCTTTAATACAAACCTTTTCACACAACCTAAGAAATCACTATAACTTCTTTTATTAGAGATCACGTTTAGAACTCATCATCATCTCCACCTGCCCCGTTTCTCTTTTTCTTATAATTATTGAAACGATAATTCAACGTAACCCTTACTTGTGGCGCCTTGTTATAATATTCACTTCTTGACATAAAATCTGACCCCATGGATTCCTGATCCCTGACTACCTTGCCAAACATATCACGCACCTGCAGGATGGCAGACATCCGCTTCTTGAAAAATTCCTGACTGATGGCGATATCCGCAGTCCAGTAATCTCCCCGTGTGCCTTGAGCAGTAACAGTAGCGCTATTGTACCTGGAGTTCAACTGAATTCTGGTCCCCTCACCAAACCTGAACGTATTGCTGAACCTCGAGTTCCAGTTAAAGCTTTGCCGTTCAAAAATTATTTCTTCATATTCCCCTTCAAGCCGGTATTGATAAAAGTTCCCGGAGAGATCCATTTTCCACCATTTAAACAAACTCAATCCTAAAGCCAATTCGCCACCCAATGCGAAATCCTGTCCCACATTCTCCGGTCTCGACAACATCACATTCTCTGCATAAACACTTTGTATACGTTCTACTTTATTATTTGTAATGCGGTAATACCCCTCAAATGAAAGTGAATGCTCCCCGAAACCTACCAGATAAGCCGCTTCCATTGCATCGATGTATTCAGGCTTCAGGTCCGGATTTCCCTGTCTTACATTAAAGGCATCTTCCCAGGTAATAAAGGGTTCAAGATACCACGATCTTGGTCGCTCAATTCGCCGGGAATAACTGGCCATGACCTGCTGTTCTGCCGGTAATTTATAGGAAACATGTATTGATGGAAAATAATCAAGCCTGTCGATATATGATTTTTGAACAATCTTTGCGGATTCGATAACCCGGTATGTATATTCTCCACGTAATCCAACCTGGTATCCAAGTTTTCCTTTCTCACCACCATATATGGCATACAATGAATGTATATCACGTAAATAGTCCGTTTCGTTACTAAACTCAGGTTGTTTATCAAATTCACCGGTTGCTTCATTATAAATGTACAATTCGGTCAGATCAGTACTTCTTCCCATACGACTTTGGTAGCCCGCCTCGAATTTATTGGCTTCCCCGATAGGAAGCACATAATCCAGATTCAATTGTAAAACGCGACCCGGGCCATCTTCTATATTGATCTGACCATTGCTTATATTTCCAGTGGAATCCAGCAATTGGTTTGTAGAAGTATCTTCGCCTTCCCGGCTTCTGTAAGAAATACCAGCGGAGAGATTATGACCAGGTGTTTGAAAGTCGTGCTTGAATGTGGCATTTATAGAATAGAAATTACCCCCACGGAATGATGTTTCCTGGCTAAGATACCTGCTGATAGCTGATGATCCCGGCTCTATCCATTCCTCATAGTTCTGGTTGGCATAACTTTCTCCACTTCGGTATCCATAATTAAATTCAACATTGAACAGGTCTTTTTCCGAAAAAAGATAATTGAAACCACCACGTATAACCCAGAAATCCCTGTTTCTATTCCGGTCTCCCTCGGATCGTGTAAAATATGTGGTATCATTCTTTGTAGTTACCCGTTCACTCGATGAAAATCCTGGACGCTCCCCTTGATTATAATCCCCACCAAAGAACACACTCCATTTCTTTTTCTGATAGGTAGCCAGCAAACCTACCCCGAATCGACCGAAAGTCCCGGCATTTACATCTGCCGTTCCGGATAATCCCTTAAGTCTGTCCTTTTTGGTAATAACATTAATAATACCTGCTGTTCCGTCCGGATTATATTTTGCACTGGGATTGGTTATGATTTCGATGTTCTCGATGGAATTGGATGGGATCTGCTGCAAGGCCTCTGATGGGTCCAGCACAGAAGGGATCCCGTCAATCAACACCATAAATCCCGTACTACCCCTTAATGCCACATTTCCATCCACATCCACAGTTATGGATGGAACGTTCTCGAGAATATCAACAGCAGTACCCGAGGCAGCGGTTAATTGCTGACTGACATTGATGACCTTTCTGTCAATTTTATATTCAACGCCCAATTCTTCGGCTACAATTTCAATCTCATCAAGCTGACTTGATACCCTGGGAAGGATGATGTCATTCAGTTCTACATGGGTTTTTCCTGTATTTATACTAATGTCTTCAACTAAAGCTTTGTCATATCCGATATAGGAAACTTCAATATAGTATATGCCTTCTGAAAGTCCCTTAATCTCAAATTTTCCCTGCTCATCGGACACTGTTCCGGTTACGAGCGATTGATCAGGTGCATTATAAATAGCCACCGTAACAAATTCAAGTGGTTGACCATCTGCCTCATCTATAACCGAACCCTTGACAACGCCAGACACATTAGCCCATGAAATCGTAGATAATTTTAAGAAAAATAACAGTAATAAATAAATACTAATTTTTTTCATTTATCATTATTTTGAGTTATTACAAATAAATACATAGAATCTGATCAGAATTTGTAGCAAATCTGAAGCAATTCTGAAGAATAAATTAAATTGCCCATATAGTTAACTCCCTTGGTATATAATTGTTTAGCAATCAAGCCTTTAAGAATGGGCGGATTTTAAAAAAAGTCGGAAAAAATATAAATATTATTTGTCAATGTTGCTGATTGGCTGGCTCAATAAGTGTAATATTGACATTTTAATACTTATAAATAGTACAGTTTCAAAGTCTACCATGACGTGGCAGATGGTTGTAATTACCAGTATAGTTATGCTTATTAAAATGAAAATATTGGGGATAAGTACTTTACTTATTATCGGTAATTCTTTTCATTATAGACTTAAATTGTTCATGAGCATCATCAGATGTAATGTCCATTTCCTCAAAGCCAATCACAAATGTCTGATCTTTATCCTGAAAAAGCGATTTTGCCCCTTTATCGCGTCCGAACCCAAATACCACCATACCATCCGGGGAAATCACGCCTTCACTCGTATTCCCCAGGTAGGAGAATGTATCGGTCAGTTGATCTGATTGCTCATGCAAAATATAGAAAACTCTCCCTATCAACTCATCCCCAAAATAGATCCACTGCCAGTTGTTATATTCCGCATTATTGTAAAAATAGTCAGGGATGCTTTTGTGCGGTCCCCCTTTATCGGTTCCCCAGTATTGAGAATGGGGTGAATATTTACCGCCGGGTATTCCCTCATAGAGGAACCAATAGCTGTGATCGGGATCAACCTTTTCTACCACCAGCCTGGCATATTCGGGATAAAAAGTCCATGTCCATTCCCATTTCCCTGAATTTGAGACCGTTTTTATCTTATTTTCGGATATCTTGGTACTAGTGCATTGATTAAATCCCGGATGTCCTGCACCATTATCATCAGATCTGAAGACAAGGTTTGGTAATCCCCGGTATTCTGAGGCTGCATTCTGCGGATATTCCTGTATCGAATCTTTTCGAAAACCTATCCAATCATTACCTTCCTTATCCAGTATACTTGAAAATCCACCTGCTGTTTTCTGGTAATACAACGTAGCATTCTTCATCCTGATCTCAAAGCATTCCTGACCCTCATCCATAACCCCATCTTTTATGATCACCTGATGGCAACCTGACAAAAAGATCAGATAAGCCAATGAAAAACTGATAGAATGGAAATATTTTATCATCGATGCTCCTTAAAGGTTATCTTCATTTTGCGTTTTAACATATTTTTCAAGCCACTGATCCATTTCCCATAGCATGTGGAGAATGGATTCCCTTGACCTGTAACCATGACTTTCATTGGGAAGCATTACCAATCGGGCCGTTCCGCCATGCCCTTTTATGGCATTATAGAACCGCTTACTCTGGATTGGGAACGTACCGGAATTATTATCCGCCTCGCCATGTATAAGTAAAATAGGTTCATTAACCTTATCAGCATGCATGAATGGAGACATCTGAAAGTATATCTCCGGGGCTTCCCAGAATGTTCTTTCTTCCGCCTGAAATCCAAATGGCGTAAGCGAACGGTTATAGGCTCCACTTCTGGCAATTCCGGCAGCAAACAGATCCGAATGGGCCAGTAAATTGGCTGTCATAAATGCTCCGTAGGAATGACCTCCAATCGCAATCCTTTTCCTGTCTGCCACCCCCATCTCAACCAGTTTATTGATAGCTGCTTCCGCATTCGCCACCAGTTGAGAAACAAAAGTATCATTTGGCTGCTCATCTTCGACACCCACAACCGGCATACTGATATCATCAAAAACGGCATATCCCCTGGAAACCCAGAATAGGGGTGACCCATAATATAATCGCAGGAATTGATATGGGGATCCAGTCACCTGACCGGCTGCATCTTTACTTTTAAATTCATCCGGATAGGCCCACATAATCACAGGTAGTGATCCGTCCTCCTTACTATATCCTGCTGGCAAGTATAAATCACCTATTAGTGGCAAACCATCCTCTCTTTCATAATGCACGACCTCTTTTTTAATGTCTTTCAGGGCTTCATAGGGGTTTGTAAAATTGGTAAGAGATGATAATTTCCCTTTCTTAAGGTCGCGTAAAAAAACATTCGCAGGCAAGTCTGAAGATTCGCGATAGGTAAGGATTATCTCTTTCTTTGCATCAATTAATTTAATGGGTCTTTCATACCAGGGCGCTTCGCTTCTCCACAGCCTCGATGTTATTCCCTTTTTAACATTATATAAATCGACAAAAGGCCTGTTACCTTCCGGAGAAGCCCCGCTACCAAAAAGGTACAGGGAATTGCCCTTAGTATGCAACACACTCTTGCCATAGACATTAAATTTTGTTTGAAATGTTCCGGGATCATTATACCTGTCTTCATAGGAACGGTCAAATAGGATGGTTTTGGAACCTTGAGGCTCTTCAGGATTAAATCTACTGGTAATCATCCGCCTTGTAGACCACCAGGATTCATCAGCAAGTGCGAGGTTATCATTTCCCCATGTAATGCTCCTGTACCTCAGATGGAATTTTATGGATGGCAAGGCCTCTCCCTTAAAGGGCGCCGCCTTGTGAAAAAGCTGGTCACGGTATTCTACCTCATTGGCCGGATCACCTCCATCCAGGGCCTCCACCCAGTACAGGTCTGCTGGTTTATCCGCGCGCCATGTAAATGACCTGGGGCCTTCCCTGACCGCATTAAAACCTATCGGGATCTCCTCTGCAAGGGGAATATCTGCGATCTGTTCAATAAGATCACCTTGCGGATTCCATATTTCAACCTTTAAAGGAAACCTGTAGTACGGTACCAGGTAAGAGAATGGTTCATGAATTTTTTGAACCAGAATATAATTCCCATCCGGTGAAGTAGAAATTGAATACATGATGGCTTTATCTCCAATTACCGTTTCTTTCCCTCCAAGATCAGACAGAACAAGTTGTGACTGTGTGTAGAAACTAAAAAGGTCCTCATCATATTTATTCTGCAGAAGATCCTGATATGTCCTTGAAGGGGCCTTTCGACCAGTGGTCTCCTGTACGATTGGGCCGGTCGGCACACTGCTTTGATCCGGCGGCATCCTTCTCGATGCATCGATGGTCTTGAAAACGATTCTATAGCTATCTGAAAACCATTGATAAGGGCTACCTCCAATGGCATCATTAACATTATTTTCTGATATTATGATCAACGATCTTTTTTCCAGATCATAGACAACCAGAGAAATTCCCTGGTCGTTAATCCGGGTAAAGGCCAACTTCCTGCTATCGGGGGACCATTTTACGTTATCGATCTGCAATTCACCGAGGAGTTCCGCCGGTTTGAACTCCAATGTTTCCGAAGTCTTACGGAAAGTTAGTCCCGAATAATATCTGGCGCGGCTGGGTCCATTGTTTTGTGGATTTATTCTAAGGCCACCAATTCTCAGTTCGGGCTGTGATAATTGCGCGATCGAAGGCATTTCAGGTCTGTCCAAAATGGCCAGCCATTGCCCGTCAGGACTAACGATTACTGCCGGTGTGGACTGAGCGGTGGCCAAACTTTTGATCGGTTCGGGAGGCTCCTGGTACGTGATGTCCAATTGTGCCCTTGCCTGGTTCAACAATAGAAAAGATAACAGGAAATATAGCGTGCAGCGTCTCATAATCCTTAATATTTTACGTATAAAAAATTTCTCTTAAAATGCTTTGGCTGGACTAAAATTAATCTTTTCTGGTAAAAAATATTAAGATATATCATATTTTATCCCCCATTTTACGTGATGGCAATATGTTCGATTATTTCAAAGTGTTCGATAAATATCGTTCACATATGAACATCCGGGAAATTTGTTTTTTTTATAAGTGTCTATAAGACAATCATATAGGGAAATTGGCACAGAATTCGTCCTATTAATAGCATATTGAAAGAAAATATGCCAAAGTTGCGAGTTTTTACCACATTTGTCGTTATTGCACTTTTCAGCACTTCGCTCGTTTATGCTGATGGCAATGAATCCAGGACAGAGGAACTCATAGACAAACACCAATCGATAATAGACAATGCCAAGGTTAAGGATTGGAAAACCTATGCCGATTGCGCCAATGAATTGGTTTCCATGCGGATATGCAATGAGGAGATCCTTTCCTGGATCAATAAATCAATTGAGATCAAAGAAACCATATCCAACAGAACCGTTAAAGGGGACTTCCTTCTTCTTGCAGGTGAGTATATAAACGCAAAAAAAGAATATATAAAAGCAATCAGTCTAGCACAGAAATCAGGCAAGGATAATGTTATTCCGGATTTACAATGGAAGATCCTCATCGCTATGGGCGTAGAGAATTATGACAACTTCCATGCTAACAAGAAGTGACACCACACTCAATAGTAATATATCTCAAACGCCCCGGGCTTAAGAAGTCTGGGGCGTTTTTTTATTACATGTCAACATTAAGTTCAACAATTTCGTCGTATCCGAATATTTCACTTAAGGAGAGCTCTCTAACCGTACCATAATTCTGCAGGTCATTTAAATCTATTTTATCCCTTGATCCAATCAATATGGTAACAAATGGTTGATCTTTAACATATTTTTCATGAAATGCTTTAAGATCCTGAAAATCCATTTCCTGAACCCGGTTATAGATGTCCATTCTGAGGTCATAGTCAAGTCCAAGATCTTTAGCCCGCTCATAACTTCTCAAAACGGAATATTTCGTTATCCGTTCACTCTCGATCTGGCTTAAGATCGCCTCCTTAGAGATATTAAAAGCTGTTTCAGACTCCGGTAAATTATTTAAAAGGTTAAGCATGGATCTCATGGCTTCTGGTTGTTTATCGGCCTGGGTTCCCACGTATGAGAACAAGTAATTCGACTTATCCTTTTTACTTCCCAGGGAATATTGTGCATAGGCTGCATAGGCAAGCCCCTGCGCTTCCCTGATTTCCTGAAAGACGACTGAGTTCATTCCCCCGCCAAAGTATTCGTTGAAGATCCTTACTTCCGGAACGATCGCCGGATCATATTTTATGCTTTTAGATAGCATCATGAATTCTGTCTGCACCATATCGTAATCGGTCCAGAAAACCTCTGGCTGTTCATATTCCTTTTCTTCGAAGACTACCAGCTCAGGTAATGGCTTTAATTGCTCAGGTAAAATACAGTGCTGGTTTAATACACTGACCAATTCACCCGATTCTTTTGGCCCGTAATAAAGGATCCTGTGTTCCAATGAAGTAATGCCCTTGATTATATCTATCAGTTCTTCTGCCTTCAAACTCTTTAGCTCTTCATTAGATAACACATTGGTAAAGGATGATTGCTCACCATATTTTGCATAACTATAGAGGCCCCGCATCAAAATAGTCTGCTTATCTTTCATATTATCGCTTCGGGCTTTCAATAACCGTCCGACCAGCATATCAAGAGCCTCCTGATCCGGTTCCGGATTTATTAAGAGCTTTTCGAAAAGATCCATGGCTTTACCCATATTCTCATCCAACCCGCTCAGGCTTACTGAAGTTCTTTCTGCGGATGCATTCACTGAAAAACTGCATCCCAGCTTATAAAGCTCCTTTTTAAAATCCTCAGCAGAAAGCTCTGGAGTTCCCAGATATTCGAGATATTGAATAGCCACACCCAATTTAGGATCGTTATTGCTTCCCAGGTCAAGCAGATAATTCAAAGTGAACAACTCATTTTCGTTATTTACCTTCGACAGTACTTCAATGTCCAATTTCATATTCCCTTTGTCGATATCCGCATTGTAATCTACAAACACCGGTGTCAGTTTAGGTGGTGTAATCGTTTCTATTTCCTGATAAAATTCGCTCTTATTATTTCGATTGACATCAACCTTAGTTATCTGAGGCTTAAGAATTCGTACTTTATTCGGATCCTCTCCATTTCGTTTGTACACGATGCCGTAGTTATCCTTATATATGCGATTAGCAAACTCAACAATTTCTTCCTTTGTAATATTCTCCATCTGGTTCAGCTCACTTACATAATCGCTCCAGGGTATATCATTGGTAAATGCCGTTACCATATGGTCACTTCTGGCCCCATTACTTTCCAGTTGGCGCATCTCATTTTGTTTAAAGTCAGCGATTACCGCATCGATCAGCCAGTCTTCAAACTCCCCCTTTTTCAGTAGCTCGATCTGGCCCAATATAAGATCCTTAACCTCCTCGAGGCTCTGCCCATTTTTTGGCCTGCCCTGGAATACATGCAATGAGTAATCCTTCATCGGAAGGGGAAAAGATCCAGCAGCCAATACCAGCTGCTTCTGGGACAAGTTAAGGTCTATCAAACCAGCTTGCGCGTTGTTCAGGATCATATCTGCCAGTTGCATAAGAAGGTAATCTCTGGAGTTTCTTCCATCCAGTCTGAATCCCATAAACAACAATTCGGCCTGCGGGCCAAATACTTCTTTCACAATAGGTTCTGTAATAGAAGGTTCCGGATCAAATTGTACCGGCTCTACTGGTGCTTCTTCCCAAACACCCAGATATTTATCAATGAGTTTAATGGTTTCAGTATAGTCCAGGTCACCACTCATACAAACCGCCATGTTGTTCGGGACATAATATTTATAAAAATACTTCTTGATCTCAGTGATAGAAGGGTTTTTCAGGTGCTCTATGGTCCCGATCCCAGTCTGAGTACCATAAGGATGTTTCTCAAACATGCAGGTCAACAGGGTCTCATAGGTCTTGTAAAAATCATTGTCGAGTGAACGGTTCTTTTCTTCATAAACCGTCTCAAGCTCAGTATGAAAGAGCCTGTTTACTATTTCATCAAAGCGTTCCTGCTCTATCATCAGGTATCGTTCAATTTCATTCGAAGGTATATTCGTCATATACACTGTTCTGTCTTCAGCGGTATAAGCATTAACTCCCTCACCCCCAATCATGGCGAACATCTTATCCACTTCATTAGGAATCGCATAGGCAGAGGCCTGCTGCGATACCTCGTCGATCAAGGCATAATATTTTGTTCTTTCCTCCTGTTCCGTGAGCGTGGCATAGTGATTAAACATTTGTTCAATACTGTCAATATAAACCTTCTCCATTTCCCAATCCGTAGTTCCGAATTTACTGGTCCCTTTAAACACCATATGTTCGAGGTAATGAGCCAAACCGGTATTGTCCGCCGGATCAAATTTGCTCCCTGCCTTAACAGGTATTAAAACCTGTATTCTTGGTTCATCGGTATACCTTGACAAATAGACTTTTAATCCATTTTCAAGGGTATAAATCCGGGTATTGGTCGGATCATTGGTGGAGTATTCATACTCATAGCCATCTTCGGATCCGAATTTAGTTTCAAATGAATTTTCTGCCGTTCCGGTACATCCATAAATTCCCAGTAGGGCAACAAGTAAAGTGTAGAAAAAGAAATTCCGTTTCATTCTTATTTGTTTTATAAATTATCTAATATTTTAATCTGCCTAAATAAATCTCCTGCTTCTATCTAGAGCCTTAATTAAAACGCCTTCGTGGTGTTTCAACTGGCTATCAGTCCACTCAAATTTTTCTTTAAAGGTAGTTAATATTTCTTTTTTATGTTTTTCCACTGTTCCTATCCAGAAATATAATCTCCCGGTTCGCCTCTCTAAAAAGTCGAGCGGTTCACAAACCATTTCAGCCTCCATACAAAATACTAGTTCTGATTTTAGAAGTTTTAACTCAGGATCGTTCTCATTAATAAGATCCATTTGTTTGAGAATGGTATCAGTTTGCTTTCCATAATTATGTACTAAATAGGAGGCATATTTTTCAGGGAGATTACGCTTTGCCAAAACACCCTTGATCTCCCGCAAATAGATTGACACATCCCTGGAGTTTACAAAATCATTCCCGTTCAAGGGGATCTTCAAGGTTTTGCATTTCCCGTATTCTTGCCCGGTCTCCCGGGAAATATCCCTGGCTATCTTATCAACCACTTTTTTCGCCATTTTCCGGTAACCTGTTAATTTCCCACCAGCCATAGAAACCAGGCCGGAGGAAGACTCGAATATTTCATCTTTCCTTGATATTTCGGATGCTGATTTCCCTTCCTCAAATACCAGAGGCCTCAGCCCGGCCCAGCTCGACTCAATATCATTCAAACTAAGATTTATATCAGGAAACATTTCGTTTACTGCATTGATCAGGTAAGAAGCATCATCTTTATCTACGTTGAGCACATCCTTATCTCCCTTAAACGGCGTATCAGTAGTCCCAATGTATGTGATCTCGTCCCGGGGTATTAAAAAGATCATGCGCCCATCTTCTATTTCAAAATACATTGAATGATGAACAGGCAGCTTATGCTTTGGCACAACCAGATGAACACCTTTAGTCAGGTATAACTGTTTGCCTTTTTTAGATTTATTCAGAGCCCTGATCTCATCCACCCAGGGTCCTGCTGCATTTATTATATTGGTACCCTTAATGGTCAAAGTACGATTCGATATTACATCCTTACAATCTATCCCGGAAACTTTTCCATCATCATAGACAAATCCCGTGGCCTCAACATAATTTATACACGTTGCACCATATTGATGTGCTGTTTTAATGATCTCTATGGTCAGGCGTGCGTCGTCGGTCCTGTATTCAGCATACAGCCCACTCCCCTTTATTTTTTCCGGTGGCAATAGTGGTTCTTCTCTTAGGGTAGAACTCTTACCAAGCATCTTTCTCTTATCCTCCCCTTTTACCCCGGCAAGAAAATCATATAATTTCAGTCCGATGGAAATGCTGAACATCCCCATAGAACCTTTTTTAAGGACAGGAAGCAACATTTTTTCTGGTAAAACCAGGTGCGGTGCCAGCTTATGAACAATTCTACGTTCTTTTCCTACATCGGCAACCATTTTAATATGAAACTGCTTCAGATATCTCAACCCGCCATGGATCAGCTTTGTCGATTTACTGCTTGTTCCTGAGGCAAAATCATTCTTCTCAACCAGTGCAGTTTTCATACCCCTGGATGCAGCATCAAGTGCTATCCCTGCACCAGTTATTCCTCCCCCTATTATGATCAGATCAAATTGATCACCCTCCAGTTTTCTGAATAGTTCGGGCCGTATATTGTATGAAAAATTGTTCACCAGCGGAAAGTTTATATCTTAACTAAGTTTTCCCCATTAAGTTTTGCTCCAGTTCATGGTGCGTTTTACAGCTTTTTGCCAACCGGCATACAGCACATCTCTCTTTTCTTTGGTGATTTCCGGTTCGAAGACCGCATTGATCTTCCTGTTATGAATAATATCCTCTTTCTTCCATAGTCCTACATAAATACCGGCCATATAAGCAGATCCCTGTGCAGTCGATTCTATAATCTCCGGTCTTTCAACATCCACACCGAGAATATCAGACTGAAACTGCATCAGAAGGTTATTTGCCGCAGCGCCTCCATCTACCTTTAAGGTTTTTAAAACAATCTCAGAATCTTTTTCCATTGCTTCCAGGACATCCCTTGACTGGTAAGCCAGGGACTGCAATGTAGCTTTTATGATATGATTTTTCCCGGTATCACGTGTTAATCCAAAAATCGCCCCACGTGCATACATATCCCAATAGGGTGCTCCCAAACCTGCAAAAGCCGGGACCATGTACACATCGTCATGGTCAGAAGCTTTATTGGCAAAGAACTCGGTATCAGAGGCATGATCTATAAGTTTCATCCCATCCCTGAGCCATTGAACTGCTGCACCGGCAATAAATATGCTACCCTCAAGGGCATATTCCACTTTCCCATTCAATCCCCATGCAATTGTGCTGACCAATCCTGATTTGGAGTAAAACAGATGATCCCCGGTATTCATTAAAACAAAACAACCTGTCCCGTATGTGTTTTTTGCAGCTCCAGGCTCAAAACAAGCCTGTCCGAATAATGCGGCCTGCTGGTCGCCCAGTACACCGGCAATTGGAATCTTATGCCCCATCATTTCAAAATCACCAAAATGATAACTAGAAGGACATACATCAGGCAACATGCTTTCAGGTATTTTAAGGAAATCAAGTAATTTCTTATCCCAGTTAAGATCTTTTATATTGTATAACAAAGTTCTTGAAGCATTGGAATAATCGGTGGCGTGAACCTTTCCTTTCGTTAACTTCCATATCAGCCATGTATCGATTGTCCCAAAGGCTAATTCACCCTTATCAGCCATTTCCCTGGCATCCTTTACATTTCTAAGGATCCAGGCAATTTTTGTAGCCGAAAAATAGGAATCGATCACCAGGCCCGTATGTTCTCTTATATAAGATTCAAGACCAGCCTCATTCATTTCTTCGCAAATATCAGCAGTCCGTTTATCCTGCCAGACAATAGCATTCATGACAGGTTCACCCGTCAATTTATTCCAGACAACCGTTGTTTCTCTTTGATTGGTAATGCCAATTCCAACAATATCAGCTGCTTTTATTTTATTCCTGTTGATAAGGGAATTCAACACTTCATACTGGCTCCGCCATATTTCATCCGGATCATGTTCCACCCAGCCGGATTGCGGGAAGATCTGAGTAAATTCTCTTTGTGTAATGTCAATTATCTGGCCTGTTTCATTAAAAAGAACAGCACGGGAACTGGTGGTTCCCTGGTCAAGGGCAATAATATATTTCACTTTATTTTTTAATTTTTATAGAGACAGAATAAATTAATATGGCAGCACATAGGACCGTTAATATCCAGAAAGCAGTTCCGATCTTCCCATTAAAGATTGCCTGAAAAAAGAGCGTACCGTACATACCTCCGACGATCGGCCCGACAACTGGTATCCAGGAATAGGACCAGTCAGATGATCCCTTGCCCTTTATGGGTAAGAGAAAATGAGCTATTCTTGGTCCAAGATCCCTTGCCGGGTTTATAGCAAATCCCGTGGTACCCCCAAATGAAAATCCGATAGCGCTGATAAGGGCACCCACGACCAGTGGATTCAATCCATCTGTAAATTTATTAGCTCCAATAAAAGAAAGTCCAAACATAAGCATGAAAGTACCGATTACCTCACTGGCCAGGTTATTCGGGAAAGACCGCACCGAAGGAATGGTGGAAAAAATACCCAGTTTTGCTGATTCACTCTCAGTTTTTTCCCAATGGGGAAAATAATGGATCCATACTATTACGCCTCCTGTGAATGCACCGGCTATTTGTGCGACTATGTATCCAGGAACCTTTATCCACTCAAATTCACCTACCATGGCAAAACCCAGTGTAACTGCCGGATTGATA
Organism: uncultured Cyclobacteriaceae bacterium; assembly: GCA_965365275.1. Taxonomy (GTDB): domain Bacteria; phylum Bacteroidota; class Bacteroidia; order Cytophagales; family Cyclobacteriaceae; genus JAGTVG01. Next base: position 14,703 of record CBDUBA010000054.1, on the reverse strand, counting down.
TGGGCACCACTGATCCCTCCCACTGCGAAAATCGCAAAAGTCACTGCCAATCCCCAGGCAAAGGGTATGTTAACATAGCCCCCCCCTTCTGCACCAGATTTTTTTAGGCTCAGGTTGGCCACTACGCCGCCGCCAAATGCTATCAGGATCATTGTCCCTAAAAATTCCCCAAGATATGCAGTCATAATATAATAAATTAGATTTTAGAATAAACAAACCTTTGTTGGTCAAAATCAATGGCTGGCTGAGCAAATCGATCATAAATGTAAATAACCAAAATCAAAATCTTAGCCTATTTCCACTAATAATTTTCGTTTACAGGATTTTTTTAATATACTGACATAAAATAAGCTATAATGAGCAAGCTTAAAATATACTTTGCAGGTTCCATCAGGGGAGGCCGGGAAGATGCTGAACTGTACCAACAAATAATTGATAATTTAAAACAGTACGGCGAGGTGCTCACTGAACATGTTGGAGATGATGATTTGCGTGTAGACGGTGAAAAAAATAAACCAGACACCTACATACATGACCGTGATATGGCCTGGATCCGGGAATCAGATATGGTTGTTGCCGAGGTTACTACGCCTTCCCTGGGTGTGGGATACGAGATCGCTATGGCCATTCAGTTGAAAAAACGTATTTTCTGTTTTTTCAATAAAAAACGAAGGAACAGGCTTTCCGCTATGATCAGCGGGTCAGGTGCTGTCAGGATTTTAGAATATGATACTTTTGATGATATTAAGGAATCATTGTCTGAGATCCTTTTACACTAATTCGTAATCGTTTAAAATAAACCTGTTTTCGGATTAAAAACTATACCATAAATTATACTTCCTTAGGAAGCGTGTATGGAGACCGGTATTCTTTACTTAAATAACTATCCGCTTCCCTATCATCGATAAATGTTTCAGCATGCGGATTAAACCTGAGCGTTCTTTTCAAGCGGCATGCAATATTTCCCAGATGACATAAGGAAGAAGATAAATGCCCTTCCAATATATCCGCATTCAAATCCTGCCATTTCCTGGACCTGACACAATCTATGAAATTTGTAAAATGGTTGACGACTGAATCACTGGTTTCCGGATCCCCTGACGTAAATACAGGACCAGGTTCTTCTTTATATGATGAGAACCCGCTTTCCATCAGGTTGATATCACTGAAAAATGTCTCACATTTCCCCACTTCTTCACTGGCCATGCTCATCCATCCTTTAGATCCGAATATAAGATTACCTATTCTCAATCCAGCTTCCGCATTGGTACCTAATCCCCTTACCTCAAAATGGAGTATCGCACCATCTTCATATTCAAATTCCAGCATTTGAATATTGGGTGTTTCCTGGTCTGAATCCCAAATATAAAAGTTGCCGATACCCTGTATTCTTACCGGATGCGTATATTTTCCCAGTGCCCATCTTCCGATATCCGTCTGGTGTATTCCCTGATTTCCAAGGTCACTATTTCCGGTATCCCAAAACCAGTGCCATTTATAATGGAACCTGTTCAAGTTAAATGGCCGGTATGGTGCCGGTCCAAGGAATGCATCCCAATTTACCCCATCGGGTACCTTACTATTCCGTACATGCCCTATACTTCCCCGGGGCTTTAAGCAAAGTCCCTTTGCCATATATACATCACCCAGGCCACCACCGGCCATAAAATCCATTGCCTGGACCGTAGCGATGCTGCTCCTGGCCTGAGTACCCGTTTGTACCACGCGTCCATATTTTCTTGCTGCCTCCACCATCTTTCTTCCTTCTTCAACAGTATGAGAAACAGGTTTTTCGACGTACACGTCTTTCCCTGCCTGGCAGGCCCAGATGGTTTGTAATGCATGCCAATGATTTGGTGTTGCTATGGATACCGCATCAATATCATCATCAGACAGTATTTCCTGATAGTCATTTACCGTTTTTGGTTTATACCCGGTTAATTCTTCAACTTCGCTGACTGCTCCCGGGAATAATCGCTGATCTATATCACATAATGCAGCTATATGTACACCGGGGATTTTAGCCAGCGCGCGGTAGTGGTCCTTGCCCCTGCTGCGAATCCCGATTACGGCAATATTTATTTTGTCATTTAGACTATATTTTTTTGATGGTTTCGCCATAACTGACTGACCTACAACGACACCTGCCGAGGCTGTCGTCGTTTTTCTCAAAAAAGTTCTCCTGTCCATGGATTTCATACTATATCATAAGTTTTAATTGAATACCCTCTTGTAATTTTCCACCAGATAACCTGCGAAAGGCTTTACCCTGGCTTCCAGTTGCTGCATATCCGTCTGGCTTATGTCCTTCAGGTTTTGTAATACCTTAATATTGTCCTCGAGACGCTGTAATGTATCACAGCCACTACACAATGAGGAAATAGGCAAGGCATAAACATACTGGTGAAGTTCAGCATAAGATATTGGGGCGTTTTTGACCACGTTGGGGATATCCTCGGTAGCTATGTCCTGTGGGGTAGTATCTATGCGTTTACCCATCATACTTCCGCCCGCCATGGTCTTCATGGCGATCACACCATATTCCTTCTCAAGCAGTGCCGGCAGGGCGCCAAACTGAAAGGATTCAAAATTCGGATCACAAACATTAAGTGGCATCTGACAGGTATCCATCTTTAATCCACGCTCTTCCAGTAAATCCAGAAAATGAATAATAGTCGAAGGATTCTGATGGGATGTAAATCCAACATACCTTGCTTTTCCTTTCTCTTTTGCCTCCAGGAACGCATCGATTACACCATTATTAAATCGTTCGTCCACGTCTTCACTGGTTGTAACGGTATGGATCTGCCAGAGGTCGACATAATCGGTCTTTAAAGCGGCAAGTGACAGGTCAAGATCTTTCCTGGCATCATCAGCCGTTTTTGAATAGCTTTTAGTCATCACAAAAACATTATCGCGGTATTTCGGGATCAGGAATTTTCCATATAACTCCTCTGAATAGCCCTGGTGGTATACCCGGGCATTGTCAAAGAATCTTACACCCATCTCAATGGCTCTATCAACCATTTTCTCAGCCATCTTTTCATCCTCGGCAAGTCCCAGATGATATCCTCCCATACAAAATGAAGTTGTCTTTTCACCATTCCGGACAATCTGTCTTTGAGGCAAAACCGCTCCCAATTTATCAGACACAGTGCATGATGTTGCCCAATTCGAAAAAATACCATACGCTGTAAGTGCTGTTGTTTTCTTTAAGAATTCACGACGTGTTCCCATATGTATTAAAAATAATTTTGCAGTTCAATTGAGGTATTACATAAATTTAAGAAAAAATGATAATAATCAATACCGGGTTAAGATTATTTCATGGGAGGTAAAAGAAAGGTTGTTGAATCATCAGGACTATTCGTATACCTGGTTGGCCCTGATACAATCATTATCAGATGGTTGAATAAGCGATAGATTGCTGAGAGGATTCACTGGGTATAATGGCTGGTAATTATTTTGAATAGATCCCCTTCAAATAAAACATCTAACTCCTCCAGCGATTTAAACCCGAAAACATAAGATATGCCAACCGGGCAGGCACGCCAGAAGGTATGTCCCTCGTAAAAGCCATACCTCATGATATATTGAGGCTGCATCTCACCGATATTTAAAAACCCGAGCCTGGCCTTAAATTCTTCCATTTCCTCCTCGTTCAGATGTCCATAATGCTGTTTTAAATATTCTATTTCCTCATTGCTGAACTCGTGCCAGAGTTTAATATGAAAAGCACCTTCAATACCATCGTTGAAAATTGATTGTTGTCCTCCTTTTGTATCATAAGCTTCGACGTTTACTATATTTCCTTTGTAATAAAATGCAGTTATATTATCCCAACGATGCCGAGCCATGTTCCAACGATCCAGCGACAGATCCATATCCACCATGTTTAAAACATGAAATAAAGGCTTTGCTAAATCCGAGTGAATTAGGCCCATCTTTTTGACGATTTGGTTATCAGACCTTATCACGGAGAGAATGTCCTCATCAGCGGCCATGAATCCACTATGTGAAAGCCCGTACGGCTGTCCAAGATTAGATATCGTATCCAGGCTCCAGCCAGTTATCGTTTTTATCTGATCCAGCCGGGCTTCAGAATGTATCCCATATTTCGCCAGATCCGGGAAATCCAATGTATCCACAATCAGCTGTTTGCATATTCCTTTGTCATTGCTTAGGGTAACTGGTATTATCGCAAATGTCTTTTCTTTTGTGATTGCGATTACATAATCTTCATTTTCCTGTGAACCAAAGGGGGAGTCCAGGTCCGGTTTATCATGATTCACCTCGGGATATATTTTATATGGAAGCAGGTTTAAATCGATTTGTTGACTCCGGGATGTATTGCACTGGATAATTATACCAGCAGCCAACACCGTATAAAAAAATCTTCGGCTGATGCTCATCCTGATACTATCTATACCTCATTTCGTTCTGAACAAAATCGAGGCATTCAAGTGTTATATATATAATCTCTATGCTTCCAGCCCTTTCCTGCAGAAATCCATGCACTTGGTCACTTCTTTAACAGGATCTGAATCTTCCGGTATCTTATATTCAAGTTCTATCGTTGCCGGGAATTTATATTGGTTCTTACTCATCAATTCCAGTGCTTTAATTATGGGTGTGTCACCCTCTCCCCAGGGAAGATTCTGTTTGCCATTCTCCGGAGTCTGCCTGTCTTTTATGTGCATACTTTTTATGCGATCATGTTTTTCCCTGATCAGGTCAAGGGGATCCGGATTACCAGCTGCCACATAATGCCCCAAATCGAGGTTCATGGCATTGTATTCAGATTGTGATAGCGCAGTATCCCACCAGGTGGGTGTCTGTTGTTCATGGCCATGATAAGCAATATATATTTTATGCTTCGCCCCAATTTCACCAAGTTTTTTTGTATGCGCATCATCACCAGGCAATTCAAGGGTGACCTGATTGGCACCCAATGCTTTAGCCGCCCGGAAACCATAATCTATTTCAGCATCGGTATTTCTTACACCAAAAGCGCTCGGTTTAAATGCATATATACTTACCCCGGAGTCAGCATACATCTTTTTAAACTCCTTGAACTTATCCATGGATACTTTGCTACGCCATTCAACGACGCTTTTATTATATGCCTCCATTTCAGCGTTTAGTTCATCATATTCTTTTTGTTCATCCTCGGTAAGCTCACCGCTCCTGGCTTTTCTCCTTAAGCCGAAGTAGGCCCGCCTGTCGACATTGCTTTCAGGCATCCCTGCAAAAGATTCAGCAGGACCGCCCATCAATTCTATGGCACTTATACCACAGTCCTTGACATATTTAAGCGTCGCTTCCGCACTTTGGTCTTCCATACTTCTGAAGGAATAAGTGATCACACCAATCTGAACACCTTTGATCAGGGAATCATGTTTTCCATAAAATTTCATTATTCCAGGGGCTCCAATTATTGAATTTGAAGTGGTCACCAATCCGGCAGCTAACGTCCCGGAAGTTGCCAAAAATTTTCGGCGTGAAACGGATAATTTATTCTTTGGATTGCTCATAATGAATGTCTTTTATATCAAAAAAAATTAAATCTCATTTGGCACCTTAAATCTAGGTTCTTATTCGATAAAATTAAAGTAAATGTATTAAAAGTCTCATCTCCTGCAGAAAACTTTCAAAGCTCATTAGGGTTTTTAAGAATTTATTTCGCTGTTACATTAAAAAGCCTGTGCAGATATAAAAAATCTGTTGCGACTACCTATGATGACCTATATTCCATATATTAGAACCAATGAAGATTTTTCAATTAAATAAGACCGGGAAACTGCATGATACTCATACTGAAGACTATGTGTTGGTAGAAAATATCAGTCATGACTGGATAATCGCAGCTGTCTTTGACGGATGTTCCAGCGGGGAAGAATCCTTTTTTGCTTCAGCATTATATGGTAAGCTGATAAGGAAATCATGCAAACTGCTTCCTCAACTCGGGAAAATAAGGCCGGAATTCAATCTTCAGGAGATAGATGCTTCATTTATCGGGAAGTTTATCCTGAACCAGGTATTCGATGAAATTAAGAAGGCACATCGTCTTCTTGGTACTGGACTTACTGAAATACTGAGCACAATCATCCTATTGGTATACAACGGTTCGAGTAAATCAGCCTGGATCAATATCAGTGGTGATGGCTATATTGTTCACAATAAAGAAATAGAGGAAATAGACCAAAGTAATATTCCAGATTATATGGCCTATCATCTTGATATTGAGTTTGACCAGTGGATCAATGAGTTTTCAAAGACTTATTCTTTTAAAAACCAATCTGATATTTCAATATCTACCGATGGGATCTCCAAGTTCTTTTCGATTATCGAAAGAAGACAAAGAAGCATCGATCCTATTCAATATCTCCTAATTGATAAAAAATGGGCTGATACGGAAGATATGCTGGAAAAAAAATTTAATGTCCTGAAAAATGATCAAGGATTATATCCTTATGACGACCTGGGCATGGTAAGGATCATCTCAATTTAGACCATTCCAGTTCTATTCCATTTCCCATCAGCTGGGACTGAAATTCTGATAGTTCTTTCGGATTATTCCGGATATCGCGTGGTAATATCTTCTTCCTAATGGAATGGGCACAGAGATGACCCGCTGCTTCACCAATAGACCATTCCACGGGGTGTAATCTATAACATCCATTCGAAATATGTGTCGTTCCGATATTCTTGCAGCCAGGAATAATGTTTTCCATCCTCCGGGGGATCATAGCACCCAGAGGAATTTGAAAAGGCACGCTGGCCATATCAATATAATTATCTCCCCCCGTACTTGGATGCAGATCCAGGTGATAATACCCGATCCCGACTGAATCATGAAATGGTGTCGCCAGGACGAAGTCATCAACATCAGTATATGCTTTTTCCCTTTCTTCCAATGACAAATGCTGCTCGTTGACTGTGAATTCTGCCTTTATTCTCCTCGATTCCCGGATATATGGATACTTAGCGAGTCCGTCCTGGGTTCCGAACATGTCTTTTCTCAATCTAAGGCCTTTCCAGCCCTGTTTCCCATCAGGTCCTGGTACTTCTGTCTGTAGCCAGTACAGGAGTGACAGGCTTAGCTGCCTGGCATCATGAAGGTTTTGATCTCTGACTTTATCAGGAACGTCTGTAATGTTTCCCAGCATATAATCATTCTGAGGCCAGTTAACGAGTGTTATATCACTTTCAAAAGATCCGGCTTCAAAGTTATTTTTATCGATTATCCTTCTGTAAAGCCATAAATTCAAAGCGGCAGTTTCCAGGGCTGGGGCATTCTTTAAAGGTGGAACAAATGAAAGTGCTCTGGGTTCGAGGGTTCTGGGATTAGAGTAATTCAAAGAAAACAGTTTCCCTGACCATTCAGGCATCAGGTCCGGGACATAATTCTTCCAGAAATCATAATTCTCAGGTTTCTCTATTGTATGATCCTCTCCTTCGAGATGATCCATGGCAAAGCACCATGTCAGGGCCTGAATATTGCCAGGATCGGCTTTCGCAGGGGCATGAGGTTCACCGGTCTCGTGATGTGATTCCGCACCCAACACATATTCTGTCCCGGTCAGGGCCAACAGATCACCCTCTTCACTCGCATCAATAAACATGTTTGCAATAAATATCGGTTTATCTCCTTGCTGCAGATCTAAACAGGATACAGATAGAACCCTGTCCGCTTCGACATGAGCCTCTACTGGCTTTGTGTTCAGGAATACCCTCAAATTCCCGGATGCGATGAAGGGCTCCAGCATAGATCGAAGGACTGCGAGTGCGACCGCAGGTTCATGACACAGCCTCGATACCATCCCATTTCCAGGATTGAAATATTCAGTTTGCAAAGCCGTGCTGCTGAGTCGATAGTTAATCCTGTAATAATCCCTTATCAATGTGCGAAACCTTGCATAGTTTTCTGTTCTGCCAAAAGATTCAATCCATTGATGCTCGTCAGGGGGAACACCCTGCTGGGAAACCTGGCCTCCAATCCAGTCTGTAGGTTCTGTCATGATTACAGATGCACCGTGTTTGCATGCGGAAATTGCAGCAGCACAACCACCCAGACCTCCTCCAATTATAACTATATCAGCCTTATATTCCTTTCCCCGTCCAGCATGATCAATCCGGTTGGAACAGGAAGAAAGATAAGAAGGTAATGTCAGGCCAATACCCTTATAGGCTAGATCCTGTATAAAATCACGCCTGTTCACTGCTTATCAAAGTATTAAAAAATTTACTCATTCAATTATCCAGGAAATCACAAAATGATTTATAAATAATTTTTAAATTGAGATATAATAATTAAAAATGAAAACATATCCATATCTTATTTTTCCAATACTTGGGATTCTTGCGATCTCTTGTCAATCACCCTCTGTTAAGATATCAGCTGATTTTGACAAAGGCAGCATAGGAAAGATGACCGAATCAAACTCCAACCATTTATCAGGCAGCACCAGGCACTGGCTAAAAAGGGATGGTGTTGGGGATCAATATTACTGGTTCTATTTCAAAGCAGATCAGGTAGAAAATAAACGTATCATATTTGAATTAAAAGGCCTGAAGGGTGTTTACAGGGAAACACCACATATTGTCTACACGGATTATACACAGCCAGTCTTCAGCTATGACCAGAAAAACTGGAAAAGAATCAAAAATGTAAAATATGATACTGCAACCTATACTTTCGTGTTTTCGGAAAGGTTTGAAGAAGAACCTGTCTGGATAGCCTATGCCCACCCTTATCCTACCTCTAGGCTGGATGAACTGCTGGGGAGGGTAAGATCATCAGAATATGCAAAAATCTCTAAGCTGGCCACGACAAAAGAAAAGAGGGATATTTCGCTGGTTCATATAAGTGACGACGAAAAATCCGATAAAGATAAAAAAAATATAGTGATACTGGCTATGCAGCATGCAGGGGAAGATGCCGGTGGTTTCATGGCGGAGGGTATGATAAGATATCTGTTAACCGAGGAAGAAGGAGCGGTTTCAGCAAGGGCCAGGTTTAACTATTTCATTGTTCCAATGATGAATCCAGATGGTATCTTCAATGGAACAAGCCGTTATAATATGGAGATGGAAGACCTGAACAATATATGGCTGGATGATGAGAAGGCACAGCCTGAGGTTAATGGGCTGAAAAACTGGGCAGAATCCTGGTTTGCAGCCGGAAATGATATTGATTTGTTTATCGATATTCATAACCACACTCAATTTTATCAATACAATGTATTTATTTTCCAGGACCATGAGCTTGACAGCCTGGTTACGGTAATGGACAAATACTGGCCCATCCGGATCTGGCATTCAGAATTCAAAGGATCCTCATGTTCCTATTTTTATAGAAAGAACATTCCCAGTGGTACCATAGAATTATCCCAGTCACATCTAGGAGATGGGGAATATCTAACTATTGAGGATTATTTATCCTTTGGAAAAGGGGCAGTTCAGGCATTAAACGAGTTTTATCTTCAGAATAATCACTGAAAGAAGTAATCCTGAATGATAGCATCCCTTCCTTGATCAATGCGATCAAAATCATTAAAAGTGTAATTCTCCAAAAAATTCCGGTCTGTGAAAGTCGGGAGTGGGATTATTTACCGGTGCCCATGTCAGCCAGTGCGGATGAGATGTATCATCTGCACATTTATAAAAATTCGCCCGCCAGACCGTTCCGGGTTGGGGATTATCAAAATTATGATAATTCTTCAATATTGAGAATGGTATTTTATAGGATACCAACCAGGTGACCTCTTCTTCTCTCTCTGGATCTATCGGACCAGTTAAGCTTGTTATGACCTCAACCTGTTCTATATCAGATTTCCCGATGCTAGCAGCATTTTTCCTGGGTATTTTCTGATGGTGAAACAACATGGTGCCAATGCAATTCATTTCCAGGTTAAAATATCCCTCACGTATATCCTCCCCGGGCGTAAAGAAAAACTCAACACAGCTATCTTTATACACAGGATCCTGGTGTTTGGTATAGATTGCTTTTACAAATCTATCCTGTACTTTGAATTTTACGTAAATTGCCTCATCATCATAGGCCATTTTCACCTGGGCAAACGGGAAATGACCAGGTCTTTCTCCCATGTAATTATTAACATCGGCGGTTCGAATATTCTTCCAGATTGGATCTTCCCAGTTGTTTTCAAATCCTGAATTTTCAGGTATTGGGCTTACCTTATAGATCATTTTTTCTGATTTTTCATCACTACACGAGAATATAATACATATGCATATTGCAGATATCAAATACCGGTTATACATAAACATTATCTTTTTTTAACAATTCTATCATCAATGACGTCCTGTTTCCCGTTCTTCCCAGCCACTTCTGCCCTCGTCGATAAAAATTTCATGCACCGTCCTTGAAACGCGGTCATCTACTTCCTCTACAAGCCGGATTTTCAAAGGATTGGTGAGCCTTTTTTGCCAGGAAAGTACTTCTGAAAAAGGTTCATCTCCTTTTTCTATCTCATAGGTCAGATAAGCCCATTTTTCTGCAAAGAAGTAGCCTTTCAATGCCGGGATCATCTGCTGCATGTTTGAAGCGAGGAAACTAAGGGACAAAGCACGGGCCCAATAGATCCATGGTCCCCCGGTGATGTACATATACGGATTCAGCAATCTGGGTTTGGATTCCAATCCTGCATTTAAATATTCAAGTTGGATCCCACAAAACCCAATTCCGGTATCCTCATTGAAAAATGAGATCCAGGGCACATCATCTTCCATTAACAGATCGGTCAAATCGGGCATTTCAGTCACATTATAAACGATAACACTATCCCTTATGACATCATACCAGGCTGCATGTGTAATCTGCTCACGTTTAAATACAATTTCGGCATTCCTCAAGGCTATGCAATCTATCCTCTCATTAATTCGCATAGAGGTGGTACTAATGAAATAAGGAAGGCCCGGGTAGAATTCATATCGAACAGAGGCGTCCACTTCCGGGATCTCTCTTAATTGATCCCAAACTTCTGTTAATACCTTTACAGGTCCGGATATATAATTCACATTGGCTGGCGGTTTCCAGTCAGCGGTATGCGTCCATGGCCGCGGCGGCGAATAAATGCCCGGATTCCAGTGTATCGCTCCATTGGTCTCCATTCGATGGAACAATGGAAAATCAGGCTTTTCTTTAAGAATGATCTGGTCCAGATGTCCTGAATCAGGATGAAGCGATATGGAATATATGTCATTATCTACCTGCAGACCAGGTGCCTCCCCCTGTACATGAAGGTCTGATATATATGTTTTAGTCAGAGCCTTTTCATTATTATAATAGACTAAATATACCTTACTGGTATTTGCTTTTACATCAGCCAGGAATGCAACCCGGCAGGTAACCGTGGGCATCCATAGCGGGACCTCTCTGGTGGGATTCCCTTCCTCATCAGGTTCCAGGTCATCCTCTTCAAGATATTTCATAATATCGTAGACCTGGCTTGGGACTTCCGTAATCTCATAGGTGACCGGATCAACGGAGACTACCCTGATGTCCCGGGTAAGTTGTTGCGCTTCATCCGGGTAAAAAGGGAGTAATACTTCGACTGGTTCACCATCACGATCGATCCCGGCTGTTTCAGATAATACCAGGGCCTTATAGTTTTTCCAGGAAGGATCGAAAACAGGTATTCCATCCGGGGCCTTAATTTTCCTGGTTGCTGAGAGAAATTCATCATCCTCACTCCCATGGATACTTTTCTTCATACGGACCCGGATCCTGATCTCATATTCCTTTCCGGGTTCCCACATCATCCATCCCACCAGGTGGGGGTGATCATATAAAGTGCCATCCTGCGACAAGCCGTATCCCGAGGGTGGGCGGTGACTTATGATTGGCCGGTTCATATCGGTAATTGCATCAGCCCGATGCAGGTCCGTAAAACGCAGTACTTTTCCATTGACTGCTGCTTCTACTTCTATAATAGAGGAATGGGGTAATTCTATTTCAGCTAAAAAATGATAAAAAGGGATTGCCGGACAAGGATACCCGATTTCAAGTTTTGTTAAATTCAAAGGTGCATCTTTATTTGGAGCAACAAAAGCGCGAGTGCCCAGGCTTACAATGAAAATGGTCAGGAATATTATTTTTATCTTATTCATAATTTAGACTTTGGTTCTACATTCAGGATGACCAGCGATTTCGCAGGATCAAAGGTCTTTGTATTAAAATATTAATTTTAGTTCAATAATTCAATCCGGCATTATGGTAATCAGGTTTTTACTTCTCAGATAGTCAAGCCCATTTTGCCATTTCCCGCCTGCCCCATAAAGAAAATAGGTAAAGTACATCGTACTTTTCTGATAAATGGGCGTCCAGGGTTGAAACTCAGCATAATAATGATGTGCATCGGGGTTCCTCGGATGATTCATCCACATATGCAGGAACAAAGGTTGGTCGACCGGGAAGGCACCTATAAAGGTAATATCCTCTTTTGTGTCGTAACCCGCGTTCCATCCCTCTTTCAAAAAGAATAATCGTCCGTAATACTTTTCCGGCTTCATCCTGTATTCATGGAGTCCGTCCAGCTCGGGAATAGTAAATACATCTTCGGTCCAGTGTTTTTGTCCTAATACCAGGATGGGTTGAGGCCCAAGCACATTGGCTTCCGGGTTTCTAAAAGTCAATGCATACCGCACTTCCAGTATGGGAGAATTTCCATAAAGTGTAAATGTTTTCTGAAGGCGGTTCCCGAAGTAATCGGTCCACATTCTGACCCGGACCAATCCTCTATCTACCGTTTCAATCTCAGCATCATAAACCTGGTGGGTCTCCATACTGCCCTGTCCCAGAAAATCCTCAAAGCCACCATAAGGATAATATCCTCTTTTTCTGAATGGGCGCTTATCATCTATCGCCTTTTCAGGCCACAATTTAAAAAGCACATTGTCATCCCGGCTTTTAACAATATATTCTATGACCCTCGCCCCTGTTGCCAAAAGCGTAACCTGGACACTGTCATTTTCCATGCGGTATTCATCAATCCCATCGCTATTCAGGTCTACCTTATACACATAGGGTTTGCCTTCAGGGGCGCCTACACCCAACTGAGAGGTATATTCGTCCCCGAGTGCCGACACAGTTACCAGATAATTCCCTGCCGGCACTTCCAGATCAAACTGGAGATCTTTGAAATCCGCCTGCTGAACTTCGCAGTTCTGCCTTGTTTTAAAGATAACCTTATTCCCATCTTCAATATCCAGCACCTTGACATTAACCGGGAAGGAAGACTTGCTGGTATAATTATGAATGGTAACCGGATAATTTACCACAGGGGCATGTGCATATAAAAGCCGGGGCACAGAAATAGTCTGAGGAAGGTCCAGCATACTAAGTGTACTTTTTTTCTTTTCCCCCCATGAAAAATGGACCGCTACCGGGTTCGTTTTTCCCATAGCAGCCATCGTTGGATTCAGTTTTATCTGAATGTGCTTTTCCGTTCTGGATGGAAGATTCAGGGCATTGGAAAATCTATCCTGGATTTGTAATGACCCGGGCAGGGACAGATCAACATTACCTGAAATTGGTTCATCGGATGAATTTCTTATTGTGATCTGTAGATTATAATCAGTAACAGAAGCTGACAATTGAATATGCTCACCAAAATATTCTTCCAGCATGATCCTGTCAAGCAAAAGCATCTGTAATGTGTTTCGATACAAGGCAGGACCCATCATTTCTCCCTGCTTCAAAATCCCCACTGCTCTTCGCGAGATAATTGCCTCCCACATATTGTCACGATTGAGCGGGTTCCCTCTGTCTATAAAAAGAACCATACTTGACAGCATATTGTCATCCAGTTTACCGGTACTCAGCACAAAAGGTACATTTTCATTGTCAATCTGCTCTTTATTTCCTTCTTCAGCCAGATACCCGTCATAATGCAAAGGATCGGCTAAGGTATCCCAGACCTGACGGAAAACATATCCGCCTTTACTATGGGCATAATCGATCCAGGATTCCTTGGTGAACATACTCTGTACCTGAAGGCCATCGTAGTCTTTGCAACCATAGATCGGTGAAAAGCCAACGTCAGTAACAACAGGCAGCTGAACTTCAGATATCCAGTTCTCGAGTTCAGGTTTAGCCAGAAAATCCATATAGCCATCGAATACAAACCAGCTATTCCCTTCATTCAACCCTGTGCCAATAAGTTCCAGGGGATGTCCATCCGTACAGGTAACACTTTTCAGTAAGGTCTTGGCTCCGAACCACCCTTTATACATATCATATTGCCCTATAACTTCTAATGTGCTTGAAATAAGCTTTCGCATCTTTTCAAGGGCTGATTTATCTGAAGAACTCACCACAAATACTTTGCGATCACCATTATTAAGGTAGAAAGCCCATACATTCTTAATCTCAGCTGCATTATACTGATGACTTCCTATATCCTTAATTAAAAAAGGATCCTCACTTAAATGATCCATGGCCCATCGTCCAAGTTCAGAATCAGAACTGGTAAAAACAAGAATATTTTCGGAGTCGCGCATTGTATTAAGCGCTGACAATTCTGTTTGTTCCAACATGGAATAAGGTTCATTTATCAATCCATGAACAAACCCCTCCTGCATGATCAATCCCGGCAGGCCCATATCTTCCGCTATATCCACCTTACTTTGTATAATCGTTTTTTCAATATCCGGGGAGGCCATTTTGAACAAGTTCCC
>CBDUBA010000053.1:0-28730 GCA_965365275.1 uncultured Cyclobacteriaceae bacterium | reverse complement strand
TAAATAAAATGTATGCAAGGTTACGGGTATAAGATCTGTTCATTTTTAATACGTTTTAAACCGGATAAAAAAGTCTTAATGGTACATCCAATTTAGTAAGAATATTTTTATTTCTTTTGGAACACTTTATGGATACTCTGGTAATCAAGATAATATAAGAACTTCAGTGAAAAAGAGTTCACCTGATTATCACTGAACATATAATCGATGTTCCTGAAATAGTTGTTCACAAGATCACCTTGAGAATCAACAATATTTTTCCATACGGCTACCATCCATGAGCCAGGGGCAAAGTTCCATTTAAATACCATGTCAATAGTAAATGCATTATAACTTAGATCCGCTTCACCAAGATCATTTTCCAGTAAAGACAAGGTTCCATCTTCATTAAGAAAATAATAAGATCCATCATAATTTACCCTGGACCAATAGTGTCTGAGGTCTAATCCAAGTGAAATTGTATTGGTAAAAATATAGCTCGCATTTATGGTACCTATCCATGTTGGGGAATTCCTTTTTCCAAAATAAACCGAGTCAGGTCCATTGTCTGTAATATAGCCTATATCGTTAATCCTCTGTTGATGCTCAACACCCAGTGAATAGGTGAATTTGTCGTTGATCCTGAATCGGGGGACAGCTTCAAGGCTATAGGTCTTTTGATCGTAGGGGGAAAATATTTTCTGATATCTGAATCCCCCCCTGAGTGCAATTCGTTTTCTGTTATCCGTTCCAAACCTTGAAAACATTTCGAAAGCTTTGTCGATGAAGAAAAACCTCCCTTCCACCCGGGGTTCATAATAATCTTTCGTTCCCATAGGCGTATATTCCCCTTTTATAAAGATATCAAAGCGGTTTACAAATTCAGCCCTGGCATCCAATCCAATATTCAGACTTGTAAACTTCCTGGGATAGTATAACTGGTTGTAATCAACATTCAATCCTGTTCCATATGACAGGAACTTGCCTACCGGTTTTACATTGATATAGTCAAAAGTGACCTGGTTTTCGATCTCATTGTTTCGCCTCAGGTAACCAAGATCATTCTGGTCATAGGTGTCGCTGACCACATCCCGGCTTAAGCGGTATTGGATCTTACCGCCAAATTTCCCGGCACTGATCTGATACTTGTGCCCAAAACTATCGTCCATGTCTCTCAAATAATGCTGACTCACGGCAATTTCCCCCCTGATCCCATAGAGGTTGCTTTTATCATTTATATTGAACTCAGATCCCGTAACGTTAGCAATATAACCTACATCCTTCATATAGGTATTGGAATTGATCAGACTGACATAAGAATTATTTGGCAGGCTCTGATCAAACACCAGTATATTGTAATTTGTAAAGGGCTGGGTCATGATGCTGCGTTCTTCTCCAGTTTCCTGATTTTGTACGATGGCTTCACTTTTCAACGTCATGGCATTCAGGAATCCAATTCCCAGACCTTTGTTTGTTCTGCCTGAGATCTTGGTGGCATTAATCATTTTTGTCTCTGAAGGATTTTCTATAATTATTTCCCCTTCCTCCATTTGATCCTCGACATCATCGTATCCGACAGGTTCTGATCCGATTCTTCGGGAATAAAAAAGATTGGCTCGCTGGAACAGTTCTGTCCCTTCTGTGAAAAATTGCCGCCTTTCTTCGTATCGTACTTCAAAAGGTGTAAGGTTTAAAATTTTTTCATCCGATCTTACCTGGCCGAAATCGGGTATCAAGGTAACATCCATGGTAAAGCTTTCCGTAATGCCCCATTTAAGATCCATTCCTCCACGCAACGTCTTTCCCCAGGAATCCTGTGAAGTACTTTTCTCAATATAACCGGAAATATACGGGTAGAGGGCTAGGCGAAGTGGAGGTTTGACACCTTCAATTCCTTTAATTATGCCCAGGTAATTCATCTGGTTTCTTACTTCCCTGTCTGCAAAATTCCAGCTAGAGGTCTCCGTATACCTTCTCAAATCACGCCAATAGTTTATACCCCATGTCTGAACTTCCGTATCCGGGAATCGAAGTGCTGAATAAGGGATCTCCATTTCGACAATCCATCCATCCTCAACAATTTGAACATCACTATCCCATACAGCATCCCAATTTATATCTCCCCTTGTTCTTGATCCCGGGCCTCTTCTTCCCCGGCCCGATCGGTTAACATCAGTTTGAACACCCGAGGCAGAGACCTTAAATGTATAACCATTGACACCATCATTATAGGGATTGATATCTATGCTAAAATTATCCGCATTAATCCGAGAATCAGAATCTCTTACTCCCAATTCGGTTAATATGCTGTCCGGATTGGGATCATACATGTAGGCACCTATATAGATCGCATTATCATCATAAATAAATTTAACTTTGGTAGGAAAGGATGCCGGCCTGTCATTGAAAGGTTCGTATTGATGGAAATCTTTTGCTTCAGGCACATTCTCCCAGGCGGAGTCATCCAAAAGGCCATTTATCTTAGGAGGTTCTGTAATCCTTATAGCATTAATTTCTTTTTTAGCTATCTGGCTGAATGTTTTCTGGCCAGTTATAAAAGATAAAAAAATAGTTATGACTATAAAAGGACCAATATAATTTGCCTTCTGTATCATCATCTTATATTAAAAAATCACGTATTACGGCTGCTGATAATAAATGTAATACCAAACTTTGAAGGAAAGTTGAAGTTTGGAAAGATATATGAATTTTTTAAAAAACTGACCTGAATCCAAATACGAATCCTGATTCACCCTGCCGGTTGAATGTATATTCGAATCGGAGGACAATATCATAAACGGTTACGAGGTCCACTCCAAACCCTCCGGAGTATAATAACTGATCAGTTAATCTCTCGTTCAATTCATTGTTGGGGTACCCCTCTATATATCCAAGATCGAAATAGGTTTTAGCGTATAGTGCCAGATAAAACCGGCTTAACTGGCGAATTGGGATAGCTGAACTCAGGTTCTTATCTAATTTAAAGAGTAGCTTCTTGAATGTCCATTGGTTTTGAAGAAAAAGTGGGCCTTCAATGACATACAGTTCATATCCACGTAGGGTGAACCGGCCTATCCCCATACGATTATACACATTATAAGGCTGATCCGAAGATGTTAAATATTGGCCTCCCACATTCCCCGTAAGATAGAAATGCTTTCCAATATCAATGTACTTATAATATAAAGCGCTTAATTGAATATTGTTGATGTCGTCCCATACTCCGAGACCATTTTTACTTACGGATCCAATAAAATATGATCCGTGGAGCGGATAGGCAGCGATATCCCGCCTATCATTTACAAAAGAATAATAAAGACTGAAAAAGCGCTGCTGGGTCTTGGTTCCTTCCCCAAAATAGTTAGGATTTAATTCAACAATGGTATCATTAACCTCAGTGTTGTAAAAGCTCGCGCCGAATTTGTGCATTGAATAGAATCCCTTGCGATAGGTTATGGAAACGTCGCCTATATATTGTTCCCTGAGCCAATGATCACTGTCCAGAAAGACGAGAATATTATCTACGGTTTGATAGTATGTGTTTTTGTTTTGTTTATAATCAAACATTAATCCAAGGCCAAAGCGTTGCTTTTTATCAATATATGGGAATTCATAACTGATTTTAAACCGCTTGGTAAATCCAAGTTGCCCCTGTAGCCTTAGTGTCTCATTTCTTCCCCTCATATTGTAGAGGTATAACTTTAATCCCCATTCTATCCTTGAGAAATCGGCATTCTGATTCTTCCACCAGTCATTAAAGTTCCTGTCCGCCAGTTCCAGTACGGGTATTGGAAAGATATACCATCTTTCTGCCAGCCTGATAATCACATCCACGCGGTCATTGTTTATCTCTACCAGGGAAATTTTAACCAGCTGGAACAGGGAGGTATTGGTCAGCTTCTCTTCGTTTTTTTTGATTCTTTCTTTAAGACCTGCAGTTGTGATCCTGTCGCCATCTGTAAAATCAAGTTCTCTTCTGATTATGCGTTCTTTCGTCCTTTTATTTCCAATAATGAAAATCCTGTCAATACTTAAAGAGTCAAATGGTATGTCTTCCAGGTTCGTATAATATTTGGCTTGTGTCTGGGCGTGGATATGACCATGAATCAATAAGATTCCTGAAAGTGTGAGGAATATTACAGTAAAATAGCGGAAGGGACTATTAATCCATTTTATCCTTTTGAGATCAGATATTTTTAAAATATATGCCACTTTATTACCGTGATATGATTCGGGGTACATCAAAGATGCATCGAATTGCACGAATTTACATAGTTTTGGTTTTTTATTCTATAAACCTTCCTCTGGTGACCCTTTTTGTAATGCCCGCAGAAACACATATATTCCGATCAGTACAAGGGGGATGCTTAACCACTGTCCCATATTCATCGGAATTGTATTTTCGAAATCTACCTGATTTTCTTTAAACAACTCATGGAAAAACCTCAATCCGAATAATACTATCAGGAATAATCCGAAGAGCAGACCATGAGGGGTTCCGGCTTTCCTGAGTGACCATAACCAGAACAGTAAAAAGGCAAGCAAAAGGCTTGTCAGGGCTTCGTATACTTGTGTGGCATGACGCGGGATCGCAAATGTAGAGATCACAGCTAGATATGAACCATCATTGTTCTTTGAAAGCGAGTAGTTCAAGGGTTGATCTGCAGGTTCACTAATATGCAAACTAATATGTTCATAATTTGTCAGGATCCTTTTTACATTCCTTTCAAGATAGGCTTTGATCTGATTCTCCTGATAATCGTTGTTTTTAAACTTGAGGGAAATTTCAATGGGATTGGTGCCTGAAGCGTTTGATTGGCTTTTCTTAATATCCACCTCTTCGATGTTCTGATCCAGCTCAAACTGATCGATAACATCTCTTGCGAAGAAAACCGCCATATTGTTATCCCAGGGTTTGCCAATTATTTCACTGTTTAAGAAATTACCCATTCTTATAAAACAACCCCCAACTGCCACAACAATTACGATCCTATCGATGACCCAGAGAAAACTTTGCCCCGCTCGTTTTTTTCTTTTTACAGTAAAGAAAGGCTTTGAGAAACCAATTTTAATAAAATAATTTGAGTAGACATAGATGGATGTAATGATGCCTATGGCCGCGCCGTGACTGGCTAAACCACCTTTCTGGATCATGAAGATCTCAATGGGATCAGCCAGGAATCTCATGGGTTCATAGAAAAAAACATGGCCCAGTCTGGCGCCGATAATGGTTCCCACGACTATAAAAATAAGAAGTGTTTCTATATCCCTTTCAGGTTTTTTTTCTACCTTGAATATGTAGGACATGATCTGCTGGCCGACTATAAATGCCATTGCGAACAAAAATCCATACCATCGAATGTTGCCAATAATTCCCCAATCCAGATTAGGAAAGATCTCTGGTACCGGCGACCACAAAATATACCCTAGTATTTCCATGAAATAAATATTTAATCCACTATCTTATTTAATTCCTCGAGCTCCTTGGCATAGCTTCCTGAAAGGATCGGAAACCTGCACCATGTCCTTGGATCAACATTGAAATCATCCAGATGAAAAGCGGGTGCTATCCGTTCACGTTTCCATTGATTTCTGGCCCAAAGTTGGTAAAATTTTATGATATATTGCTTTAAACTCTGATTATCTGTTAAGTTCTTGCTCTTTAGCTGGTAATACACCGCATCCGGTGAAAGGTGTCTGTAAACGGCCAGTTTTTCAATTTCCACCATGATCTTATAGGGCATCAGGTCACGTTCATCAGATTGATCCTGCTCTCTTGGTCTTAGTTCTGCTGTAGGCTCCAGTTCATTAACAGGGTTTAATGCTGAATATCCCAAATGTTTTTCAGCCCATTTCAGCCATTTTATAATGAAATATTTATCTATGCCTGCAATAGGAGCAAGGCTGCCACTTGTATCTCCATCCATGGTAGCATATCCTACATCCCCTTCGCTACGGTTTGAGGTGGTAATCAGGATAGCATGTAAATGATTGGCCAGCATCCAGATTATGGGAGATCTCGTTCTTGCCTGAATATTCTGAAGGGTAATATCGTCTAACTCCCAATTCAGGGT
This sequence comes from uncultured Cyclobacteriaceae bacterium, assembly GCA_965365275.1. Classification (GTDB taxonomy): domain Bacteria; phylum Bacteroidota; class Bacteroidia; order Cytophagales; family Cyclobacteriaceae; genus JAGTVG01. The sequence goes on along the minus strand of CBDUBA010000053.1, from coordinate 22,677 downwards.
ACGGCCAACTACTTTTTCGATTTTCTGAGTATAAGAATTTACTTCTTCATCGATATTCCATTGAAAGAAAGTGCTTCCTATGTATTTTGAAAGGTTTCTCGCAGCTTCTTCTGTTTCTTTTGAGGAATTTTTAGTGGCCTGATAAACACAGGTAAGTATTCCGCTGTTTATAGCACGCCAGATTTCATTTTCACCCTGATCACGGACATCATCGATAAGGTCGCCCCGCCCCAATTTTTTCAGAAATTGATCTACTCCAAGTTCATTCAATCCCCGTCTGGTCATTTCAGCTACCAACACCGCATTGGATGAAGAATCAGCACCACCACTCAAACTCAGAACAAAACCATTGTTTTTACTTTTCCTCATGTAGTCAAATAGTCCGAGGGCTGCGGCTTTAACAAATTCCTCGTTCCGATCTATATTCTCATAAATACATTCCGCCTGTGAGTTTTTCGGATCTTTAAAGTTAATATCTGCTGTGATGATGTTTACGTCCTTAAAGGACAGTCTTCTATTCTGTTGTACCAGCCGTCCTTCCTGCGCAATTAAACACTCCCCGTCATAGATCATACGGCCTGCTTCATTGCCCAGTAAATTGGAATATACATAAGTGCAATGGAAAGTTTTAGAACTGTCCTCAACCAGCTTCTTTCTACGTATGGATTTACCAATTGCAAAATGGCTGGCACTTGGATTCAGAATAAGTTGTATACCTTTATCCATTAACTTACAAGCTGGCCGGTTAGACCGCCATGCATCCTCGCATATTTCAATGCCGCAGTAAATATCCTTCACATGAAACTGAAAATCTCCAAATGGAACATTATTGCCATCGATCTTCAATGTATCTTGCTTTCCTGAAGGCCACGGACTGAACCATCTTGGCTCATAATGAACCCCATCATTTGCCAGGAATTGTTTAGCATTTATACCTATTACTTTCCTATCCTGAATGACACATACACAATTGTAATTTTGATTATTTAACCAAATAGGTAGTCCGACTAAAACCGTTATACCCTCACAATACCTCGAAATATAAGGTATTTGCGAAATGGCTCTTTCAGATACCCAGTTGCTGAGGAAAAGGTCCTCACAACCGTAACCAGTAATACATAGTTCAGGAAGGCAAATGATATCCGCATTAAGGTTTCGCGCTTCAGTAATAGCAGATTTTATATGATCCAGGTTGGTATCCCAATCCAGTGGTGTTTGATTAACAGTGGCACTCGCTATTTTTAAAATATAATCCAATTATAGCTCCTAATTAATGTTCAACATCCTACATGTTTTTTCAGCGGCTTCCTGTTCTGCCCTTTTTTTATTGAACGCGTTACCTTTCCCATAGGGTTTATCATCAATAATAACCTGGGCAATAAATTCTTTATAATGTTTGCTTTCAATCACCTTCAGTATATCAAACCGGATCGTTTTGGCATTCCTATGAGCCCATTCAATGACCTTACTTTTAAAGTTAGGATTTATAGATATAATTTTATCTATATCCAGATGAGGAAATAGTAAAGAATTCATGACAAAGTATCTACATCGCTTATATCCTTTGTCCAGATAAACAGCCCCAATAAAAGCCTCAAGGGTATCCCCCAATATTGATTTATACGCCTGAGCATGTCTTCTTGTATCATTATAGGTAACTATTTCCTCCAATCCAAGTTTCTTGCCCAGGTGGTTCAGCGATTCCCGATTTACAATTCGGGAACGTATTTCAGTAAGAAAACCTTCATCCTTATAGGGAAATTTTTTAAAAAGATAATCGGCAACAATAGCACTTAGAATGGCATCTCCCAGATACTCAAGTCTTTCGTTAGAATCTTTAGATCCTCCAATATTTTCTTTTGCTACTGAACTATGTTGAGCTGCCAGGCGATAAAGTGAAATATTAACAGGTTTTATACCAAGGGTGTGATGAATTGATTTAGCTAGTTCTTTGTCGTCCCTGGATACTCTCTTAAAAATCTGAAATAATCTTGCCCACAATAAGTGCACACTTATAATGTTTTCCTAAAAATAACAGAGGTGTTGTGACCTCCGAATCCAAATGTATTGCTTAAGGCTACATTTACCTCTCTGGATTGCGCCTTATTAAATGTAAAATTAAGGTTATTATCCAAATTATCGTCGTCGGTGAAGTGATTTATTGTTGGGGGGATAATATTATTCTGCATGGTCAGTATACATGCAATTGCTTCCACGCCACCGGCGGCTCCCAGGAGATGGCCAGTCATGGATTTTGTAGCGCCAATGTTTAAATTATAGGCATGCGCTCCAAAGACTTCCTTAATGGCCAGCACCTCACTTATATCTCCCAAGGGTGTGGATGTTCCGTGAACGTTAACATAATCCATCTCTTCCGGGGCAATTCCTGCATCCTCAAGGGCATTTTTCATAACCAGTTTTGCACCGAGCCCTTCCGGGTGCGGAGCCGTAATATGATGTGCATCAGCAGATAAACCCGCACCGATCATTTCGCAATAGATCTTGGCGCCCCTGGCTTTTGCATGCTCATATTCCTCAAGAATCAATGCACCGGCACCTTCTCCCATTACAAAACCGTCACGGTCTTTATCAAAAGGTCTGGAGGCTGTTTCCGGCGAATCATTGCGTTCAGAAAGTGCTTTCATTGAACTGAAACCTCCAACTCCAACTTCAGTAATTGCAGCTTCAGATCCACCGGAGATTATTACATCTGCTTTACCCAATTTGATCAGGTGATAGGCGTCTATCAAAGCGTTAGTAGCAGATGCACAAGCTGATACAGTAGCATAATTTGGTCCCCGGAATCCATGAATTATGGATAAATGACCCGCACTGATATCAGGAATTAATTTCGGGATCAAAAAAGGGCTGAACCGCGGAATCCGTTCATTATCAGCGTAACTGATTATTTCGTCACTGATGGTTTTTAGCCCACCGATTCCTGCTGCCCATATTATTCCCGCACGATCCAGATTGATGGAATCTATATTCAATCCACTGTTTTCAACAGCCTCAGCCGCAGCAATTAAAGCAAACTGAGTAAAATAATCCATCTTCCGGGCCTCTTTCCTGTCGAAATGATTCGAAGGATCATAATCCTTAACCTCGCAGGCAAATTTTGTCCGGAAGTGGGTAGTATCGAATCTTGTTATATCAGCAGCACCGCTAACACCATTTGAAAGGCCATGCCAGAATTCATTGACATTCTTCCCAATAGGAGTGAGCGCACCGATTCCGGTTACTACTACTTTTTTAAGATTCATGAATTAAAATTCGAGTTAAACTAAAACTAGCTCTTGACGTTTTCTTCTAGGTATGAAATGGCCTGACCTACAGTAGAGATATTTTCTGCCTGGTCATCAGGGATTGATATTCCAAATTCTTTTTCAAACTCCATGATCAACTCAACGGTATCCAAAGAGTCGGCTCCAAGATCGTTAGTGAAACTTGCTTCAGGAGTTACCTCTGATTCTTCAACCCCTAATTTATCAACAATAATACTTTTTACTTTTTGTGAAATTTCAGACATTTTAGATGCTTTTTAATTTTGACTTTGCAAAGAAAGATATTTATTGATATAATGTCAAACAATTTTTTTTAATCTTGTCATTTTCTCAAATTTGTAAGATTCGGCTTACATTTGAAATAAATTCAATTATAATAATGAAAATATATTCCTATGGCTAAAAACAAGCTGATTATAGACTATAATTATGACTTTAGTCTGTTTGGAATTATTTCATTGTCAAAAGATTATCATTTGGCCTGGTTGATCAATGACAAACTGGGTATGCATCTGAAAAAGGAAGAAGATATTGTAATTTCTTTTCTGAACAATGAAAACCTCGTGATCTCAAATTATATATATGAAACCGAGCATGCCCAGCTTAGAATGTTGAAAAATAAATCGGAAGACAGGAAATCAGAAAAAATGTCTTATTTAATCCCTGAGCTGAATAAATTTGATTATCTGATTATGAAAAATGGGAAAATTGGCGATATGAGCGATCAGGAATTTCTCAGGGCGTTTCAGAAAATCAATGAGGTACAATATATTGTATCACTCGAAATAGATAAGTTGAAATCCAAAGAGAATTTGATTTTCTGATTTATGACTGTTTTGGCAGTGAAAGCAAATACGCTGAAATGTATTTATTTAGGACATATCAATATTATATCAAGAAATTGTGAGGTTCTTGGAATGATTATTTAAAATTCTGACATTGAACCCGGATAAAATATAAAGAATGAAAAAATCTTTTAACAGAACCAAGATAGTAGCTACCTTAGGTCCGGCCAGTAATACCAAGTCAAAGATTCATTCACTTGTTAATGCAGGAGTTAATGTATTCAGGTTAAATTTTTCACATGGTTCTCAGGAGGAAAACCTCATGAGGATGAATATAATTCGCACTATTAATAAGGACCTAAAAAGTCCGGTTGCAATCCTTGCAGACCTCCAGGGACCAAAAATAAGGATCGGGGCAATTGAAAATGGATCGGTTCATCTGAAAGTCGGGCAGAAAATTACCATTACCACCAAAGATGTTCTGGGAACGAAGGAAGTTATTTCAACCACTTATCAGGCCTTGTCCAGAGACGTGAACAAGGGGGATGTCATCTTGATTGATGATGGCAACATTGGGATCCGGGTTATTGGTAAGGGAAAACAGGAAATACATGGCCAGGTTCTTTATGGGGGTGTGCTGAAATCAAAAAAGGGGATTAATCTACCAAATACAAATGTATCCCTCCCTTCCCTGACCGAGAAGGATAGAAGCGATCTGGAATTTTGCCTAAAACACGATGTTGACTGGGTTGCGCTTTCTTTTGTCAGAAGAGCAGATGACATTCTGCAGCTTAGGAAGATCATTGAAAACAGTGGTAAATCAGTAAGGATCGTAGCTAAAATTGAAAAACCCGAAGCAGTGGATAATATTGATGGAATCATTGATGCAGCTGATGCCTTAATGGTGGCACGGGGTGACCTAGGCGTAGAAATACCAATGGAACGGGTTCCGGTGATCCAGAAAAAACTTGTAAGAAAATGTAATGAAGCAGGTAAACCTGTGATTGTGGCCACTCAAATGCTGGAAAGCATGGCCTTTAACCCCAGACCTACCCGTGCGGAATCAAGTGATGTTGCCAATGCTATAATGGATGGTGCTGATGCGGTAATGTTGAGTGTGGAAACTGCAGCTGGAGAATATCCATCTCTGGCAGTTAGAAGCATGTCCAAGATCATTGAATCGGTCGAAAAAGGAGTCGATTTTATCTTCAATAGAAATTATGAAGGGGATAAATCCTCTGAAGGATACTTATTTGACAGGGTATTGGCTTCTGCCTGTAAACTGGCCAATGAAACCAATGCCAAAGTAATAACGGGTATAACAGGATCCGGTTATACTGCCTTTAATATAGCACGACAGAGGCCTAATGCACAGATCTATATATTTACCGGGAATGAAAAGCTTATGACTCAACTGGCGCTTGTATGGGGCGTAAAGGTTATTTATTATGAGAAGTTTGAATCCACCGATGATGCTGTAAATGATATACAACGTATCCTGGTAGAGCGCAAAGTATTGAAAGAGGGCGATATATATGTAACCACTAGTACCATTCCGGTAATTAGCAGAACACGTAATAATTCTGTTAGAATTAATGTGGTATAGGTTATAATGAAATTTATTTCATAGAGGGAATTCAAGTATTATCCCAGGGATGAGAAAATTTAGAACTCTCCCGGTTTTACGAAAATTATGTCCTCCTTATCCACGAATACTGCGCCGGCAGGCAGGCCTTTTGATTTTCGCACAAATTTTCTGGGTGTATAGATTACCGGACAGGTATTGGTATTTTTATTGGAAGAATAATAGGCGGCCAATTGAGCTGCAACTTCAATGACAGGCCGTGGAAAATTCTTTCCAGACTGGTATTTTATTAAGACATGAGATCCTTTAACGTCTTTTGCATGAAGCCATAGATCCTCTTTGTAACCGTATTTAAAGGTGAGTTCATCGTTGTTCCTGGCATTTTTCCCGACCAGAATCTGAAAGCCCATATATTCATATACTTTGAACATGGGTTTTTGAGACTCTGCTTCATTTTTTTTCATACTCAAACCATTCGTCGAAGCAAATATTTTTAATTGTTTCAGATCATTGTGGTTTTCTATTATGTCTATAAATTCATTCAATTGCTGAACCTGCTTTATCCTTGCCTGAATATTTTTTTCAAGTGTCTGAATCTCGATTTTCTGGTTTTTCGCTTTTCTGTAAAAATTCTCGGCATTTTTCTGGGGGCTCAAATTGGTTTTAAGTTTGATAGTTACGTTTTCATTTTTGTAGAAATCAAATAACTCAATGGTATCCCTGCCTTGTGGTATGATATGAAGGTTTGCCATTATTATATCCCCATACTGTTTATAATTTCCCCCGGTCTTTAAATTTTCAAGTTTTTCTCTTGACTTAATAATATAGTTATTTGACTTTTTTAATTGTTTCGTGAGCATCCTGATCAAGGCACCTTTTTCTTTGTTCAGCCAGTAGATCTTATGATACGCCAGATAGAAATAGTTAATTGCTTCTACAGGATCGGTAAAATGCCTCGACTCCCCGAATCCTGGTAAAAGGCTGAATTTTATTGTATCCTTATCCGGATAAACGTAAAAAAGTGGATTGTTCAGCAAGACAAGCGTATCATTAACCATATCCTTTTTGACTTTCATGTTTAAAGAATCAGTAAAGCCTTTCGATTTAAGATATGTAAGTATGTTCTTATCAAATGAAGGGATCATTCCTCTGATTTTATCCAGATTATAACTTTCCCCATCTTCAAATGATCTTATTTTACGATCCAATGTCTCGGGGTTGATCTTTTCTTCATCCCCTGTATCATGTTTGAACACATTGATACATCGATTTTCCATGTATAAAAGTGCATTTGAATTATTTCCAAATAGTTTAAACAGTAAATTGATCTCATGATCGAGTATAATAGAAAAAGCTCTTTCGTGGGTATAGGTTTGGATCCCGGTTACTGTTCTGCCAATAATTTCCGGGAAAATATCAATACTGTTCTTACGTGCCCTCCTGAAGTCATCCGGAAAACTCAGACAGGAAAATTGATTCTTAAGATCTGCTCGTATCCAGAAATCCGCGGATCCCTTTACAAAAGCCAGCATCAGTTCATCCTTATTCTGTGAAAAGCATGCCTCATTTGAAAATCCGATTAATCGTTCTTCCAGTGATTCAGCTAGTTTTCTCAAAAAGAAGTAATTGTTATGCACGGTTATGCCTTCAATTTTAATCCATCGTACGCAAGATGCACATTATCTGGCAACATTTCTGACACTTCTCTGTGGCGTCCCATCTTATGGCTAATATGTGTGAGATATGCTTGTGTTGGATTTATTTTCTGAATTTGTTCCAATGCCTCCTTCAGCGTGAAATGGGAGGGGTGGGGTTCTTTCTGCAATGCATTCAGAACAAGGAATTTTGAACCATGGATCTTGTCAAGTTCTGTATCAGGGATAAAATTAGCGTCAGTGATATATGTAAAATCCCCTATTTTAAACCCATAAACCAGTAATTTATCGTGTAGGACCTCTACTGGCGTAATTTCAAGATCCTCTAGAAAAAAAGGTCCTCCATCGATTTCATTAATATATATTTTTGGGCCTCCACCATACCCGTTTGGTTCAAACACATATTCAAATTCCTTTACCAATTGTTCTCTTGTGGTAGGATTTGCATAAACCGGGATCGCTTTCCTTAAAAGAAAGTTATAACTTCTTATGTCGTCCATTCCCGCAACATGATCTTTATGATGGTGGGTAAACAATACAGCATCCAGTTCTTTAATATTTTCCCTCAGCATTTGTTGCCGAAAGTCCGGTCCGGTATCAATAACAATGCTTAATCCATTGGCAAGAATATGTACAGAACTACGAAGCCGTTTATCTTTGGGGTCCTCTGATGTGCATACCTGGCATTCACATCCAATGACCGGAACCCCCTGGGAAGTACCTGTGCCTAAGAATGTTATGATCAAGATAATTCGGTTATTTGACTCAGATCAAGAAATAGTTTCTTGTTTTTCGGGCTTAATTTATCCGGATCCACCTCAATTTCTTTCAGCATTTCAATCAAACTGTTGATCTTTCCTTCAAGAGAATAATATTTATTGATAATGGCTATTTTCTGACTTTTCAGGACACAGTATCCAGATTTGAAATGTCCGCGTTCATAACGCAGATTATATTCTGTTTCAGAATACAGATCTTCAAGTTTATTCAGAAAGTGTTTTGTATAATTAAAATTAGCCATTAATCTGCAGTAAGCTCTTTGACAAGTGTTACCAATTGGTCAAAATTGAGTGGTTTCTGCAAAAACTCATTGATCCCAATCTCCTGATACTCTTCCAGGCTAAGGTTTCTCGCATTCCCGGTTATTGCAATTATTGGAATATTGGATTTAACTTCGTCATCAAGGCTCCTGATCTTTTCAGTACATTCAATGCCATCCATAACTGGCATATTGATATCCATCAGAATTATGTCAAAAGGTTCGGCTTCAAGCGCATCAAGTACCTGTTGTCCATTTTTTACAGAGGATATTTCATAGTTTTGAATTGACAGTATTTTCTTGGTTAGATTCTGGATCACAGAACTGTCCTCAGCAATTAATACCTTCTTAGGGGCGCTCATCTTTAGATGTTTTTAATATTTGGTTAAACTTATTTTTAAACTCTTCGAATGTTAAGTTAAGCAATTTTAGATCTTCTTCAAGGGTTTTGTAGTTTTCATTTTTTATATTTTTTTCTATCAATTCGGCCTGCTTCGATAATTTTTCGACTCCAAGCGTACCTGCATTGCCCTTTAATGTGTGAAGATGTTTTCTTATTTCTTCATAATCATCTTTTTTACCGGATTTTATACTTGACTCGATCTGTTCTGTAGTTTCTTCGAGGAAATCATTGAACACCTGATGTACCATTTCTTCTCCACCAAGATCTATCAATTGATTCACAGTATCCATATTCAGGATCTCGCCATGCTCTTCTTCCTCATTTCCATTTCCATAGAAGATCTGTTCATCCAGGACCCACTGCCTCACCTTATTCAGAAGATCATTGGCGCGTATGGGTTTGGCAACATAATCATCCAGTCCCTGGCTCAGGAAACGTTCTTTGTCCTCTTTCATCGAATAGGCTGTCATAGCTACAATGGGCGGCTGTACCTCAAGATTCATTTCCTTAATTTTTCTGGTAGCCGTTACTCCATCCATTTCGGGCATCTGGATGTCCATAAAAATAAGGTCATATTTATTTGATGCAGCCAGTTCGATGGCTTTTTTCCCATTCTCTACAAGCGTAACAATACAACCTGATTTTTTAAGAATTTCTCCAGCTACCTGCCTGTTTACACCGTTGTCATCGACCAGCAGGATCTTCGGTTGTTCTTCTTCAAAATAACCTTCAATTGTAATGTCATTATCTACTATTTTATTTTCGACAATGACTGTTTTTTTAGTGGGTTCTGCCTCGAAGGTAAACCAGAAAGAGCTACCCAGTCCCAGGGTGGAATACACACCAATTTTGCCACCCATAAGCCTGGCTAATTCTTTGGATATCGCCAGACCCAGCCCGGTACCACTATAAGATTTTGTAGTGCTGTTATCGATCTGGCTGAATATACCAAACAGCCTTCTTATATTTTCCGGTGAAATACCGATGCCGGAATCACTGACCACGCACCGTATAATGTTCTTTTGGCCTGGAATTCTGGCCTTTTTCAGGTCGATATCAATGGACCCGCCACCTTCAGTAAATTTAATAGCATTTGATATCAGATTAGATAAAATCTGCAGGAGTCTTGTTTCATCGATCAACACATATTCCGGAAGCTTTTCACTCAGGTGATAATACAGATTGATGTTTTTAGAAAGTGCCTGTTGTGCAAACAAAGCATAGATCTTATCCATTGTATTCCTCAATTTCACAGGCTCACGCTTTAGCTGCATTTTACCTGCTTCGATCTTGGAGAGATCCAGGATATCATTAAGAATATTCAGGAGTGTTTCTGATGATTTTTTAATGGTCTGGATGTAATGTTTCTGGTCCGGAGTAATCGTGGTCCCCTCCATGAGGTCTATCATCCCAATTATACCATTCATAGGAGTTCTGATCTCGTGGCTCATATTGGCCAGGAAAAGTTCTTTCACCTTAAGTGATCTTTCCGCAACTTCCTTTGCCTGTTTAAGTTCTAAATTGGTTTCTTTTAGTTTGGTAATATCCCGTGCAACACCTTCCAAAGCCACAGATTCCATTTTATTATCATAAACCAGACGAAGGTTACACAGACTTTGAATTATCCTGCTATCCTTATGAATCAGGGCAGCTTCAAAATCCCTGATGCTTTTCTCCCTTACCAGGTTTTTTAAAAGGTCTTTAGATTTCTTGGAATATAAATAATAATTTGTGATATCCTTACCAATCAGTTCCTCTGCTTCATAGCCCAGAAATTCTTTTACAGAAGGACTGAGCATTGTGATCTCGCCATCAAAACTACAGCGGAAATAGACATCCTGAAAGGATTCGAAAATATCCCTAAATTCCTCCTCGCTTTTTCTCAATGCAATTTCTGAAAGCTTCTTGTCCGTTATATCATAGGCCATGCCGGATACTTCTTCGATAACATTATCTTCAAGAAATATCGGGTTTAATATGATGTTCTTCCAGGATATTTTTTTTGTCTTATAGTTTATGAATTTTAATTCAAACTGTACGCTCTTTCCTTCAAAGGCATTATTGTATTTCAACTCCCAGAAAACTGTCCTGTTGATCTCGTTTATATCCTGAGGGGGTTTGCTGAACTTTGAATCGGCCATATAATTCGATTTCACAAAATCTGAGAAATTGCGATTATAGGATGAAAACAATAAAGCCCTGTCGACAGACCAGACCATATGGTCGCCACTCTCAAAAATGGATTGCATCCGTGCGGATTGTTCCCTGATTTTTATTTGTTTCTGTTGCCGGTCAATCGCAGTGGCAACCTGGCTTGAGATGAATACCAGAAGGTCAAGATCTTTCTTAGAATAAGCTCTTTTATTCGTATAACTCTGGACTACTATGATCCCTATGATATTTCCACCCTGTTTGAGGGGAACACCAAGCCATACTTTTGGAATACTCCCATAAATGGTCAGTTTCTTCTCTTCCTGCAATTGAATAAGATCCTTTTCGGTATAGAAAACCGGTTTCTCGTTAGTAATAGCGTATTCAGTTAATCCGTCTCCAAAAGGCCGATCCAGGATCTTTTTAACATCTTTGCTTTTACTATCCTTGAAATAGGGAAATTGAATATTTGTTTTAGCCTCGTCGCATAAAGCAACATAGAAATTGTCAGCGGTTACTATTTTTTGTAATTCTTTATGGATCTCAACAAAAAGAGAATCCAGATCAGCTGTATTGAAGGTCAGGTTTGAAATGCTGTAGTAAAGATTCTGGGCTTTTTCTGCTTTTAATCTTTCAGTGACATCAAAAAATATTCCCTTGCATTCCTTCTTTTTTCCCTTAACATAGCTGCAATTCAGACTTCCCGTTACAAAAACCTTATCCCCATCCTTGGTTTTGAGAATGGTGTCAATCTTTACTTCGTTGTTGTCTTCTGACATTTCTGCCAGTTTGTTCAGTGTATTTTCCCGTGCACTCTCATCGAGGATTTCCTTAAAAGTCAGTGTGGGGATATCATCATTAGTATACCCTAGTTTATCTTTCCAGGTTTTATTAACAAAAAGGAAATTCCCGTCCGGGGAAACGATCTGAATTAGGTCATTCGCGCTGTCGAAAAGATTCTTTAATTGTTGATTAGACTTTTCCAGGGCATTGCTGACCTTCATTTTTTCCGTAATATTCTCACCAACCAAGGTTATGGATGGCAACTCTCGTTCCTCGTCACACAATAGAATGGGACTAAAACTGATCTTGGATTTTTCCCTGAAACTACTGTTTAAATAGGCATCAATCGTCCTTGCGTCATTCTTTCTGTCAAAAAGATCGGTAACAGGATGTATCGGATCTCCATTCGGATTCATAAATTCCAGGAAATTATAGACATCCTCACCCAGTATTGTCTCTTTCTCCAGGCCTAATAACGCTGCAAAATTTTCGTTGCAATAGGTAATTTGTTGATTTCGGTTTATTGTCAGGGAGATCAGGTTGGAATAATTAAGTGATTCCTGTAGTTTTTTTTCAGATTCAAGAAAATCATGGATTTTATCCCTTTTCTTTTTAGAAACAAAATCCCCCTTTTCAATTGCCGTCGAGATATATCCCATGTAATTCCCATCATTATCGTATAATGGGATCCCCGATTCATATACCTGGTTTACTTTACTGTCATAGCGGTATAAGCGGTAGGTGAGCTCATATTTCGATTTGGATTTAAAGGCTTTTTTTAAAGTATCCTCCAGTATAAGCTTGTCATCCGGATGAACGTGGTTTATCCATCCATTATTCAGCTCATCTTTTAGCCTGGATCCGGTGTATATCAACCATTGCTTACTGAAATAATAAAATTCGTTTTTGTCGTTAGACATCCGAATTAAAAAGGGAGTCTGCTGGCCAATATTTTTTGTTTTCGATCCCCTTTTACCCAGGTCTTCCAATAGATGGTCACTCATCATGCCGGCCGTTCTGTTTGTAAACTCCATGATGAATGTACCGTTCTCCCTATGAATTACGTTAACATTTTCTTTAAATTCGAAGCCATGCCTGTGTTGAAAATTCATCTCGCGAACAACGGAATGTCCTTCTTCCAGGTCATCGATTATATCAGAGAGAAAGGTGTTTGAAAGACGTTCTTTTTCCTGGAATTCCGGGAATAGCACACCAATTGATACGCCTTCCAGTTCATCTGGCCGGAAACCAAAAAGATCACTAATTTCATAGGCACGAGTAATATACATGTCCTTGAATTCTACCGATGGAGAGAGATACGCGGACATTTCAACTACATGATCTCCAGTCTGATCTTTTAGCTTTTTAATAACTCCTGGCTTCTTTTTTGATTTCATGTATAGCCGATACTGCCTGTTTTTCAAATTTAAATAAATTAATAAAAGAAATCATGAATTATCATTTATTAAAGTAAATTGAAATCATGAATCCCCATTTAATGAACGACAAACTAAAATTGATTGTTGTATCAGGCCCTACCGGAATTGGGAAAACAGACCTTTCCATCCAGCTGGCAAAGGCCTTGAATTGCGATATTATATCCGCTGATTCAAGGCAAATTTATCGGGAAATGGATATTGGAACAGCCAAACCTTCCCCACAGGAATTGGCTTCAGTGAAGCACTATTTCATTAACCATAAAAGCATACATGATTACTACAGTGCAGGGCGTTTTGAATTGGAGACCATAGAATTGCTCAAAGGATATCAAAAAGACGTTGTATTGATGACCGGGGGATCGGGTTTGTATATACAAGCCGTTTGTGAGGGGATTGATGAGTTTCCCAGTCCTGATCCCGGGCTTAGAACTAAGCTTCAGGACCAACTTGAGCACCAGGGTCTCAAAACGCTTGTTGATGAATTAAAGCATCTGGATTATGAGAGCTGGAAAACCATCGATCTGAAAAATCCGAAAAGGGTCTTGAGGGCATTGGAAATAATACATCAAACTGGTGAAAAATATTCTGCATTAAAAAGTCAATCAAGAAAGAGCCGAGACTTTGATGTCTTGAAGATCGGCCTGGATTTGCCACGGGAGGAGCTTTTTGAGAGGATCAACAGTCGTGTTGACAGGATGCTTGAAGCTGGATTACTTGACGAAGTAAAATCACTAAAACCCTACAAAGACCTTACAGCACTCCAAACTGTGGGTTATACTGAATTTTTTGATTATATGGATGGGGAATATGACTTTAATGAGGCTGTTCGACTCTTTAAGAGAAACACCAGGAGGTATGCCAAACGTCAGTTAACCTGGTTCAGAAAGGATAAAACCATCCATTGGTTTGCCCCGAACAGCTATAAAAGGATTATGGCATTGATCCGCAGTTTTCTTGATTCATAAGCGAGCATCCCATACCAGGGAGTAAATATCCCCTTTCTTCAGCAAAAAAAGTAAAAAAAATAAATTTTACGTTAAAATTAGAACTAATATTGCGTTTATATGCATAATATTTTTATTATTGCATCTAAATATTAGCCAAAAAAATCAATAATTACATAATTTATCAAAATTTAGGTTTAAAATTAATCAATGAAAAAGTTTAATTGGAAAGTTTTGTATGTAACAGGCTTCTTTTTACTGATAAGTTCAGGAGGTCTGTTTGCTTCTGATGGTGCTGAGATAGACAGCGGCGCCACAGCATGGATGCTTACCTCAACCGCCCTGGTCCTGTTAATGGTTCCAGGTCTGGCCATGTTTTACGGTGGTTTGGTAAGGACAAAGAATGTATTAGGCACCATGATGCATAGTTTTGCAGCTATGGGTGTAATGACTGTATTATGGGTTATAGTTGGATACAGCATGACCTTTGGCAGCAATGTATTGTGGGGTTGGTTCGGATGGAATTCGGCTTACGTATTCCTGGAAGGAATTGACGAATCCATTCTTGATGCGGGTGTTCCGGAATATGTGTTCTCCATGTTCCAGGGAAAATTTGCCATTATTACACCTGCCCTGATTGCGGGTGCATTTGCTGAAAGAGTAAATTTCAAGGCGTATGTATTTTTTATAGCCGTATGGGGGATATTCGTATATAATCCTTTATGCCATTGGGTCTGGGCAGAGGATGGATTCCTGTTTAATCTGGGAGCCAACGGTGCCATAGACTTTGCCGGGGGGACCGTTGTTCATATATCTGCCGGAGTCAGTGGATTAGTGGCTGCCATTTATTTGGGGGCAAGAAGAGGCTTTCCAAAAACCAGTATACCACCAAGTAACCTGGTAATGACCATGATAGGTGGTGGCCTTCTTTGGGTCGGTTGGTTTGGTTTTAATGCAGGAAGTAGTATCTCAAGTGGATTGTCCACTGCACAGGCTTTAACTGCTACTCAGGTAGCAGCTGCCTCAGGTGCAATTGCCTGGATTATCATAGAATATTTTCATGCTGGTAAAGCTACAGCACTGGGATTTGTATCCGGAATATTGGCAGGGCTTGTTGCGGTAACTCCGGCAGCAGGTGTGGTTAAGCCATTTGGTGCATTGATCTTGGGGATCATAGCTTCTGCATTGTGCTATTATGCCATTATTATGAAGAACAGGCTTGGATATGACGACAGTCTTGATGCCTTTGGAATACATGGCATAGGTGGAATTGTAGGTGCCATTTTTTTAACTTTCTTTATAAGGGAAGCCTGGATGGCGGACGCTGCTGCCGCAGCTGGAGGAAGTTGGTCTATGATGCAGCAATTAGGCGTTCAGGTCGCTGCTGTTCTGATTGCTATAGTATATGCAGCTGCACTGACTTTGATCATAATCTGGATAACAGATAAGTTGTTTGGAATGAGGTCATCGGCGAAGAGCGAAATGGAAGGACTTGATAGTGCCTATCATGGAGAACATGGATATGGAATGCTAAACCCTAACTAGAATTTGACATGAAACTGATTACTGCAATTATACGTGAAACAAAACTCGACCAGGTTCGAGAAGCATTGATAGAAGCTGAAATTACCCGGATCACTGTATCCAGGGTATCAGGTCATGGCCAGCAAATAGTAGAGGAGGATATTATCAGAGGACAGAAGGTTGTTCCCAATCTTGTACCCAAGGTCAGGCTGGAGATCGCTGTAAATGCTGAATTTGTGGATATTACGGTCGACGCGATTATAAAAGCCGCCCGTACCAATTCTAATGGTGTAGTCGGAGATGGAAAGATCTTCATCACTCCACTTGAAGAATGCATACGAATACGGACCAACGAAAGGGGAAGTAAAGCTATTTAATGGATAAAATGGGGAGGCAATCATGATTTGATTGACCTCCCTTTTTTAAGACTTAGCAGAAATCGTTACTTACCCTGACACGATCTGCCTTAAGATACTTAATCTTTTCCAAAGCAATTTTTTCGGGAAGCCGACCTTTTCTGCAATTAAATTTTCCAGACATAACCCAATCTTTCATCAAGTTCTACTGCAACGATCCCCCGGGGGGTAAAAGTTACAACATTCAGGCTTCTCCTTGATTTAGTTTTATTAGGAACTATCTTCACTTCAATGATTCTTCTGACATACAACCCTAGGTGCTACCACGATTAACCTTCTCTCCAATTAAATCCTTCTGACATTTGAATTAGGATCATTTCTGATGTTTACTACATCATCAGGCTTTATAAATCCTGAATAAATATTTCTATTTAGGCATGAACATGCCATATTTGCTTATCAATAAATGATCGGGTTATTTTTTAGCAGGATCCTAGTAAAATTAACTTATTCTATCTTATCTTAAATTTTTTCAACGATAGGAATGATCAAATAAAACTCCTTATATTATGCAATTGACAATATACGATATTCTCATCATCTGCCTGTACCTGGCTTCCACCGTGATCATTGGACTGGTTTTGAGGCGTAGGGCACAAAAAAGTAAACAAAACTATTTACTTGGTGGAAACAGGTTGCCATGGTATCTGCTCGGACTCTCGAATGCCTCGGGGATGTTCGACATATCTGGTACCATGTGGCTAGTTACCATATTGTTTGTGTATGGATTGAAGAGTGTATGGCTGCCATGGCTTTGGCCTGTTTTTAACCAGATCTTTTTGATGGTATTTCTATCCATGTGGTTAAGACGGTCAAATGTTACAACCGGTGCGGAATGGATCGGTACGCGGTTCGGATTTGGAGGTGGCGCAAGATTAAGTCATAAGGTCGTGGTCATTTTTGCCTTGATCATGGGTCTTGGGTATCTGGCCTACGGGTTTATCGGCCTCGGTAAATTTGTTGAGATATTTATCCCCTGGGAGATCGTTTCTCCCTATATTCCATTTGAAGTAGCCCCTGAATATGTAGCCCATGTATATGGGATTGTATTTACCATTTTTGCAGTGCTTTATGCCCTCCTGGGGGGAATGATGAGTATTGTCTGGGCAGACCTGATCCAGTACATCATCATGGCACTTTCCAGTATTGTCATTGGCATTATAGCTATGAACGCAATGGCAGCCAATGAATTTCTGGTACCGGAGGGTTGGAAAAGTCCATTCTTTGGCTGGAATCTTGATCTTGACTGGTCCGGAATCGTAGCTGAAGTGAACAGGAAAATTACCGAAGATGGATTCTCCCTGTTTTCGATACTGTTTATGATGATGGTCTTTAAGGGTATATTGGTCAGTATGGCCGGTCCGGCCCCTACCTATGATATGCAGAAAATATTATCTTCGAAATCACCCAGAGAGGCTGCCCTGATGAGTGGCTCGGTTTCTGTAATATTGATGCCTATCAGGTATTTTATGATTGCCGGTTTTGCTGTTTTAGGCATAATCTATTATGATAAGCTGGACCTGATCGTTGCCGGTACTATTGATTTTGAACAGATCCTCCCTTCAGCCATAAACGAGTTTGTCCCTGTTGGATTTATGGGATTGCTGCTGGCCGGGCTACTGGCTGCTTTTATGTCAACATTTGCCGGTACCCTGAACGCTACCCAGGCTTATATTGTCAATGATATTTACCTGAAATATATTAACCCCAAGGCATCAAATGTCAAGATAAAATCCATTAATTACATCGCGGGACTTACGATGGTGATAATAAGTATCATCTTCGGATTTTATGCGAAGGATGTAAATGATGTTCTCCAGTGGATTGTTTCAGGTCTATACGGTAGTTATGTGGCTGCCAACGTGCTTAAATGGTACTGGTGGCGCTTTAACGGGCATGGATTCTTCTGGGGAATGGTTGGTGGATTAATACCGGCCTTGTCATTCAGGTATATTTTTCCTGGCATACTTGATCTGTATACTTTCCCATTGATGCTTTTGATAGCCGTAACAGGTTGTATCCTCGGCACATATCTTGCACCGCCCGTGGATGAGGATATATTGAAGAAATTTTATAAAAATGTACGCCCCTGGGGTTTCTGGAAACCAATTCATGATAAAGTAATTGCCGAAGATCCTGATTTCAAGAAAAATAAAAACTTTAAAAGGGATATGTTTAATGTGGTGATAGGTACCATCTGGCAAACTGCACTGGTTATCTTCCCCATATATATTGTGCTTCTGGAAGGGGTGCCTACCATAATTAGTATAGCCGTAGCTGTCATATGCACTATAATACTTAAGAAAACGTGGTGGGATAAGCTACCCAAAGATAAATAATGGTGTAATTATCAAAGATATAAGAATGAAATACGGATTTTTCGATGACAGGAATAAGGAATATGTTATTACTGATCCAAAAACACCTTATCCATGGATCAATTATTTAGGGAATGAGGATTTTTTCAGCCTGATCTCAAACACTGCAGGAGGCTATTCTTTTTATAAAGATGCGAAATTCAGAAGGATAACGCGGTTCAGGTATAACAATGTCCCGATTGATGACGGCGGAAAATATTTCTACATAAAAGATGGGGATACCCTATGGTCACCCGGATGGAAACCAGTGAAAACTGGATTGGATAAATACGAATGCCGGCACGGACTTAGTTATACCCGCATTACAGGCCAGAAGAATGGATTATTGGCTGATATCTTATACTTTGTACCGCTTGGTTTCTGGGGAGAGATCCAGAGGGTCCGTCTGGAGAATACCAGTATGGAAAGGAAAAAGTTCAAATTGTTTTCGTTCGTGGAATGGTGTCTATGGAATGCCGAAGATGATATGACCAACTTCCAGAGGAATTTTTCGACGGGGGAAGTAGAAGTAGAAGGATCGGTAATTTATCACAAAACAGAGTATAAAGAACGAAGGGATCATTATGCCTTCTTCTCTGTAAATTCCGCGATCAATGGATTTGAAACGGACCGGGATTCGTTTTTGGGACTCTATAACGGGTTCGACACACCAGCTGCCATTGAAAAGGGTTTATTAAATAACAACATAGCCCATGGATGGTCGCCCATTGCTTCTCATTGTATAGAAATTGAATTGGAACCGGGAGAATCCAGAGACCTGATATTTATGCTTGGCTATGTGGAAAATGAACCCACCAGGAAGTGGGAATCAAAAGGAGTAATAAATAAGCAAAAGGCTAAGGAAATGATCAGTGCGTTTAATTCTGTTGAACGCGTTGATGATGCCATGGAGGAATTACGTAGTTTCTGGGATGATCTTCTGTCGAAATATCAGGTTCAGAGTGGTGATGAGAAACTCGATAGAATGGTCAATATATGGAACCAATACCAATGTATGATCACATTCAATTTTTCAAGGAGTGCCTCCTACTTTGAATCCGGCATCGGCCGGGGTATGGGTTTCAGGGATTCAAACCAGGACCTGATCGGCTTTGTACACCAGGTTCCTGAAAGAGCCCGTGAGAGAATTCTTGATATTGCTGCTACACAATTTGAAGATGGTGGAGCCTACCATCAATACCAGCCATTGACTAAAAGAGGGAATGATGCCATCGGGGGAAATTTTAATGATGATCCTTTATGGTTGATTCTATCGACCACTGCTTATATAAAAGAAACTGGTGATTTTTCCATATTAGAAGAACAAGTACCTTTTGACAATGATGAATCCGTGGCGAAGAGCCTTTTTGAACATTTAAAACGATCATTCTATCATGTAGTCAATAACCTTGGACCACATGGATTGCCATTGATAGGCCGGGCAGACTGGAATGATTGTCTCAACCTGAATTGCTTCTCAAATGATCCCAATGAATCTTTCCAGACTACCGAGAATAAAGAAGGTGGTAGTGCTGAATCCGTCATGATTGCAGGCATGTTTGTCCTGTACGGTTCCGATTTTGTAGCATTATGTAACAGAATAGGCGCCATAGAGATAGCAAAGGAAGCAGATAACCATATAGAAAATATGAAGAATGCCATTGATAAGCATGGTTGGGATGGAAAATGGTTTATCCGGGCCTATGATTTCTATGGTAATAAAGTTGGTAGCGATGAAAATGAAGAAGGGAAGATATTCATCGAATCACAGGGATTTTGTACCATGGCGGGTATCGGACTGGAGGATGGACGAGCCAGGACTGCCCTTGATTCTGTAAAGGAAAGACTTGATTGCGAATATGGCATTGTACTGAATAACCCAGCCTTCACTAAATATATTATTGAATACGGTGAGATCTCTACCTATCCCGCCGGATATAAAGAAAATGCAGGAATTTTCTGCCATAATAATCCTTGGATCATGATCGGGGAGACCTTATTGGGAAGAGGTGACCGGGCATATGATTACTATAAGAAAATATCCCCTTCATTTCTTGAGGAGATCAGCGATCTACATAAAACAGAACCTTATGTATATGCTCAGATGATAGCCGGAAAAGATGCTTTTAAGCCCGGTGAGGCCAAAAATTCATGGTTAACAGGAACAGCCGCATGGAATTACTATGCCATAACTCAATATATCCTGGGAATCCAACCCGATTATGATGGTTTGATCGTAGATCCCTGCATCCCCTCAAGTTGGGATAGTTTCCATATAACAAGAAAATTCAGGGGAGCAGAATATCAGATAATGGTTAAAAATCAGAACCATGTGAGTAAAGGGATAAAATCTATTAAGCTGAATGGAAAGACAATTGACGGTCCGGTTATTCCAATTTGTGCAGCAGGAAGTGAGAACCAGATTGAAATTCTTTTGGGTTAAATAAAAGGTTAATCCCGCCGGTGGGCGGGATTAAGAAGGAACTAAGAAAGCAGAGGTGATCGGAATTTAAAGTAATAATTGTGGTCAATTATTTTAGTTGATTAATTAGCTACGCGTGATCTACTCGGTCTCATAGCACAGACGGAAAAATTTCTTTCCCGTTATTTCAGTTATCAGATCTGATCTGTTTATTAATTTTTCTATTTTATTATCATTTTCGTTTCCAAAAGCAATCAGGTTGAAGTTCTGGTCCACGATCTCAACCGAAACCTCCTGCGATTCATTCATAGACTGGTGCTCAACCAATAATTCCTGAATATCATTCAGCAACTCAGAATCATTTATCTCTATAACTGATCCAATATCCATATTGTGCAATGCTTTTGATTGTTGGATGTTAATAATTAAGAGAACTGTAAGGCATCCGAGTATTCTGGCTATGTTAAGGTTTTTCATTGTAATAGTAATTTAATCTCACCCTAAATTGTGCCAAGCGCGTGCCAAACTTCTTAAATTCCTGATAACCAAGTATTTATATTTTATAAATTCAGCAACAGGTGTCTCAAAACCGGACACTGGTCCTGATTCTGTATTGAAAACAGCTAGAAAAATATAAAAAATGCAGATTTTCAGTCTTGGAGGGAAAGCATCATTAAAAAGTGTACGAAAATGAACACTTTGGTGCTCGGATTGCATAAATTTGCAGCAATTACATGCCTGGCAGGTATAAATTCTGAACTTTACATACTCGAAATACTTAGAATCGAATATTCAGGTAATTACATGATGAAATATAGATCTTTTCAGCACTCAGCTACCTCCACCATCAGGTCTTTGATCAGAATTGAAAAATCGGCGAGATGATTTCCATCCAGGTTGACTATTACCTTTAGATCATCATCAAAACCTGCTGACCTGATTACAGGATTGAAAAGAATTTTGTCGCAAAGTCTTTCGAATTCATCCAGATCCTGGCTTTTTAATTCAAATTTTAGATCCATTTCCGCTGCTAATTATTTCAACTGATCAATCCTTTTATTATACCTATTGGATCTGAGAATGGATTTCTGAAAAAGGGATAATGGAAATGAATTGGGATTTTTCGGACATAAAAGAAAAAAAAATTGTTTGAGGGGTTTACCTTTTTTGAGGAAAGTGGATATATGTTCAGATTAACATTAAAAACAACCAGATTAAAACATACTATGTGAAAAAATAAAACCAGCTATTAGACCAACCGATAATTTAGAGACCTGACCTTCCGTTTTGTTCACATTTTTTAGTAGCTATGATTACTGTGAAACGGATATTGCTCATACTATTTATCATTTTTGGCTGTTTAGTATCTTTAAAGGCCAAGGATAGAAAAGAGATTAAAGGTGTTTTGATAACAGCATCTTGTGACACTCTACATGGATATCTGAAGAGAACTTCAGTTAAAAAACCCTTCGAGACCATTCAATTTAGAGAGATATCTGAATTTGAATATAAGGACTATTGTCCCCTGTATATAGAGGCCTTTATTTCCGATGAATTCAGCCTGGTATCTCATAAGATCAGAATAAATAACGTAGATCAATATATCTTCATCAAAAAAATATATGATGGATCCATGAAATTGTATTTTTCCAGACTGGATCTAAATTCGGATCTGATCAACGATTATTATGATCTCTTTTTTGTTGAAATTGAGGAGGGTTTAGTAATTCAACTCAAGAAACAGTTCCTTATCCGCACCCTGATGGCGATATTTAATGATTCCGACTGTGCGCTTGCTCAGATTGATACCGAGAAATTTGATTATTATTATTATAAAGGCAGTAAGCTGATTGATCTCTTCACCACCTATGATAGTTGTCAGCCACCTGG
>CBDUBA010000052.1:0-29409 GCA_965365275.1 uncultured Cyclobacteriaceae bacterium | reverse complement strand
TGCTACATCCTGATCCGTTGCTACATCCTGATCCGCTGCCTTACTGGCTGGTTCAGCAACCACCTCTTCAGATTGTACATCTGGGGCTTCCTCTTCAACTTTATCCTTCAATTTGTCATCCACCACAACAGGTTCCTGTTTCTTCTCTTTTTCCCTATCCCCGGGCCTGTCCTTTTTATCGGAATCAATCACAGATTTGTCCTCTTTCTTCTCTTTTTTGGCTTTTTCCTGAGCTGGGATATCTTCTGATGGGGCTTTCGAGAATTCATCCTTTGTAATAAAATCTTTCAAGATGGATCGGTCAGCAATATAAATAGCCGCTTTAGTAAGACTTTTAGATTTATCTTTTTTATCATGCAAATGATCCAGCCTTGCCTGTAAAACTTTCAAAAATGCACTGTAAGAATATTCCTCAGAATAAGTTTTTATCTGTTTTACTTCCTTGTCCGTAGCTGTCCCGGGATCCTTAATAATTTCTGCAAGTCTCTTGTTATTCAATTGCCCCACTTTTAAAAATGAATTCGAATATTAATAAATTTATTACCAATTCGCCACCGATGCATTAAAAATATCCACATATAATTGTTCAAATATCTCCTCAACCAGAGCCGGTTCTATGGCGGAAATTGAAGTAGTGCTTGGATCGTAATCTGCATAAAACGAAAATTGCTGGTCAAAATCAAAAGTATCATCACCGGTATTAATATATTCAACACGTATGCTTATGGTCAGTCTCTGTAATCCGGCATTATCCGGAGCATTTTCATTAATCCCTACTGTTGGGGCAATAGGCCTGTAATTAAAAGAGGCTATATTGCCACTGAACTGAAGATCGCCATTACCGGAATTGTCTATCCCCAGGTTGGTATTATTCTGGAAATATTCCTTCAATCCTTCTGTGAACTGTTGGCTAAGATAGGGAGGGCCATCACCCGCTTCATTGTAAAAGAAATCAATGGAAACTGTTTCGATGTCCGGTGAAATACTGGCACCGGAAAAAGAATAAACTCCACATTTGTAGAATATGGCTGTCAGAGCGACCAATAGAAAAACAATATGTTTATTCTTCGATTTCAAATTGTTTGATTTTTCGGTATAACGTTCTTTCTGATATACCCAGGTCTTTTGCTGCGTATTTTCTTTTATTATTATTCTTCTTTAAGGCTTTTATGATCAACTCCTTTTCTTTCTCCTCTAAAGATAATGATTCTTCAGATTCCGCTTCATGTGAAATATCTTCAATATTAGAATAAACGAAATCTTTTGCTGGATCAGTATTAGGTTTGAGCAATAAAGCTGTAGATTTTTCTTCCCGGTCTTTCTCCGGCTTGCTCTCCAGCCTATCAATTATACTACTGGACTCCCTGATTGCATCTACATCAAATTCTTCTTCGCTAATAATTCCATTGACCAATTTCTTCAGTTCTGTAACATCCCTTCTCATTTCAAAAAGAACCTTATACAATAATTCTCTTTCTGACACACCCTCTTCATTTTTATTTTTGTACAATGCCGGGATCAGATTCTCCTCTCTTGGAAGGTATTTTAACAGGATTTCAGTACTGATAGTTCGATCTGTTTCGAGTATCGAAATTTGTTCTACGAGGTTTTTCAACTGACGAATATTCCCTGGAAATCGGTAATTAAGTAGTGTTTCTTTTCCATCATCGGTGAGCATGATGGGTTTGGTTCGGTACTTCTCCGAGAAATCAGAAGCAAATTTTCTGAACAATAGTATAATGTCTTCACCACGTTCGCGGAGAGGGGGTACAAATATCGGAACTGTATTCAGCCTGTAAAACAGGT
The DNA here is from genome assembly GCA_965365275.1 of uncultured Cyclobacteriaceae bacterium. Taxonomy (GTDB): domain Bacteria; phylum Bacteroidota; class Bacteroidia; order Cytophagales; family Cyclobacteriaceae; genus JAGTVG01. The sequence continues at coordinate 27,603 of CBDUBA010000052.1, read as the reverse complement.
CCTCCCGGAATTCCCCCTTTTCAACCGCCTTTTGTAAATTGATGTTCGTTGCTGCCAGGACTCTTACATCGGTTTTTTGTACCTTTGACGATCCCACCTTTATGAATTCTCCATATTCAAGGACCCTGAGTAGACGGGCCTGGGTATTTTGAGGCATCTCACCGATTTCATCGAGAAATATTGTCCCGCCATTTGTCACTTCGAAATAACCTTTACGTGCTTCATGGGCACCGGTAAACGATCCTTTTTCGTGCCCGAATAATTCAGAATCAATAGTTCCTTCAGGTATAGCACCACAATTGATGGCGATGAACTGCCCATGTTTTCTAGGGCTTTGCTGGTGAATGATCTTGCTGAAAGATTCCTTCCCGGTTCCGCTTTCACCACTGATCAGCACCGTCATGTCTGTCGGGGCTACTTGTATTGCTACGCGAATAGCATTGTTAAGCAAAGGTGAATTGCCGTTTATACCATACCGTTGTTTTATACTTAATAATTCTTCGTCTCTCAATGTATTTTCTTTATGCTTTAACTACCTCACCAAGCAAGGTTGCTGAAGTACATTCTTTAATCTTTACCTGTACATATTGCCCTTTATGATAATCCCCGGCAGGGAAAACCACGACTTTATTCGTGCTTGTCCTTCCCTGTAAATGTTCTTTTGAGCGCTTGGAATATCCTTCGATAAGAACTTTATGTATTTTATTTATATCCTCTTTATTGCGTTCCAAAGAATGTCTGTTCTGAAGGTCTATAATTTCCTGTAGCCTTCGCTTTTTAACTTCCATTGGGACATCATCTTTGAATTTCTTAGAGGCTGGAGTGCCTGGCCTCTCAGAATAGGCAAACATGTAACTGAAATCAAATTTTACCGATTCCATTAAAGAAATTGTGTCTTTATGTTCATCCTCAGTTTCCGAGCAGAATCCTGTAATCCAATCTGATGAAATACCACAGCCTGCTCCAACGATACTTCTAATGGAGGAGATTTTATCAAGATACCATTCCCGGGTATAGGTTCTGTTCATCAAATCCAAAACTCTTGTATTTCCGCTTTGCGCAGGCAGATGTATGTAATTACAGATGTTCTCATATCTGGCCATTGCGTTTAAGACTTCATCGGTTATGTCTTTTGGATGAGAGGTTGAAAACCTAACCCTAAGGTCGGGATCAACCTTGGCAACCATTTCCAGAAGCCTGGCAAAATCTACATATGAATCAATTTCCTGGTTTCTATTTAGCCTGCTCTTATTATTTTCTACTTCTGACCATTTATATGAATCCACGTTCTGGCCAAGCAGGGTCACTTCCCGATAGCCATTGGAAAATAAAGTCCTGGCCTCATTAACGATGGAATAAGGATCCCTGCTCCTTTCCCTTCCTCTTGTGAATGGGACTACACAGAAAGAACACATGTTGTCGCATCCCCTCATGATAGATATGAATGCGGTTACGCCATTTGAGTTCAAACGAACTGGCGAAATGTCCGCATAGGTTTCTTCTCTGGACAGGAATGTATTGACTGCTTTCTGACCATCATCAACTTTTTTCACGAGGCTCGGCAAGTCCCTGTAAGCATCTGGCCCAACGACCAGGTCCACGATTTTCTCTTCATCAAGTAATTTGCTTTTAAGCCGTTCAGCCATACAGCCGAGTATACCTACCATCAATTCCGGTTTTTCTTTCTTAATGCCATTAAATTGCTTTAACCTTTTTCTAATGGTTTGTTCGGCCTTTTCACGGATCGAGCATGTATTTATAAAGATCACATCAGCTGTTTCAAACTGATCGGTTGTATCAAAGCCATCCTTTTTCATAATTGATGTCACGATCTCACTATCTGAAAAATTCATCTGACATCCATAGCTTTCAATATACAGTTTTCTTTCATTACCAGTCGTCTCCTCTCGCGTAACATGCATTGTTTCGCAGGAACCACTATTCTGTTCTTCATTAACTGTATCCCAATTGAATTTAATCATTTATCGGATTCTTCTTTTTACGCAAATGCAAAGATATACAATATCTAAATAATTGTGCCATTTTGTCAGTATGTATTGGGCGTGATTTGCGATATGATTTCTTTAATGTTATATTGATCCGGATAAATATGACCTAGATTTAGATTCACTTCAGATATTATGAAAATTACAGATATATCAGGCACATGTACATTGGGCAATGGTATAAAAATGCCTTACCTGGGCTTGGGTGTTTATGACTGCAAAGATGGGGAAGAAGTATTCAATAGTGTTACATGGGCACTTGAAGCTGGATATAGGCATATCGATACAGCAACACTTTACAAAAATGAAACCGGAGTAGGAGAGGCTGTAAGAGCCTTTAATATAGCACGAGAGGAGATATTTGTTGTCAGCAAGGTATGGAATACCGACCAGGGATATGAAGAAACGTTAAAAGCCTTCGAAACAAGCATGGGTAAACTTAAGCTCGACTATCTGGATCTCTATCTGATACATTATCCGGTAAAAGGTAAATTTCCGGATACCTGGAAAGCATTGGAAAGATTATATCGTGAAGAACGGGTAAGGGCAATAGGCATTAGTAATTTTCCGGAGCGACATATCAGGGAACTATTAAAGACGGCCGAAATTGTTCCCATGGTGAATCAGATGGAATTCCATCCATACATAATCCAGCAGGGCCTTATTGATTACTGTCGTGAGTTAAATATTCAATATGAAGGTTGGTCACCCTTTATGAGGGGTAGGATATTTGAAATTGATTTATTCAGAGCACTATCCCAAAAGTATCAGAAATCTATAGCACAAATCGCCCTGAGGTGGAGCTTGCAGAAAGGTGTGATAGCTATTCCAAAATCTTCCAGAAAGGATAGAATTATATCAAATGCGGATATTTTCGATTTTGAAATATCGATGGATGATATGAATCATATCGATAAACTGGATAGAAATCAGGCGGTTGTGGGATTGCATCCTGATAGTTTTGAGTTATGAACGTGCATCGCCTTAAACACTTCAAGAATATTATTGTTTTTATACAATACAACACAAAAATAAGTTAAGGGATTAAAATCCCCAGGCAAAATTATACATTTGATCATGGCAAATTATTTTATTATCGGAGGATCGTCAGGTATCGGAAGACATTTATCTGTAATGCTGGCGGAATCAGGACATCATGTTTATGCTACTTATAATGAGCACAAACCTGAGGGGGATATCTCCGAGCTGATATACGAAAAGTGTAATGTTCTTGAAGATGAAATAGACACAAGTTTTCTTCCGGAAACTGTCGAGGGTCTTGTATATTGCCCCGGAAGTATTAATCTTAAACCATTTATCAGGATGAAACCTGTTGAATTTATCAAAGATTACGAACTGCAATTGGTCGGCGCAGTTAAGATGATTAAAGCTGCTTTTCCTAAACTTAAAGCCGCAGATAATGCCTCAGTAGTATTATTCTCGACCGTCGCAGTGCAGATGGGATTTCCCTTTCACACACAGGTAGCAGCCTCAAAAGGTGCCATAGAAGGATTATGCAAGTCACTTGCGGCTGAATTAGCGCCTGGGATCCGCGTGAATTGTGTTGCCCCATCCCTTACTGATACACCCATGGCAGCACATTTATTGTCCAGTGAGGATAAACGAAAGGCTAATGCAGAGAGGCATCCTTTAAAAAAGATCGGAAAACCAGAAGATATTTCTAATATGATCGAATTTTTATTGTCCGAGAAATCAGGATGGATAACCGGACAGGTTTTTCATGTGGACGGCGGCATGTCAAAGATAAAAAACTAGGAATGAAGGTTCTTCTAACAGGTGCAACCGGGTATATAGGACAGAGATTGCTTACTTCCCTGCTGAAAGATGGGCATGAGGTAATCTGTTGCGTCAGGGATAAAAGGCGGTTCGACCATAAGAAATATGGTACTGATTTAATAAGCGTGATTGAGGTTAACTTTCTCCGTAAAGAAACCCTTGAGCGTATTCCCTACAATATTGATGCAGCATATTATCTTATTCACTCGATGTCAGCGACTACAGGTGATTTTCAATCCATGGAAGAACAATCAGCCATTAATTTCCGGGATCGTCTATCTCATACTCAGGCAGAACAAGTTATATATCTTAGTGGCATAGTCAATGAGGAAGAATTATCTCAACATTTAAGCTCCAGAAAAAGTGTTGAGGATATCCTTTTCTCTGGAAGATATCATTTAACAACACTGAGGGCCGGGATCATTGTTGGCTCTGGCAGCGCTTCATTTGAGATAATTCGCGATCTTATAGAGAAATTACCCTTAATGGTGGCTCCTAAATGGTTGAATACAAATTCACAGCCAATAGCTGTTAGAAATGTAATTGAGTTCCTCAAGGGGGTTCTGCATCTTCAGGAAACATATGATAAAAATTATGATATAGGGGGACCGGAAATTCTGACGTATAAAGATATGCTTTTGAAATTTGCCAAAGTGCGTAAATTAAAACGGAGTATTTTGACGATTCCGGTATTAACTCCTAAGCTATCTTCTTACTGGTTGTATTTTGTAACATCCACTTCCTATAAATTGGCCATAAACCTGGTTAATAGTATGAAAATAGAAGTAATCTGCAGGGAAAACAATCTGGCTGAAGTTCTGAATATAAAATTGATCCCGTATGAAGAAGCCGTCGAACTGGCTTTTGATAAAATAAAGCACCACGATGTATCATCAAGCTGGACCGATGCTTTGTCGAGCCCCGCACTTGAAAAAGGTATTTCTAACCTAGTTTCCGTTCCAACATATGGTTGCTTTATCGATCATAAAAAGGAAGATGTTAAAGATGAAGTGGAAATTACAGAACGTATATGGACCATTGGAGGTGAAAATGGCTGGTATTTCGCAAACTGGTTATGGAGTTTCAGGGGATTTCTGGATAAAATATTTGGTGGCGTTGGTTTACGACGTGGAAGAAAAAATCCTGATGACCTTGAGGCCGGGGATGCACTTGATTTTTGGCGGGTTCTATACGCCAATAAAAATGAGAAGCGACTTCTTCTTTATGCTGAGATGCGACTTCCCGGTGAAGCATGGCTTGAATTTCAAATTAGTAACAGTACACTCTATCAAACGGCCACCTACAGACCTCTGGGTATAGTGGGAAGGTTATACTGGTATCTGCTGCTGCCATTTCATTATATCGTTTTCAGAGGGATGATTAGAAAATTAGCATCTTAATTATGGGTTTTTATCAATTTTATACCACTCAGAAGATCCCATCGGACCTCGATAAAGTCTGGGAATTTATTTCTTCACCAATAAATTTGAAGAAAATTACCCCTGACCATATGGGGTTTGATATTATTACACCTGAGCTCCCGGAGAAAATGTATCCGGGGATGATCATAGCTTATAAAGTGAGTCCTGTTTTGGGTTTAAAAATGACCTGGGTTACAGAGATTACTCATGTCAGGGAAAGAGAATTCTTTGTTGACGAACAACGTGTTGGGCCCTACAGCATATGGCACCATGAGCACCATATTAAACCCATTGATGGGGGTGTTCTGATGACAGATATTGTATCGTACAAACCACCATTTGGAGTTTTCGGGACAATCGCTAATGAATTGTTTATTCGGAAGCAGCTAAAGGCCATATTTGATTACCGGGAAAAAGCGGTCAATGATATATTCGGAACCTACCTAGTCAGCCAACAGTCCTAAGGCAAAATTCGCGGACAACTTTGCCTTTCGATTTTTGGCGATAAGTTCTATTAGTTTAAGTTGGGCCTGAATATATCCGATCTCCCTGGAATTTACCATAAACAGGGAACTTTCACCTGCGTTAAACATTTTGCGTTCACCATCCAAAAGGCCATAATAATCCTTTACCGTTTGGTTATACAGATTAATTTGCTCAATCGTGGTATTCCAAAGGTTTATGGCCATATTTGTTTTTGTTTCAATTCCGGCCTGCTTGGTTGCTAATTCGAATTCAGCATCTTGTATCTTAATGTCAGCCAATTTAACATCTCCCCTTTCCTTTCGCAAAAAGACCGGAAATCGGAATTCGAGCCCCCAGGTGTAATTATTGGTATTATATGAGGCAAATGGATTCCCATTTATTGGTTTTGACAAAGCATTATATTTCAAATTAACGACAGGTTTAAGTTGCTCTTTCTTCAATCTTTTGTCAATTTCCATTTGGTCTACCTTAAACTGGTATTGCTGAAGTTCCGGGTGATTTGAAATAAATGTGTCAAGTTCACTTAACAAGCCACCTTCCAATGAATAATCGGTAATGCTATCTTTTGAAACGGGTATTGTTCCCTCGGAAGTCTCCAGGGGAACTATACCATCAACCCATAAATAGAGCGAAAGCATCTCAGTGGCATTCTCGAAATCCAACCTTGCCTGCTGCAGGCTTAATTCCCTGTTCTGGAGTTGAATTCCTGCTTCCAGCGTGTCAATGGAAGGCAAGTCACCCAGGTCGGCACCTCTCTTTACCGCAAGGTACCTGTCTTCCGCCAATTCGTACGCTTCTTCGAATACCAGCAATTTGCTATGTGCAATAAACCATTCCCAATAGGCCTGGCCTGATTCGTATAGCAAATCATTCAGCATGATTTGTTGTTCCAATGCGCTGATCTCCTGAAAATTCTTCGCTTTCTGCAATTCTGCCCTTCGTTTGTCAATAAAAAGTCCTTGTCCTACCGGGATGGAGATACCTGCGTACATGAGGCCATCGGTAGGTGTGGAATTCTCCGGATTCAGATAAAATCCCTGGTTTTGTTCATACCCCGCCTGTATTTCAATCCCCATCCATGTTGGGATCTTTAATCCGGCATTAACCAGGCTGTAATACTGACTCCCTTCATAATATTTCTGACCGATATCGGTAATTAATTTAGGATCAAAACCACCCCTTGAAGATTGCAATCCGGCGTCCCCTCTTCTTATTTGCAACTCAGCTTGTTTGGATACCGGATGGTGTGTTTTTACAATATCCATATAGGTATCGTAGGACAATACCAGGGTGCTGTCATTTGTGGAATAGGCAGTCTGGATCCCAAGTATGATCATGAAGAATATGTATGAAATTTTTTTCATCTGTCTCTATTTTCAATTATTCTTTTCTGAAAGCTGTTTTGTCCGTTAAATTTATTTCTTGTTATTAGTCACATTTAGATCCACTTTATAATAGTCTGGCGGGAAACCGTTGATCTTTCGCCAAAGTTCGTACCAGATCGGAACGTCTTTCAATAAAACAATATTTGTTGTCCCGGCACCAACCCTTAGTGCCGAGGGCCATGGAGGGCCATCCTGCTCAGCGGCTACCAGTACACGATACAGGCCGTTCTCACTTATGAAATTATCGATGGCAAAAATACTTCCTCCGTATGTGCCATAACTGGTATTTGGCCATCCGGAGAAAACAATAGCAGGCCAACCATCAAATTGTATGCGTACATGCTGTCCTTTTTCCAGCAAAGGAAGATCAAGTGGTTTAACATACATCTCCACAGCAAGATCATAATTTGCAGGCATTATGCTTATAATTGATTCTCCCGATTTGAGCATTTCACCCAATCCGGACTGAATGGCCTTGGTGATGTAGCCATCCTGAGGTGCAGTGATATAGTACATACCTGTACGCATGGAATAATTCATATATTGATTCTGCAATTTTGTAACAACGGCCTCAGCATCATACATATTTGATAAAGCTGTGTACTTCTCAGATTCTGCCTTGGCTATATCATCCCGGTACTGCGCCTCGATAGAAGTTAATTCCACCTGGGTATTAATTACTTCATTCTGGCTTGTAAGGAGTTTATTTTCATATGAAATCATTTCTGCCTGAGCTTTTTGCATGGTCATTTTCCTTTTTTCCAGATCAGTAAGCGATTTCAAACCTTCATTGTACAATTGTTGCATACGATTTAACTGTCCTACCGCTATTTCGTAATTAATAATGGCAGCTTTATAATCAATGCTGTCACTAATTACTTTTAATTCAGCCTGTTTTTGCTTGTTCTGTGCTTGCTGGAGTTTTAAACGACTGGTTTGTACCAGAGCATCTATCTGATTGTCCAGTGCCTTCACTTTTTCCATGTAGGAATTGACCGACATTTCCTTTGACACCAATTGCTCTTCCGTACGGCTCAGGAGATTGGGGTCAAAATACTCATCCTTAATTTCAGAGATAAATAAAATGGTATCCCCTTTATTTACATAATCTCCTTCCTGAACAAACCATTTTTCTATTCTTCCATCTATGATCGAATGAATGGTCTGTGGACGTTGATCTGGTCTGAGCGTAGTTACATTTCCACGTGACAGGATGTTTTGTGTCCAGGGGATAAACATTATGATCAAAATCAAAAGAAATGTTACGACTAGTAAGCGGATCAGAACTCTCCCGGACTTCCTGCTCTCTACTTCATTTAATGCAGATAACCTGGTTTTATTGATTCTGGAACTTACGCTATTTGAAGAAATATTAAGCATGGCTTTTTCCTCCCGTTTTAATTATTGTTGAATTTTCTGTTTCTATATAATCTATTTTCCCATCTTTCATATAGACTACCTTGTCAGATCGCATAGCGAGATACGGATCAGTTGATATCGCTACCAATGTCCATTGGTTATCCGGAGATGTGATAAAGTCTATAATTTTTACTTTTTCCTTTTCATCTATATATCTCAGTGTATCCTCCAAAAGGAGAAGTTTGGGATGACCGGAAATACTTCGCGCAAGAAGAAGTTTTTGTACGATACTCCTGGGAAGGTTTTTACCCACCGGATTGATCTTCGTATTGAATCCATTTGGCAATTCTTTAATGAATTGGGTTAATCCTACATGATCCACAGCCCACTTAACGTCATCAAAACTTACCGATTCTCTACCTATAACAATATTTTCCAGCACGGTACCTTCAAAGAGTTCTTCCTGGCTTAGCGAGTCTCCTATAACAGTTCTTACTGAGGCAAGGCTTAAATTCCCTTTTGGAAGTCCGTTGTATGAAATAGTTCCACTTTGAATATCATATAGTCCTGCAATTATGGCAAGGAGTGTGCTTTTCCCAGATCCATTTTCCCCTGAGATCATAATTTTTTCGCCATCCTTAAGAGAAAGGCTAAGATCATTCAGTGTTTTTTGTTGATTACCCGGGTAAGTAAAATTTACATTTTCCAGGTCTACATTGATGCCACAAGTTGTACAATTCTCAGAAAGATCAAGGCCCTGACCTTCTTCAGGTTCAAGTTCCATATCTGTAACCTGACCGATTTTCTCCAAAGCAGTCAAAACATCATAAATAGTCTCGAAATTGAGTATAAGTTTCTCCACTGAGGCCATTACCAAAAGAATAATGATCTCTGCGGCAATAAACTGCCCGATATTCATCAATTGCTCCATGACCAATATTCCCCCGATAGCCAATAGTCCGGTAGCAACGAGCACCTTGAAAACAACCAGTAAGGAGTATTGTTGTATCAGGACGCGAAAGTGACTTTCCCGTGAGGTAAGATAACTGGCCACATGCCGGTCTGTCCTTTCAAGAGGCAGATCTGTATTCCCATTGAGTTTAAACGTGGTGGCTGTTCTGGCAAGTTCTTCAAGCCAATAAGCTACTTTATACTTGTTTTTCGATTCTTCGAGACTCGTATTCAACCCTCTGGCTGAAGTAAATCTGAATATAGCATAGAGAAGCGCTATGAGTATCAAACTGAAGAAAATGAAGAATGGATGGTAAAATGATAGAAGAACAAGACCGAAAATAACCTGCAGACTTGCAACCGAAAAATCTATAAGGATCTTGGACAAACCCTTTTGCACTGAAATAGTATCAAAGAACCGGTTTATCAACTCAGGTGCATAGTGCTTGTACAAAGCCTCCATACGGATTCTGGGGATCCTGTAGGCAAATTCAAAAGCAGCCCTTGAAAAGATTTTTTGCTGAAGGTTCTCCGTAATGCGTAATTGAAATATTTGTAGAATGCCAGTAACAGCAACCCCAAGTACAACAAATACCACCAACACGATCCAGGAAGTACTAATCTGTCCACCCTGTATAAGGTTAACAATTGCCTGAATTCCAAGAGGTAGTGAAAGGCTCACTAATCCGCTGAATATAGCATATATATATACATTCTGGATCTCACTGCCATCCGGCTTAAGAAGTCTCCAGAATCTTTGTACCGGTGTAAAGAGTATTTTATTTTCCATTTTTTTAGTATTCACTTCTTATGAAGTATTAAATTTTATTATTGTATAATTTGTAGTTAAAGAAAATTAGGCCCAAACAGCACTTTTCTGTTTTCCTCTTAAGAATATCCTATGGATTCCGTTCTGGAGGTTTTAATGGCAAGTCTTTTTTTATTGTTTTAAAAACCATATCCGTATAAAACTCAGTAACAGCATCTCCCTCTTTTATCTCATCGGTCAAGCGTGGAAGGTGTTTGGCAAAATATCGCTGGTGATGTGCACCTTCAATTACTGTTGTGATGAGCATATGTGGATACATGTAATCCGGATTGATTTCCAGGATTATATCACTTACCCTTTCCACAAGTCTTTTGAATCCGCTGAAACAACCCTCTTTATTTTCCTGATCAACTTCTTTGGTAAGATATGCTTTTGAAGATTCGGAAATTACAATCCTATATAGCTTTATTTGATTGATATGTGGGAAATATCCGATCTCATTCACATCTTCCGTAAGTAAATGGATAGCTCTGGACATTCTGTCTTCCGGGGAAATAATATTGGCTAACGCAAATACAAGCCGGTATTCCATCCATCCCCAATACCATATCGTCAAGAAAAGCAGGAACTTATGCTTACTTTCAAAATACCTGTAAATGGACGCTTCGGTAGAATTAATTTTCTTAGCCAGTTTGTTAAATGTAAATGCCTCAAAACCTGTTTCATCCATGAGTTCAATGCCCCCCTTAATGATCTTTTTACCAAGATCACTCGATTCCGGATTTTTCAGAAATATTTTGTCATTTACCTGAATGCTTAAGTTTGATAATAATTCTTGCATATCGATAATATTAATTACAACAATAATAGTAACGCTATTAATATTGTAATTGTTTCAATTATTTTTGTTTTTATGTCTTTAGCGAATGTGAGAATTACATAATTGCTCAATTTTAATCTATAAAACAGGCTGAATTTTTAAGATTTCGGTTATTGTGGTAGACTGATCAGGCAATAAAAAGCTTGTATTTTGACTCAATAGAATGAATAATTTGCTCTCGAACATTACATATGTTTATAAAAAAGTCAATGTAAGGGTCTTATAAGCGAATGAATTTCTTATCTTTTGGAAGGATATGCATTTTTTACTAATTCATACATTCCGATCATGAAGAAGAATCATTTTTTAACTAAACAAGACTCCTACAGTATGCAGCGAAGAAACTTCCTGAAACAGAGTATGTTTCTGGGATCTTCAATCCTGATATATGGAGCTTGTGAACAGGAAAAAGAAGAATTGCCACTTTTTGCCGGTCATGAAATGCCCCAGGAAAGTTATCTTGGTGGATTGAAAAAAGTCGATGGTCCGGATTATCTGAAAAATGCCTTATGGTATGAAGGTGAAAATACAGGAGATGGCATTTCCTTCAGTTTTCCGGTTGGAAGCCTGAGTGGTCAGAAGTACATAACAGCTGATATGCTGGCTTATGGCACACATATGATCAAATTCAGGATCGTTTTGCAGGAAGGGATCGATGGCCCCGCATTTGGATTTACCTTCGGAGTGCTCAATCAATGTTCTCTAAGGATACGTTTACCGCTAAGTTTGGTTGATCAGAACCGATGGGGGATTGACCGGGAAGGTGCATTTCTGAAACCGAGATGCAGTGGTGACCGGGTTGACCTAAAAAGGGTAGATAGAATGCGGCTTGTAATTTCAAGAAAAAGTTCGCAGATATCCAGGTTCTGCCTTACTCCCTTCCAATATACAGCAGATGAAGTTCCGCTCATAGAACACCCTAATCTGCCCAAAGGAAAACTTATCGATGAAATAGGACAGAGCACAATTCATGAATGGCAGGGTAAAACAAAAGATACAGAAACAATGAAATCCAATCTCCGGTCAAGATTACAAAAAGCCAATCATAAATGGCCGGAGCATATGTCAAGATGGGGTGGTTGGATAGAAAAACAACTGGATGAAGGTACTGGTTATTTCAGAGTGCATAAAGATGAAGACCGGTGGTGGTTAATCGATCCTGATGGCTATTATTTCTGGTCTGCAGGAATTGATTGTATTAGGGTGGATACAACTGCAGATTATTATTTACTGGAAGATGCACTTACCTGGGTACCCCCGAAAGAAGGGGATTATAAGGATATATTCAGCAAAAGGGGAACCCATCCACATATAAATTATTTGGCAGCAAACTTTATTAAAACCTTTGGAGCTGATGGCTGGAGGAGCACCTGGGCAAAAATAGCGCTTGATGAGTTAACAAGATTGAGATGCAATACAGTTGGTAATTGGTCTGAATGGGAATATGCCAGTAAGGCTGGCTTTCCTTACGTACGACCGATGAGTTTCAGACCTACCCGAGTAGCTCAACTGTACCGGGATTTTCCGGATATATATGATAAAGCTTTTGAACAGGATGCCAAGGATTATGCTCAGGTATTGAAAGAAACAAGAAATGATCCGGCTCTGATAGGATATTTTATGATGAATGAGCCCACATGGGCCTTTTCTTCAGAATTGCCGGCGGTAGGGATGCTTTATAATACTGATTCCTGTCAGACCAGGTCAGCATTGAGGAAATACCTGGAAAATCGTTACAGGACGGATGAGGAGATTGTGTCTGCCTGGGAAATGAATATCAGCCTGGATTCAATTGAAAAAGGAAAATGGACAAAACGGTTTACTCCGAATGCCCTGGAGGATCTGGAATCATTTAGCCAGATAATGGTAGAAAAATATTTTACAGCATTATCCAGGGCCTGCCGTGAAGCCGATCCGAATCATCTGAACCTCGGTATCAGATATGCAGGAGTTCCTCCGAAATGGGCCGTAAAAGGAATGCAATCCTTTGACGTATTCAGCATGAACTGCTATATGGATAAGGTGCCCAGGGATCAGACTGAGGAGATCCATAACATGCTTAATATGCCTGTTATCATAGGAGAATGGCATTTTGGAGCATTGGATGTAGGTTTGCCTTCTTCCGGTATAGGTCATGTAAAGTCTCAAACAGATCGAGGAAAAGCTTACAGGGTCTATATTGAAGATGCTGCAGCTAATCCCTATTGTATTGGCACACATTGGTTTACATTATATGATCAGTCTGCCCTGGGGAGGTTCGATGGTGAAAACTATAATATTGGATTTCTGGATGTATGCAATACCCCTCATACTGCTATTTGCAATGCAGCAATCATGAGTCATGAGGATATATATGAAGTGGCTTCAGGTACCATCACACCCTACAGTGATGCACCGGAATATCTGCCAAAATTATTTTAACTCCATGGCCCTGGGATAATGATGTCTTGATTAAAATGCGAAATATAGTCTACATTACGGGGCTCACTGCATTATTCGGACTTTTGTCCACTGGATCTGATGCCCAGGATTATAATCCATGGAAACAATCTCCTGATTTCTATTTTCTGGGTTATCTTGATGTGTTCTACGCCTATGACTTTAATCAACCGGAATCAGGTGTCAGGCAGCCTCTCTTTTATAACCACAACAGGCATAATCAGTTTAATCTAAACAATGGGATTCTTGGATTTGAAATTAGTAATCTGAAATACCGGGCCAGCCTGGGATTGCATGCCGGGACCTATCCCATGGACAACTATTCATCTGAGCCCGGATTATTGAAAACTATTTATGAAGCCTACATTGGACTGGCTTTGAATAAAAACAATAACCTATGGCTGGATGCTGGTATTTTTGAATCATTTATTGGATTTGAAAACCCCATCTCAATAGATAACTGGACCCTGACGAGATCACTTTGTGCAGAAAATGTACCTTATTTCCTGACAGGTGCCAAAATTACATATGCAGTCAACGATAGGTGGGAGATCCTGGGCTCAATAGTCAATGGCTGGCAAAGAATCCAAAGCGTCCAGGGAAATTCTTTACCATCTTTTGGAACGCAGGTCGTTTTCAAGCCCAATAATAGGTTTAATTTTAACTGGAGTACGTTTATTGGTACCGATGATCCGGATTCCACCCGGCGAATGAGATATTTCAACAATTTCTACGGGCAACTGGAAATATCTGAGAGACTGGATCTGATTGCCGGATTCGATATTGGATTTCAACAGGAATCAAAAGGCAGTTCCACGTACCGGAACTGGACTGTAGTGACCCTTATTCTTCGGTACGAACTGTCAAAGAAATGGGCCATAGCCCTCCGGGGAGAGAATTACGTTGATCGGTATGGAGTTATGATAGAATCCGATACCCCAAACGGCTTTAACACTTCAGGATTATCCGTAAATGGAGATTTCAGGCCTATCCCTAACCTTGCCTGCAGAATGGAAGTGAGGTGGCTGAACAGCGTGGATGAATATTTTGTGAAAGATGATGACCTTACGAAAAACAACGTGTTTGTAGTGGCTTCAATTGCCTATAAACTTCGTAGGCAAATTAAATGATATCTGTGTTTTATATGAAGATCCAACATATGCGTGTCTGGATATGGAAAGCAGTGCTTATTATACTTGGGATTATATCCCTGTCTTCAGGATTACTCAAAACACCTGGATTCTGGTCGGGATATCTTCTTGATATTGCCGGACCGGCCTGGGGATATGTCCTCCTCAGGGGACAGTATAAAGCCGGGAATTCCGGTTTTTTTTCCATCAGATTTAGCCCGGAGGGAGCCTTGGCAACCATAATATTAATCTGTTTCACAATTGAAACAGCTCAATATTTTGAACTTTACGAGGCGTATTTTGATCCTTATGATTATCTGGCCTATATTTCGGGGATCCTTATAATATACTTATTTGACAGGCTACTGGATGGATCTAAAATGGTGGATAAGAAAAGTAAGTCCTAATTCCTGAAGGTTTCTTTTTGTAAATTGAGGATTTTGATCCATTAATTTTGTTCCGTAAGAATAAAGACTAAAGCTGGGAATATGTATAAATATTTTACTACGTCATAAAAAATGAAGAACAAATTCATAATCCTGTTATTGATAATTGGCATTGGGCCCCTGATATCTGGCTGCGGTCATAAACAACCTGTTCCTTCCTATTTGGGGGAATATAAGTCGGATTATAACGAAAATCCCAGAAAGGCCAATCTTAAATGGTTCACCAATGCAAAGTACGGAATGTTTATCCACTATGGATTATATGCACTCCTGGAAAAAGGGGAATGGGTCCAACTTAGGGATACCATTCCTGTGGCTGAATATGCCTTGTTAAAAGACCGCTTTACGGCTGAAAAGTTCGACGCAGACCTGATCACTGACCTGGCTCAAAAAGCGGGTATGAAGTATATCACCATTACCTCCAAACACCATGATGGCTTCTGTCTTTTTGAAACAAAAGCTACTGATTTTAATGTTTTGAATTCTCCGGCTAAAAGAGACCTGATCAGGGAGCTTTATGATGCGTGCGAAAGGAAAGGACTGGGCCTATTTCTATATTATTCATATGGAGCCGACTGGAAGCATCCTTACTTTTATCCAAGAGAAAGTGGATGGCAGCATGCAAGGCCTGCTTACCCGAATCCCCAGCCGGAATATAAATTCGAAAACGAAGAGGATTTTAATATATATGTAGATTTTGTCCATGATCAGCTGACGGAACTTTTAACCCAATATCCAAATATTGCGGGGATATGGTTTGATCCTATCATGGGCTTCTACAGTCGCCCGGACCTATTTCCTGTCGATTCAACTTATGCTCTTGTTCGCAGCTTGTCGCCCCATGCCCTGATATCCTTTAAGCAGGGAGCTAATGGCAGTGAAGATTTCATGGCTCCTGAAAGAAAAGGAGGTGCTGTGGTCGGGCAGCAATTTGATGTGGCCCGACAGGTATATGAAATGAATAAAGATAAGCCTAAAGAAATCTGTAATACACTCCAGCCACATGCCTGGGGATATAATAAAAGAGATGACGGACAGCATAAGTCTGCTGAGGATGTATTGCAAATGCTTGAAGATGCCAGGGAAATGAACGCTAATCTCCTTTTAAATATAGGCCCGAAAGGAGATGGCAGCATCCCGGATGAGGATATTGTCACCTTAACACAAGTTGGGGAAAGGATCCTGGCAAATGCTAAAACCCTTAGCGCCAATGGAACACTTGAAGAATATAAACCGCCCAATATATTATGTATTCTCGTAGACGACCTGGGATACGGGGATTTATCCTGCCAGGGAGCAATTGACCTTTTGACACCTAACATCGATCGTCTGGGCGAACAAGGTCTCACCTTCAAAAACTTTTATGCGAATTGTCCGGTATGTTCCCCCAGCAGGGCATCTTTGCTTACCGGTAAATATCCTGACTTGGTGGGTGTGCCGGGAGTGATAAGACAATTTGAAGACAATTCCTGGGGTTATCTTGATCCGGATGCTGTTCTTTTACCGGTTGTTTTGAAAAAAAAGGGATATCAGACCGCTATCATAGGTAAATGGCATCTTGGATTTGAAGAACCTAATGTACCAAACAGCAGGGGGTTCGATTATTTTAAAGGTTTCCTGGGCGATATGATGGATGATTACTGGACACATTTGAGGGGCGGGGTAAACTGGATGCGGTTTAACCAGGAAGTTATTGATCCAAAAGGACACGCTACGGATCTCTTCACTGACTGGACGATTGAATATATGAAGGAGAGAGTGACTGATAAACAACCCTTTTTCCTATACCTGGCTTATAATGCGCCACATTTCCCAATTCAGCCTCCTGTAGAATACCTGGAAAAGGTGTTGGTTCGTGAGAAGTCAATTGATGAAAAACGGGCTAAAAATGTGGCATTCATTGAACACCTCGATCACAGTATTGGTAAGATCATGAAATGTCTTGAAGAAACCGGCCTCATAGAAAATACCCTGGTAGTTTTTACCTCAGATAACGGGGGATCTATTCCGCATGCTCAAAGCAATGGATCCCTTCATGGAGGTAAACAGCAAATGTTCGAAGGTGGGATCAAGGTCCCGGCATTAGCCGTTTGGAAAGGAAAAATTCAGCCTGGCAGTCAAACAGAGAATATGGCTTTGCTGATGGATCTATATCCAAGCTTCTGTAAAATAGCCGGGGCAGATCTGTATCATGAAGTGGATGGTGTGGATGTTTCTGCAACTATATTCGGGAAACCACAGAATACAGACAATCGCTTTGTGTTCTGGGTCCGGAGGGAGGGAGGACAAAGATATAATGGGCAATCATACTATGCTGCCCGATATGGGCCTTATAAAATGCTGCAGAATTCTCCCTTCGAGCCATATCAATATTATAATCTGAAGGATGATCCTCTGGAACAGGAGCCACTGGATCCGGAAATATCCGGGGATTTTGCCCGTCTTCGGAAGGAATTGCAAAGTCATATACAGAAAAGCGGGGGTATCCCATGGCAGGAGAGGTGATGGTGGACCCTTTGAAAGAACCTTGGGACTTTCGTGCATAGAACTGCTTTTTAAGGTGCTTTCAGGAATTCACCAATACGCTTCATTTTTAGGAAACCGGGAATTCAATAAATGTAAAGGTTTTCAATAAATTCCTAGTGCTTCCCGCATACTCCTGGTTTTCAGGATACATTCATGGTATTCGGATTCCGGATCGGCATCATAGGTAATAGCACTTCCAGCGCTAAAGGTTAAATAGCGGGTTTTGGTATTGTAAAAAATACTCCGGATCAGTACATTAAAATCAAAGTCCCCTTCCGGGGTTATATAACCTGTTGAACCACTGAACATACCCCTCTTGCTTTTTTCATAGTATTCTATGGCCTCCATTACTCTTATTTTGGGAGCGCCGGTCATGCTGCCCATTGGAAAAGCGTTCCTGATCGCATCAACAGGATGGATGTTACTACGGAGCCTGGCTGTGATAGTGGAAATCATTTGATGAACATGATTGTAAGAATAAATTTCAAACATTTCAGGAACCATTATGCTGCCTGTCTCAGCACTTTTAGCCAGATCGTTCCTCATCAAATCAACAATCATCATATTTTCTGCGATCTCTTTTTCACTGCGACGCAATTGTTGCTTTAATTTATCATCCACTATAGGATCTGGATCCCGTTTCATAGTACCTTTTATAGGTTGTGCAAGAATATTTCTCCCGTCTTTTTTAAGAAACCGTTCAGGTGAGGCCGAAATAATGTATTGACTGTCCAGGCCCATGAAAACAGAAAAGGGCATCGGCGAAATTTTATTTAGTCGCAGATAAATGCTTACCAGGTCGATGTTTTTAACTTTCGCAAAAAACTCCATGCAATAATTCAATTCATAAAAATCCCCATTGATGATCCGACTTTTTATTGATCTGACAGCATCTATATATTCTTTTTTTGAAGTATCACATGCTATGTGCAGGGAGGATTCAGCTTGGACAGGAACTTTGAAACTTGCAATTTCATCGAAAACTTTTCCCGGGTCATGAACAGTAGATATAAGCACACCCTGCTGTTGTATAAAAATTAAGGTTTCAGGTATGAAAAAATGCATAAGATCCGAATGCAACCGGTCAACATTATTGCTTGTCAGATTCTCAAGGGTATTCTTAAGATCATAATTTAGCATGCCTACTATCCAGTCCCTGTGAGCATCACAAAAATGTTTAAGATCATTAAAGGGATCGAGTGAATCCGGGATCATTGTTTTTAGAGCACCGGCAGCCGCAAAAGTTTTAAAAGAATTAAAGGGTAAGTCATATTCATTCCCGTTAAAAAAGGAAAAATGCTTATGTTGGTATAACCAGTTCAATATCCCTGGTATGATCTTATAAAGATCGCTTACCTGAAAATATTTCTGATTTCGGATCAAAATATTAACTTAATCCATTTCTGACTCAGGTCTCGCAATTATCTCAAACCCTACATTCACGATATTATGAATAAAACCATCAGTGGCTCGGGCAACCGGATCGTTTTCATCTTTGTATGTGATGTTCCATAATGTTCTATCAATATTGAATTTGGCTGAAGCTTCAAATTTCAAATTTCTGTAATCGGCTTTCACAGGGACTTCAATATTGAAGGTTTTTCCTTTGATGGTCAAATTCCCACTCATAGTATGTGTCGGATCAATAATAGTATACTTGTTTTCCTCCCGAACTAAAGTGTCGTTTTCAATGGGTTCGAATGATATGAGTTCAAATTCAGCAGTTTCATATGTTTTCGTATCGAAAAAATCTTCTGAAAGCAGATGATTTTCCAGTTTCTCACGCTGTAATGGATCATCCATCAAATCAAGAACCTTGACAGTCTCCATGTCAATTATGATCTTGGCATTACTGATACTGAATTTTTTAATTCTACGATTGGTATCTTCTTCTAAGATTGTAATGGATCCGGATCTTATTCTTATTAATCCATTATGCCGTCCTGTTGGTTTTGTTCCTACCCAGGTGACCAGGCTATTGGTTGTATCGATTTTATAAACAATCCCGAGATTCTTTTCTTCAACCGGTAAGGCTTCCTTAACAACGGCCTGATCACTTTTTGGCTCCTGCATGCAGCCAGTAACAGACAGGAAAGTCACCAAATAAATTAAATCTCGAAACGATATTTTCAATTTTGTCATCATAGCTTTCAAGACGCAAAAATATATTTTAAGTTTAAAAAGTTTAGATTAAATAATGCCTATTTTTGAAAAAACCAATGAAATGGCACTTATTCTTCCAGTAAAGGGCATTCATCCTAAATTTGGGAATAATTGTTTCCTGGCAGAGAATTCCACCATTGTTGGAGAGGTGGAAATGGGGGATAATTGTAGTGTATGGTTTAATGCTGTGGTTAGGGGAGATGTTCATTTTATAAAAATTGGGGAAAAAACAAACGTACAGGATGGTGCTGTAATTCACTGCACGTATCAGAAAGCACCCACAGAAATAGGCTGTGAAGTTTCCATAGCTCACAACGCTGTTGTACATGGTTGCACCATTGAAGACCGGGTTTTAATTGGTATGGGCGCTATTGTGATGGATCATGCAGTGGTGAAGACTGGATCTATTGTTGCAGCTGGTGCAGTCGTACTGTCCAATACAATTGTAGAAGCAGGGTATATTTATGCCGGTAAACCAGCTAAAAAGATTAAAAAAGTAGGTTTGGAACTAGGTAAAGTATTTGAAAAAACAGCAAATAATTATATAAAATATGCAGAATGGTTCAAATAATTTCTTCGTACGTCTATTATTAACAGCCCTGGCGGTATTGGTAACTGCTTACCTGCTTCCAGGTGTTGAAGTAACAAATTTTTTCTGGGCTTTACTTGTAGCGGGTGTGCTGGCACTGTTCAATGTGACCATAAAACCTCTTTTGGTTATCATAACCATTCCCATAACGGTTTTTACATTGGGCCTCTTTTTACTGGTGATCAATGCCGTGATCATCTTACTGGCAAGCGCCGTTATTCCCGGTTTCTATGTGGAAGGATTCTGGTGGGCATTGGGATTCAGCCTGGTACTATACCTGATCAATACTATTTTCAATAACCTGGCCAGTAATTAATCAAGTTCTTCCAGGTTGTTGTTTATTTGTTCCTGAGTAGTCTTTAGTTTCGTTTTACAGTATTTTACCAGTTCTACAGCTCGGATCACCATGTCATTCAATTCATCGACATCAGGTTCATTCTGTTCGATTTTTTTTACAATGGCTTCAAGTTCATCCATTGCTTTCTGATAACTCAGATCATTTTTTGCCATATTTAATTTAAAATTTTACTTGATTTTCTTCCATCTTTAAATTCACTTTCTATTAAATCCCCCTCCTTAAGATCCCGGGCTGACTTTATAATTTTGTTTCTCAAACGAACAATACTATATCCTCTTTTTAATACGTTTTTGGGATCCAGGAGCCCTATGCTTTCAGAGATATTTCTCAGGTCTTTATTTTTCAGTTCCAGGTACCGGTTGGTATTCAATTTTATGGATTGAATATAATTATGAACCAGGGTTTCAAGTATTTTTTTCCTTCCTATAGCAGCACTTTGAATACCTTTTCGGATTACTGAAAGTTTAGCAGAATTGGATTTCAATGTATTCTCGGAAATATATTTTATATGTTTCGACAAATATTCAATACGAGTCTGGTGTTCTTTAAGTGTATTCTTAACGTAATCATGAATTTCGGCAAATAGAGAATCAATAGATTCTTCAAATTCTTTTATCCCGCTGATCAGGAATTCTGCCACTGCTGTGGGCGTTTTTAGACTTGTGTTTGCCACAATGTCAGCAATAGTTTCATCCCTTTCATGACCAATTCCCGTTATGACGGGTATAGGGAATTGAGCAATATGACTGGCAAGGCCGTAGGTATCAAAACATTCAAGATCTAAAGTTGCACCACCCCCTCTTATTATCACCAGAAGATCATACTGCTCTACATGAGTATTCACATCAAGAATGGCCTTGATTATAGATTCTTCGGCCTCTGATCCCTGCATGATCGCCTCAAAATGGGATATTCTGAACGCATATCCAGCGGTATTATGCTCAAGCTGAGTAATAAAGTCCAGATAACCTGCTGAAGTGGATGATGCAATAATGGCTATCCGTTGCGGGACAAGAGGCAAAAGTATATCCTTGTTCATGTCAGAGATGCCATCCTCTTTTAGCCTGTTCAATATCTCCAGCCTCTTCTTTGCCCTTTCTCCTAAGGTATAGCTCGCATCTATATCTTTAATATTCAGGCTTAAACCATATACCTCATGATGGCTCACCACTACATTGGATAAGATCTTCAATCCTGGTTTTAAAGTCTGACCAGTTAACGATTCAAACCATCCGGAGAGATTCCTGTAGGTATAAGACCAGATTGTGGCTTTGTTTTTGGCGAGGATTTCATCGTCCCTTTTTTCTACCAATTCCAGGTAACAATGACCCTTCTGGTTAAATCTCATTTCGCCAATTTCGGAGATAACCCAATAAGAATCATCCAGATTGTGTTTGAGACAATCCTTAATTCTCTTATTCAGATCCAAAAGACTTAATTGCTCCATCTGTACTAAGAACAAATTATCACTCTAACTGAAAAAGAATTTGGCCGGATTAAAGATCCGATGAAAATGATGCCGGAAACTTTATTCTGATCTCAGTACCTTTCTTCTCCTTTGATAGTACTTCTATTTCTCCCTCCAGTTTGTCGACCAGCAATTTAACGATGGCCAATCCTAATCCGGTTGAGCTTTCCCCTCCAGTAGGCCGTGGTGAGAGTTTAATGAATTTCTTGAACAGATCCTGCTGCTCTTTTTTGCTAATACCGGGTCCTTCATCTTTAACTGATAAAACCAGAAACTGATAATTATAGTCGCAGGAAATGGACACCACTTTGTTATTTGGAGAGAATTTAATTGCATTTGAGACCAGGTTGTCCAGAATACGTTCAATGAATTCTCGGTTATTTCTGATCGAAATATTCCCTGGACAGCTTTTTTTCAAAACTATGTTCTTCTCAGACGCACTTTTTTCATAATTGTGGATAATCTTATCGATAGCATCCTTTACATCAAAATCCTCAATTTGCTGTTCAAAAAGACCCAATTCAAGTTTATTGAGGTCTAACAGGTTGGAAACCAGGTTTTTCGATTCAATGGAAACCTGGTCCAGTAAATTCAGGTAATGCAATTGCTCCTCACTTAATTTCCCATTGATCCTGATGAGGTTAGCCAGTCCTGTAATATTATTGAGTGGGGATTTGAGATCATGGGCAACAACATTAATAAAATTATCCTTTTCATGTGAAAGTTCCTCCAGTTTGAGACTCCGGTCTTCCAGTTCCTGATTCTGCTGCTGAATTTTTTCATTCTGTTTTTGTAGTAAAGCATTGGCTTTTCCCTTTACCCTGACATTCAGGATTAACAATCCCAGTACAAATACTGTAAAAATGGTAAATACGAGTAGAAGGCGTGTTTTGGTTGTTTGCAGCTGAAGTTGTGTGTCTTTTAGGTTGTTCCTTTCGTTGAGTAAGGCAATTTGCTGTTCTCTTTTATTAGCCTGGTAACTCAACTGAAGGTCCTCAATTTGCTTCCGCATCTCAAGGGTAAAGATGCTGTCTTTTAATTGTGTATGTTTTAAATAGAAGATATATGCATTCTGAAAATCACCTAATTGTTCGTAATAGTCGCTGAAGTTTTCGTATAATTCAGCCTCTCTGCTTTTGAGGTCATGTTCTTTACAAATCAGAAGAGCTTTATTGAAGGACTCGTAGGCTCTGTTGTAATTGTTTAATCCCAGGTAGATCAATCCCATAGAACTGTAGGTTTCTACCAGACCGATTGTATTGTTGTTTTTCAGATCATAATCAAGTGCTCTTCTCTGATAATCCAGCGCTTTTGTATAATCCTCTTTTTTGTAGTAAACATCCCCCAGATTGCCGAGTGCATTTGCCATGTTCTCGTCTGGATTATTACCCCTGGCTAATTCAAGTGATTTCTTATAATAATACTCTGCCGAATCAAGCTGACCTAAAGCTTCGAAAGTTGATCCAATATTATTATAGACAGCAGTTTGTATCTCGAGGTTGTTAAGTCTTTTATGTACCTTAAGGCTTTCAAAATAGAATTCCTTGGACTTTTCGTAATTCTCAATTTCTTCATAAGTTACACCGATGTTATTTAAGGTATTAGCTGCTTTGTCATCCCGGCCCTGTAACTCATACCCAACTCTGGCTTTCAGAAAATATTCAATTGATATCAGTAAATTGCCTTTATAATAATGGGCAATTCCAACAGCATTATGAAGATCAGGTAATAAAACACTGTCTGGAAATTCCTGCGCCAACTCCAGTGCATCCTCAGCAAACTGAACCGCCCTAACCGGATTTTGCTGGGCTAATCCTCTGATGAGTCCTTCATATAATTCAAGCTTTTCCTGGTCATCCTCGGCAGTCAATAAGGCAGACTCAAGGCTGTCTATAGCTTCCTGACCCAATAATGCAGTGTTCAGTGGATATAGTAAAATCAGAAAAGCTGCCAGTTGAAAAATCCGCTTCATTAAATATATGCTCTATTAAGGCATAAATTTTGTATTTTTTTCACAATAGTGCAAATCAAAATGGCTTTATAATCTTTATTATTTGCAATTGATTTGGAAGTATTCGCCTATTTTCTTTTGAGAATCAATGATGTCATAAAAATCCTCAATATAATTTTTCATATTTTTACCGGAGTTGGATTTTAGATGCGGGGAGGTGGATATTAAATTCAGGATGGATTCCTTTTTGTCCCTGAATTCCTCAAACTCAACCTGGAGGTCGTTGATATCATAACATGGGCCTTTGAATTTTCTTACTGGTGGTTGAAGAATTGAAGGCGTGCTGCCAATGCTATAATCTGTACCCACGATACCGGTATAATCAAAATCGTAAGGAACCGGGATATACTTTTCACCATCGGTGATAAATTTCAGGTTTTTTGCTAATGGAATGATCCAGTCTGTGTTCCCGATCATGAATTGAAAAACTGAAAGCTGAAGTAAAATATCCTGATCGACATCTTTTTCAAAAAGATTTTCTTCATATTCCTTCATATTGAATTTATCAGCCAGATTATCGATATCCTCAATAAGGAAAGCTTTATTTCGGATGGGGTTAAAATCATTTTGTTCATCAATATATGTAATGTTCACCATTTTCACCTTCAGGCTGTATGGGCTGATGATATTATATATCTTGTAGGTCGTATACTCTTTTCCCATAAATTGTATGAACTGACTTGACTTATCCTTACAATGCGTTACAATTTTCAAATTGTGGTTCCCATTCAGTAACGTTCCCTTTATTTCAGCGTCATCAAACCTCAGTCGTAGTGGTGGAAAATCACAGTTATTTGCATTTCTCCTGAAATTACCCCTTACTTCAACAGTTCCATTAAATTCCAGATTAATATTATCGAAATTTAACACCACTTTTGCAGGTAATTCCTCAATTTCCCTGTTATTGATGAGATGACTGATATCTGCCAGAATCGACAATTCAACAACCGACTCAATGTTGAAGATAGATGTTGGATCAGTTTCATTGCCACTTGAATCACCGATTTGTAATTGCAGAACTATTAAAACCAATACCAGATAAGCCGGTATTTTTATCAGGTGTTTGTACATGTTTATTTTCAGGATCTAAAGTTTCATAAATAACGAATAAATTATGTAAGATGAAACGATATGGGTAGGAGAAAATAAAAATAGAGCATTTTTTTTATCATCGGTCCTATATAACGGGTTACCTTATCCGATCTTACTGAATAATTGATATAAAGGTTAGATTTTATTCTTGAATATGATATCATGACTGCTTATTTGAAACCAATTTGGTTCAAATTCAGTATATCAGGAAAATATTTGCAAGATTTTATTGTACAATTTGTTTTTATAAAAAAAAAGGATTTTATATTTGCACGCCTTGAAAATAGGAAAGTTTATTAAAGAATTATTATGTACTGGACATTAGAATTAGCATCATATCTTGAGGATGCGCCCTGGCCAGCAACCAAAGATGAATTGATCGATTACTCCATACGATCAGGTGCTCCTCTTGAAGTAGTTGAAAATCTTCAAGAACTTGAAGATGACGGACAACCCTATGAGAATATCGAAGAGATCTGGCCTGATTACCCTACAAAAGAAGATTTCTTCTTTAATGAAGATGAGTATTAATTCAGTACGCGATTTTTTAAAAATGCCTCGGCTATAATCAGGTCTTCCGGTGTCGTAATCTTGATGTTTTTATAGCTTCCTTCAAACAGGGAAATTTTATGTCCTGACTTTTCCAGAACACTTGCATCATCAGTAAATTGTGCATCCTCCGAAATCTCGTATGCATTTTTGATCAGGCTTACCTGAAAGGTTTGAGGAGTTTGTATGATCCTGTATTTTGACCTGTCCACTGTTTTTGTCTGGTCCTTATCTGTAACACGGATTGATTCTTTCAATCTTACCGCCGCAATGGCACTTCCATGTAGCGCGGCGATCTCATAAGAAGCGGCAATGATCTCTTTATTCACCAATGGACGTACTCCATCATGTATGGCCACAATTCCTTCTGAACCAATTTTTTTAAGTCCGTTTTTTACCGATTGAAATCGCGTTTCCCCTCCCGGTGCGATTTGAACAGGAAGATTGAATTTGTATTTTCCACAAAGTTCTTTCCATAAATCATGGTCCTTAGGGGGTAAAACGACAATTATGTCAAGGGTGCGATTATAGTTATGGAATGCATTGATGGTATGCATTAGGACTGGCAATCCGTTCACCGGCAAGTATTGTTTTGGGACTTCACTGTTCATTCGTGAACCAGATCCTCCGGCTACGATCACCGCAAATTGTTTCATGGTCATGTATTTGCTGTCAAATACAAATATTTATTCCAGGAAGAAACTAGATGATCAACATTGTATCTCCATACGTAAGGAACCTGTATTTCTCCTTAATCGCTTCCTGATATGCTTTCATAATCAGGTCATAACCACCAAAGGCGCAGGCCATCATCAGAAGTGTGGATTCGGGCATATGGAAGTTAGTTAACAAAGCATTACAGATTTTGAACTCGTACGGAGGAAATATGAATTTATCCGTCCATCCGGAATTGGCTTTTAATTTGCCATTAGCAGATACCGAAGATTCCAGGGTCCTCATCGAAGTAGTACCTATTGAACATATTCTCCTCTTTTCATCAAGGGCTCTGTTTACCCGTGCCGCTGCTTCATCATTAACAGAATAGTTCTCAGAATCCATTTTGTGTTTGGTGAGGTCTTCAACATCCACTGCCCTGAAACTACCTAATCCACTGTGCAAGGTAATGGGCGATATGTCCACTCCTTTTATTTCAAGCCTTTTCATCACCTGCTTTGTAAAATGCAGTCCGGCAGTCGGGGCGGCGACGGCGCCTACATGCTTGGCATAAATGGTCTGATACCTTTCCCTGTCCGCTGCTTCAACATCCCTTTCTATGTACTTCGGCAATGGGGTTTCACCTAGTGAATCGATGAGGTTGTAAAATTCCTCATGTTCACCGTCATAGAGAAAACGTATGGTTCTTCCCCTTGAAGTAGTGTTATCTATCACTTCAGCGATAAGATCTCCTTCGCCGAAGTATAATTTATTTCCAACGCGGATTTTCCTGGCAGGGTCTACAAGGACATCCCAAAGGTGCATTTCCTTATTTAATTCACGCAGAAGAAAAACTTCTATTTTGGCTCCGGTTTTCTCCTTATTGCCATATAACCTTGCCGGAAAAACTTTAGTATCGTTGACGACCATCACATCTTTGTCGTCAAAATAATCCACTATGTCTTTGAAGATTTTATGTTCGAAGGTTCCTTCTTCCCGGTTGATGACCATCATACGGGATTCATCCCTGTTTTCTGCCGGATATAATGATATAAGACCAGAGGGCAAATCATACTTGAATTCTGATAATTTCATGTTTATTATTACAGCGAGAAATTATATTT
>CBDUBA010000051.1:0-30050 GCA_965365275.1 uncultured Cyclobacteriaceae bacterium | reverse complement strand
CTTGCAGGAACTTATAATGCGGTTTCCGGCGGTACTTCAACCGACGGTGGTGCTGCTGTTAATCCAGCCGTGGATATACAGTCTGTGATAACTTTGACAGCCACAGAAACTCCTGGAGAATATACCATAGATAAATCAACCGGAAAGGTATTTGATGCCTGGTATCTGGGGGTTTATTATGCTGATCCCTTAGATGTTGCTGGTGTATTGAAAGATGCATGCGGTAGTATCACCCTGGATTCATATGAAAGTCCATTTGAGGATGGAATCATTGAATCAAGTGGTTCTGTTGATGAAAATGGAGTTATTACCTTTACGGCAATGAATGAATATGGTGATGAATGGACAGTCGTCATGACTCCACAGTAAAAAGTAATAAATGAAATTAAAGCAGTTTCCCCCGGGGAGACTGCTTTTTTCTTACATATTCTGCTATGAAGGGTATTCCAATTCTGGCATTATGTCTGGTTTTTAATCCGGTGATTGGACAAGGAATAAGTGCAATTCTTGATAATTCTACGAATCCCGGAGAAGTGCTCATGGAATTTGATACGCGTTCGCCTGAGATAAAAGGAAGCTATTATTTGTTCAACGATTGGCAGAAAGGTGATTTCATCCTTAATTCAGGAGCTTCTATCAAAGATCATTGGTTAAATTATGATGTTGAATACGATCTGATAGAAGTAAAACTGGATACGGAAGTGAAGGTCGTTCCTCTGACAATGCTAATGGAATTTTATACAACAAACAGCCAAAAGGATAAACAGTTTTTCCGGCCATGTGATAATTATTTCTACGATCAGAACGTTCCAATGGTGGGTATTTGTGAGGTCCTGGATTCGAATTATTATGGATTAATAGCGAAATTCGAAACAGATATTAGAGAATCTACCTATATCCCAGCACTCCATATGGGTGAAATGGATGACGAAATAGTCGTAATTAGAAAGTTGTTTGTGACCAAAGGGAATCAGGCAACCGGGATACCAAAAAAAAAGCAAAATTTTATTCAATTGTATCCCCACATGACTGATCTGAATTCCTTTCTGAAAGAACACAGGCTCAATCATAAAAATGAAGAGGACCTCTTGATCATACTTAATTTTTTAAATGATAAACCTCATTTTCAGTAGATTTTGCTGGTTAAATTAACCTAAACAGAAAGCTGCCTTGAAACAACCCGGAAAGAAAAATATTGTCTTTCAATTGACTAAAAAATGAGTCAATTGGCCGATTGACTTGATAAAATCATATGTAAACATAGAAAAATTATATAATAGATTCCATTAAAACATTAATGCACATGTGTGCAAACATGTTATTTAAACATAATAATTAGAATATTTACGTGATTATTTTTAAAAGTGAAATTAGTACTAAAAATGTAACATATAAATATTATAAAATAATAGTCTATATGTTGTAAAATTTATCAATATCATTGAAAATATTCAGATATGTTAAATTGGGGACAGATTAATTCATGTAAAAGGTGATTTTTTGACAAATTCTTACTTGTGTAAGAAATGTTAAAGTATTTTCTTAAAAAATGTTAAAATGTTGGCTAAATTAGTTTCGTAATAAGTGTTATAAATACATTTTTTAAACTATCAGGTAATTCGTAAGAATATTTTTTTAGCTGTACTTTTAGGTACCTGATAACTTAATATATATATAAGCCGGGGAAACCCGGCTTTTATATTATAACAACTTTAAGTCAGGATTGTTCAGAAATTTTATTGCGGGATTGAATTAAAGGTACCGTTACACATACTTCTTAATATTTGAAATTCAGCATCAGCGATAGTACCCGCCAATTGATTTGGTTTGCTAATGCCAATATTAACTTGTCCACTTGAAGCTGAAAAAGATGCATCCCCATTTATGAAATCAACCAGAACTTCAGATGCCAGGTCGTTGCCTAATTGGGATACCACTGAATAAGTCCCAGGTTCAATAAAGATCTGGCTGGGACTCGCATTGGGAAAAGAAAGACGGATGAAAACATCATTTGACTCCCTCAAGTAAACAAGAATAATCCCATTACTTCCCCTGGGTTCCAGCTCAAATGCTGCACTTCCTTCCAGTGTATCCTCAAAATCTCCTGTAAACTCAGCATCGAATAAGCCGGTAGGATCAGGATTATCATTCGTGCACGCAAACAATATTAGAATTGATAAAGACAAAAACACACTTTTCCTGATAAGTATTTCTATTAATTTTAACATAGCGTTTCTTTTATACCGAAGGCAAATGTATTAAAATTTAAACACATTCTAAGAATTGGTGGAATATAAAGAATCCCGCTTGCCAGCTTAAAGCCGACAGAGCGGGACTTAATGTTTTTGATCAGATTTTGGCAGCCAGAAGGAATAAATCCTTCGTTTAACGTCTCAATCAAATATACATAATTACTTTGTGTTTTGTTTTAAGGCAAGCCTTTTATTTTATCAAATTTACATATATTTTATTCAAATATTGGATAATTTGAAATAAGTTTAAGATAATAAGTCCTTTATTGAATAAATTTGAATTAATTATGATAATAGTTAAAAAAATTTAATTAAGAATTTTAGGATTCTGAGAAGTCCTTTTGATCATCGGTAATTTGATCATATAGCTAACCTCAATCATTGGATATCCGAAGTCTTCTGCCACTTTCCCCTTCAGAAGATATAGGCCCCTGCCTCGGAAAGGGTATCGTCTGGCTATTTCCGGAAAATGTGTGGTATCAAAAACATAACCTTCTTCGTCCAGAAATGTACCGAAGTGCATCAATTTATGATCTACTGTCCTGGTGTTCTTTGTGGTGACCAGGTATCCTGCAATGGATACATGAAGATTCTTTTTTTCCTTAAGTTGACTTGCTTTTACATTCTGATCGTATTTTTTATCCATTAAGAGGAAAGGGTTACATAATGGGAATCCGAGCAGTTCCAGCTCATCATATGCATCTTCGTGACTGTCTTTTTCAAGATTTGGGAAATCGAATTTTCTTATGGTGTTATCAAAGATTACTTTCTCGCCGTTTTTTCTTTTCGTTTTATTATAGTAAAAATGTGTCTGCCATAACAGCTCTCGTTTCGTTTTCCCGGTAAAACGGAGGGCCCCGATCCTGATCAGGATACTTGTCTGTTCAAGACCCGCCGGGATTCTCTGAACAAAATCCTCAAAACTCCTGTAGGGGCCATTTTGCAACCTCTCGGCAGGGATCTTTTCGCCAATTTTCTTTTCAAGGCTTTTCAGGTGAATAAAACCGATGTAAATGGTGTCATGGTATATATTCGTCAGGTAATCACTTTTATTCACGCAGGGAGGTTCGATTTTTGCCCCGGCCATTCTGGCTTCATGAAAATAGAACTCGGTCCTGTAGAATCCTCCAAAGTTATTGATAACACCTACCATAAATTCAAATGGGAAATAGGTTTTGAGGTAAAGGCTCTGGTAGCTTTCAACAGCATAACTTGCTGAATGGGCTTTGGAGAATGAGTAACCGGAGAAGCTTTCGATCTGTCGCCATACTTCCTTGGAGATCTCATCAGGATACCCCCTGGCCTTGCAATTGCTGAAAAATTTTTCTTCAACTTTCTGAAATTCCTTTCTTGACCTGAATTTTCCGGACATCCCGCGTCTGAGAATATCGGCTTCTGCCAGGTCCAGCCCGGCAAAATGATGCGCCACCTTGATCACATCTTCCTGGTATACCATGATGCCATATGTCTCTTTCATTAATTCCTGCATTTTTGGATGTATATAATCATGATCGCCAGGGTTCAGGTGCCGGTGTATGTATTCTCTCATCATCCCCGACCGGGCCACACCAGGCCGGATAATTGAACTTGCGGCTACCAGGGTAAGGTAGTCGCTGCAGCGAAGCTTGCCGAGGAGCATCCGCATTGCCGGAGATTCAATATAAAAGCATCCCATTGCCTTCCCCCTCTCTAATAGATTGTTCACCTTAGGGTCTTCTTTTATCTTTATGAAATCACTGATGTCTACCTCAACTCCTTTGTTTCTCGCTATGATCTCGACAGAGTCTTTAATGTGTCCCAAGCCTCTCTGGCTTAAAATATCAAATTTATGAAGGCCAAGATCTTCTGCCGAGATCATGTCAAATTGAGTTATCGGGAACCCCTTTGGAGGCAATTCAAGGGCGGTATAAGCGGTGATTGGTTTTTCAGAGATTACAATACCCCCGGCGTGAATGGACAGGTTTCGGGGCATATCATGCAGGCGGTCTGCATAACTGAAGATAAGCCTCGTGATCTTGTCGCGATCCTTGTTTTGAACCGGGTGGTCAATGATCTCATCGATTTCACTTTTCGGAAGCCCGAAGACCTTGCCCAGTTCCCGTATGATGGACCGGCCCTGGAAAGTGGTATATGTGGCCAGCAGGGCGGAGTGTTCCGGATATTTATTGAGTACATAGGAGGTTACTTCATCTCTGTCTTTCCAGGAAAAATCAATGTCAAAATCAGGTGGCGAGCTTCTGTATGGGTTCAAAAACCTTTCAAAATATAAGTCCAACTCTATTGGGTCAACCTCGGTGATCCCAAGGCAATAAG
The DNA here is from genome assembly GCA_965365275.1 of uncultured Cyclobacteriaceae bacterium. Classification (GTDB taxonomy): domain Bacteria; phylum Bacteroidota; class Bacteroidia; order Cytophagales; family Cyclobacteriaceae; genus JAGTVG01. Next base: position 25,485 of record CBDUBA010000051.1, on the reverse strand, counting down.
CCACCATACTGTTTGCGCCGCTGCCTCTTCCTACATGGGCAAATCCCCGCCTTTGAGAGAATTCTATAATATCCAGTGCTATGAGGAAATAAGCCTCAAATTTACGGTCGGCAATCACTTCAAGTTCTTTGAGAAGGCGGCTCATTGCATAGCTGTCGTATTCCTGGTATCGGCGTTGAAAACCTTCAAGTGCTTTGCTTCGGAGTATATAGTGGTCCTTTTCCTGGTTGCCTGCAAACGACTGTTTGTTTTTGGGTGTTCCAAGATCCAAATTGACTGAACAATGTTCCAGTATCATTTTGGTGTTTGAAATAATGCCTGGATATTGCCAATAGTGTCTCAGCAGGTCTGGTTCAGGAAGCATTATTTCTGAGCTTGGGGCCTGATCCGTCTCGGGTAGCTTGCTCAATAGTGTATTAAGATCTATGGCGCGAAGGAGCCGGTGTACATTGTGTCCTTTTGCATCTTTGAAGGTTACTGGTTGCCATATAACCATTTTCTCAATAGGATGATCCCTGTTCAGGCTTGAAAGGGAAGGAACATCCTGTATCCCGATGCCTATGTATTCCCGCTCACCAAGATTGCGGGACAGAGGACGGCGGAAAGGAAAAATCGTGAAGGCATTCCGGAAGGGTAGAGGAGAGTCCGGAAGGCTCCTCCCATCCAGATTATGTTTCGAGAGGAAATGATTGATCTCTTCGAAACCATCATTGTTCATGGCTATAGCAGAATATAAAAACTTGCCCTCCCTCCGGAATTCAATTCCTGGGATTATTTCCAGCCCAAATTCATCTTCATTTTCCCTGCATATCCTGACCATCTCGATAAACGCCGAAGTATTGTTGATGTCTGTTAAAGCCAGCCTCCTCACCTTGTTTTTCTGGGCTTCCAGAAACAGTTCTTTCGGAGCCAAAGTGCCGTAAAGCAAACTGAAATGGGTGTGGCATGACAAATACATATACTAAAATAATTAGTATAATTGACAAAACCAATTTATAAATGGCTAAAAATATTAGCATATTAAGCAATCTAGAATCCTGCCGAAATAAATGACCTGAATCAGGTAGAATAAAAAGATAAGGTGAATATTGTGAATCCTTACAATAATTGAATCAGAACATTTAACTTCGTAAATAGTTATTTAGGAAATATCAAATCTTACAAATGGCTCATACTAAGATTTCTGAAAATCTGGACAAAAAATATTGCAACAGTCTTACAAGCTATAAAAGGCGTCAATCTATTGAAGTGAAGATTGGTGACTTGCCTTTGGGTGCACACCATCCTATACGAATACAATCCATGACTACCGTGGATACGATGGATACTGAAGGAACAGTTCAACAATCCATAAGAATGATTGAGGCCGGCTGCGAATATGTCAGGGTTACTGCTCCGTCAATGAATGAGGCAGGAAATCTTGAAAATATCAAAAAAGAACTTAGATCAAGAGGATATGATACACCTTTGATCGCAGATATACACTTTACGCCCAATGCGGCCGAACTGGCTGCCCGAATCGTTGAGAAAGTCCGTATCAACCCTGGGAATTATGCCGACAAGAAGAAATTTGAGAATATAAGATATACCAGGGATACATACAATGCTGAATTGGACCGGATTCGTGAAAAATTTTCTCCCCTGGTCAAAATTTGCAAGGAATATGGTACAGCAATGAGAATTGGAACAAATCATGGTTCTCTTTCCGATCGCATCATGAGCCGGTATGGAGATACGCCCATGGGAATGGTGGAGTCTGCACTAGAATTTCTCAGAATATGTGAAGACCTGAGTTACTATAATATTGTTCTTTCAATGAAAGCAAGTAATCCGAAGGTAATGATTCAGGCATATCGCTTGCTCGTTAACAGACTTGATGCAGAAAACCTGAAACCTTATCCCCTGCACCTTGGTGTTACAGAGGCAGGAGAAGCGGAAGATGGAAGAATAAAATCAGCTGTTGGAATTGGTGCCCTGCTTGAAGACGGATTGGGAGATACGATTCGTGTTTCTTTGACTGAAGAGCCTGAAGCGGAAATTCCGGTGGCACAAAGGTTAGTCAGCCGATATAAGAACCGTCAGGAACATAAAGAAATACCAGAGATCATAAATTCCCCTATTGATCCATTTGAATATACAAAACGTGTTACAGTTGAGGTTGCCGACATAGGTGGATCTAATGTTCCTCGCGTCATTGCCGATTATTCAAACAAATCATTAGAGGAATATTCAGACCTGAGACCCATTGGTCATGTATACCTTCCAGAACCAGATAAATTCGTCAGGAAAGACATAAGTGCTGATTACATATATTCTGGTATAAAACCATCATCAGTTGAATTGCCCCCGGGATTGAGGGAAATTATTGATTACGAGAAATGGAGAGATCTTGAAACCCCGGAAAACATGTATCCCATGTTTGATAAAGTGAATTTTATAAAATCAGGCGAAACGCATGCTCAATTGAATTTTATCAGGCTATGGACCGACGAACTTGATCCAGAAATCCTTGATTTCCTCAGGGAAATGGAGAACATCGTTTTAATTGTACAATCGAAAAACACCCATACTCTTGCTGATATACGTAGGTTTTTTATTGAACTGATTAACCACAATATCAACGTTCCGGTTATAATTCAGGGTGACTATCGATCTGATGATGAGGATGAGTTCAGGCTTTTTTCAGCTACCGACCTGGGTGGATTACTTACAGATGGCCTTGGGGATGGATTAATGCTGACAAGCCCAGATGACTCAATGGGAGAAACAAAGAATTGGAAGGATAAAATGCAAATTTGTAATGAAACTGCATTTGGAATCCTTCAGGCCACGAGAACCCGGGTTACCAAAACAGAATATATTTCCTGTCCTTCATGTGGAAGAACATTATTTGATCTGCAGGAAACAACGGCTATGATCCGGAAACGCACGGATCATCTTAAGGGGGTTAAAATCGGCATTATGGGTTGTATCGTAAATGGCCCTGGAGAAATGGCAGATGCTGATTATGGATATGTTGGATCCGGGAAAGGTAAAATCACTTTGTATAAGGGTAAGGAGGTTGTAAAACGTGGTGTTCCTTCAGAAAATGCTGTCGATGAACTAATAAATTTAATCCGACAGGATGGAAATTGGATAGATAAACCATCCAATAATTAATTGTTATTATCAAAATCATGACTCATCAAAGAGATAAAAATACAATCAGGGAAGTATTTAATTTCAGAGAGGTATTTTCCTACTATTTCAGAAAAAAGGATAAGGGGGATAAACCAGATATAAACCTGCGGATTATGCATTGGATCAATAGGATTAGCATAATTATCTTCATTCTGGCTGTAATTATTCTTTTAGTGAGAAACCTCATCCTGAATTAAGATCATGAAATGAAACAAATGAATAATAAATTCATCTAGATTAAATCTCATCGTATCTATCAAAATTACTCCTGTTAAATAAAATTCTGGTAATTCCTATTATATTTGCGCCTGTTGTGAAAAGGTTGAGAATCAGGCTGTATTATGAATGGTTGAACGCAATATAAGATTATACCCACCGTTTTTTAAGAGACATGCTGCGTCTAAATAAAATATTGCTATTATTAGTGTTTATGATACTTATTGTATCATGCCATAACAAGATTACATGCCCGGCATATCAAAGTAAATTTATTCTGGATGAAGATGAGTTTAAAAATCAATTCTCTCTTTTTGAAGCAGATTCCACTCCCAAGCAGAAATTGGGAAAAGTGAAAAAAAGTAAGTTCGGTATCATTGTGCAGAAACCATTCAAAAAGAAATCAAATGAAATGAAAACCATTGCGATGGAAACAGTTTATCCTGAAACTTCAGATTCACTACTTATAGCCTGGGTAATTCCCGATTCCTTAAGCACTGATTCCATCGGGGCTGGTCGTGTGTATCATTCACCGTATTTAACATTATTCAATAACGATCAGGCTCTTTATGATGCTATGTATGGTCATCTCCTACAGGCCCCCAGAAGTGCCAAGCAGGAAATTCAGGAAGACATGAAGGTTGAAGAACCGGAAATTCAACCAGTCGAAGAGAAAAAGAAGAAGAAATTCAGACTCTTTAAAAAGAAAAATAGAGAAAGGGAAGAACCAGCCGAGGGGGTTATTAATAATGAATGATCCTGTGAGGACCATTTTGTTTCACTTATACATATCCCCTGAATTTATACTACTACATTAATGATCTTTTTGGGAACAATTATGATCTTTCTGGGCTCTTTTCCACTCAACCACTTTTGAACTACTTCTGAGGCCAGGATCCCACGTTCCATCTCCTCTCTGGGTAAGTCCAGGTTGAAATTTATTCTGGTTCTTAATTTCCCATTAATTGATACCGGGTATTCGAATGAGTCCTCCTGGATATACATTTCATTATATTCAGGATAAGATGCATTCATAATGCTATCCTGATGCCCCATTAAAGACCACAGTTCTTCTGTTATATGTGGAGCGTATGGAGATATGATAATAGTTAAAGGTTCCAGTATCTCTCTTTTATTGCATTTTAGACTTGATAACTCGTTAACGCAAATCATAAAATTGCTGACGGATGTATTGAAGGAATAGCGGTCAACATCTTCTATAGCCTTTTTTATAGCCTTGTGAAGGATTTTTAGTTCCTGTTCATTTGCCTTTTCTTCAGAAATATCGAACTGATTGTTTTTATCATGGAATAATCGCCAGAGTTTTCTTAAAAACTTACTTACTCCGTCTATTCCATGTGTATTCCAGGGTTTGGATTGTTCAAGCGGCCCAAGAAACATCTCATATAAGCGCAATGTATCAGCACCATAATTTTCAATTATTACATCAGGATTGACCACATTATAAAGTGATTTTGACATCTTCTCCACTTCATTGCCACAGATATACTTTCCATCTTCCAGAATGAATGTTGCATTTTTAAAATCTGGGCTCCACTTCTTGAATGCCTCAATATCAAGGATGTCATTGTCCACAATATTTACATCAACATGAAGTGCCTGAACATTGTAATTATCTTTTAAATTGTATGAAACGAACTGATCAGTTCCTTTCACCCTATAAACAAAGTTTGATCTCCCCTGGATCATTCCCTGGTTGATCAGTTTTTTAAATGGTTCGTCTACTGATAAAAATTCACGGTCATAAAGGAACTTAGTCCAGAAGCGGGAATACATCAGATGACCTGTTGCATGTTCGGATCCTCCAATATAAAGGTCTACATCTTGCCAGTATTCCTGCGCCTCCTTACTTACAAATTCCTTTTCATTCTTTGGATCCATATACCTGAAAAGGTACCAACTTGATCCTGCCCAGCCAGGCATGGTACTTAATTCATAAGGGTATTTATCCTTATATTTCCACTCAGATGCCCGGCCTAAAGGAGGATCACCTGTTTCAGTAGGAAGATATGCATCAACTTCGGGAAGTATCAGGGGCAGTTCATCTTCAGGTAATGGGTTGGGAATTTCATCAACGTAATATATTGGGAAGGGTTCTCCCCAATATCTTTGTCTGCCAAAAACGGCATCTCTAAGCCTGAAATTTATTTGTGCTTCTCCAATTCCTTTTTCTTCCACGCGCTTTGTAGCCAAATCAATTGCTTCTGTCACAGGTAAGCCATTCATAAAATCAGAATTGATCATGGTCCCGGCTTTTGGATCAAAATCCGGACTTGTAATATCGGTATGCTCCCCTTCCTGGACAGGTATGATGGGTATATTAAAGTGACTGGCAAAAGCGTAATCCCTAGTATCTGATGAGGGAACCCCCATAACCATTCCTGTTCCATAGGCCGCCAGTACATAATCGGCAATCCAGATGGGTATTTTTTCTTGTGAAAAAGGGTGAATAACATATGAGCCTGTAAAAACACCTGATACAGTTTTCACATCGCTCATCCTTTCCCTGTCAGAACGGTTCTTGGCGGTTTCGATATACTCCATGACAGCTTCTTTCTGATCCGGTGTTGTGAGTTTGTCAACGATCTCGTGTTCAGGAGCAATGGTCATGAAAGTCACCCCAAAGATTGTATCTACCCTGGTAGTAAAAACAGTCATTTTGAGATCCGAATCCAGGACGTCAAAAGTAACGGAACATCCGTAAGATTTTCCAATCCAGTTTCTTTGCATCTCCTTTAAGGCTTCAGTCCATTCGATACGGTTTAAGCCTTCAAGCAAGCGGTCAGCATATGCCGTTATCCTCATGCTCCATTGCTTCATTTTTTTTCGTTCGACCGGATGACCTCCTCTCACAGAAAGTCCGTCACGGACTTCATCATTGGCAAGAACTGTACCCAAAGCAGGGCACCAATTCACAGTTGTTTCGGCAAGGTAGGTTAACCTGTATTTTAGCAGAAAGAAAGCTTTTTCCTGCTCAGAATAACCATTCCATTCTTCTGCTGTAATAATTGGTGTATCTTCATCACAAGCTGCTTTAACATTCTTATTCCCTTCCTTTGCCAGTATCCTGGTAAGGGTTTCTATAGATTCAGCCTTGTCCTCTTTTTTGTTATACCAGCTTTCGAATAATTGAAGAAATATCCACTGTGTCCATCTATAATAATCAGGAGCACATGTTTGTACTTCGGTATCCCAATCATAGGAGAACCCAATATTCAATAACTGTTCCTTATATCTTTTTATGTTCTGATCCGTGGTTTTTGCCGGATGTTGTCCGGTTTGAATGGCATACTGTTCAGCAGGAAGGCCAAAGGCATCGAAGCCCATTGGGTGAAGTACATTATATCCGTTAAGTCTTTTGAATCTGGAAACTATATCACTGGCAATATATCCAAGTGGATGGCCAACATGTAATCCGGCTCCCGAAGGATACGGGAACATATCTAAAACATAATATTTTGGTTTTGAATGATCGATCCGTGTCTTATAGGTTTGGTTTGCATCCCAATAAGATTGCCACTTTCTTTCGATTTCCTTAAAATTATAATCAGCCATCTTTAAATAGTAAAGCGTTAAAGCATGCAAAAATAATAGTTTTAATACTAGATAGAGATAAATATTGTCATTTTTACCGGGGCCGCTATTCTAATATCTTTACCTGGCCGCTTATTTGTCCGATATTCGAGAAACATAGATTCTCCATCAATTTCATTTATATGTAGTTCTTTGAATGTATTTTTGGACAAATGATTAAGCAAATATTTAACATTAACAGGTACTGGGTTGGACTTTTCTTTTTTGTCTCACTTCTTTTTACATCGTGTGGCAATGATGAGAATATAGTCCTCTTTACGGAACCGGAAGTTGTGCGTTTGCTTTCAAACGATTCTTCTAAATCATGGATACGGAAAATAATTACTGAAGATGGACAAACTCCGGAAATTTCTGACTGTGAACTTTTAATTCAAACCAAATATATTTCTTCAAATACAGAAAAGACATATATCATTGAATCCATTGAAGAATTTTGCGATGGAATTACCGAACGACTTGATTCGGGATCCTGGGAGGCTCTTGAAGAAAGCAGCATAAGTGATAGGATCGATCGGATAGCTTATTATTCCGCGGATGGTGGAACAACCATTAAAAATATAAAAGAGATCACCTCTTTATTTTTGACGACTGAAGTGGAAGAGAACGGCATTTTAATACAGGAAACATTCGAGCCCTTACTGCCTGATTAAATATAATCCTTAAGTAAAATATCCCGGACCTTCTGCATCCCTGTAGAAGCTTTTTCTTCGATAAGGTATAAATTAGGTCTCTTACTTACTTCCGGCATGCTTGGGTCAACAATAAATTTGGGGATTTCTGATCCCACATAGTCCAGAAGACCCGCTGCTGGATATACTACAAGGGAAGTGCCTACCACTAAATAAATATCAGCTTTCATGGTTTCCCTGGCTGCCACATCCATCATCGGTACCATCTCTCCAAACCATACGATATGGGGTCTCAATTGTGAACCCTTTTCACAGGTATCACCGAGATTTAATTCCCAACCCTCCATGTCGTATACCAGGTTTTCATCGAGGGTACTGCGGGATTTAAAAAGTTCACCATGCAGGTGAATGATATTGCTGGAACCGGCTCTTTCATGGAGGTTGTCGACATTCTGAGTTATTATCGTAACATTAAAATGGGATTCAAGATCTGCCAGTATGTTATGAGCTTCATTAGGTTTGGATTCAAGGGCCTGTTTCCTCCTCTGATTATAGAACTCTAATACCAGCTCAGGATTTTTATACCATCCTTCAGGAGTTGCAACTTCGTATACATCATATCCTTCCCACAATCCTCCGGCCTCACGGAAAGTTTTAATTCCACTTTCAGCACTGATTCCCGATCCGGTCAGCACTACAAGGTTTTTCATTATATTTATTTTTTGTTGAATCTTCGTTTTTTAGCTGGCGCTTTCTCAGAAATTTCAACACACTCTTCATAAGTCAGGTCTTCCGGGTTTTTATCCTTAGGAATTTTTAAGTTTTTCTTCCCGAATTTAATATAGGGCCCATATTTACCCTTTAACACTTTTACGTCAGGTTGATCATCAAATACTTTTATAATACTATTCGACTCTTCCTTTCTTTTCTCTTCAATTAATTGAATTGCTGTATTTATATCTACCTGTAGGGGATCTTCTTTACCTAAAGATATAAATTTATTGTCATGCCTGATGTATGGGCCAAACCTGCCAATCCCAGCTACTACTTCTTTATCCTCATATTGTCCTACTTCACGAGGTAGTTTGAACAGGTCCAGTGCTTCTTCAAGGTTGATGCTTTCAAGGAATTGTCCTTTGCGTAAACTTGCATATCTGGGTTTATTATTCTCATCATTTTCTCCAATCTGTATTATTGGCCCGAATTTTCCCAGACGTGCATATACCGTTTTGCCACTTTCCGGATCAATCCCCAACTCTCTTGAAGTACTTGCCTCGGCCCTGGACAGGGTCTCAGTTTTTTCAACCATAGGATGGAACTTGCCATAAAAAGAATCGATCATGTTTTCCCAAGGTATTTGACCCTGAGCTATTTCGTCAAACTCCTCTTCAACATTGGCAGTAAATGAATAATCTATTATCGATGGGAAATGATTTTCAAGGAAATCATTAACAATAATGCCAATATTAGTTGGTGATAGTTTGTTTTTATCAAAACCATATGTCTCAACAGATTCATTTGAGCTTATATTATCACCCTTTAGAATTATTTGTTTGATATTCCTTTCCTTGCCTTTAATAAATTCCTTTACTACATAGTCTCTTTTCTGAATTGTAGAAATTGTCGGAGCATAGGTTGAAGGTCTTCCTATTCCCAGTTCTTCAAGCTTCTTTACAAGGCTCGCTTCAGTATATCTTAATGGAGGCCGGGTAAATCCCTGTTTTGCTATCATTTCTTTCAGCTGCAATGTCTGTCCTTCATTTAATGGGGGAAGTAAACCTTGTTTGCCATTTTCTCCATTTTCTTCATCACTTGATTCCTGATAAAGTTTCAGGAATCCACTAAAGGTAATAATTTCTCCTGTTGCTATTAACTTATCAGGCCTGTTGCTTATTCCAACAGTAACCACGGTTTTTTCTAATTGTGCTGGAGCCATCTGGGAGGCAACAGCCCTTTTCCATATCAATTCATAGAGTTTTTTGGCATTCCTATCGGCACCAGCATCCCGTACTGAAAAATTGGTTGGACGGATGGCTTCATGGGCCTCCTGGGCTGATTGTGACTTCGTTTTAAATTGCCTTGTTTTCAGATATTCTTCTCCAAACTCATTCAATATTTCATTTTTAGCTCCTGAAATAGCCTCAAGTGAAAGATTAACGGAATCTGTCCGCATATAAGAGATCTTTCCCGCTTCATATAGCTTTTGAGCTATGGTCATAGTCTGTGTAACCGAGAAACCAAGTTTTCTGCTGGCTTCCTGTTGAAGTGTTGATGTTGTAAAAGGAGGTGCAGGAGATTTTTTAAGAGGTTTCTTTTCTAATTTCTCAATAGTAAATGAAGAGCCGATCGTTGATTTAAGAAATTCAAGGGCCTCATCCTCATTTTTTAAACGTTTCTGTAAGTCCGCTTTTAAAATTACGTTCCCTTCAACAAGAAAATAGGCTGAAATCCTGTAAAAGCTTTCAATTTCGAATTTTTCAATCTCTCTTTCTCTTTCTACCACCAGTTTAACTGCCACGGATTGAACGCGGCCAGCTGAAAGACCTGTTTTTATCTTTTTCCACAATACCGGTGATAATTCAAACCCAACTAACCTGTCCAGAACCCGTCTTGCCTGTTGAGCATTCACGAGATCAAGGTTTATACCCCGCGGGCTTTCCAGGGCATTCAAAATTGCATTTTTTGTTATTTCCCTGAAAACAATTCTTCTGACCTTTTGATCGGAAAGATCTAAAGCCTCCTTTAAATGCCATGAAATAGCCTCTCCCTCACGGTCATCATCACTGGCGAGATACACCAGTTCGGAGTTATCAGCTTCCTTCTTAAGTTGTTTTATAACATCTTTCTTATCCTTGGGAATTTCATAGGTTGGTTTGAAACCATTTTGAATGTCAATAGCCTCATTGTCCTTGGGCAGATCTCTTACATGTCCATAGCTGGATTTTACAACATATTCTTTGCCGAGATAATTCTCAATCGTCTTAGCCTTAGCCGGTGATTCTACTATAACTAGGTTTTTGGTCATACCTGATAATTTTGAAAGCCCCAAATATCAATATTTTTAACAAAAAAAATAAGAAAATGGTTTTTTACTCGTAAAACTTAATAAATTCATAATTATAATATTGTACGTCTGATAAGGCGGGCAAGGATGATATAATTTTTAAAAATTCAATTATGGAGCGCAGTTTGATATTAGTCCGTCACGCACAAAGCAGGAATGTCGAACCCGGACAAAAGGATTTGGAACGGGAATTAACCGATTCCGGAATACAGGATGCTTCCAGGTTGGCCAGATATATGTACTTAGAGGAAATTATTCCTGATATTGTATTAACCAGTCATGCCACGCGTGCCATTGATACGGCTCAGCTTTTTGCAGACCAACTTAAACTGGATCAATCGGAAATTAAAATTGATGAAGAACTTTATGAGGCTTCAGTAAGAACACTGCTCGGATTTATCTCGAAACTGGATAATTCTTTAAAATCAGTGTTAATAATTGGACATAATCCTTCGATTACCCACCTCTGTGAACATCTGTCAACTGATGTAATTGGATTTTTACCTCCAGCAGGGATGGTTCACCTGACTTTTCAAGATCTGCTCTGGTCACAGCTGGATAAGGGTACGGGACAATTAAAGGAGATAAAGCTTCCTGACCAGATCTCACTTTAGGAATAAACTACAAAACCTGAGGAATTCAAAATAAACAATATTTCCAAACATGATTTGGCCTAGACCTCAGGCATCCCTGGAACAGATGATGCAATAATTCTCTGTCGAGGAAGACGCTTATAGCGAATCGAAATCCACCTTCCCCTGGGGTTCACTCTTATGCAGTTAAGGGAGGTTCGGTTTCCATTGAGGTTACAATCGGATATATATCTGATATATACTTAGGAGTTTTAAGTTGGCATAATCTTTGATAATTGCTCAATTACGATCCCTGATCAATTTTAATTTCCTTGGAAAAGAAAAAAATTGTAAAATATTTAGAATTACTATTATTTATTTATAATATTTGTTGATCAATTGTTCTGACTGGCATGAAATATTAGTACCTACAGTGCGTTTTATTCAGGGAGAGGTTTTGGTATTGTATTTTACATTCAATTTTATCAATTGATGTGAATTTTATAAAGTTTAAAGACTTGTTTGAAATCTTGATAATAGTATTTGTTATAATATGATAGTTATCACCCTGTTATGAAATTTCGTATAACCTTGTTCTTCGTATTCCAGGTCATTGCCTGGACAGCTTACTTTAACTGGGATGTTGATGTGGTAAGCCCTCCAGTAAAGGGTCTTACTGAAAAGGTTATGCAGGTGGAAGAAATGTCAACCAATCAATTTGCCTCGATTAAAACACGAAAGGAATTATATAAAATCATTCTAAGAAATGATGGATTTTTTACCAAGATCAATACTGATAAATCCCTTGAGACAGGATTATGGTCTGTAAATTATAATATTCCGTCCATTGTTTTAAAATCAGCAATAGGTGATCAGGAATACCGGATCCTGGATAATACCAGGGGTTTTATTCAGATTGAATTATTGAATTCGGAAGAATTACTCCAAGCCAACAATACCGAGATTAAAGAACAAATCCTTTATTCCTCAGTTCAGTAGAACAAATCTTCTACCGCATTTTCTTGTAGTAATTAATTAGTTTATTTGTAGAACCATCGTGAGTTTTAATTTCCTGATCGTTTTCCAGTTCAGGTAAAATTTTCTGCGCCAATTGTTTACCAAGTTCCACACCCCATTGATCAAAACTAAAGATATTCCAGATTACACCCTGTACAAAGATTTTGTGTTCGTACATGGCAATCAAGCCTCCAAGAGTTCTTGGTGAAAGTTCTTTAAATAAAATTGAATTTGTTGGGCGGTTACCGTGAAAAACCTTGTAAGGGACAAGATGAATAACGTCCTTTAGTTTCTCACCATTTTTTTCAAACTCCGCTATTACCTCATTTTCAGATTTACCTTTCATTAAAGCTTCAGTTTGAGCAAAGAAGTTAGAAATCAGTTTTTCATGGTGATCCCCTACCTGATCATAACTTCTGGCCGGAATAAGAAAATCGCATGGGATCATTTTAGTGCCCTGATGTATCAATTGATAAAAAGCATGCTGTCCGTCGGTACCTGGTTCACCCCATATTATAGGTCCCGTTTGATAGTCCACCATGTTTTCATTTCGGTCTACACTTTTGCCATTGCTTTCCATATCTCCCTGCTGCAGATAGGTTGGCAGGTACTGCATATCCTGGCTGTAAGGTAGAATGGCATAAGTATCTGCATCAAAAAAATTATTATACCAGATGCCCAATAATGCCAGAATCACCGGGATATTATTTTCAAATTCAGTGTTCAGGAAATGAAGATCCATTTCATGAGCACCTTTGTGCAATTCCAGAAAGTTATCAAAACCTATGCTCAGGATAATGGATAATCCGATAGCCGACCAGAGAGAATATCTTCCACCTACCCAGTTCCAGAATTCAAACATATTTTTTGGATCAATCCCAAAATTCTCAACAGCCTCCCTGTTGGTGGATATCGCAACAAAGTGTTTTTTAATATTTTCTTCTTCAACCGCTGATTTCAGAAACCATTCCCTTGCGGTATGGGCGTTGGTCATTGTTTCCTGGGTAGTAAATGTCTTTGAGGAGATCAGGAACATGGTTCTTTCCGGATCCACCTTTGATAAGGTCTCGGCTATTTGTGAACCATCTACATTCGAAACAAAATGAACATTGATATGTGGGATCATAAATGGTCTGAGCGCTTTTGTTACCATTAGCGGCCCGAGGGCAGACCCACCTATACCTATATTAACGATATCTGTGATCTGCTTACCCGTATATCCTTTCCACTTACCTGAAATGACCTCCTCAGAGAAAAATTTCATCTTGTCAAGGACCTTATTGATATCAGGCATAACATCCTGTTTATCCACGTAAATAGGGGCATTCAACCTGTTCCTGAGTGCCACATGCAGTACTGCCCTGCGCTCGGTTAAATTGATTTTTTCTCCTGTAAACATGGAGTTGATGGCACCTCTCAGATCCACTTCCTCGGCTAATTCTATTAACAGTTTTTTGGTTTCATCATTAATCCGGTTCTTAGAATAATCAATCAGGATCTCATTAAATACAATTGAGAATTTATCAGCCCTGCCGGGGTCTTCATGAAACATATCCACCATATGTTTATCATGAATTTTATAATAATGGTCTTTGAGTTTAGCCCATGCTTTTGTCTTCGTAGGATTTATCTTTTTTAACATTGTATATTCAGTAAAACTTTATTCAAATTATAAATTCTATTAATGTCGTGGCAGTAAAAAAAGTAATGCCTTATAAAATCAAACCTCCAATTCTCTTAAGTCGACCGGAACAACTTTGGATATTCCTTGCTCGACCATGGTAATGCCGTAGATTACATCGGTGGAGATCATGGTTCGCTTGTTATGTGTTACAATAATAAATTGTGAATCCTTAGAGAATTTCCTTATGATCAGATTGAATTTGTCAAGGTTTGCATCATCAAGGGGGGCATCAACCTCATCAAAAATACAGAATGGAGCCGGCTTCATAAGATATATAGCAAAGAGCAGCGAGGTAGCGGTCAATGTTTTTTCTCCTCCGGAAAGTTGATTAATGGTCAAGGGTTTCTTCCCTTTGGGTTTGGCGATAATATCAATGCTTGAGCTCAATGGATCTTCAATGTTTGTGAGAACAAGATCACAGTCATCTTCCTCTCCAAACAATGTTCTGAAAACATTAATGAAATTTTCTTTGATCTTCTCAAAAGCTTCCATGAAATTTGCCCTTGCAGCAAGATCAATTTCATCGATTGTAGCGATCAGTGATTCTTTTGCCTGAAGCAGATCCTCTCTCTGTTCCGTGATAAAATCGTTTCGTTTTTTAACCTCATCATAGGCCTCCATAGCCATTGGATTAATGGGGCCGATCTTTTCCAGTTTATTTTTTATTATATCTACTTGTTCTCTTAATGACTCTTCTGTCTCCTGCAGATCATCCTCTTCCTGATCCGGTTTTTTCAAAATTTCTTCCAGGCTTACCTGGAACTCTACGGATAATCTTTCTTTTATGCTATTTAACTGAAGTTTGATGTCATTGAGTTTATCTTTTAACTCAATAATGATCGTATCTAAATTTTCCCTGCTGTGTTGTAATTCACGAACCTGGTTTTCAATTTCATCAATTTTCCCACGTGCCGAATAATATTCTTTTTCAGATTCATTGAGAATTTTTTCAAGTGTTTCTTTTTCTTCATACATCCCAAGGATCACATCCTCACTGTTCTCTTCAGAGGAAAGCAGCTCCTTTATTTCTTTCTCATTTAACTCCAGGGATTCCTGATTTTTGTTTATTCTCTCTTTAGAGTTTTCGAAGGCAACGGATTTAAAATTGATTTCCTGATCAAGACTATTGATTTTATTTTTTTGTTGGTGGAAAAGAATGTTTTCATCATTATATGCAGTTGATTTTAATGAAAACATTTCCTGCTGATTTTTAAGTTCATTTTGCAGGCTTACGATTTTTTCACCCAATATTTCAAGATCTATCTTACCCTTTTCAGTAATTGGGGATAATTTTTCAAGGTCATTGTTTAATTCTTCTATCTTCTCCAGTATATTCTCCTTTTTCGTAGATTGGTTGGACAAAAGTTGTGAATATTGTTCTTCCCTGGTTTTAAGAGATATCAGGCTTTCATTGAGCTGATTGATTTCTGTCTGGAGTATTTCAATCTTATCTTTTTTGGTAGACGCTTTTAGCTTGGCCAGGGCTTTTATTTCTTCATTCAGATTATTTTTAATATCCTGATGCTTTTTATTTAATTTTTTAATCTCACGATCAAGTTTTTCGAGGTTTTTTGCCCTTCCGATCCTTTTCCCTTCAAAAAGACCTACGGATCCTCCTGAAATACTGAATCTCTTCTTAGTGAACTTACCATTAGCTGTCATGAAGATAGCCTCTTCATCTTTAGGGAATTCTCCGGATACCTGGGAAATCAAATATACATTGTTTAATATGTAACTAACCAGTTTCTGATACTTAAGATCATATTCTACAATCTCGGTTGCAGGTGTAGCATTATCAAATATCTTGATTGGAGACGGAGTGAATTTTTCAAAGCTGTCCAGAATAAAGAAATGCGCTCGTCCTTTGGATGCTTCACTTAATAAATTAACAGCCTTAAAAGCATCGGCTTCTGTATCCACCACGTAATAATTCATATAGGGTTCCAGGTAATTTTCGATAGTGGCCCTGTATTTCTCTTCAGTGGTAAGAATATCACTCAGTAAAGGCGCTTTTTTCCCCCAATTTTTCTGTGCTTTTAAAAACCGGATCGCTTCCGGGAAACCTTCTAAATTATCAACCAGGGATTTGGTAAGATTATATTCGTTTTGTTTGGAATCCAGGATACGGTTTGTGGCTGAAAGCTCATCCTTTATTTTTTCAATCAGTCTGTCAGAAGATTCTACTCTTTCCTCGATTTGACTTTCTCCTTTTTTCAGCGAATCAAGATACTTGGATTTGCTATCGATTTCTGACCGGATCTCTTTAATTTTCTTATCAAATTCAACCAGGCTTTCTGATTGTTCGGTCGTATCGCTTGTGGTCCTCTCCAGCTCCTGCTTCAGGGTATTCAGCTGTATTTCCTTTATTTCAAATTCTTTGTTATACTGGAAAACCTCTTCGTGTTTCACCTTGTAGACCTCGTTCATTGAATCTACCTCGTCGCGCAGAATCTGGGTTCTATTCTTTTCTTCAAGATGCTCATCCTGAAGCCCCTTCACTTTGGTTTCCAGTTCTTTTAATGTGGTTTCTGCTGATTGTTTCTCCTGTTTAAGGCTTTGAATACTGAATAATGCTCTTTCATTACTCTTTTTATCCTGCTCGATCTGATCCTTTAGATTTAAGCTTTTATCCTTAAGAAATCTTAATTTTTCATTCTTGATCTTTTTATCGCTTTCAAACTGCCTGATTTTGGCAACAAACTCATTCAGGGCCTTTTGCTTTTGAGCAAGATCCTTCTCTTTTTCCAGGAGCTCCTTTTTAGCCTTTTCTATGGCGGCTTCCTTTTCGATAACCTTTTTAGACAAACTTATCTTATTATCATTTTCTCTGGCTGACTGAATGTTAATGTTATCGAGTTGTTCCTTTTGCAGGGCTACTGTTTTTCTTGCTAGTTTAATGCTTAAATTCTTATATTCTTCCTTTATCTTGAAGTAGCGTTTTGTTTGTCTTGCTTGTCTTTCTAAGGACCGCATGTTTTTCTGTATCTCATAAATCAGGTCTTCTACTCTTTCAAGGTCCAGGTCAGTAGCTTCCAGTTTACGCATGGTTTCTCTTTTCCGGACTCTGAATTTTGAGATTCCTGCGGCTTCTTCAAAAAGATGTCTTCGGCTATTATCCTTGTCATTAAGGATCTCATCAACCATGGCCAATTCAATGATAGCATAGCTATGAGAAGCGATTCCTGTATCCAGAAACAGATTTGTAATATCTTTAAGTCGGCAGGGGACACCATTTAAGAGATATTCACTGTCGCCGGACCTGAAATACCTTCTGGTTATCGTAACCGAAGAATATTCTGTAGGTAGGATATTCTTAGTATTTTCAAATGTTATTGAAGCTTCGGCTAGCTGTAGGGCTTTCCTGTTTTTAGTACCATTAAAGATGATATTTTCCATCTTCTCGGAACGAAGCGTTTTAATTTTCTGTTCCCCAAGTACCCAGCGGATTGCATCAACGATATTGGATTTTCCACACCCATTCGGCCCAACTATGCCAGTTATACCCTTATTAAAGTTTATAACAACTTTATCTCCAAAACTTTTGAATCCCTTTACTTCGAGTTTAGTCAGCTCCATCCGGCAAGTATGATCATATATTATTTATAGAAGGCAAATATAAAATTATTTCTTAGATTTGTGTTAGCATGGATGATCTTGAATTATACATTTATTTAGCATTAGGAGTAATTTATTTTTTAAGTCGTGCATTTCGTAAAAAAAAGCCAGTTACGCCACCCCAGAATCAGCGAAAAACTGATTCAAGGGAGGATTACGATCAGGCCCCACAAAAAGAAAAACCTGTATCTTTCGAAGACCTTTTAAGGGAATTTACCGGACAGAAAAAGGAACCGGAATATGATTACGAGGAAGAATACAAGGAAGACGATAGATCTTATGATGGGGATAGCTACTACCGGGAAGAAGAGAAGAGCGGAACAGAATATGAAACCGCAGAAGAGGTGGAATACAAGAGTTATGATGAGGTTTATGACGTTAATAAAGACCTGAAAACCCTTGATGAGCAAGTTGACCTGGAACTCAGCAAAAAGAAAAGATTTGAAGAATATAAAATAGAAGAGGGTGTAAATATTCACACGGCAAAACGGTTCCGGGAACTATTACAAAATAAGGACAGCATCAAGGATGCCATCATTTTAAAGGAAATATTGGATCGCAAATATTTTTAGTAAATATTGTTCTTAAATCTTTATTAATTGTTTTTTTTTGATTCTCTTTGCATAAATTACTCAGGAATTGAAATATTTCAATATTTATACAGGACACCTCGTCAATGCTTTTTTCAGGCCTTAGGGCCGGTTAATTTTTAATGCCATTTACGTAATGGTAATCTACCCAACCAATATTCCAGAAATGAAAATCAAAACAAAAAAAAGCATATGATTTATGCCCGATTTTAAGATCTATATCTCAAATAAAAACTTTTTAAATTACAGCAAGGTAATATGTGATTATATTGAAGTCTCTGCCAAGGAGAGGGGCACCGGAATTGCCAAAAGGCCGGAGGAGTATATACGTAAAAAAATTGAAAACGGACATGCTATCATATGCTTGACAAAGGATGGTAAGTTTGCCGGATTCTGTTATATTGAAAAATGGAGTAAAGCAAATTATGTGGCTAACTCAGGCCTTATTGTGCACCCGGATTTCAGGAAAATGGGGCTTGCAAAAAAAATAAAGAAGAAAGCATTTGAACTTTCCAGGGAACTGTATCCTAAAGCCAAATTATTTGGGTTGACCACCAACCTTGCTGTAATGCATATAAATTCAGAGCTGGGATATCGACCGGTCACTTTTTCTGAACTAACACAGGATGATCAATTTTGGTATGGCTGTTCCAGTTGTGTTAATTACGATATATTGAACCGGATGAACAGAGTGCATTGCTTGTGTACAGGGATGTTATTTGATCCTGAAAAAGCACCTAATAACGGGAAAAAATTTAATCTGAAAAGATTAAGGATTTATGATAGGTGGATCAGATTTAAAAAACATGTACTTTTAAAAGGAAATCAAAAATCAAAAGATAATATCTAGAATTTTTTAATCTCTGAAAAAATGAAAAATCAAAAAGTAGTTCTTGCTTATAGCGGGGGATTAGATACCTCATATTGTGTAAAATACCTTTCACAGGAACGTGGTCTGGATGTATATACCGTATTGGTTGACACGGGTGGATTTGAGGAAAATGAATTGAAATCAATAGGAGAGAAGTCGCTGTTGATGGGGGCAAAACAACACGAAGTGATTGATGCCACTCAGCAATACTATAATGAGTGTATAAAATATCTTGTTTTTGGGAATGTATTGAAATACAGTACTTACCCTCTTTCTGTCAGTTCTGAAAGGGTGTTTCAGGCGAAAATGATAGCCGCCAAAGCGAAGGAGCTGAATGCTGATTTTGTGGCTCATGGTTCAACTGGAGCAGGTAATGACCAGGTTCGATTTGACCTGATCTTCAGGATCCTGATTCCGGAAATATCTATAATTACACCCATTCGCGACCTGAAACTGTCCCGGCAGGCTGAAATAGATTATTTGAAAAAACATGATGTTAAATTAGATTGGGAAAAGGCGAAATACTCCATCAATAAGGGTATTTGGGGAACCTCGGTAGGAGGGGAGGAGACACTTACTTCTAATAAATTTCTACCTGGCTCTGCATTCCCTACACAATTAAAAACAGAAGAGATTGAGGACATTAAATTGATATTTGAAAAAGGTGAACTTGTTGGATTCAATGATAACCAGTTTGATGATCCTCTGCAGGCTTTAATAGAATTATCGAAATTTATTGAACCCTGGGCTTTGGGACGAGATATTCATGTGGGTGATACTGTAATAGGAATTAAAGGAAGAGTAGGCTTTGAGGCTGGTTTGCCACTACTTGTGATAAAAGCCCATCAGCACCTTGAGAAACATAATCTTACAAAAGCACAGATCTACTGGAAAGAACAATTGGCAAACTGGTATGGCATGATGATTCATGAAGGTCAATTCCTTGATCCTCTGGCAAGAAATATCGAGGGATTCCTGGAGGATACGCAAAAATTTGTATCCGGGATAGTCCATGTACGTCTTGCTCCCTATCGTTTCTTTATTCTAGGCATGGAATCTGAACATGATTTAATGTCTTCAGAATTTGGGGCATATGGTGAAATGAATATGGCCTGGTCTGGTGATGATGTGAAAGGATTTACGAAGATAATGGCCAATCAAACTATGATCTACAATAAGGTAAACCAAATAGATGAGTAGAATAAAAGTTGGCATAATAGGCGCCGCTGGTTATACAGCTGGGGAATTGCTTCGGATACTGATCAACCATCCTCATGTTGAAATAGTCTATGTGCAAAGCGACAGCAATGCGGGAAATCCAGTTGGATCCGTACATACGGACCTTTTTCATGTCGAAAATCTTTATTTCGTATCGGAGATAAAAGATAATGCTGAGCTTGTATTTCTTTGCAAGGGTCATGAAGAATCGTTTAAAATCCTTCAATCTGGAAAGATTGATAATGAAGTAAAGATCATTGATCTAAGCCAGGATTTTAGATTAAAGGAAAGCCATCCTGAATTGCAGATGAAATTCGGGAGATTTATTTATGGATTGCCGGAATTGAACAAACCTGAAATAGTCACTGCAAAGAATATTGCAAATCCAGGTTGTTTCGCTACTTGTCTTCAATTGGGATTGCTTCCACTGGCAAAAAAAGGATTAATCCGGGATGATGTCCATATAAGTGCAATTACCGGCTCAACAGGTGCCGGACAAAAGTTTAGTGTTACTTCTCATTTCAGCTGGAGAAATAATAATATGTCAGTTTATAAGGCATTTACCCATCAGCATCTGAAAGAAATTGGGCAAAGTTTGAAAAAGGCTGATCCGGAATATAGTCACGATCTGTTGTTTATTCCGTACCGGGGTAATTTTACAAGAGGGATAATTGCTACGATGTATTTAAAGACAGAAGCTCCTCTTGAATCTGTCAAGGGGAATTTTGAAGAATTCTATAAGGATGATCCTTTCGTCCATATCAGTGATACAAATATTGATCTGAAACAGGTTGTCAATACAAATTATTGTCAGTTATTTATTGATAAAATTGAAGATCGTTTAATGGTGATCAGCACGATCGATAACCTTATAAAAGGTGCATCAGGCCAGGCTGTTCAAAATATGAATCTTATGTATGGGCTTGATGAGACCACAGGATTAAGAATTAAGGGAATAGCGTTATAGAATGAGAAATTTTACTTCAATAGTAGATGTTCAGGACTTGAATGCATTGATCAGTGCTGCGAGGTCATGCAAAACACCTGATCCCAAACATAAGAAACCAGGGGAGGGTAAAACCCTCGGACTGATTTTTATGAATCCTAGCCTTAGAACCCGCCTGAGTACTCAGAAGGCGGGCATAAACCTTGGAATGGATGTTATGGTCATGAATTTTAGCGGTGAAGGATGGGCACTCGAAACAAAGGAAGGTGTGATAATGGATGGGAACAAGGCCGAGCACATTATCGAAGCGGCTGCAGTACTCGGTGAATATTGCGATATAATTGGCCTAAGATCATTCCCGGGCCTCATTGATCGTGATGCTGATTATAGTGAAGAAATTTTAAGTAATCTAATTAAATACTCAGGTGTGCCAGTCATAAGCCTTGAGTCTGCTACCAGACATCCATTGCAGTCCTTGGCCGATTTGCTCACCATTGAAGAGTTAAAGGTAGTTGATAAGCCTAAAGTCGTTATGACATGGGCCCCTCACCCAAGGGCTTTGCCACAATCTGTTCCTAATTCTTTTGTAGAATGGGCATCGAATATGGATTATGAATTAGTTGTCACTCATCCTGAGGGTTATGAGTTGTCTGATTCTTTTATGACGGGGATTAAAGTTGAATATGATCAAAATAAAGCCCTTGAGGGTGCTGATTTTGTTTATGTAAAGAACTGGTCATCCTACAGGGAGTACGGCAAAGTTTTGAATACCGATAGGAATTGGATGATTACAACTGATAAACTAAGCAATACCAGAGAGGCTAAGGTTATGCATTGTCTTCCTGTAAGAAGAAATGTAGTGATATCGGATGATGTACTTGATGGTCCGCAATCAGTTGTCATTGAGGAAGCAGGAAATCGTGTTTATGCTGCTCAGGCCGTTATTCAGGAAATCTTAAATTCTTTATAATGTCTGAAAAACTATCCATATTTAAGATTGGGGGGAAGGTTATTGATGACAAGGATGAGCTGGATGTTTTCCTGGAGAATTTCGCTAAAATACCAGGGAAAAAAATCTTAGTTCATGGAGGGGGTAAATGGGTTAGTGAAATGTGTCAGCATTTGGGTATTGAAGTAAAGATGACCGGTGGGAGGAGAATAACGGACGAAAGAACACTTGAAGTTGTTACCATGATCCTGCCCGGATTGGCCAACAAAAAGATTGTGGCCAAACTTCAGGGATATGGATGTAATGCACTTGGTCTTACTGGTGCTGATGGGAATACAATCTTAGCACTAAAGCGACCTGTGAAAAATGGACTGGATTTTGGATTTGTCGGGGATATTAAAAAAGTAGAAGTAGGAAGTATTGAGTCCTTAATAAAATCTGGATTTGTGCCAATTTTTACAGCCATGACGCATGATAAAAAAGGGCAATTATTAAATACCAATGCTGATACTATCGCCTCGGCTCTGGCGGTTGGACTTACAAAAGAATACCTTGTGAACCTATATTACTGTTTTGAAAAACCTGGTGTATTGAGAGACCAGGGGGATGACCATAGCCTCCTCAGAAATATTCATGAAGGGAATTATAACAAGCTTAAGGAAGAAGGGATAATAAACAAAGGTATGTTGCCAAAAGTGGATAATGCTTTCGATGCTATAAATTCCGGGGTAAACCGTGTGCATATTTGTCATTATAAGGATGTGAAGAACCTGTCAATCGGAAATGATGATTTCGGCACTCTAATCTCAAAATAATTGAACATATCATTCGAACATATTGTTGAACTGCTTAAGAGCTTAATTAGTAAGCCTTCCTTTAGTAAAGAAGAAGAGGTAACAGCAGATGCCTTGGAGTCATTTTTTAAACTTCAGCAGATTAAAGTCCATAGAAAGCATAAAAATATTTGGGTTCATAATAAGTATTTTGATCCTAAGAAGAAGACAATACTCCTTAATTCTCACCATGATACGGTTAAACCAGGTTCTGATTGGTCCAGGGATCCATTTACACCTGTTATAAAAGGTAAGAAGCTTTATGGTCTGGGGAGTAACGATGCCGGGGCATCATTGGTATGCCTGATAGCAGTTTTTCTTCAATTTTATGAGATTCAAAACCTGAATTACAATTTGATCATGCTGGCCTCAGCAGAAGAAGAAATTTCAGGTAAGAATGGTATTGAATCGGTCTTAAAAACAATTGGGAAAATTAATTTTGGAATAGTCGGTGAACCTACAGGAATGCAAATGGCCATAGCGGAAAAAGGCCTGATGGTCCTGGATTGCCTGGCGACTGGGAAATCAGGTCATGCTGCGCGGGAAACTGGAATAAATGCCATTTACATAGCTATGAAAGATATTGAATGGATCAGAAAATACAATTTTTCCCTGGTATCAGATGCTTTGGGCCCCGTAAAGATGACAGTAACCATGATTGAATCCGGGAGTCAGCATAATGTTATTCCTGAATCTTGTAAATTCGTCGTTGATGTAAGGAACACAGATTCCTATAGTAATGAAGAAGTCCTTCAAATAATGAAGGATAATATGAAAAGTGAGGTTAATGCCCGGTCTACCCGGCTTCAACCCTCTTCAATTTCTAATGACCATATTCTGGTAAAAACTGCGAAGAAACTAGGTATTAAAACATTTGGTTCTGAAACATTATCAGATCAGGCATTAATGAATTTTCCCACAGTAAAAATGGGACCTGGCGATTCTTCAAGGTCTCACTCAGCAGATGAATTTATTTACCTGGATGAAATCCGGGAGGGAATTGAAATTTATAAGCAGGTTTTGAATAATATCATTAATTCATAAAGGATGAAACAGTTTTTAAAATCATTAAAAATATATAGATGAAAATCTGGCAAAAAAACTATGACGTAAACAAAATCATAGAAGACTTTACAATAGGCAAGGACAGCGAATTGGATTTGGCATTGGCTTTTTATGATGTTCTGGGATCGCTGGCTCATATTGCCATGCTAAAGGATATTCATTTAATTAATGAGAAAGAGCATGAATCACTTCAAGATGGTTTAGTGGCGATCTTGGAAGACATCAAGAAGAATAAATTCAGAATTGAACAAGGTGTTGAGGATATACATTCGCAGGTAGAGATTATATTAACCAATAAGCTAGGCGATATAGGTAAAAAGATCCATAGTGGTCGAAGCCGCAATGATCAGATCCTGCTTGACATAAAACTTTACATGAGAAATGAAATTCAGGAAATAGTAGGGTTAACTAATAATTTGTTTAAAAGACTAATAAACCTGAGTGAAACCCATCAGGAAAAACTTATGCCTGGATACACCCACTTCCAGGTGGCTATGCCTTCTTCATTCGGTCTATGGTTCGGAGCTTATGCAGAGAGTTTATCTGATGACCTTGTCATCCTAAAAGCTGCTTATGACATAATAAATCAAAACCCCTTGGGGTCTGCAGCAGGGTATGGAAGTTCATTCCCATTAAACAGACAGATGACAACCGAATTATTGGCTTTCGATTCAATGAATTATAATGTAGTTTATGCACAGATGGGGCGCGGGAAGGCAGAAAAAGTTCTATCTAATGCCATAGCACTTATTGCCGATACAATGGGCAAGCTGGCCACTGACATTTGCCTCTATATGGGGCAGGATTTTGGATTTATCAGCTTCCCTGATGAATATACTACCGGTTCAAGTATTATGCCTCATAAAAAAAATCCGGATGTATTTGAGTTGATAAGGGGAAAGTGTAATCAGATAAAAGCCGTATCATATGAATTCAGCCTGTTAACGGCCAACCTTCCTGCCGGCTACCATAGAGATATGCAATTATTGAAGGAAAACCTGATGAATTCCATAGACACACTTAAAAATTGCCTATACATGACTGAGTTTATGCTGGAAAGCATTAAAGTGAATGACGATATCGTTCGAAAGGATAAATACAAGTACCTGTTCAGTGTTGAGAAGGTAAATCAGTTTGTGCTGGAAGGCATGTCTTTTCGGGATGCATATCGAAAAGTTGCTGATATGATTGATAATGGATCTTATCAGCCGGATTTTGAACTTGATCACACGCATGAGGGAAGCATAGGTAATTTATGTAATGAGGAGATCATAAAAAAAATGCAGGTCAACGTGGAATATTTTAAAGAAAAAGCAGAACAGGTTAACCAGGCTTATAAAAGTTTGTATGAACCTAATACAAGCCTTTCCTAAGGCATGATTTTGCAAAACCAGGCCTTTTGTAAACCAAGCCTTTTGTAA
>CBDUBA010000050.1:0-30448 GCA_965365275.1 uncultured Cyclobacteriaceae bacterium | reverse complement strand
TATTCATCCCGCAGAGAAATTGACGGATTTGTATGAGCTGCCCTGAGGGCCTGGGAAATGACTATTGATAATGCAAAAATCAGTGCAATTATGCCGGTAAGCGGAAAGATCCACAACGGGATATCCATTCTGACAGGATACCTTTCCAAGTACGAGTTGAGTAGCCACCAGGCTAAGGGTGCTGAGAGTCCGAATGCAATAATTACCAGGCGGGAGATATCCCTGGAGATCAATGTAATGATACCCAAAACGGTTGCGCCCAATACTTTTCGAATACCGATCTCTTTTGTACGTTGCTCTGTAGTGTAGGCTGCTAGTCCAAATAAACCCAACCCGGTTATGATTATGGTTAACAGGGTAAATAAATTCGCCAATCGTTGTGTCATGTTGATCGTCTTGAATTTTTCATTAAACTCGACATCCACGAATGTGTATTCAAACGGATAAGCTGAATTGTATTCATTGAATACCTTTTCAATTGTTTTAAGGGATGCCTGCAGG
The DNA here is from genome assembly GCA_965365275.1 of uncultured Cyclobacteriaceae bacterium. GTDB lineage: Bacteria > Bacteroidota > Bacteroidia > Cytophagales > Cyclobacteriaceae > JAGTVG01. The sequence continues at coordinate 29,947 of CBDUBA010000050.1, read as the reverse complement.
TCTTCAGTTTGTTTTATACGAAGACTCAGGAAACCATCCAATTCTCCCAGAACCAAATATAAAGGCCTCACCGGATGATATGGTGATTCCATAAGAACATTATCCGCTATGCCTATCAGTTTCCTTTTTACACCGGTTGTAACCAACTCCGTACCAATCGGATCTTTTAAATTCATCGCTTCCAGGCCTGCCTTGTTAACAATAATGGCAGAAGAATCACTGACAAAGTCTTTTGAAAAGTCCCGCCCTTCCAGCATCTTTATTCCCATAGTGCTGGTATAATCATAGTCACAGGTAATCCCCGCAAATGCAACCATAATATCTTCAGGTTTTCCAGGCCATTCCATAAAGCTGTTATTATAGATCCTCGTAATTGGACTATTTGAAACTGTTGCTGCTTCAACTTCACCTGTTTTCAACAATTCATCCTTGATGACCACGTAATTGGCTTTTAGCTCTTCATTCAATTCCACCGTTATCAGGTTTCCCTGTTGGTAGCCCAAATGCCTGTTTCTGAGGTGCTGAATCTGGCTGAATATAATGATCGTACTGATAATCAGAAAGATTGAGAAACTAAACTGAACAGTAACAAGTACCTTTCGTGGTAAAGTGGCATTTCGACCTATCTGTATATTGCCTTTAAGTACTTTAACAGGTTTGAAAGATGACAAATAAAAGGCAGGGTAACTCCCACTGATTATTCCGGTTATCAGAATGACAACTAATGAGAATATCCAGAAACTCCATGATTGGAAGTCAATAAATAATTGCTTTTCAACGAGGTTATTATAAAATGGAAGTACCAGTTGAGTGATCAGTAATGCAATGATATAGGCGATGATTGTTATAATCATTGATTCTGAAATGAATTGGACTACAATATTATACCGGCTGGATCCCACGCTTTTTCGAATACCCACCTCTTTGGCCCGGTTTTCCGACCGGGCTGTGGAAAGGTTTATGAAATTGATGCATGCAATAACAATTATGAAAACGGCTATCAGGCTAAATAACTGAACATAATCGATCAAGCCCCCTTTTTCGACTCCATTTTCAAATGTTGAATATAATCTCCAACGCTCCATAGGGTGTAAGAACAATTCAGGCTCCATATCCACCATTCCATGATCTTTCAGAAGATCTTTTATCCCTTCTTCAACATCCGCTTTTCTGCTTGCATCATTTAATTCTATATAGACTGGCATGGAATACCCTATCCACTTATCAGCTATATCCTTAATCCATGGGACATCCTGGATCTTATTGCTCCAGGGTATTAAAAAGTCAAATTCAAAAGATGAATTATCGGGTATATCCTTTAATACACCTGCTACTTTCATGTCTCTTTTGTCATCAACACGTATGATTTGACCCATGGCACCTTCTTTTCCAAATAAGGCCCTGGCCGTGGATTCTGTTATTACAATGGATGAAATATCGTTAAGAATATTAGATGCATTACCATTTATCAGTGGAAATTTGAACATTTCAAGAAATTGCTCACTCACGGCCATTCCATTCAGAATAATTTTCTTCTCACCTACTGTAAGCAGGTGTTCCCCGCCCCGGTCTGTTATCGAAGTGTGTATGATATTGCTATGCTCCGTTTGCAGAGCCTTGTATGTTGGTAACGGCAAAGAATTCCAGGCATGTATTTTACCATCAAAAGTCGTTCTAACCATGACAAGATGTAAACGGTCTGCATTCGCATGAAATTTATCATAGGATAGTTCATCAAAAACCCATAAAAGGATAAGAATACTGCAGGTTATACCAATGGAAAGACCCAGTACATTCGTTATCGAATAGAGTCTGTTTCGGAAAAGATTTCTAAGCGCGACTATAAAAAAATTTCTAAACATGATCTTTAAACTTTATAAAAAAGGATTAGCATCCGGGCCGGATTGAATATTGGCGAGTTCCAATTCGGCGTAACGGTCAATGACTTACATTTCTTATAAATTCAAATAATATGCCAGAAAATAGGCGTTAAAAAACAGAAATAATTTATGTTTTCAGTATGAATAATTAGAAAATATGTCCGATACCGGATAATTGATGTCGATATCGAACAACGAATGTCAGCAATGATGATTTCGTTCTATAGTTTAATTAGTGCTCTGACTCGTGAGTAATGCAATGGATTTTTGCGTATTGATCAGATTTATTTTACCATCTGGACTCCTTTCACATCCATCCTTAATCAGTTGGATCGTCTCACTGACAGAAAGATCCGGATTGATAGCCATTAACTTTGCAGCCAGGTTTACTACATTCGGGGAAGCCATCGAGGTTCCTGACATTTTCATTTTTTCTCCTCCAGGGATATAACTGTCCACTTCGAATCCATTGGCATGTACATCCACATTTTCTCCAAAACTTGTGAATCCGGTTTCTTCACCTGCCTGGTCTACAGCACCGACTGTCAAAATATTCGGCAAATCAAATGATGAAGGAATAAATTCGTAAAATTCTGCATCGTTATCCGAATTACCTGCTGCTGCAACAAAAAGAATTTCATCCGCATCATGAATGGCCTCGTAAAAAGCCTCCTTCCCAATGTCAAATATTTCCCTCGCGAGTTTTTTTCTTTCTTCTGGACTGCCCCCTGCCCCATTGAGTTCAAGCGCTGCTTCTATACCTTGTGGATTACCACCGAAACTCATGTTTACAATTCTAACATTGTTGGCCTTAAAATAATCAATAGTTTCTCTGACAGCTATAGCCTCCTTCTTTGCCTGTTCAATGGTTGGAACATCCGGGATCATCTTGTATTCAAAAGTTATCCTGCTGGCCATAAGCATAGCCTTAGGATTTCCTTTTGCTACAATCCCGGCAACATGGGTTCCATGAGCATAATTCCCAAAGAGACTAACCTCTTCTATAAAGGGTTTAACTTCATCAGATTGTATTGATGACAAATATTTCTTTAGTTTTGAAGCTTCATCGCTGTCAATATTGGACTGCAGGTCCGTAAGACCTTTCATCATATCTGTCATTTCTGACAATCGTGCCTTTTGTTCGGGTTCCAACGGATATAAAAGATGAGTTTCTTTATTCGCCTTTAGATCATAGGCTATCCCATGAATGTCATCGACAAATCCATTATTGTCATTGTCTATGCCATCAGGAACTTCATTATTATTGGTATACAATTGAGTCTTGAAAATTTCAGTATCGATCCCACTGTCCCATATGGCAACAACTATTTCATTTAAACTGTTTAGAGAGGAAATATCCAAATCGCGTTTGGGCCAGATATTCTCCTTTTCCACAAAATTATCTTTTATATAAGCGGATAGCACATCAATAATCTCCTGTTTATACGGTATAACAAAATGTGAGTTATATTTATAGGATATCAGATTAGCTGCATAATCACCACTTAATTCCCCTGTCTGTGCCACGATATGATCCATATTTTCCTGAATAATTCCCAGGAACAAATTTTCAGAGATTATTTCCATGCTTCCTTTCGTACTTTCGACTTCATCCTGTACGACATCCCAGGGCATAGCATTTACAATACTGGATAATTCTATTTTAAATTGTTCTCTGAACGAACTGGTCTCTGGTTTATAATTTTTGGCTGCTTCCAGGTAAGCCAGATTTACACTTCCGGACATATAACGTGCAGCTGGTTTATCTTCCAGTTCCCTAATTGCCATTGTTTTTTCAAGGGCATCACTGAGATTATTTTCATAAAAATCAATTTGCTTAAGTGTGTTTAATATATCTTTTCTCAGCGTTTTATCTTTAAATGAATATTCATCTAAAAGTTGAGTGTAGTCACTTTTAACTTGCTTGTATAAAATGTCGAATTTTTCTTTATCCTGATATACAACAGAAGCTTTGTCATTAATTTTATAGGAGAATCGGGGGATATCATCGATGCTTCGGATTTCTTTCTTTTCCTGCGCCGACAATGTAAATGGAATAATAAAGGTCAAGATTCCAAGGAGATGTTTAACTGGAAATTTCATAATCTGTTTTGTCTAATGTTTAAATTTTTAAGAGTAATTGCTTTTCAGAACCTTAAATATAGATATTAATATAATTCATATCAAATAAATGATTTATCGAACGCTTCACCATGGGCATAAGCGGGATCCTTCTGTAACGCGGATAGATCAGGGGTATAATCATATGCTTCTTAAAGAGTACCCTCAACTCTATTTTCGATATAAAATCTTACGAAATAATATTTTGTAAAGGTGGAGGAACTGTAGGTGGCACATTCAGAATTTGTTAATCTCTTTGGGGAAAAGAAAAATGAATTAATAGATTGCCTTTTGAAATAAATAAATTATGAAATTACACCAAGCCATGCCTATAATACGCCTGACACTTTGTATTGGAATAATTTTTCAAATGTGTGTACCTGAGGAAAGTGAGAAACCGGTTGTTACATATATAAATTCCTTTCATCGCGGTCATCCTTCAAGTGATGATATCATGGATGGCATATTGGAGAATCTACCAGCAGACAGCTTTGAAATCGATACCTATTTTATGGACACTAAAAGGAATCCCGCTGAAGCATATATACTGCAAATAGCAGCCCAGCTATTCGACACAATTATGAGTAAAAAACCAGACATACTATTAACTTCTGACGATAATGCTATAAAGTATATTCTGAAACCGCACCTTAAAGAGCTTACTATGCCGATCGTATTTTGCGGAGTTAACTGGACTGATGCAGAATATGCGCTTCCACCGGACAGGGTTACCGGGATGCTGGAAATTCTGCCTGTGGCTAATATGATATTTACCATGCGTACCTACTATCCGGAAATGGATAAGTTGCTATTCCTTTCAGAAAATACGACAACATCCCGAAAGGAGAAGGAACTGCTAGATACCCTTTTCGCCCGAACAGGTGTGAAGGTGAAGCATGAGTTGGTTAATAATTTTGAAGAGTGGAAGGTGGTATTTAAAGAAGCAAATCAGGAATTTGACATTATTTATTTACCTACCCACGGTGCCATTAAAGGTTGGGATAAGGATGAGGCCATTGATTATATCAGTCAGCATATAAAAGTGCCTGTGGTGACGACGGAAGACTTTATGATGCCCTATTGTGTTTTTGGATTGACAAAGGTCGCTAAAGAGCAGGGCATTTGGGTGGCAGAGACAGCCAAAAAGATATTAGCCGGGAACAAGGTAAGCGACTTCCCAGTCACAAGAAATAAAAAATCTAATTACTGGATTAACACGTCCCTAGCAGAATTGATTGGATTTAGACCAGATAGTACGCTAATAAATAGGTCACTGATCGTAAATTATTGATTTATGAGAGCAGATGGCATTGGTTTCTCAAGTTGATCACATCCTTGATAATCTTCTGGAATATGTTATCTGGAATAGGATTTAAATGAATTTAACAAAAGTCCTGAATAAGCCGAATCCAATAGAGAAATAAGAGAATTTGGAAAGGAAGCTGATTGTAGAATAAATCCAATTAGCAAATTTTTAGAAAATGACATTGAGTATCTCTTAAGAATCAATTAATTCGATATTCTGTATCGGGAAATAAATGGGATTAATTTCAGCTCGTTTAACCTAAGTTCATCTTCAGTAGACCTGGGTAAAAGAGCGGATTTTATTGTTTACGTATATTAGCTCTGGTGGCTGGAGACGTTTGAAAAAGCTGCTGTAAACATCATTAATTCCACTAAAAACGCACTTTTTTAATTTTGGCCCGCTGTTTGCATTATAATTATTAACTAATAAAGCAAGGCCATGAAAACGCTACAAATAAACCGGATTACCTTTCTTTTCATCCTGATGTTGGGATGGATGACAGCGAAGGGACAGCAACAATGGGAAGTTCCAGGTGATAACTTCAGCCTTGAAGGAGCACTGGAGATATTTAAAAAATCAGCAACACCGGAAGAATTCGAAAGAATGCTTAATGATCCGGATGCAAGAGTCAATAATCTTGACCTGAATGGAGATGGATATATTGACTATATAAGGGTCATTGACATGTATGAGAGGAATGTACATACCTTTGTTTTACAAGCTGCTATATCAGAATATGAAAGTCAGGACATAGCCATTATTACGCTGGAAAAACTGGCAAACGGAAGAGCAATCCTTCAGATTACGGGAGACGCCGATATTTATGGCGTTGAAACAATTATTGAACCAACAACGGAGGTTAGAACTTACGCTGGAGCCAACAGATCGAGGGTGGTTGTTAATGTCTGGTCCTGGCCCATGGTAAGGTATGTATACGGACCCTATTACAGTGTATGGGTATCCCCATGGGGATGGAGCTACAGACCATATTGGTGGAGTCCGTGGAGGCCAATAGTATATTACAACTATTATTCATTCTGGAGACCATACAGATGGCATTATTCGGTATGCTTCACACACAGGATAGCATATGCCCATAGCATATACCATGAGTACCGAACCACTTCCGTGATCGTATACAACAAACATCATCATAGAATTAAAGAATACAGATCAAGATATATTGACCGGGATGGTCACTATCAGGCACGGGAGAGCCGGTATAGCAGCCGCGGTTCAAACAATGTCAGGTATAATCCTGATGGCAGGATACGGTCAGATGCCAATGTACGCACCAGCTCCAGAACTTCATCAGTCAGTAGTATAAACCAGAGTCGTTCCTCAGCGAGAAGTGAAAATGGAAATACTATTCGAAGTACAGGACAAGATTATCAAAGATCCACCGGTTCTAATAATGCCCGGATAAGCACTGAAAGGATGAATAATAATTCCAGTCAGCGCAGATCTGTTGGAAGCTCAAGCAGACAGGAATCTGCAAGAATCTCATCCGGAAATAAAAATATGAGAACCTCTGATCCTAATTCCGCTTACCGGAATTCTGATGCAGGCTCCAGGAAGGCCGATAATTATCGCAGATCAAATACCAGTCCTAAGGTTCAGCCTTCAACAGGTGGATCACGAGATAATAACAACATTAGAAGATCCCCACAAACATCGAGGAATAGTTCTATTCGAACTAATTCATCAAATGGCTCAAGTTCCCGGACCTCTTCTTATGGAAGAACCTCAGGAAATTCAGGTTCCCGTATCTCTAAGGGAACTTCAGGGAATTCCGGTTCCCGCATCTCTAAGGGCTCTTCAGGAAACTCTGGTAGTCGAATCTCTAAGGGAACTTCAGGCAGTCGTAATTCTAATACCAGCAGGTCCTCCGTCCAACGATCTTCCAGCCGGTCTAATAATACTATATCGAGAAGCTCGGGAAGATCATCTAACAGTAAAAGAGGAAGGGACTTTTAAAAGATTTGTATGTAACTGTTAATACATATTATTCAATAAGCATTAATTATAATCCCGTTCTTTATCAGTCAATTCGATTCAGACGTATTTTGAAAATAATCGGTTTATAATGATATTGCCGGATGCGCAGGATAATAAAAGCATTCATAAAGATTCTCTTTTTATCCATTTTTATACATCGAATAAGCCTTCCTGAGGGCTTTTCACAGGAGGCAGAATTTCAAAATTTCACCTGTACCAGTAATCCGGAAGTATCCTATTCGGTATATCAGCCTGAAGGATTTTCCCATGGTAAAATGGTCTATATACTAGATCCGGCAGGCCGAAGTGATCAGGCAATCGACAGGTTTAAACTGGTAGCTGATCAACTGAATATCATGTTGATTTGCTCTAAGAACTCTAAAAATGGCCCGATAGATATCAATCTATCTGTTTTTAATGATGTATTAAGCGATAGTAAACTAAGATTTTCTTATGACACTTCCAATGTAATATTGAGTGGATTTTCAGGTGGGTCAAGGGCAGCATTCAGAATATCAACATTCTATAAAAATAAGGTCAATGCTGTGATTGGGTGCGGAGCGGGTCTTCCTGCAAATATGAAATTACCTGATGATCCGGGATTTCAATATGTTGGGCTAACTGGAATTACGGACATGAACTTCTATGAAATGCTGGATCTTGATCTCCAATTAAATAAAAGATCGAATAGATCAGGTATCTTTTTCTTTAACGGAGGGCATTCCTGGCCTCCCGATTCAGTTTTACTCCTGGCTGCAAAATGGTTGAAGGTTTCCGATGAAGAAATTCAATTTACTGATGATGGTATTGAATCAACTGATGATGGCCTAATTAAATTATTTGAGGAGATTAATGATCAGAACGACCAAAGTTATGAACCCTGGGTGAAAGCCTACCAACTGGAGCGATTTGCTGAATTGGTTAGTGATGATGGTGGTGAAATGGCCATGAAAGAAGAACTTCAAACTATTCAGCAGGATCCAGGATTCAAAAAAAGCAGCAAATCTTTTCAAAGCTATTGGGATAAATTTAAAGATGAGAAAGAGGAAATGGTTGAAGAGATCGGGAATATAAGATATTCAAATTTATCAACCATTACCTTGGAACCGAACGGCTGGTGGTTAACAAAAATTCAAATGATAAATGGGTTTGTTAAAAGTAAATCTCTGGAAAAAAGGAATATGGGTTTAAGATTACAGGATTTTCTATGGAGAAATTGTATCGAGCAAGGCATGATCTCTTACAATGAGTCACAATACCTACCTGTAATTAAATATGACGATATAATGAAAGAAATAAAACCTGAATCTTATATTCCATGGATCCGATCTGCGCTTTGCCACGTAAAGTTAGGTGATCAAAGTAATGCTTTAAAAAATCTGAAAAATGCAGTCGAAAGGGGTTTTTCAAACAGGGAATATATGGAAAAGAACTTTGATGTATTAAGTTCAGAAAAAGAATATCAAAAGATCTTAAGGGATCTAGGCAAATAATATCAAATCAAGATTTTAACAATTCCCGGGTTAAACTAAATAGTTGAGGTTTTCTGCTAGCAGTCAAGCATTTTATTCTTACTGACAATCGGAATTATCTCCCATAATCCGTAACTTCAATTACCACCAATCGCCATATACGGATAATACAATGTTAGAAAATGTTCACAATCACATCATCAATGAATTGCAGCAAAGTTCCAGGACTGATACGGTATTTATCATTTCAGCGGTATTATACAACCTGGTTGTATTAGGAATAAGCTGGGGCGTAGCCGCCGGAGGAAACCCGAATGAACCGTATCCGCCGGAAAATGATTTTATCCTGGCTTTGCTTATCATAGCTACCCTGATGATCAACGCGTTTATCGTCAAAGCCCTCCAGGCTGGCAAAAACACACGCGTTAAACTTCTAGATGGTATCATCAAGATGTACCAGGATAATAAGGTAGATAAATATTATGATATTGAATTGCTGCAGGCATACACCACCCGGTATAAATTATTTTCCGTGATCATTATAATCCTTGCCTCCGTGGCTATTTTTATTCCTCTGGTGGCCAGGATACTGGGATAATCGGGAGAGTAAACGCTTCAAAAAGATATTTTCAAAATTCCTGAAAATTACCATTCAGTTTTAAATCGTATAAACAAGAGGTATTATTTTATTATTTTAGTATCAGGATTTTTTGATATATCATGCTAAGAATAAAAATATTTTTTATCGCTTTTTTTTGGGTCGGAATAATTTCTGCCAAAGCACAGGAAAGGCTCGATGCCTTCCAGATGAACGAAAGACTAGGCCGTGGGATCAATATGGGCAATTCATTCGAAGCCCCTTCGGAGACTGAATGGGGAAATCCCTGGGATCCGGAATACTTCAAGATCATGGCTGAATTGGGCTTCAGTCATGTCCGGTTACCCGTCCGTTGGGAACCTGCAGATCGTAGCATGGCGAATAGTCCCTATACAATTAACCCGGATTTCCTTGATCGCATTCAGGAAGTGGTGGATACGGCTTTGAGATATGGTTTGCATATCGTTTTCAATATGCACCATCATGAAGCTTTATATGAAGATCCAGCCGGTCAGAAAGATAGGTTTCTGTCACAGTGGGACCAGATAGCCAACCATTTTCAGGATTACCCCGACTCCCTTTTGTTTGAAGTGTTGAACGAACCTCATGGCAACCTCACCCCGGAACTGTGGAATGAATATTTTGCGGATGCCCTCACCGTGATCCGGAATACCAACCCCACAAGGATGGTGTTAATGGGAACCGCCGAATATGGTGGCCTTGGAGGCATTGTTCACCTTCAGATTCCGGATGATGAATACCTCATTTTATCGGTTCACTATTATAATCCCTTCAATTTCACACACCAGGGAGCCGATTGGGTTGGTTCACAATCCGAAGATTGGCTGGGAACTGAATGGCTTGACACGGAAGCAGATCGTGAAACAGTGGTCAGTGATTTTGCGTTTGCACTGGAGTATTCCAAAACAAATAATATCCCCTTGCACGTGGGGGAATTTGGTGCCTATGAAGAAGCCGATCTGGATTCAAGGTCGCGATGGACTACCTTCCTGGCCCGTTGGTTCGAGGAACAGGATCTGAGCTGGGCATACTGGGAGTTCAGTGCAGGATTCGGGATTTATGATCCTATCACAAAACAGTACCTGACGCCGTTGGTTGATGCACTCTTGCATAACGAAATGCCGGACCCTACCCCCGTGCAGTCTATACCGCTTTACGTGAGTGATTTTACAAGCGGAACGGATGGATGGGTTCTCCAGAATGGCGGAAGTGCCAGCAGTTCACTATCCGCATTGGAAGGCAAGTTGAATGTCTCCATTACCAATGCAGGTACTGAATCCTGGCATGTTCAGTTGATTAAGCGCAACATACCCCTCGTAAAAGATAAAATGTACCGTGTATCCTTCAAAGCCATGGCCGACGATACAAGAAGTGCTACTTTCTATGCAGGTAAGGACAGCGATCCCTGGAATGCCTATAGCGGGTATAACGGCATCAGCATTCCCACAAACGAAACCGCTTATTCTTTCACATTCACCATGACCAATCCGACCGACATGAATGCCAGGCTTGTATTCGATTTTGGAACAGATGCAACCGGATTGTCTGTTACCGAAATAAAAGTGGATGAATTGAGCATATTGACCACATCCCTGGATGATGTTGAACTTCAGCATCGGGTAAATATTTATCCTAATCCTTTCGAAACCACCCTTTACTACGAGGATCTGAACAAATTTGATCGTTTGGAAGTATATGACCTGAAGGGACGGTTATGGAGAAAATCATCCATCGATTCCAATGAGAAGGTAATCAACCTGGAAAATATTCCAAAGGGACTGTACCTGCTGCGCCTGGAGAGTAAAACCGATCGGACTAGTTTTAAAATTATTAAGGAATAAATCCGTATTATTTTGACAATTTATTTGATGGATTTACGAAGACAGTGATCTCAACAGAGACAATAACTATTTCAGATAATCGCTTAACCGATCGAAGATCCCGTTCTCAAGTGTATCGACTTCAATACCAAAATTCTCCCTGAACGAATCTTCAAATGCCTTTAATTCACGCAGATCATAGAAAACGTTCAAAACGTCCTGCCAGGACCTGTCGAGTCCTTCCTGATCCAGCATATATTCCATCACCACTTCGAATATGGTGTAATACCCGGTTTTATCTGCTCCCTCCGGGTAATCTTCCCAACGGCGTATGGTAATGGGATTGCCTTTATTAGGCGCTGAACTATTGCTTTCAATCCACAGTTCCAGGTCATTAACTGTATTGATCCTGTTGAGGCCCCCTCCACTACAAACAGCGATGCCTTCCGTGAACCACATGTCAGCAGCCAGGTTTACAGTTCCTTCGATTAAAAATTCAAAAGCATGTGCGAGTTCATGTTTGAAAAGGTAAGCATACCGCCCTGTATCTAATCCCTGGGTTCTAACCGTAATAAAGATGGAGCCCCAGTATGCTGCAGCGATATTTTCTTCATGACCGGTATTAATATATACCTCTATTTTTCTGTTTCCAGTCGGGTATAAAAAATTATCAAGATCATTGAATTCAAACTGATCCAATATCTCCAGGAATTTATCATCGGCAAGGTATCCGGCTGATTCTTTCAGTGCATCACTGGCACCATCGCTGTAGACCGTGCAGTAGTCAAAATTCACAGGCCTGCCATCATGCGACCATTTATAGGGTGAATAAGTCACCCATGATCCAGGTTCAATGGAATCAGGGTGATGGCCCGGGTCTGGCACCTCTTGTTCCCTGCACCCGGCCAGTAACCAGAGGATCGCCAGAGCAAGTATGAACCTTATCAATAAATGAAACGCTACGTATGGCAGGACCAGGATCAATATTTTTTTCATTAGCATTCAATCATTACAATTTTATCTATCAAAGATTATTATGGAAATGAGCAGCGGCATTACCCGATCAGTTTACGGTTATTATATCTTCCTTAAGTTTTCGGATCACGTCAAATGACACCCAATAGATACCCCATGGCCTTTCATCCCCATGTGTGCTTTGGAAAAACAGGTATTTACCGTCATGTGTCACCTTCGGGGACCCATTTCCTGCTCCCGAGTTGATCCCGTTACCTAGGTCGATCCGGTCAGTCCAGCTCCCATCCTTGTTCCTGAAACTGACATATAAACGTTCCTCATCCCCAAAGATCAGGTAGTCACGGGTAGCCGACATAAAAGGACAATGCCCTTCGAGTGTAGAATTATTTAAATGATCTTTCAGGTTTACTGGTTCCTGGTATTGACCATTTTTCAGTTCAGAAACGTACATATTATCAGCAAATTCAGAGAAATACATGTTGCCGAGATCATCCATGGAACAATGCCAGTGGATATTGATCTTGTTAATGGCCATATCCATCGGTTCCGGTTCCGTCCACCCGGATTTAGTTCGATCCATGTACCAGTAGTTTTCCTTCCCCCCGGGGTCACCCTCATGCAATGGCTGATTGGAGATAAAAATCAATTTATTTCCATCCGGGGAAATAGACGGGTCTTTCCACATGACTGATCTTTGAGGATACGTCCATCGGTTACGGGTCATTTTCATCTCCATTGCACATTGGGTCCCGGGGATCATGTCCGACCAATACGCTTCTTTACCATCCGGCGAGAACACTACCGTACCATGGGCCCTGTAGGGACCCGATACAATTCCCGGCATAAACATCTCAGGTATCTCTCCCGGAGGGGATTGGCCCATGTATCTACCGGTAATTTCAGGAAATACGGGGCCAGATGTATCAGCACCCATCGACTTCAGATACTGAGCTGTCTCCTCGTAGCCCAGAAAAAGGGATACATCGTAGGCTGTTTCACCCCTCCGTGACCTTACATTCAATTCCGGATCAAGCTCTTCAAGCAGGAACCTGATCATATCAACTTTATTCGCCGAGGCTGCATGATGAAGGACTGTCCATCCATAGCGGTCCTTTTTCCCCGGGTCAAATCCTCTCTCAACCAGTGCCAGGAAAATTCTTGCAGATCCTGCTGCAGAGGCCAGGTATACCAAGTCTTCCTGTTCTTCCATGGCTTTGCCTCCGACCTCCATTCCGAGTTCCTCGAGGTATTCAAAGAGATGCACGTGATCCCCTTGAACGGCGTATCTGAGGGTGATTTCACGCACTGACTCTGGCACAACGGCATTCAATTCAATGAGATAGTCTACCATATCCCTGAATCCATACAGTGCAGCCACGGTAAGAGCCGTATACTCTTTATCCTGGTAAATGGTCACCTCATTAATATCCACTCCTTTTTTTATCAGCAGCTCTACTATTTCCATATTCCATCCAGAGCATGCGCTCATCAAAGGTGTCAGCCCGAGGTGGTCCCTGACCCCGATATCAGTCCCTTGATCAAGCAGAAATATGACCATATCCTCTTTTCCATTTTCACATGCTATTAGCAGAGCTGTTTTCTGCAGCCGGTCCCGTTCTTCCAGGGCCGCACTTTTTTTCTCCAATATGGCCTGGGCAATCTCAACATTCCCCTGGGCGGCGGCATAATGGAATGGGGTGGCCCCGTATCTATCATCTCTTACGCCCAGGTCAGATCCTTTTTCCAATAAATACAATGAAACGTCATTTTTCCCAGTTTCAATAGCATGATATAAGGCAGTCTTCCCATGAGCGTCTTTTTTATCGAGCAGGCTGATGTCATTTTCGATCAACAACATCACTTTATCCAGATTGCCATTCCTGGCTGCTTCATGAATTTCATCGGCTGCCGCATTAATATTGATCAATAATGCGAATGCGATGATCACTGTTTTTTTCATCGTCTTAAGGTATTGAAATATTCACTTTTTGGTTTTTCAAGCCTTAACTGTATTAAGGACATCTGAAAATCATAATTGGATGTATTACATCATAGATTACCTGATAAAAGATCCATTTATATGATCGCTAAAACCGCCGGGCGGTTTCCCTGAAGGACTATCTTAATGTTTTAATCCAATAACCTGGTTAAACCGCTCTTTATACGACTCGCTCACCGGGATCAGTTTATCCTGGATCCTGATCCGGCTCCGCTCTATCGATTCGATTTTACCAATGGCTACAATAAAAGACTTATGCACTCTGCAGAAGGCGTTGTCCGGTAATTCTCTTTCGAGTTCCGTAAATGTCTGTAAGGTCAGGATCTTGTTTTTAATTTTATGTATGCAGCGGTAATCCCGCATACCTTCAATATATAGGATATCATCATAAAATACTTTTTCCTGGTGGTAAGCTGTTTTTACAAACAGGTAATTCTTATTCAATTTCTGGATTGAGAACAACTTTTCATATACCTTATCGGTGGCCTGCAAGAACCGTTCGAAGGTAAAGGGTTTTAACAGATAGTCAATCACACTCAATTCGAATCCTTTTACGGCATATTGGTGAAAGGCAGTGGTGATAATGATCTCCGGTTTTTGCACCATCGATTCTAAAAGTTGAATGCCGGTCAATTCATCCATTTTAATATCCAGGTATATGAGGTCCACTGTTTTTTCCTTCAGATAGCCCAGGGCCTCAATCCCGTTATCGAATGAAGCCAATAATTTCAGGTATGGTACCTTCTCAATATATTCCACAATCCTTTCTGTGGCCAGAGGTTCATCTTCAATGACTATACAGCTAATTATCATTCAGGTTAATTTTGAGTTCGACAATAAACCATCCCTCCTTTTTCCTTGTTAAAAGATCATACCTCTCATTGTAAATCAGGTCGAGCCGCTGCCTGATCAGATCAAGACCAAGTCCGTTGCCATCGGTATCGACACCCTCCCCATGCCCAATGTAGTTCCTGCAATGAAACAGAATACGATCATCGTGGACATCCAGATTGATATCAATAGCATGCTTTATTTTTTTATTCAGCGTAAATTTTACAGCATTTTCGACAAAGGTCATGAATATCATGGGTGCTATTTTCTGATTTGTGACCGAACCTGTCCTGGTAAAATTCACGTATTCCTGGTTACGGGTCCGGATCCTCTGCAGATCGATAAATTTTTCCATCTGTTGAACCTCCTTAATCAACAGGATCTCGTCATCCTGGGTCTCATAGAGTACATACCTGAGGGTATCTGATAATTTATACAGGTAGTTTGATGCTTCGGAAGGATTCTTTTTGATCAGTACGTCAATATTATTTATGGTATTGAACAGAAAGTGCGGATTGATCCTTGCTTTCAGGAGGTCGAGCTGCGTTTGGAGGTTTTGCTTCTGCAGGATCTCTTTTTGTTTCTGGTCATCGAACCAGTCTTTCAGAAACCTGAAGGCCGTTCCGGAGATTATAAAAAATCCCGGGATCAGGATATCCCGGATTACCAGGACCGGGTGGTACATTGCTTTCATCTGAAAAGCTCTGTAGAATACCAGGGCTCCTATCCAGATCACGACAGAACCAAAAAACAAACCGTACTTCTTTTGATCGAATAAACTGGGTTTAAAAAAGTTATAAAAAGCATAAAAGGTAATTAAGCCATAGATCAATGTGAAATTGGCGATCAGTAGCATCTCCCTGCGGGGTTGATCGAACTTCCAGTAAAACTGCAGTGGCATTACGGAATCCCTTTGCTGAATATGGAAGGTATACCCACGGGTTATGAATTCGTACAATAGAAGAACGAATAAGATCGAGAATACAAAAAATACAATGTGAAGCGCTATTTCAACTGAACGTTTCATGCAGCTTAACGGTATACTAATATTAATTTGAGGATTTTTTTACTTAAAAAAAAATGAAATCTGCAAAGAGGGAAAGTGTATTGGCAAAATCCGGAAAACGATCTGCAAAACGAAATTTCAGTACTACTAAATTCTACCTTTAGAATCCTGACAACTCACACGAGAAAGCATCTGATACTTACATTTAACAAGATTACTTTTCTTGGTTTTCCCATTTTGATTAATTTATTGGCTAATCTTATCCATTAATTTCATCGAAACAATTAGTGGCTTTTCATAGTTTATATATTTGAAAAGAATTCATTATTATACAGAGGTTCTTTAGAAAGGAAAGATTATGAAAAGTTTATGGAAAATGGTATTAGTTCCCCTGTTATTTTGGGGATGTGCCGGGTCACAGCCAATGGTAATGATCACCAGTGAGAACATAATTCCTCCTGTTGAGGAAAAAACTGAATATGAAATCGATATTATTGATCCTGGTTTTGAGACCTGGTTCCTCACACAATGGAATCAGGCCAAAGACAATTCCTATAAATTTTATGATACCTGGAACGATCGTTATGTACAGGCATGGAATTTCAAGGCCACCCATCCCAGGTACAGTAGGTTTTTCACTACCACGATCAACTACGACATAAATGAGGATTACGGGATGGAGGTAAGCCGTAAATTGTATTATTACTTCAAATATGTAGAGACTGAGCTAAGTATTCCTATACTTACCTGATCACTGATGAAATATATATCTTTCAAATAACTTATAATCCTCTTTGCATTTTAACATTGAAGAAAACTTGAAATAAAATAATATTCTTCAATTTTAAATACCAATTGCTACCATACAAATAAGTAAGATTCAAATTTTATCAGGTGATTTGGGCCTTTACTTTATCGATATTCGTAAAATCTTATGGAAGTGGCAGGTTCGCATTCTCGCATATGGCAATAAATCTAGGATCCCCATACAATTGTTCAAAATATCGCCCTGATGCGGCTATATATGTTATTTGCGGATCATGAATTTCATATCCCTTTTCAAGCCAATCCATGGCTTTTTCAGGTTGACCCGCCATAATGTACCTTACTGCCATATCGAAGGGAGAAATATGATTACTTTCTACATACTTCTCCAGATGTTTCATTAATTCTTTATATGCTGCAACAATTCCGGATTCTCTAAAAATGCTTACAATTTCCTTATAAACCTCTTCCTCTATTGAAATCGGCAGTGCATATTCCATTGATCTGATTACTTTTTCGTGCTCCCCTAACTTGTAAGCTGTTAACTCAATCATAAAATTAGCGTTCATGTCCTTCGGATCAGCGGCCACAAGTTCCTCTGCGATTGACAAACAGCCCTTGAAATCACCTGCCTGTGCCAATGTTCCTGCATGCAACACTTTCGTAAAAGGATTCAATGGATCCAGGCCTACGGCAAGCTCCCGTTGTGCCAATGCTTCCTGATTTCTTTGAAGGATCAACAACAACTGTGCATACAACAACCTTGATGTGGGATCGTTGGGATTTATGGCCAGGGTCCTCAAGAATTCCTTTTCGCTCTTCTCCAGGTCCCATTCCACTAACTGAGCGATCATGGCCTTGAGATAATGTACTTCAGCAATATCCTGATCCAGTTCTATGGCCCTGTTAAGGTTCTCGTAAATTTTTGGCGCAGCAACAGAAGGTGGTTCATACCCCGTCTGTTGTATCCACATCCAGAGCTCTGCCAGACCTGCGTAAAGAGGCGCCCAATCCGGTTCTTTCTCAATGGCACTATCCAGAAAGTCCAATGCTTTAAACAGCGATTCCTTCCTGCCGTCATTAATAAAAGAGCGGGCCTTGAGGTAATCTTCATAGGCTTTCCTGTCAACTGTTCTTGATTTGGAAAGTAATCGGTTTTCTTCCGGGGTTAACAGTACATTTATCTCATTAGAAATCTCTTTCGTAACCTTATTATACAAATTCAGGATCTGGCTTTTGTCTTCCACATAATCCTGCATCCAGACTTGCTTTTCTTCGGGGAAAGCATCAACCAGTTTCACCTGAAGACTGATCTCTTCCCCTAAGCCTAAGACTGAAGCCTCAATCACTGTCTCCACCCCCAGTTCTGAGGCTATTTCGGGAATTGATTTTTCGGTATTTTTGAATGCATTGGCCGTCGTTTTTGAAATCACCCGGATACCACTGATTTTACTTAGCGATCCGATAAGTGATGCATGCATTCCAGCTACAAAGTATTCTAGTTCATTACTGCCCGTGTAATTATCGAAGGGAAGCACAACGATTGATTCAGTTCTTTTTGTTCCCGTAAGTTCATTGATCCTGTTCTTTGAAGGAAGAGGCAAACCATTTCCTTTAATACAATATGTCTTAAAAGGATAATTAACATTCTTGAGATTAACTTCTCCCAGGTATTGACTTTTTATATCTTTTTGGCTTCTGACGGCATTATGAATCGATTCAGAAATATAAATACCACCGGGATCGGCTATGGATTGCAGTCGTGAGGCAATATTTACCCCATCACCAAAGACATCGTTATTTTCAAAGGTGACATCACCAAGGTGTACGCCGATACGTATATGGGCGTCTAGCTCTTTCCTTGCTTCTCTCTGAATTTCGATGGCACACTGAACCGAATCCGTGGCACTTCTGAACTGAGCCAGAGTGCCATCACCCATCTCTTTCAACCATTTTCCATTGTACTTACTGATCAACGATTGTTGAATGTTCCGGTTTTTGCGAAGGACTTGAAAAGCCTTATCCTCATCGGATCCCATGAGTGCGGTATAGCCGACTATGTCGGAAAACATGATGGCCGCTAATTTGCGTTTTGCCATGGTTTTTTGTGGAATAAAAAAATCAGATCTAGGAGAACCTATCTTTTTACAAGATATAAAAATTAAAAGAAATTCACTATTGCCATGTTTAATTTTAAAGCCTATTCAAGATTCACCATGAATTACTTACATGCTAGAGTTTCCGACCAATATTCAAGAGGTAAATTATTCGTTTTCAGTTAAATAGAAAATGTAGCGTAACAATACACTAGCATTTGAGTACAGATTCCCAGTTAAAACATCAATTCCGAATCGAGACATTCTCCCACCAATCCCGGCTAACGCATTTTTCGTGTAATACACATGCCCCAGCGTGAGGCATCGACAAATACGGTTTCAAGATCTCGGTTTTCTGTGATTGCCTTGAAATAGTCGTCCATCATGTGTGCTTCCCCCGATGAGTCGTGGGCGATGATCAGTCCTCCTTTGCGCACGAGCGGTAAGAGTTTCTCGAGATAATCAGAAAAACCCCCCTTTTCTGCATCGAGTAAAACAATATCGATCGGTCCTTTAAGCTCTTTAATGGTTTCGTGTGCGTTGCCTTCGATAAGTGTTATGAGATGTTCGACCCCAGCCTGTTGGAAGTTTTCTTTGGCCATCGCGATGCGTTCGGGATCGATTTCGTGAGTTATCAGCTTACCTCCCGTTTCACGAAGTGCAAGGCAAAACCACATAGAGGAGTAGCCGTTAGCAGTCCCCAACTCTACCACATGCTTTGCTTCGAGTGATTCGGTAAACATCCGTATCAGCCGGCCGTCCTCAGGCAGTACGTTCCCCATTCCCTGTGCCTGGTTGTCCTGCATGTCATCCATCACCGAGATGATCTGCTTCTCAACAGGGTCGCGTGGGATTGGATGACGGGTGAGCCATTTACGTGAGACATCTTCTGCCGTAGGGAAATCGGTGCCCTTTGACGCCAAACGTTCGGGATTCGGTGTGTAACCGTGGCCCTCGCCAGGTTGATCCATGAATGGTGGTATCAGGTTGTTGGTCTCAAT
This sequence comes from uncultured Cyclobacteriaceae bacterium, assembly GCA_965365275.1. Taxonomy (GTDB): domain Bacteria; phylum Bacteroidota; class Bacteroidia; order Cytophagales; family Cyclobacteriaceae; genus JAGTVG01. Next base: position 10,058 of record CBDUBA010000050.1, on the reverse strand, counting down.
CCAGAAAATATTCGGTATTATGATGGCTATGCCCGTAGCGTTCGCTTGATTATCACTAATGAAAATGCCTGCTGTGGCGAAAAACAAGGAAATCAATATTGAGGTCATTTTTATAATTCTTGAATATTTCATTAGTGTTTTGGTTTTGTAGTAGTAGATATTTTAGTCATTACCATCTACCACTTGTTCTTCGACATATAAAAGGAAAAATCAGTGCGGCTAATTTAAATTAAATTCTTAATTTAAATATCTCATTGAATAAAACGTACAGAAAAATAACACCCATATTTTTGATAAACATGAGAACCTTCAATAAATACAATACTTATGTAATACTAATATTAATTACATCAGTAGTTATTTCCCTAAACAGTTGCGATAATAAAACCACACAAGAGAACAGGTCTATCCCAGATGCTTACAAGCAAAATGAACGCCTTGGTCGTGGTGGTAATTTGGGTAATATCCTTTATGAGTTTGATACCTGGGATAAAGAAAGAGAAATGAACGAGCTGGATATGATAAAGGAGATTGGCTTGCAGGGTGTACGAATAAATACGGGACCATTTTCACATGTTACAGATAACCCTCCATATACTCTTTCAGAGGCATTCCTGGAAAGACTTGACTGGACCATCAATCAGGCATTATCCAGGGGCCTTACAGCGATCATTGACAATCATGAATACCACGTAATGGCGGATGATCCCATGGGCAATCACGAAATGTTTCTATCCACATGGGAACAATTGAGTGAGCGGTATAAGGATTATCCTGACAATGTCTTTTTCGGCGTATTGAATGAACCAAATGGCCATCTTACCCCTTATCTATGGAATTATCTGCTTGACGATGTTCTCAAGGTCATTCGCGAAATAGATCCTTACCGTACACTGGTCATTGGACCGGGTGATTGGAACGGAATAGATGCGCTTGAATTTCTTGAGCTTCCCGAGGATGACCGCAATATTATCGTAGAGATTCATTATTATAGCCCTCACCGGTTTACCCATCAGGGAGCTTCATGGAGTGAGGGCAGCGATGAATGGCTTGGAATGACCTGGCGTGGCACCCCGGAAGAGAAACAGGCTGTTCTTGATGATTTTCAAATAGCCATCGATTGGGCTGAAAAAAATGACCGCCCAATGTACCTCGGAGAGTTTGGAGTGTATGAAAAAGCCGATATGGAATCCCGTGCGGCCTGGCTGCAGTTTGTGGTGGAACAGGCTGAAAAAAACAATTTTTCGTGGGGCATTTGGGAACTTATGTACACCAGTTTTGGCATTTATGATCCAGCGCAAAAAAGTTGGATTGAACCATTAAAGAATGCCATCCTGCCGCCAGATTAAGCCGTCTCAATGTAGTAAGTCGCTCATTGCCCTGATCCAGATAACGGGACAATAACCTTTCTACTTTTTTTTAGTTTTTATATAGTTACGATATTATCTTAGACAATTGAATCGGCCTTGTGCATAGCCCTGGACCGTTAGCCAACAAAATTCAAAAAAGCCAATAGAGATCAATATATGGAAAGACTGGTAACATCAAACTTTAAATTAGGAATCATTGCCGGTGGACAACTTGGTAAAATGTTAATTCAGGAGGCCAGTAAATGGGATGTAATAACCTATGTTTTGGACAAGGATGAAAATTGCCCGGCAAGCAGCATTGCATCACATATCGTTAAGGGTAGTAATGCAGATTTTGAATCGGTATACAATTTCGGGAAGATGGTTGATCTGTTGACCTATGAAATTGAAAACATCAATATAGAAGCTTTAAAAAAACTTAAATCTGAAGGACACAAAATTCTACCCGATCCTGAAATTCTTGAATTAATTCAGGATAAAGGAAAGCAGAAAGAATTTTATCAGGAACATAACATTCCCACAGCACCTTTTAAAATTTATAACAACAGTTCGGATATTAAGAGTGGGATTGAAAAAGGTGAAATAAAACTACCATTTGTGCAGAAATTAAGGAAAGGAGGGTATGATGGACGTGGAGTTGCTGTTATTAATAATCCAAGCGAATTGCATAAATTACTCGATGGACCATCCGTCATTGAAGATAAAGTCAGCATTCTAAAGGAAGTAGCCGTTATTGCCGCCCGAAATAAAAGGGGAGAAATCAAATGCTATCCGGTAGTTGAAATGGCTTTTGATCCCCATGCTAACCTTGTGGATAAATTGATCTGTCCGTCAACAATTACAACAAAACATTCAGAAAAAGCCACTCAAATTACACGCAAAATTATGGAGGAGTTGAATATGCAGGGTTTGCTTGCGGTTGAATTTTTTATTGATACTAAAGGAGAAGTTATTGTAAATGAAGTGGCACCCCGGACGCATAATAGTGGTCATCATACGATCGAAAGCATCGTAACCTCTCAATTTGAACAGCACCTGCGTGCCATCTTTAACCTGCCTCTGGGAAGTACTATGCTTAAACTTCCCGCTGTTATGATAAATATTTTAGGTTCAGAAGGGTATGAAGGTCCGGTAAAGTACGAAGGATTAACTGAAAGTATGGGTATTGAGGGCGTTAAGGTTCATCTTTATGGAAAGAAAATAACCAAACCATTCAGAAAAATGGGTCATATTACAGTATTATCCACCACGATGGATTCTGCGCTTGCTAAAGCGGATAAAGTGAAAAAATTAATCAAGGTAAAATCATGAAAAAAAAATTAGTAAGTATTGTCATGGGTTCTGACTCTGACATGCCCGTTATGAAGCAAGCGGCTGAAATGCTTGAAAAATTTGATATTGACTATGAAATCGATATAGTTTCCGCACACCGGACACCGGAAAAATTATATGATTTTGCGTCAAATGCCCATAAGAGAGGAATTGAGGCAATCATTGCAGGTGCAGGCGGCGCTGCACATCTTCCCGGCATGATCGCGGCCATATCCCCTTTACCAATTATCGGAGTTCCGATTAAATCAAGCAATTCTATTGACGGCTGGGATTCAGTGCTTTCAATTTTGCAAATGCCCGGTGGGGTTCCTGTTGCCACCGTTGCCCTGAACGGGGCAAAAAATGCAGGAATTCTAGCAGCACAGATAATATCAGGTTCAAACACCCAGGTTAGAGAGAAGATAATTGAATACAAGGCAAGCCTCAGGGAACAAGTTATTAACAAATCAAAGAAATTAAGCGTTTAGCGTCTTTAAAGGTTTCAAGCCTGTATATTCAACTAATCTGCCATTACAGCTACCCATTGTTCACCAATACCTTATTTAATGGTATCTGAATTTCATAAAGTAGTAGGATTTTTGAGATCAGTTCCCCGATTAATTTATGGAATCTCCCTCGAAGACATTTAGTTCAAGCATTTCATATTCTGAATTCAACAAATTAATATCTACATCTTCATGCTTTAAATGTTTGTCAAAGAAAGAAGTAATCAGCTCACCAGATATTTCAATAGCCAGATCAGGATCAATTTCTCCTGCAAGGCTTAAAGCTTTTAGTGGGATCATAAAAGGTATATCCATGAAATTACTATGTGCCGATTTAAGAATCATACTTTCATAAAAGTAGGAAGTGCTCTTATTCACATAAGCATGTTGATTTAAATCCTCATGCTCTGCAGGCCAATCAGCAGAAATGAAAAGAAAAGGCTTCTGAAAAACAGTATCAACGATTTGACCCCATTGAACGCCATCAACGTTTGCACCCGCTTTAATTCTGCCATCAATTATCAGGGCTTCCCCGGCAGCGCCTCCTCCCCTGGAATGTCCGAATACACCTACATTCGCCAGATCCAGTCTGCCCTTATAAAAACCTTCGCTATTCCATTTTTCCAGCTGACTTACAACATCCACAATGTCTAGAGCCCAGCGTTCTACCATATCTTTAACAAAATATGTTGTCAGCGCCTCTCTGACAATAGGATGTCGTTCCTCAAATGACAGATCATCCTTAAATGACTGTATCGCCGGCTGAACGGTTTCAAATGTTCCCGATTCAATTTGTGAGGCATAGTCATAATCGAAATAAACCTCCCTCCCATCCGGGAATGTTGATCCCGTGCTTTCATAGGTATGGTTTAAGGAGAACACTACATATCCATGGCTTACCAGCTCTGATAATAAGGCGTAATATCCATTCGCTTTTGAGTTATAGCCGTGTGAGAATATAAGAACAGGGAATGTTTCATCGGCAATCTCAACGTTTTTATAAACGTGCGTTTCTATTTTATCCAGATAATTAAATATTGAAGCCGGGAGGCCATATTTCCTGGCAAACCCATTTCTGCCTCCTTTATCAATATAAAGATCCTTTTCGCCACCGTTCTCGTTGGACGGATACCATGCTTTTATCATTAAGGTTCGTTTATCCGAATTATCGGCAGTAATTACCTCATCTCTATCAAGTTCAAGTTGTATATCTTTTGTCCCCACTAAATATGGACCAGTTGGTTGAGGTAAGTCAAATACCGGGAATATGGATGGGAATATGACGGATATGGTTAAAATGACTACTAAACCCAGGATCTTTAAAACTCTGATTACAACTGATGATTTTTGATCAGGTTTTAGAAAGGCTGTAATTAAAGCTATCAGCCAAAGAATATACCCCGGGATCATTTGTATCCTATATCCTTCAAATAAAAGATGAACAGCAAGAATGACTACCAATAGACCAATTATATAAGTCTTATTGACTTTTTTGTTTATCGATCTATAAAACAGGATGTAAACAGTTGATATAATGATCAGAACCAATTCTAAATTTTGCATTTCTTTTATTGTTTTTTACAGCTTCAAAATTATCTAATAAGGATAGAATATAAAATGCCGTTCGTCTATTAGAAACTGGCATTGGTCTATTAATTTCCTTATTTACTTAATACAGAAGTCCGATTGAATAGAATTTATGTATTAATTACGGATTTTATTCAGAGGATTTTCAATTATTATAAGGGAACACCTATTTTTTGTGCAATCCTCTGAAATCGTTCATCCTGCTTCAACTGTTCAAATTCATGCATGATGAATATATAGGGCATATCCTGGTCATGCATTTGAAACCCGCGTTCCAACCATCTAATAGCATCTTCATACATCCCAGCTCTATTGTATGCAATAGCCACCCAGGCCGGAGGAATAAACTGCTGATTACTTAGCTTTTCCTTGGCACGGGCAAGTTCAAGCATGGCATGTTTATAGTCTTTGCCGACATAACCAGCCTCAAGTGCTTTAAGCGATTCCGTCTCTCTTTTCAGGATTCTTTTTTGAATTTCAATCGATTGATCGTAATCTCCAAGTCTATAATAGCACATGTCCATGTTTCTTAGCAAAGAAATATTATCGGGATCGATTTGAAATGATCTCTTTGCCAGCTCCAGGCCGCGCTGTATTTGACCGTCGCCATAAAATACTTTTGCTGACAAGGCCAGGACCAATGCACTATTGGGGTCTATTTCCAGGGCTCTGTTCACGTTTTCTAAAGCCTCCTCAAAACGTTTCTGAAGCATTAATAAATGCCCATAATAGGCACGGCCAATTGAGTAATTCGGGGCAATATCAAATGCCAATAAAAATTCGACCTCACTATGTTCCCAGTTCCACTCAACCCAGGCATGCAAAGCCCCCTTTGCAAAATGAGCTTCCGCAAAATCAGGATCAATGCTGAGTGATTTATGAATGTTTTGATAGATCTTGGGCATTGCTTCAGGGGGAGGCATAAATCCCATTTGTACCTGTGACATCAGGGATCGTGCAATACCGGAATAAGCAGGTGCAAACGATGGGTCCAGGGATATCGCCTTTTGCAAATAGTCCATACTGATTTTTAATGACTCATACGATAGTCTCTCCACATGGAATATCCCTTTCAGGTAAGCCTGATATGCTTCCGGATTGACCTGGTCATGGCTTGACAATCTTTCAGATTCTTTTGGTGTAAGCAACAGGTCTATCTTTCCGGAGATGGTCTGGGTAATTTCATTTAAAAGAGAAAATATATCCTCCATTGGACGATCATAAACTTCCGCCCATATATGATCTTCTTCAGGTAAAGCTCTAAGTAACTGTATATTGAGCAGGATGTTATTGTCTCGTTTTGATACAGAGCCTTCTATAATCGCATCAACGCGGAGTTCCTTGGCAATTTCGGATATGGTCTTCCTGGAATTTTTATAGATCAGGGTTGAAGTCTTTGAGATAACCCTTAGCGAACCGATACGCGATACGGCAGTGATCAGGTTATCATGAATACCCGCAACCATGAAGTCCTGATGTTCCTCTCCCGTATTATTATCAAAGGGTAAAACAGCAAGTGATTCAATACCTTCCTTTCGAGCCTTTTTTTCAAGCTTTCCGGAAAGTTGATTTGGTTGTGGTACAAGAATCCCGGGTGCTGAGATCGCATAAATACTACGTGGGTGGGCGTCATTCTTGAAATGAAAATCACCCAGGAATTGACTAGGAATATTATCCTGGCTTTTTATTTCCTCAACTATCTTTTGTGAAACGAGCACCGCACCGGCGGTTCCCAATGATTCAATCCTGGAAGCTATGTTTACGGCATCGCCAATGATATCTGTATCAGTCAATATGATATCTCCGAGGTGTATACCTATCCTTAAGGGCACTTCCGGATCTTTTTTCAGCTGCCTCTGAATTTCAATAGCACAGCGGACAGCATCCCCCGTACGCTCAAAATAACTTAGTGTTCCATCTCCAAAATATTGGATTATATTGCCTCGATGAGATTGGTGAAGCGCCTCAAACACCTCCCTGTGACGGTCCCTTAGTTTGATCGCTTCTGATTCGCTTCTTTGCATCAAACTTGTATAACCAACAATGTCGGTAAACATAATGGTGACAAGTTTTCGTGTGTAAGACATAATCCGGTAAAAGGTATACTTTAAGCGCTATAATATATTTTCATATGACCTTTAAAAGTACTTTTAAAGAGCACTTCAATGCTCTATTAATTGTTTTGACTTATTTAATTTTCAGGAAGTTCAATTTCTTCACCCCAGATATACTTTGCAAACCATTGCCAGTTATGCCATGTGGCAGCCAGGCGTTCTTTTGGTTTGGAGATGCCGTGACCAAAACCTTTGTACACGATCAACTCTGTTTCAACACCCACATCTCTCAGGCCTTGAACCAGTTCATATCCATTTGCAATAGGTACACGTCGATCAAACTCACCGTGCTGGATCAGCGTTGGGGTTGAAGCATTGTTTATATTCGTCATCGGAGACGTCAGTTCGTAGATCTGTTTATTTGACCAGGGGGTATCTTTCAGGTACTGTCGGGTAAAAGGATGGATATCGGTATTCACATAATAGGTCATCCAGTTGGATATCCCAGCACCAACTGAAATGGCTTTAAACTTTTGAGAGTTGGTTGTGAGAAAAGCTGAGATATATCCGCCCTGGCTCCAGCCCATGCATCCCAGACTGTCCCCGTCAATAAGGCCCTGTTCTTCCAGGTATTTGACACCGGACAGCACATCCCAGGCATCGCCTACGCCCAGGTTTTTTACATTTAGTGACCTGAATTCCTCACCGTAACCTGCCGATCCCCTGTAGTTGGGTCTGAGGATAAGGGCACCTTTGTTAACCCATTGAATAGCCGGGTAGACATAGGAATAAACAGGTGCCGGTGTTGAGATGCCAGTTGGTCCACCATGAATCGCCACCAACAATGGATATTTTCTGTTAGGATCATAGTCCTTTGGTTTGTGCAGTACTCCTTCGATGACGGCACCATCTTCACTTTCCCAGGAGATGACCTCACTGTCGAGGGAGGCCCATCCGCCGATCTGAGACGTCATATTGGTTAGTAGCGTGGGAGACTTCAGATCGGTATCATTGATAAAGATCTCACCGAGAGAATTATCTGTGTTGCCAATATAAGCTAATCGGGACGCATCTTTTGAAAAGGAAATACCGAAGATTCGGTCCAGCCCCGTTGAGAGTTTAGTTACATTTCCACTTTCAAGGTCGATTTTCACAATAATCCGTTTTGTTTTTTCCCAGGCGACACCAAAGATACCTTTCCTATTCCATTGAAGCTGCGAAATGTTCTCATCAAAGGCAGTTGCGAGTTCCTTGTTATTTTCACCATCTATTCCTATACAGAATACCCGGGTATTGAGGTAGTAATTCGAAGTAGTGTCATCAAGGTTCGAGAAATATAAGATCGACTTTCCATCAGGAGACCAATCGACAAACCCGTCAAAACTGGGATTGCTTACAAGTACACTATGGTTTTCTGTGTCAATATCATAGATGGAAATATCCGACTTGAAGAACGAATTGATCAAAGGATCAGGCTGGTGATTGAATGCGATCTTTTTCCCGTCCGGCGACCATTTGAAATTCCCGATAGTGAAATCAACACTATCCATCAACAATGTAGGTTTCAGACTGGCTTTGAAAACGGAGTCCTCCAATTGTTGCGGACTAGGCATGCGGTTCAATTCAGCTGCATCAAAATCCATTACATAAAGCTGGCGTAGGCTGTATTCCTCATCGTCAACAGCATAGCTTCCGTATTTCTCTTCCCTTTTGTCATCGCTATCTGATTTATCTTCAGATTGGGTGAATGCAATCTGACTGCCATCCGGGGACCATTCATAATTTGAGATACCGGTTTCGGAATTTGTGATCGGGAATGCTTCTCCGCCCGCTACCCGAATTACGTGGAGCTGGTTTTTATTGTCCCGGTCGGAAATAAATGAAATCCATGCCCCATCCGGTGACCACCTTGGATTACTACTGCTGTTTTTTATATTATTAGTTAGTTGGAATGGCTCATTTCCATCTTTTGAAAGCCATAGTTCGCTATCATACCTGTTCTCTTTCCAGTCAGTGGATGTCAATACGAATACTACGTGTTTGCCATCTGGTGAAATCATTGCATTAGAAGCTGATTTCAATGATATGACTTCTTCGAAGGTGGGGTTCTTTAACTCTTGTGCCTTAGTAAAAAAAATCAAAAACATAAATAGATAAGTCATTACGATCCTTTTCATAATTTCATTTTTAGAATTAGTTATAACCGTTCGTTGGTAAATTGGTGTGCCGGATTAAATTCAAAATATCGTTCACTTAAATATAGTAAATGGGTAAATGTCATGCAAAGGAACTTGGATCAGTACGCATTTTAACAGTCCTGCCTATGATCTGTTGTGCTTAGGCAATGGATCATATATCCTATAGTCATCCGATTATTTTATTCAATTTTAATTTCACCTTTGATCCAATCTGGCAAATAAAAATCCATACCAGTTTTTCTTTCCACCTCAACTAATTTATTACGTAGCTCTATAGATCTTAATCCTATTTTTTGCCTTAGTTCATTGGTTTCCATTAGGGTAGATTTTTTCGGAGTGATTAAAAATCCATATCCCGGCACGGTTCTTTCTGATATCACGGCTTTTCGCCAATCATCTATTAAGGCATATTCATAAGGTGACATCTCCCCATTTTCAATAGCTCTGAATAATTTTGGCTTAATGAAATTATAGAGAGTGTCTTTCCTGGCATATTCCTTGGATATGGAATTATGGTGACTGATAATTGTAGACATCCAATAGTCATTACCTATTGTTTTTTCTCCCGGATAACCATCTTTATTCAATATATCGATAAGATCAAACATCTGATTCTCGCTGTGCGGAGCAAACTTCTTTGTTCCATATTTTTCCTGAGCTTTGTTCCCTATTCTAAATAAGGCGCCCATAGCTTTTTTCTGATCCTTTTTGAACATAAGTCGCACTTCCTCTCGTAATTGCCAATCAATTCTGGTTTCATATTGACTGTGAATAGTGCTGTAAGATTGCTCAATGGCACCCCACTCAGGATACTCGCGAAATGGCTTCAGATAGTCATTTTTCTTTATATCTTTTAAATCCCAACCACTCGCCATGCCTTTCCTTAAAAGATCAAATCCTTTGTTTTTATCGTCAAGGTATAGGGCTAACTGAGCAGCTACCTGGTAATCTCTTAAAAAAACAAATTCATATAGTTCGAAAACCTGATCATATTTTTTTAGAGCCTCACTGAATCTTTCCTCACTTAAAAGT
>CBDUBA010000049.1:0-30481 GCA_965365275.1 uncultured Cyclobacteriaceae bacterium | reverse complement strand
GTAGCTTAAGACAAAAGCCTGTCTTGCTACGCAAGGTCGCCCTTTTCTTTTTTATCTGCTTATGGAAGCCAGCTTCCAACGCACTAAAAAAGAAAAGCCCGGCATTCTATGCCAGGCTTTTGTCTTGCAGAGGGTGAGGGATTCGAACCCCCGGTCCCCGAGAGGACAACGGTTTTCAAGACCGCCGCGTTCGACCACTCCGCCAACCCTCTGTATTGAGTAAATTTAAAGCAAGCGCTTTATGATCGAGGGGCAAAGATAGAAAAAAAAACAATTTAAATCGCAAATCCATAATTAGAAAATTAAAGCTTTTCATATAGATTAAATCTTAAATTCAACTATATTGTTAACCATAATATCCCTATAATAATATGGCCGGGAAATATAAAGTACTCCTTAGAAGATGTGATAAATATGATCCCGACAAGATCGCCGGAATTATAAAAGAAGGGATGCAGGAAATGGGAGTAACTCCTTATGGTAAGACCATGCTTAAACCAAATGTGGTGATCGCCCATAAGGATTTCTTTCCCAATTCATTTACAAGAAGTGAATTCCTGGACGGGGTTATTGATGGCATTAAATCTAAATCCTCCGAAATAAAGGAACTATCAGTTGGCGAAAGATCTGGCATTACCATTCCTACCCGGTATAATTTCAAACAGGCTGGATATTTGCCGGTAATTAAAAAACATAAGGTCAAAGCTTATTTCTTCGATGAAGAAAAGCAGATCCCGCTTAAACTTCAAAATGAAAAAGCCATCCGGAAAAATGTGTTCATTCCGAAATCGGTAACTGAAACTGATTTCCTAATAAACCTCCCGAAATTCAAAGCACATCCCTGGACCCGCATGACCCTCAGCCTGAAAAATTATATCGGAATACAGGATGACAGGCATCGACTGGTAGATCATAACCAGTTCCTCGAACACAAGATCGCTGATCTCCAGGAAGTGGTTCAATCCAAGTTTATCGCTGTGGATGCTATTATAGCCGGGGAAAAAATGATGCTGACACCGGATCCATTTCCGATGGGAGTTATCATCATGGGTACCAACTCATGTGCTGTTGATACAGTAGGTTGTCATATGGTCAATATAGAACCTTCTTCCGTTTTACATTTAAAACACACTGCTGAACGAGGATACGGCCCCATGGATCTAAGTCAAATTGAAGTGGGCGGAGATTATCCGCTGGAGGAACTTCAACATAAAAACAAGGATTTTCAGTTTTGTCTTGAAAAAGTCGACAGCTATTTCAATAATAAAGGAAATTTGAGCTGCACCGTTGGGACTTTCCCGGAAAAACACTCGAGGGATTATTGCTGGGGAGGATGTCCGGGGGCCCTTCAAGAGGCCATTCATATCTATAAAACATCCCAACCAGAGATCCTGAATGACATTCGCGATATCCGCTATGTTGTAGGAGATGTTTCGGGAGACCTGAACCTTAAAAAAGGAGAAAAAGTGCTTTTTGCAGGGGATTGTGCAAGCTTTAATGGTAAAATAAATGGCACTCATGTCAAAATTGAAAGCAAATATAAATCCACACATCTGGTTAATGAGCGGCACACAAAATCCAACGACATGATAAAAAAGACATTTTTAGCCCTTAAAAATGTACTTTTTAACAGAAATAAAAATTATTTAAGAGCCCGTGGATGCCCAGTATCTGTGGGAGACCACGTTCATTATTTGTCAAGTCTGGGAAATATCAGAAATATGAATTTTCATCCAAAGCTCGTATTCGCAGTTAATCGTGCTTATTTTCTTATGCGGTTCCACCGGTTCATAAACAGGTTTCTATAATTGAACCGGCATAGATCAATTAACCATAAAATCTACCGCACTGTTATTTCATCGGCAAATATCCAACACGATAAACCGGCTCCATGATGCCAATCCGGCGCCACTTCCATATTATTACCTAAAATCCTGATATACCTGGCCTGTACCGGATCAAAATCGATAGAAAAGCTTTGTATGTCGTTGATCTTGCTTTGTTTTGATAGGGGTCTTTTATTAATAGCACTTCCCAATTCATAAAACTGCTCTCCATCCATTGAATAATAATACGTGACATCCACTGGGAAAAACACAATATGATTGACCACCTGAAGGAAATCACATGATAGATGGCTCAGGCTGCTTACTTCGCCAAGATCAATGACCGCTTCCATGTCATTTCCTTCAAAACCCAGCCAGTTGGCATAAAAATTTGCGCCACCAAAAGCCCCGTCAGTCAACGTTTGTGGATCCTCATTAGCATATTTTTTTGGTTTTTGAAGAAGCCGGACCTCCTTCCCAATGGCAATGTTTTCTTCTTTTGCCCTGGCCATTGTATACTCATAAAAATCCAGGTATTCTTCAACACTATACCTCATTTCATTCATTAACGTGATATTGCTTTCCTCACAGGTCCTCATAAACCGGTTCAGTCTTTCATCCAGATCAGGTGAAACTCTTTTACTACCATCATCATTGGTGGCAACAAGGCTGTACGAATCGCGATCATTCAATCTCGCTGCCTCGAGGATAGCATAATCGACACTCAAGCGGGCCCGGTTCACTCTTTTAATCACTTCCGGCTTTTCTGAAACAGCCTCAGTTGCTTCATCATACCAGGCATCATATTGTTGCAGTAATTCCGGCTTTAGGAAAGACTTAAATCCCTGAGCAGGATCACCATACAAAAACAGGAAGAATTCAGGATCTTTCTCCAGTTCTCCATGCACAGTGGTTATATAATTCTGCACGAAAGGGGCAGCTTCTTCGTAATACCCATTCAGAAAATCAGTGATTATCGAATCCTGGTCTACATCCGGATCCCAAAGCAATTTGGCCGTAAGATAGGACCTCAATTCAAACAATTCGCTTGGATTATGACTATGTTGTTCAAAAATCCACTTTGCATTATTATCTCTAAACAATTGAATATTGGGTTGCAGGGTATAAATATTTGGAAAGGGGGCAAGAAAATTGGTAAACTGCGTCGTATAATCCCAGATCCTGATGTTATCCGTCAGCTTACCCCAGGCAACAAGGTCCTCCGCAAAATCTGTACATTTTTCATCTATTGGGGCACTTCGGTCACATTCGATCGAACACAATGTAATAAGCACGTTTTCAGCTGGCTTAATATTCATCGGCGCTTTTCGGGTATATTGATAGGCCAGGGTAGAGATCATTTTATCGGGAAATTGTTCAGCAACCTTATTCACAAAATCGATCATGGTGCCAGATGGTGAACCTTCTCTTTCATCGATTTCCCGGCAATTATCACATTCACAATACTGCTGATTGTCATCCTGGCTTACCGAGATTACCTCGGCATCCGGAAATTCGGCAAGCATCTCCCCTACTTTTTTTATCACTATTCTTAAAACATCGGGATTAGTTAGACAGAGCTGAGTCGTGATCCTTCTTCCGTTCCTGAGTGCATAATACTCCGGATGCGAGGTATAATATTCATCTGCGGGCATGAAACGGTGAAAAGTATGCACCCTGGCATCCGGCAAGTACCGTGGGAAGGCTTCATAGGTGGTTTTTCTTTTGTCTGCAAAATCATGGTTTTCATAATACAATTTTGAATGAACTGTCCGTGTTGTAATAGGTGGAGTATATCTATATTCCAGGCCAGCAGGAATTGATACTATATCCATCACAGGCACAACTTCTACTTGAGGCGAATAGAACCTGCATCCCAGATAATTTTCAATAAAGGTATAAACTGCATACAAGGTTGATTTCGAATTGCCTCCATAAATCTTAAGGTCATCCTCGGAAACTGTGATCATAATCTCCTCAGGTTTTAAATCATCAACCAAGCTGTGCTCAAAATTTCCTATGTAAATACCAGGACCAGCATCATCGATATCTTTATCATGTATTGAAACCTCAACATTACTAATCTTTTTCAGATAATACTGTAATTCTTCAGCCGCCTTCCTTTCCAGGCTGTCGGCATCAGTGGGAATAAATATCGAGTAATCAGATGTGTCCTTTTCAATAATTATAATATCAGATGATGTGCAGCTTATCACTAAAAGGATCACCAATAGAAATAATAAAAAATTCGGTTTCATAAAATATGAGTTTAGAATGAAGACCAAAAAACCTACGTTTCACCCATAAAGTTATGGTGATTTATGAGTATTTGAAATTATTGAATATAATTTGATTGGATGTGACAGGACAGGACCGCAATTATTCAACAGAAAAATAATATTCCTTTGTGATTGGAATTCCATCGTAGGTCATGCCTTCTATCTCCACCCTGTATTTTGCCCGTTCATCTGATGAATAGAATGAAAAATCTATATTGCCCAGATTGTCTGTTGTAAGGGAAGGATTCCAGTATAGAGTTCTTCGAAAGTCCGGTTTTATATGCTTTTCTTCAGGCGTACCGTAATCGGGTGTATAAAATTCTCTGCCCCTGTAATATCCCGGGAACTTAAAATTACGCACCCAGTCTGGTTCTTCCGTGGCATAAACAGGTTGCCTCTCCCGTGTGAAGGCTACTATAGCCCCACCCATCGAACCTGATCCATATATCGAAGCACCTACTGATGATAAAACATCAATAAAATCAATTTCAGATGTTGGGAAAAAATACATAAAATCACTGGTCACCTCTACTCCATCCAGGATTATCAGGGCGTTACTACTGCCAAGCAGGCTTCTCTGACCCCTGATAATAACTTCTACATCAGGAGGAGAGCCCCGGTATGTAACATTCCGATAGTACTTCTGGACTAAATCAAAAAACAACAATCCCTGTTCTGACACAGGAATTGAATCCATCACAATTCTTCTTACCGGCTGTCCATGCAGTTTACCAGGCCTGTAAAAAGGATCGTCCATATCAATTCTCTCGTCTTCTACTAAAATCTCATTTAAAATTATGGTTTTACCTTCAAAGGATGAGTCAATAGTATAAATCAATTCATTTAATTCATAATAATCCTCATAATCAATACTTTCATTGCCCGGAAGTTCAGGCCAGAAGGCAGGATCTAAGGGAGCGTAGGGTTTAGGTTCAAGTTTTATAGCCAGTTTATTACGCAATTCATCAGATTTCTTTTTTCTCTTTTTGCCTTTCTCTCCAGAGTCCTCCCAGGCTTGCATAACAACCTGGGTAGTATCATAAATATCAATCCCATTAAACTGAAAGTACCCATTCTCATCTGTTTCAATTTCGTTGAAGTAAAACTGGCCTTCATAAATAAAAAGTCTTACCTTCCCTACAGCAGGTTTGTTAAGCTTTAAATTTTCATAGACTTTTCCCTCAAAATCAAACCCAAATTCAGGATGGTATTGGAGTTCTACCATTTCGTCCTCCAGAACCTCTTTCCATATAAATCTTCTCCAACCATGGGTTAACATTAAATTATCCAGCAACTCAAACCGGTCACTATTGGCAGAATTAAAATAGTATCCCGGATTTTCTACGTATCCTCGGAGGTCTGATTCCAGATTAAAATAGCTCGCTATATCTCCATTATTCCTGTTTTTTGAAAAAATTGAATCATTTACCACTGAAACTGAAATATTTGTCAGGGGATATGCCCCGTCCGGATCTTCACAATGTAGGTTGAATTCTATTTTTTCACGGCGTCTATATCTTTCTTTTGAAGTTTCCACCGAAAAGTTAACCATATCATTCTCATTTTCAGAATACACCAGCCTCTCACAATGTGGTATTCCCTGTGCATCAAAAAAGGTAAACTGAATTATACCATTAGGTATGTCTTTAATATTAAACACTGAATAGATAAAGTCATGGTCGGGTTCAGCATTAATCGTTATGAACGGGAATCCTCTGAACTGACCTATAACAAAAGAATTATCCATTTTTATGCCCATATTATTCCGAACCCATAGATATAATTTATCACCACTAAGCTTTATATGCATTGCATAACCCTTCTCCAGGGCCTCGGGGAGTTCGACAACATACGCCCTATCTTCATTATTAAAATGTGCAAAATACCGCTCACCATGCTCCGGAGTAAAAGTAAACAATCCCATCCCGAATTTTTTGGTCTTAAACTCAAGCACTTCATCTCCATCTTCATTTTTTATAACTCCATTTGTTTGAAGTCCTTTTTTACCTTCAATTGTACTCTTAAAAGCTATAAAATTCTGAATTCCGGCAACAAGGTTCCCTCCCTCAGGAAAGAATTCCAACTTTATGGATTTAGAAGTTGTAATCCCTGTTGTATCATTAGCCATTATTATATTATCAGATCCATCTGCCAGATCCTGATTGTTAGAGATAACACGTATTGGTTTTCTATAAAAAAAAGCAGGATCAAAATTCATCATATACCTGGTATAGGCTTTCAGGATATATTTACCGGGACTACTTTGGGCAGGAATTTTAAAATCTCCCCATCCAAGCCCGGCTTGCATATGCACAGATTGACGGTTTAAAACTATCCCCTGACCGTTTATCAATTCCACATATAAAACCTCAGTAATACTGTCCGGCACATGATTTGGCCCCATCATCAAATATGCCTTATACCACAAGTCCTCACCAGGGAAATAACTTGACTTGTCGGTATGAAGATATATTTTCTCCTGTGGCAGGGACAAGGAATAATTAAAAAGCCGTTCAATGACCTCCTGGTCAACAGGTCCATTATTAAAAAGGAGTGAAAAATAAAATAATATTGAACTGATACTATTAAACAACATATCCCCGAAAAGCTGTGTCTCTAACTAATCAATTAAATGGTCTTTATGGGTCTTAATATATTGAATATTTTTTAAATGAGGTGTAACAGAGCGCTGATTTAATTTGAAGGCTTGCTGAATTCCTTAGTTATTGTGAAACTATCTTTAGTTTTCCCGGATTGATCAACAAAAACACCCAGCAATAGGTTATCCCTGATCTCAATAGACACTGATCCATGGTAATGCCCCTTGCAGACAGCCATTGCAGGATGATCGCAGGTGCCTACAGCTGGCCGGCTTCCTGAAACTCCACATACTATATAAACCGTGCCATAATTATCTTCCTTCTTAAAAAAGGCTGATTTATTCTTCTTTTTTTCATTATCGTACTGCAGAATCATTGTATCCGGATCAAAATCGTCAGAATAGCCGTAGTGTCCTTTTATAAGGTAGGATCTTTCATATATATGGCTATGTCCACTCAATACAAGGTCAACTCCGTAACCTTCGAGTATGGGCAGGAAGTTTTCCCGCATTTCCTTCATTCTTCCCTTGCTGTCCAGGTCCATATCTGAATTATGTGTTCCTTTTGTATACGGTGGATGATGAAAGAATACGATTTTCCATTTATGATCATCCATTTGCAGGTCCCTCTCAAGCCACTTTGCCATATCCCCGAAGTTTTGCCTGGGGGTATCTTCGGAATCCATAGAAATAAAATGAACATCCCCATAGTTGAAAGAATAATAAGCTTCAGTCCCTGATGGTTCTCCCCCTGCTTCCCCCCTAGTCGGAACTGAAAACACTTCATAATATGGTCCTGTTTCAGTCTGAGAATCTGCACTTCTCATGTCATGGTTTCCGGGAGTCGGCCAGATCACGGTGTTTCTCATCATATATTTATAGACATCCCCAAATAAGCTTTTCTGGAATTCCTCATCTTTTCCAAAGTAATATGCGATATCCCCGAGCATAAGCCAGACATCTGTATGATGTCCTCGTCTGTACTTCATATAGGCATCTTTCACATTTTCTGGTTCCCTGTCACCCGTGCCAGGATCTCCAATGGCCCAGATATGAATCACTTTTTCGAAGTCCTGTTCCGGTGAGGTTATGAAATAATAGGTTGGGTCATCCTCAATCAGCATCCTATCCTCAGTTCCCACTGCATAATAATACTTCGTATGCGCCTTCAACCCATCGATCCTGATCTCGTGATCAACAACCTTTGCACTATCCTCAATAATTTTATTGAGGTTTTTGGAATGTGTTCCGTAAAGTACCCTGCTTGACACGGGCTTACTGGTTTTCCATTTTATGATCATACCTGAACTGGTTCCAGATTGAAGATAAGGACCACGTAGAACCAGTATTTCATCAGGATCGGGCTTGTCTGCGGAAGTTTGAGTATTTGTAACAGACACTATGAACAGAAAAAATATCGCCAATATTGACGCTCTGTAAATCACGACGGTCGGATTTTATTTATATATTCAATTTAATAAAAAAAATCAAATGCCCGAAATATCTGCCTTATTATAAACAACGGCACCCCCATGATGTATATCCAACCCAGTTTGTTTTCAGATTATATTCGTAAATGGAACTTTTACATTTCGAAAACCAAAAAATATTTATAATTTGTATACGGTAAAAACAGAAATAGAATATCATTTTTTGTAATGTTCTCTAAATCATAAATTTTTCAAAAATGCCTGTCAGATATTATCTTCCAATGCTTTTAATGCTCCCTCTTCTTTTATGTTTTTCTTCAATAGAGGACATATCCCCGGAGCGACAATGGTCCCAATACAGGGGTTATTATTCAAATGGTACTCTTGATAATGCCAATTTGCCTGAAACATGGGATGTTCCTCAAAATGAGAATATCAGATGGAAAAAGGAGATATCAGGCCTGGGATTATCCAGTCCGGTAATATGGGGAAATAAATTGTTTATTACGACAGCCATCAGTGAAAAAGATTCCGAGGGACTGAAAACTGGTATTTATGGTGATATCGGATCAGTTAATGATGATTCTGAGCATGAATGGAAGGTGATCTGTATCAACAAACAGGATGGGCAAACCATCTGGGAAAGAACCTCATGCACAGGTATACCTGAGCAAAAGAGACATCCGAAATCATCACACGCCAACAGCAGTGTCGCTACCGATGGAAAGCATGTAGTTGCCTTCTTTGGTTCCGAAGGAATTTACTGCTATGATATGGATGGCTCATTACTATGGCAAAAAGATTTCGGCCTCTTAAGATCCGTTTTTTTTCGGGTTGAGTCAGCCGAGTGGGAATTTGCAAGCTCTCCGATAATACATGATGGTGTAGTAATTGTACAATGCGATGTTATGGAAAATTCTTTTATTGCGGCCTATGAAGCTTCTTCCGGAAGGGAATTATGGAAAAAATTACGTGACGAATACCCTGGATGGTGTACTCCAAACATCTATTTCGATAAAGGTAAGCCATGTGTCGCAGTCAATGGATATAAACACCGGGGAGGCTATGATTTTGAAACTGGAGATGAGTTATGGTGGATGTCCGGTGGCGGAGACATCCAGGTGCCTACACCCGTTGTTGGTGACGGACTGGTATATTATAACAGTGCTCACGGACCCTCTTCGCCTATTCTGGCCATAAAAAATGAAGCCAGAGGTGAGTTAAATATGGAATCTGATCCTTTTATTGCATGGAGTATTCCGCGGCGTGGATCCTACATGCAGACCATGCTTTTATATAAAGGACTTTTATATAACCTCCGTTGGAATGGGAATATATTATGCTTTGATGCACAGACTGGAGAAGAATTATACGACGAGAAATTAGGTGGTAAGAATAAAAGTTTTACGGCTTCCCCGGTGGCTGCAGATGACCGGATATATGCAGCCGGAGATGATGGTACTGTGTATGTTCTGCAAGCCGGAAAAGGATTTAATATCATATCAGAGCATCATCTCGATGATATTTGTATGGTCACACCTGCAATAACGGATGAAATGATCTTTTTCAGAACTCAAAGCTATCTTATTGCTGTCGGGAAAAATTAAACATTACCCTTATCCTATTCTGTTCTTAATGATCCCACAAGATCTTTACCCAGGCTGATCTTTCCAATCAGGTAGATCCATATCAGACCATTGACTATGATCAGACTGACGATGATCAAAGCTGTTTGCCATGAGGCTTCTATAAACTCTGAAAATATAGATGGGATGGTCGCTACAAAAGCGCCGGCCGTACCAATTAAAGTACCAAATCCCAGCAGGATAATATGCTCCCGTGTCAGCATTTTCAATATCGTGTTTTTCCCAAAGCCCACAGCTCGGAGAATTCCCAACTCCTGTAAACGATCCTGGATATTGCGAACCAGTGAAAGGCCCAAACCTACGGTTCCAAGTATCATTCCCAATCCCCCAAGTAAAAGAAATATTGACAAATATGTATTTTCAACAGAGTTGAACTCAGCCAGGCGATCTGCAGTATACACTAAATCAAGGCCTGTATTACGAAAGGATCGCATTATTTCGGATTCAAGATCCTCCCTGTTTGCCATATCTGCATCTAAAAGGAAAACATGGATCCCGCTGCTTGATGGAAAATGTTCCAGGAATATATCCTCATCGATCAGTATATTTCCCTGGAAAATTGAATTTGCCAATCCGGCAATAAGTTTTACCGGCATTTCATTTCCATACTCATCTGT
Organism: uncultured Cyclobacteriaceae bacterium; assembly: GCA_965365275.1. Taxonomy (GTDB): domain Bacteria; phylum Bacteroidota; class Bacteroidia; order Cytophagales; family Cyclobacteriaceae; genus JAGTVG01. The sequence continues at coordinate 20,084 of CBDUBA010000049.1, read as the reverse complement.
ATAGACCAGTGTATCGCCTACTTTCATTCCAAGTCCCCATTGAATTACCGTCTGGTCAGCAATGCCAGGAACCACACCCCCTGGTAATTTACGCTTTAATGCCTGCCAGTTCCCTTTTTCATCATAATCCTCCAATTCTTTAATAAAAGAGAATCTTCCAATTAATTGATCAGGAGGGACACCCAGGATCCGGGGTTGAGATATCCGGTTCAGATTCAGGCAGCTTGCATCATCACCTTCGCTTTTCCTCATCTGAACAAAATCTATTTCATCAATAATGTCAAGATCAGCTTTAACAGAAGGATTATTCAAATCATGTAAGACAGGCATGGTGGTTTCACCATAAAACAGGAATCCTCCTGTCCCACTTGATTTATTCATTGCATCAGAATACAGATCTTTTCGGTTCAGACCAGTTGATACGATCACAAAAGTCCCAAGGGCGAAAAGGATTATGATCCGAAGACTTCTTGCCCTGTTTCTTTGAAGATTCCTCCAGGCTAATTCAGGCATTGAAAGTTCAATATTCAAACCCTTATCTTCTTTAAAGATAATGCCCCCGGAAAACAAAATAAAAGAAATGAGTAAAAGTCCGCCGGATAAAAAGAATATTCCGGCATTCAGGCCACTTGAAGTCAAAAACTCCCAGACTATCAGAGCACAGGAAACAATAAGGCCTATCCATGCTGATCCCTTCATAATCCTGGTAAAATATTTACCCCGTCTTTTATCCTGCCCTCTTTGCAACCGGACAGTCTCATTCCTGAGCTTTCTCCTGATATTAAAGAATACGGTAATGAAAACTAGCAGAAAGCTTATCAAAATACCCAAAAGAATAGTGCCATAACGAATATCCTCAGCCAGGACTGAAGTACGTACTATAGCAGACCATACTGAGTTCAGGGCTTTGAATATCAGGCGATTATACCCTATTGCCAATATACTGCCCAATAAGACCCCTAAAAAAACCACAATAGCAGTTTCAGCCAGGATCAGTTTCTGAACCAGGCGATTTGAATAACCCAGGGCTTTCAGGGTTCCGTATTGAGACATCCTGTTTTCAAGATGTATATTGAATAAAAGTGCCAGCAGGGTTAAACTGGCTATAAGAAGGAAAAAACTCATTCCAAAAAACAACTCTGAAAAATCAACCCCGCCACTGGCGGCTTCCAATCCTATTTTCTTCAAATTTCTTAGCTGAAATCCCAGATCTGCAGGCCCATGGTGTTTCAGAATATTTTCTGAAATCTGGCTTTTTGTGTAGTCTGCAGCATTCAGTCTGATCAAGGTACATGCACCAAAACGATTCTCCCATATTTCTTTTCCCTGGGAATAGGGTACAAACGCTTTCGGCGTTCCTTTCCAGATGTCCCAATAATCCTCATCCTTGTCACGTATCTTCTCGAGATCAATAGGGATGCCTGCTTCCCAATCCCTGCAACTCCCTGCATCAGATAATCCCGGAAGGGTGGGCATAAGCGCCCTGTCAGCATACTGACCAGCCAATGGAACAATTTTTTGGACTATAAACCATTTTTCGTTTTCGACCAGTTGTCTTAGTGGTCCAATGGAATAATATTTCATTAATACACTATCTCCCGCGCTTGCACCAAGATCTTCAGCCAGCCAGGAATTAATGATTATATCATTTGAATTCGTTCCGACATTCTGATAGAAGGGGCCAGCCGAAACGAAGGAATATGGTGTTGCCCTGTCATCCTTTTCAATGGAATTGGCCAGATAGGTTAAGTATAAAGCAGGGTTTTCCTCAAATTCGTATAATGCACTGACTATCACAGAATCAATAAAAACACGATCCGACTCAATACTCCACTCCATTGTGTCTTCAGTCAGACTTATTTTCAATCCTGAATCCTCTGGTCGCCAGTTTGCTGAAATGACCGATAAAAGTTGGTCGTCATTTGATCCGGCTTCATCACTGATCAACAGCCGGTTCGCTTTACCTTCCGTCTCCATTCTGTCATTAAGGTATTCTAAAGAAAGGAATACATTGAAGGGTGCCGTTTGTGACGTTTTCAGGTTGAATCTCCCCAGGTTCTCCTTTTCGAGGATTTTTCTAACAGTCAGGCGCAGGGACACCTGGTTCTCATCATCAGAAATAAACGGAGCGTTTTTCGGGATCAAACTTACTTTATCAACGCGCAGTAAAAAAGAATCATCAATTTTTAGTTCCAATCTGTCGGCCAGGTTCCGGCTGATGAATGCTTCATTTCTGCCAGGGATCTCCTCCAACTGATCTCCCGGGACCATATCCAGGAAATTTTCATCGATACCTTGAACATCGATGTTATTGACCTTTAAACTTCCACCTTGTGCTGAAGCAATCCCTTTTACCTGTATCATCGAGGCAACAGGTATATTCAGGCCATCCTTAATATTTTCGGCCAGATCTTTCCTGAAATACCGGTCTATCCCGGAAAAAGAATACCCAATATTCCCGAGGCGCAGCTCTGCGGTCATCGCAAGACTATGATCGACAGAATCACCAACAATAAGCGTCCCGGTCAGAACCATAGCACTTATGGCTACCCCGAGAATAATGGTAAGATTGGCCCTCCAGTAGTGAATCAGGGACCTCAGGATCATATTAAATTTGCTCAACACTTTTTCAGGTTTTGAGATTTAATTTTCCATTCCTTAAATGGTATTGTTTTTCCATTTTGCCGCCTATTTCCTGTGCATGTGTGACTACGATCAGGGAAGTATCGAACTTTTTATTCAAATCCAGCAACAATGAGATCACCGCCATAGCATTATCCTCATCCAAGGAGCCTGTAGGCTCGTCCGCCAGTATTAATTTAGGTTGATTGATCATTGCCCTCACCAATGCCACCCGCTGACATTCTCCTCCTGACAATACACCGGGTTTCTGATCTTTGTGTTCCCAGAGACCCGTGGTTTTAAGAAGATCTTCAGCAAACTGTAATCGAGATCTCTTAAATTCATCATCCTTTACAGGAACTGCAGGGATAAGGACGTTCTCTAACACACTACATTGTGGCAGAAGATGATGCATTTGAAAAACAAAACCTATTTCCCTGTTGCGAAAGGAAGTTAATTCGGCTTCTGTTTTAGAACCCAATGATTGCCCATTAAAAATGACTTCTCCCTGATCAGGTTTATCCAGTGCGCCTATGATATTCATTAATGTGGACTTCCCTGATCCGCTTGGACCCAGGATAGATATGGCTTCTCCTTTCTTTAAATCGAGGTCTACACCATCCAGAACAATCCTGGGTTCAGCAGCACCTTCAGATTTAAAGGTTTTTCGGATATCCTTAACACTAAGTAGCATATTATTGCTTTTTATTTGTTTTCACCTGCTTATAGAACTTCATCATTCTGGATGCCTGGTCGTGAATACTGAAATGCCGGATTATCCCATCCCTTGCTTTTTTGCTCAGAGCGGATAATTTATCCTGATTCATGTGTAGGTCATCCAGGGCCTTTGCAAGTTCCCCGGGTATATTGGGTTGATAAATTACACCCCCTTCAGATAAGCCTACTATTTCAGGGAAAGCCCCCAATGCCGGTTGTACTACCGCAACACCGGAAGCCATCGCCTCAAGCAGGTACATACCAAAAGCTTCTCCTTCAAGTACAGGAACGGAAATAAGGGAGACTTTACTGAAAAACTCCTGTCGCCCTTCATTCTCAAAATCTTTATGAAAAACCACCTCCTCAGATAATCCGGCTTCTGATATTTTGTTTTTGATCATTTTCATGAAAGCCTGGTCATCACCAGTGGAACCACCAGTTAAAATCAACTTTACTTTTTCTTTACCAGGATTCTTTTTGAAGAGTATAAAAGCATCCACCAGCACTTCAAGCCCATTTTCCTCACACATCCGTGATATATATCCAATTGTAAATTCCTTTTCTGAACTGTTGATATAAGCATAGTCATCAGGATCCACACTTATATAGGAGGTAAACAATTTTGAAGAAGGGATTTTCATCTGCTCTTTCATTACCCCGGCATAGAAATCACTAACGGCAAAAAAAGCATCCACATCTTCAGACCTTTCACTCATCAGGCCCCATGTTTTCTTACGAAAATGATCGTCCATGGCATTCACCCAAACATCTTCATCCTGGAGGGAACATACGACGAGCACATCCAGTTTTTCCTGAAATTTCCTGGCCAGCCCGATCAGCAATGCATTGGACAAATGTATAATATCGGCCTCACAGTGTTCAGCTATCCAGTCGACCATCTTGTCCAGTTCTTCCTTTTGTCCGCCCTGTTCGCCAAGCAGCATGGAGATAGTCATGTCTTCCAGTCCTTTGGCCCGTGTTGAACCAGACATTTTTGCTGCAAATTTAAGCGCCAATCCGGAGTTCAGTATTCGGTCAAACCATGCAGGTGCTTTACGAAGTATCGGATATTTGTGTTTAAGGTACAGACTTATAGCACCATAAAATACAGGGATATCGGAAAGGTCATGTTCATCAGAAAAGATTGGCAAATACATTGGGATTTTCAGGGCATCGATTCCTTCCTTTCTCAAAGCCTGGACGTAGGTACTGTCCCGGAGACAATTTCCGCAATAAAAACTACCCCCTGTTCCTGGTACAATATGAATTACCTGCATTTTTTTAATGTGTTCTTCTTAAGATATTCATTAAAATTAAACCAATTTCATGAATCTATAAAGGGAGTCATCCAGAAATCATTTTCCCAGGCAGTAAATATTCCCATCCCTGGCGCCAAGCACAAGATAGCCATTAATTACAGCCGGATTGTGGGTAATGGCGCTGCCTATTTCATAGGACCACATTTCCTTCCCGTCATCCAGGTTAATAAGATAAAGCATTCCATCCATTGTAGCGGTAAGCACCTGATCACGGATGATTACCGGAGAGGCATCTATTCTTCCCCCGGCATTATATGACCATAATAACTTACCATCAGTCCCATTGAAACAATACAGTCTTTTATCCTCGCCACCGATTACGACCTTATCCTTATATATAGACGGAGAACCAAGGAAGGGCAGGCTGTTATCCGGATTCTGCCATTTCCATAAGATCTGTCCTTTATCGATGTCAATACAGGTAAACTGTCCATCATAGTCTCCAGTATACACAAGATTGTCAGATACAGCCACAGATCCTGCAACATAGGTAGCTACTTCGATCTTGTTTTTCTTCTCACCCGTTCCAAGATCGACCATATGCAAATAACCATCACATCCTCCAAATAGCGCAACCTCATCACCGATAGCAGCAGCACCATTTACAAAATTATCTGATTCATATTTCCAAACCGCCTGTCCGATCTTTGCATCAATACAATGAAGGTAGAAATCATAACTGCCTATCACAATGTAGTGTCTGTTTTTATACTGAAAATGATTGGGTGATCCCGAGATCTGGTTATCTGTTTCATACTTCCACAGGAGGTTTCCGCTATCCGCGTTCAGAGCATATAAATAACCGCTCAGGTTTCCGCAATAAACGATACCATCATAATACAGAACGGGTGCTTCAATAGTATTGTCCGTTTCAAACTGCCAAAGCAGGTTGCCATTCATATCCAGGGCAAATAAGATGCCTTCAGAATTCCCTGCAAAGATCTTCCCGTCTGCAATGATAGGGGCAGCTGTAATCGCATCATCCGTCTGAAAGTTCCAGAGTAATTCGGGATTATCCGGTATTCGAGCCTTGGTGTACCCTGAAAGAGAAGGATCCCCCCTGAAAATTTCCCATTGGTTGTTTTGTTGTCCTGATAATTCGAAGCTGCTGATGAGCAGCGTAATAAGGTACAAGAATATAGTTTTATAGAGTCTCATCATTTTTTTGCTAAAGCTCCTGTCGGGCAGTTGTCGGCGCATAGTATGGCAGTTTTTTCAAGAGCATTTACCGTTTCATTATCAAATGGGACTGCTACTTCTACATCAAATCCCTTGCCAATAAAGGTAAGTCCGAGTTTTTCTTTATGCTCTGAGGTAATGCGCACACATATACCGCATTTTATACATTTTTCTGGTTCATACACAATCGGTTCATGCTTGAAGATCTTCCTGACGCTTTTTCTTTCTCTTGGGAAAAATCTTTTTTGTAAAGCACCATATTCATCAGAATAATCCCTCAATTTACAATTATGCTGCTTCCGGCAATCGCAATGCATACATCTTGCAGCTTCTTTCTGCATTTCTGCATAGCTGAATCCTTCTTCGCCCTCTGTTTCATGCCGTTTTACAGGATCAGCCTCAAGCATATATTCCATCAATTCACCATCCAATAACCTGCCAAACCTGGAATTAAAAATCCTCTTTTCACCCATAACCGGCTTATTATTCAAATACTGGTCTACGGACAGGGCAACTTGTTTACCATGAGCTACAGCCCGAATAGCCACACGACCCGGTTTAACAGCGCTCCCGATAGCAAAAACCTCCGGTTCTTTGGTCTGATGGGTATTTCTATCCGTAACAAATGCATTTGATCTTTTATCCAGCCCGGTAAAAACAGCATTATCCTCCCCCGTAGCGATTACCACAGCATCAAAATTCATTTTCAAAGCTGCCAGATCCTGTTTTCCAATTTCCTCATTCATATTAAAAACTGCCCCCATCCTGGCAATAACTTCAATCTCTTTATCCAATACATCTTTGGGAAGCTTTTTATTCGGAATGGCATATCGAAGGGCTCCACCCGGTACCGGGTTTTTATCAAAGAGCTCGCAAGTGTATCCTTTTTGCAGCAAAAAGTACGCGGCTGATAAACCCGCGGGGCCTGTTCCGATGATGGCTATCTTCTTACCATTTGATCCAGCGATATCAGGCAAAAATTGTTCCTGCTGATCAAGATCATGATCGGCTGCATACTGCTTGAGTTTACAGATGGAAACCGGTGAATCAACGGACCTGCGATGGCAGGCCCTTTCACAGGGAGCGGGGCATATCCTTCCCAGCACTGCAGGCAGAGCTATATCTCTTTTTACCACCAACAGGGCTTCCTGCGGTTTCCCTTCAGCAAGCAACCTGTTCATTAATGGAATATCCATATAAGCAGGACAGTTTGTCTGACAGGGCGCTTCGCAATCCCCCACATGATCACTCAGCAATAGTTCGAGGCCCGTTTTGCGGGCTTCGAAAACTTCCTCATCATCGGTAATGATCTCCATACCTTCCTGAACCAGGGTAGTACATGAGGGTATTAACTTTCCCTTCTTACTCTCTTTTACTACACAAACCATACAAGACGGAAAATGATCATGTCCTTTAAGGTGACACATGGTTGGGATATCCAGTCCTTCAGCCCTGGAAACCTCCAGAACCGTAGTTTTGGAAGGCACCTCAATTTTCTTTCCGTTTAAATTAATACTGATCATTATCAATTATGATACCGTTACACAGTCCTCCGGACATACCTGCCGGCAACCATCACATTTTATACATTTTTCCTGATCGATGCTATGTACTTCATAAGGAGTAAAGGCGATTGCATCAACTGGACAGTTCTGTGCACACTTTGTACATCCTATACAGGTTTCCTCGATATTGTATTTTACCAGATCCCTGCATTTGCCGGTAGGACATTTCCCATGTATATGTGCCTCATATTCATCCCTGAAGTATCTTAAAGTCGATAATACAGGATTCGGTGCAGTTTTACCCAATCCGCACAGGCTGCCTTTTTTTGTCCAACCTGATAAATTCTCAAGTTCTTCTATATCTTTTGGTGAGCCTTTTCCTGTGCATATTTTATTTAAAATGTCAAGCATCCTTTTAGTCCCAACCCGGCAGAAAGTACATTTACCGCAGGATTCACTTTGGGTAAAGGAAAGGAAATACCTGGCGATGTCGACCATACAATCCGTATCATCCAGGACTACAAGACCTCCGGAGCCCATCATGGCACCCACTTCTTCAAGAGATTCAAAGTCCACCGGTGTATCCATCAACCAATGCGGAATACAACCACCTGAGGGCCCTCCTATCTGAACTGCTTTAAGTTCCCTGTCCCCTGCTACACCACCACCGATATCTTCAACAATTTCACGGATCGTTATACCCATAGGTACCTCTATCAGTCCTCCTCTGTTTACTTTACCTGCCAGGGCAAAGACTTTAGTACCCTTAGATAGCTGTGTACCGTGATTTGTAAATTCAAACACTCCGTTCTTTATGATATAAGCTATCTGGGCAAAGGTTTCCGTATTATTTACCAGTGTTGGGCTACCCCATAGACCCTTTTCTGCAGGGAACGGTGGCCTTAATTTGGGAAAACCACGATTCCCTTCAATGGAAGCGATAAGTGCCGTTTCCTCACCGCATATAAATGCACCAGCACCTTCAAATATTGTTATGTCAAAGGAAAATTTCGTTCCAAGGATATTCTTACCCAAATATCCTCTTTCCCGGCTTATTTTGAGCGCCTCCCTGATCCTCTGTACTGCCAGTGGATATTCAGCCCTGATGTAGAAATATCCCTCTGTGGCTCCTGTCGCATAGGCACCTATCAGCATACCTTCAATTACCCTGTAAGGATATGATTCCAGTATCATTCTATCCATGAAAGCACCGGGATCGCCTTCATCGCCATTACAGATGATAAACTTCCTTTCACTGACCTGTTCCCTAACGATCCGCCATTTTTCACCCGTGCTGAATCCGCCGCCTCCGCGGCCCCTTATCCCACTCTCGATGATACGCTTAACTACTTCACCGGGATCCAGTTCGTTCAGACAGATCTTCATGGCCCTGAATCCTCCACTTTGCTGATACTCTTCTATGTCAAGTGGATCCAGCACGCCGCGGTGTTCTGTGGCTATGGGAACCTGTCTGCCAAGAAAAGAAGAAACCTGTTTTTCCCTGACATTAAGTTCAAAACGTTCTACACCATCCCAATTATGATCAGTCTGAATATCTTCCGCCAGTTCAAATAAAGAAGATTTCAAGCGGTCCCAGAATCCCCGGGGTTTAAAATGCTTTTTGATTATTGCATTTACATCACCGGGTTTGACGTGAGCATATAAGACCGGTTCCTTACCACTGGGGATCATCTCCAGAAGCGGTACCTGGTGACACATCCCAACACAACCAACTTTTTTCATGTTAACATTCAATCCATTGGAGGCGACGGCTTTCTCCAATGATTTTTTGACCTCTTCACTTCCACTGGCCACACAGCATGATCCCAGACCTATCCGGATCTCACCCTCACGTCCGTCTGAACGAGCCGCTGAGCCTCCACCCTTCCTGTCAGGATTGTTCAGGTCATTTTCAAAGGAACCGATAACCTGGTCAACATCTTCAACCCCTACATGACCATATGTCGTATCATCGATCTGAACGACTGGAGCAAGGGTACAACAACCCAGGCAATTTACTTTTTCAAGTGAATACTTCCCTTTTTCATCGGTATGCTTCCCATCGGGTAGTTGGAGCGATCGTCGATAAGCATCATATACCAGTTCTGCCCCTTTAACATGGCATGCCGTTCCGGTACATACCTTGATGATATGATCACCAGCAGGTTCGAGCCTGAACTGGGTATAAAAACTTGCGACACCCATGATCAGGTCAGGTGTGATATCAGTGGATTCGCATACCCGTTTTAGAATATCCTCCGGCAAATAGTTGAATTCATTCTGAATTACCTGTAAAATGGGTATTACAGCCTTTTTCTCCCTGCCTTTTTCCTTAATTACCTGATCTATATTTAATTCAGCCATTTAAATTCCTATACAATACAAAAAATTATACCCACGCAAGTATATCCTTCCATCGGAAAAAGATGGTGTACTGACGGATCCTTCTCCTAATTCCGGTTCGCCCAGAAGCGTCATGGTCCTATCCACATTGAAAATATGCATTTTGCCACTCATATCCAGGAAAAACACTTTGTCGTCCGCTATCATCGGGGAAGCATAAATACCATCGTCGCATTCAAATTCCCAGAGAAGCTCACCATTCGCAGCATCATAACAAACGATCACACCGTAGCTTGTACCTATAAATACCAGGCCATTATCAACAACCGGGCTTGCCACTTCCGGGAGATACTCATTGGTTTCCCAGACAATTTGGGGCTGTGGCCCCGGCTTAATGGCTGCCAGCACAGCATATTCATTGGTGGCATAGACTACCCCATCTGAAAACCCGGGTGATGGTCCCACTTCTCCCATAAGACAATCGATTGACCATAACTCCTCACCGGTCAGAGGATTGTATCCCGCAACCTGTGGACTCGTTGACAATATAAGTTCTGTACGACCTCCTACATTGGCTAAGATGGGTGAGGCCCAGGATATTTTGGAATCTCTTGGTGTTTCCCATTTGGTTTCCCCGGTCAACACATCAAGGCCGAGCACTTTACCCTGTTTATTGGTATCAAACTGTATAAGTAATATCCCCTGATATATCAGCAAGGAGGATGAATGTCCGTAGTGATTGTCCGGCATCCCCAGATTTCTTGCCCATTTCCTTTTTCCTTCCATATCAACACACACAATATCACCTGTTGCATAGATAGCACATATATTAACCCCGTCGGTCGCTACTGTGGGTGCTGCATAACCCGTATCATCCGTAACCCTTGGGACTTCACTCGTATTCCTTGTTACATCATTTACCGGGTGTTCCCAGATGATCTCACCATTTGACCGGTTATAACAGTATATAAATTGAGAGGAAGCATCGGCCCCTGTCAAAAACAGTTTATCTCCCCAGATCACCGGAGAGTTATATCCGTGCAAAGGAACCTCAGATTTCCAAAGGATATTTCTCCCTGTGGCACCATCCCAGTCTACCGGCATATTCTTATGATTGGAAAGTCCGAGGCCATAGGGTCCCCTGAATGATGGGAACTGGTTAGCATATTTCAACGTTCCCGTGTTGCTTTCGGCGACCGGTGTTTCCTGTTCTGTCGTGGGTTCTGGTCCGGTAGATTCATCAATTACCCGTTCTGTTCCTTCTTGCTCTTGCTCCGCCAGAGGCTCTGGCTCATCTGAATCTTCCACGGGTTGTGGTTCCCTTGTAACTTGTTCCCCTTCATCTGAGGTCCTGATGGCTATTTCCTCTATTTCCGGACCTTCATCCGTATCTTCAAGGTTTGCTAAATTGTAGGGATCAGCAAGTTTATCACTGGACAGATAAGCAGCAATCAGTGCCAGGCCAAATATCGAGATCACAGCATACATGATCCATTTCTGGCTGGCGATCAATTCCCGTCCCAGGTGGCGGTCCTCGCTGCCTGGCTCCTCCAGTTTATCGCTGTAGGACTGATACATTCTAAGAGATATAACAAGGATGACGACACCCGCAATCAGCATAAATGCTCCTGCCCGGATTTCCCATTGATTGTCAAAATAGGCCTTTCGCACCATCAGATCAAGCCGCCTGATATCCTCCTTGAGTTGCTCATTACCCGGGTCTTTCCGGAGCTGTTCTACAAGATTTAACAACAGTTCATTCTCCAGGGGTTCCGATCGTTGGAGCTGCCAGTAATTCAGGATCATGATAATACTTACAATAGCTGAAAAAATTCCAGCAATTACAGCTATACGCCAGGTTATCTTTTGTTTTTCTAGAATATTCACTTGATCTGTTTCATTATTTCATCAAAATCAGGTTTACCAACCGGACAATAATCCATACATCTACCACAGCTAACGCAATTCCCTTTGTCCGGTTCATAATCTTTCCGGTTCCTGTATATTGTTTTTCCCATAAAAATCAATCCAAAGGCCAGGCCAAGGAATCCACCCAAAATCCATCCTCCATAATAGAATTGTGACCTTATCACCGCTGCCTCTTCCAGCAATGTCTCCATGGTTTTTCCGGAAGTCAGAAATGTCTGCACATCAATATGATCCGGGTCATTTCTAAGTTCCGGTTGAGCAATTAATAACTCAGCGAGGCTAACGGTGGAATTTACCCTGGACAGGTATATATGCGATTTGGATCCTATAAATCCACCAATCAGAACCAGGATGGGAATTATTAAAACCGATAGTAAAAATTTATTAATATCCTTCTTGGTTGAAACCGGTTCGATAACTGGTTTATTAATAGCATCCACCGGGCAGGAATGAGCACATAATTTACAATCCACACATTCCGAGGGTGTAATGCTCAAATGCCATTTTGAAACACTTGACATCCAGTTCAGCAGGACCCCATAAGGACATAAAAAGCGACAATAAGGTCTGGCGACAAACATACCCAGCAACAGGAAACTGCCCCCTAGAATGAGCATTTCAAAAGAAGCATCCATTCTGAAAATACCAATAAATGGATCATAACGACATATAATAAAATCTGTATTGGTTGCAGCATAAAGTATTGAAAGGCCCAGGTAGAGATAAGGGATCAGACCCAATACTTTTCGGACCGGTGAAGGAATAGAGATCGGTTTAAGGATCACCAGTTCCTGAATGGCACCAAGCGGACAGGCGGCACCACAAAATACCCGACCCATGAAAAGCGCAAATATCAATGGCAGTACAAAAAACAACAGTGCCGTGAGTGATATGGCGTATGCCGGATTAAACAGTGTCAGCGTAACATTCTGGATACCCCCTATAGAGCAGATACACCCATTCCTGTAAAAACCAAAATAAATGAGGGTGAATATGGAGAGATACAGGATACCCCGGCGGGAACGTTTCTTTAAGGCCAGCCATGATGTCAGCACCAACACAATCAACAAAATGAATACATCAAGGATCTCCATGGATGCCCACCGCGGTTCGGGAGCAAGTGGAGAAGGAACCACATAATCTGATTCAAAATCAGGCCTGGGGAATCGTTGCTGGGCAAAAGAAACTACTGATATCAGCAGGCCGCTAAAAAATGTAATGATCGCTATTCTGTTATTTTTCAAAAGTCTCTTGTTAACGCTTCTAAACTCTTCCTAACTTTTCTTAAGTCATCTTAAGGGTTAGTAACACTTCGTAAGTAGTCACAACTCTTAATAAATCTATGATATATTAACGCTTATTAACACTTTATAAGCCATCTTAACTCTTTGTAAAATCTCCTTTAAAATTGTACGGTTTACTGGCCGGGGCCCTGGTTATTGCATCCGATGGGCAAAGTCTGGCTATGGTACACTGATTACAATTAAGGCACAGATCATGGCGGATCTGCAGATGCAAGGATCCATTACCAAAAGCAGAGCACCCTTTAACACATTTGCCACAGCCTATACAGAGATCCTCATCTATTGTATATTCAAAAAATGGTTCCTCTATAAAATCTCTTTTTATTGCTGCCGTGGGACAGAGCTGATTTTCAGCTCCGGTATGCAGATCTATTACCCCGGGTTTAAAGTATCCCCCGCATAGGTCACAATATCCACAGAGGTCAAAGGCATGAACGCATTTAACCGCTGATGGGGTCAAAACACATTCCTCTGCACACCTGCCACATTGTGTACATTCAAAAGGATCGATCTGCCAGACCCATTCTTCCTTAGTTGATTTACTTAAGGCCAGTCCACTAACACCTCCTATTCCCAGGGCGAGTGTTAACCGGGCCGTGGAACGAATAAATTCCCGCCTTTTGTTGGCTTTATTCTCAGGAGATTTTTCCATGTCCGTTAGCTTTAAAATCCGTGACTTTTTGACAGGAGTTGAATTTGCCACACATCTTGCATACTTCAGAAGCTGTACAATCTTCAGTGGTTTTGATTGTGCGTTTACTTACTAAAAATCCAATTGAGTAAAGTAAACCACCCAGGAGTGTGTAACGGCCAAAGTCCTGTATAAAATTTCTTCTTTTCATTTAAATTATATTTCTTTCAAAAATCCTGATCTTTCCTGATGTAATGTCGAGGACATATATCTTCCCATTTTCATCAACCGCAATATCAGCTGGTTCGCCTTCATCCTCAAAATCATCCGGAGTGGCCACCACACAATCCAATTCACCTGAGGGTTTATAGACCTTTATCCTGGAAAGTCCCTTCTCACTGGTAACAAACGAACCGTCTTCCATGATGGCAATATGCGCTGGATTACAACAACCAGTAAAACCTTCAATTTCAAACGAGGGTTTTCCCCAGAAGGCTCTCACAGCGCCATTATCCGTATAGTTCTCTACCTTTAACAACCCGGAATTCACAACCCAGAGTTGATTGTCCGGATCCACCTCAAGGTCAAAATAAGGACTTGGAAGGATAAAGCCATAATTACCATCCAACCGGCCGGTCCCATCAAATGAATCCAGTATTTCTCCCTCTGTATTTAACCGAACTACCTTTCGGTTTCCAGCATCGGCCAGGTAGGTGACCGTATCTTTGAATGCTATCGCCGTAATCAGAGTTTTGTCTCCAAAATCTTCCCAGCGGGCAATGGTTTCACCCTCCGGACTAAGCACCTGAACGGCGTTTTGACAGGCCAGATAGATAGTCCCTTCCGGGGAGAATGACACAGCTGTGACTGGCCCTTTTATCGAAATATTTATTTTTTCCAACCCTGAGGAATCAATAACCTGAAGATGTTCCTTAAAACCAATGGCTATCAGACCATTTTTAACATCTATCGCTTTCGGTCCCTCAATGGTCAAACCGATCCTCCTGGCCTCCTTGAACTTTATCAAGGAAGGATCCACGGCTTTAAACTCTTCAAACTCGTAAGCATACGGATTATTTGCATTATCCTTTATTTCACCTGACATAAAATCACCAAGTATAATTACCAGGATCAGCAATCCAAGTACCACAACGATGATATAGATAAATATCTTTTTCATATTATCAGGATTACATTTTTCTTATATCCATGCAATACATATTATTCGCATCACGCAATAAGAGATAACCATCCGCTATCGCGAGGGGTGCCCAGGCATCATGGCCTTCAAAAACTTTTATCTGATCAAGAAGGATAAAACTATTGCGATCAGGTTTAACGATCGACAGCATCCCATCATCATTTAATATGTAGAACTTTCCGTCAGCTATCATATACGGTCCCAATCCAAACCTGTGTGTTTTACCACTTGTCCAGACTACTTTACGCGTGTCCTGAGGGTCTACGCATATAAACTGGTTTCTCATAGGACCGGCATCCTTTGGCAATATCCCATACAGCAGACCATCATAATATACCGGGGTTTGTTGCTCACAGGCCAGTCCATCTTTTGGTTTATAATCATAAAGCTTTGTAGCTGTAAACTGATCGTTGGCATAATTTATCTGAAAAACCATACTACCTGCACCATATCCAGCCGTAAGAAAAACTTTTCCATCCGGCATACAAACCGGTGATGGTGCCACCACAGAACAGCTCCATTCATTAGATTGCCATAATACTTTGCCAGCGAGATCTCCTTCAGCTCCAATCGCTATAACACCACCTACGGCACTATAGACATACATTTTTATTCCCTGATATTCCCAGGGTAAGATTGAAGAATGGGACATTTTCCACATCCCCGGATTCGGCACATCCCAAAGCACCTCTCCCGTTGAACAATCCACCGCGATCATAATCGAATTCCCCCCTGTTGCTATTATCGCTTTGTTATCGTCAATCAGTGGACACTGGCCGGTATACCAGAATGGGATCTCAGTCCCATAAAGTTTTTCAATGTCCATTCCCCATCTGAGGTCTCCTGTTTCCCTGTCGAGACACATCACATGGGAACGTGGCCCTATTGTCAAAATATAGTCTTCGGTCAGAGCAGGGATGGTTCTGGACATACCATGGTTTCTTTTTATATTCACATTATACCATCTCCTCCAAAGTTCTTTCCCATTTTTTAGTGAGAAACATTTCAGCATATCTGCCTTGATCTCTTCATCATAATCCAGCAGATAAACCTTCCCTTTATATATCGAGGGGCCGGCATGCCCTTCACCCAGTTCAACAGACCATTGAATTTTAGGATCATTGTTAAATTTTTCTATCAATCCAGACCCGGATTTCTTGATATTATCAAAATCAGGGCCTCTGAAGCGTGGCCACATATCATTTAACTCACTTTCTGCTTCGGTAAAGAGCTCAAAAAAAGCGCCAATGTTAATAACCTCATTCAAACCGCCTGATTCAGATCCCCGGTTATCCATACCAGGTTCACTGGTATTTAAATCAATGGCCGGGCCGGATAGATTCCACCAGATCAAGGCAATTACAAACAGCAGGCCTATTGAGTAAAGAAATATGTTCTTAGGGTTAAACAATTTATCCTTTTTTATCAGCTATATCAAAAACCATCACAACCTCTCCATGACGGATCAGCAGTTTTTTATCAGCTATGTATGGATGCGCCCAATGCGGACCTGTTCCATATTCGATTTTAAATGTGCTGATGATATCAAATTTCTCAGGCGTAGGATTGACCAGTGCAACATTCCCACCTCTTTCTTCATAACAATATAATAAACCCTCAGCCAGGGCTATAGAGCCTTTAGTGTTCCATTTCTCCTCATACATTACCTCTCCGGTATCCCAATCGAGGCACACCCAGTTGCCTGTAGAATTGCTTTGCCAGTTAGATCCATAAAGATATTCTCCGACATTTACATAATGCCCATGATGTGTATCCATAACACTTGTTCTCCATTTCTCCTCCACAGAATTCATATCCGGAGATACTTTCAGCATTACGCCATATTGATCATATCCTTTTGAAACAAAGACTTCATTCTCCCGGGTAATCGGTGAATTGGTACTGTTTGTTGCACCACGCGCCCCGGACCCTTCAGGTGGCAGGTACTCATAATGCCAGGCGATCTTACCATTTTCTGGGACGATCCCAAGGATATGATGGGCAGTGAGGGCCACAATCAGTTGCCTGCCATCCTGCTCATACAACACGGGTGATACATAGGTCCGTTGTCCCCCAAGACTTTCAGCCTTCCATTCTATTTCCCCTGAATGTTTATTAAGGGCTACTACAGAAGTTTTATCGCCGCCGCAGGTATATAGCACTTTATCGTCAATGATCAGGGGTGATTCGGCCACGCCCCATCTGTGGATCGCCCCCTCATAGGATTCATTGGCATCAACAGACCAAAGAATAGCGCCATCCCCGGCATTCAGACAAACCACTTCCCCCATTCCACTGATTACATAAATGCGATCACCGTCCAGTGTTGGTGTGGAGCGGGTTTCAGGGTAGGATTGATTCCATGAAGAACCATATTTTACCTGGTATTTAATGTTTCCCGCCATATCGATGGCACTTAAAAAATCTTCTTCCCCTTTTTTACCGGTTACATAGATAATATTATTGTGAAGCACCGGGGTGGAATAGCCCATTCCAATATCTTCCACTTTCAGGAGCATTTCAGGACCATCAGCGGGCCAAGTTTTCATCAAACCAGTATCCGGGAAATGGCCATTTCTATCGGGTCCCCGCCATTGTGTTTCCTGAGCATAAACGGGTTGTATTAGAAAAAATAAAAGAATGAGAAAGGATATCTTATTCATATCATATAAATTACATTATGCATACAGGCTACTGTAGATAAGATGAAAAATACGATAATCCCCTTTTATAGAGTCATCAATCCACCGCCCTTTACAAATTTAAGGATTAATACCCCACTTATTATATGATATAAATCATATGTGAAAAGTACTTTAGCTCATAAATCAACGGATTTTATAGGCTATCAAAGCATTTCCATGGCGAACGAACAAACTTCCATTGTTTATGGCAGGATGGGCCCAGTGTTGTCCGCTACCGGCAGAAATTTTGATTTTACTGATTACATTAAAAGATGATGATCCAGGCTTGATCAGGGCAAGTTCACCCCGCTGGCTATATGCGTATAAAAGACCCTCCGCTGCAATAACAACTCCATTTCCGATCTCTTTAGATTCATAGACCACTTTCCCGGTATTCCAGTCGATACATTGCCATTCACGGTTGGAATCACCTGAGCCGTACATATACCCATCGATAAAAACTGCGCCGCCCATCCGGCTATCCATTGTTTCGCTGTACCAAAGCTGTTCTACCTTGCTGCCATCTTCATTCAATTGCAGCATGGCCCCACCCTTTCCATATCCACTGAAACAGAAGACCTGGCCATCATGATAGAGCGGTGTATTGGGATGTACTGAATACCGGTTCGGGTGCTGATGACTCCAGAGAAGCTTGCCAGTATCACCATCCAGTCCCATGATATGATCAGCCATATGGGTGATGATCAGGTTTCGTCCCCCCATTTCAACCAGAAGTGGTGAGCAGTAGGCAGACACTTCTCCCAAGGCCTTTGTCGTCCATATTACATCCCCGGTCGATTTATTAAACGCCATCATGTTATGCTCCCTTCCACCAGGTGTGCATATCAGTTTATCACCAAGAATTAATAAAGTTTCAGCAAGACCCCATTCGGTATTTCTGCCGCCATACTCCTTGAACAAGTCTTTTCGCCAGATTACCTGACCTGAATTTGAACTCAGGCATGCCAGATGACCCTTACCGCTAAGCATATATAGTTTGTCACCGTCAATTACAGGCGTCCCCCGGCTTCCGGGATAACTTTCATAGAACTCAGGTCCATAGGGGGCTTTCCATATCAGCGTGCCGTCCTGTTCAAGAGCGTATACAAATCCAGTCTGATCTTCCATTCCGGATACATAAATCCGGCCATTGCCAAAGGAAGGTGTCGAATATCCTTCTCCCAGTTTATTATATTGCCATAATACTTCAGGTCCGCCTGCCGGCCACTCAGTCAGGAGTCCTGTATCGGGATAATATCCATTCTGATCGGGCCCTCTCCATTTTGTCGGATTCTGTGATAAACCAATGAAGGGTATTAGAATTAAAAGTACCGTGCATGTATAAAAACAATTTCTCATAGTAATAATATTTATCATTTTTGATTATCAAATGCTATGCAGACAGGGTGATTTGCATTCATAAAGCAAATTTCAAGCCATTTAGCATAAACAAAAATAAAGACCGGGGATTGGTTTATAATGAATCCCTCAGAATTTTTATACTATAACCCAGGTGATCCAGGCTGGCTCGAATTTCTTCAAACGTTCATCAATATTTCCCTTATCCGGGAGGCCACAATCCTTTCCTGTCCGGGATCCATCATCCAGGTTGTAATTCCTACATGTTCTCTCCCCCCTACAGTTTCTATCGAGGGGTGACCGTCGCGGAGTTTTTGCCGCAATTCATCGGTTGTCATTTTAATTTTATCCTGGTCCCATGACAACCTTAAAGAAGGAACATGATTGGCAACTTCAGGTACATGCCGTTCCGGTTTAACACCCGGAATATCTATAACAGCATCAATAATGGTCTTGATCTGCATCTCCCACAAAGCCCAGTCCTTTTCATGATCCCTGGCCAGATAGGATTCTATGGCAACAAGCATACCCAGAATCTCCTCTTTATTTACTTTCATACCCCTTCCAATTGTATTTCCTCTGGGTGCAGCATGCAGGCGAGCAGCATCAATATATTTTTTCTTACCGATCAACAATCCGCCACTTTGTGGGCCCCTCAATCCTTTGCCACCAGAAAATGTGACCAGATCAAAACCCATATCCGTATATTTCCACAGGTTCTCAACGGGAGGCACATCGGCAGCACAGTCATTGAAAGTAGGTATTCCGTTTTTCCTGGCAATCTCGACAAATTCTTCATCTTGTACTTCGCCAACAAAATTATTACCATTAAAAAACCACATCATAGCTGTTTTTTCGTTGATGGCATCCTCCAATTCCTTCCTGGACTCCACTTCAACGATCTTGACCCCGCAATTACGAATGGCATGGTCATACCCTATCCGATGAGATTTCTGGATGATCACCTCACTTTTCATACCAGTCAGGTCAGGAATCTGAACAACCTTCTCCTCGTCCATCCCGCACAGGACCCCTGCTGTTCCAAGGGTTATGGCAGAGGCGGCTCCTGAAGTTATCGTTGCAGCTTCACAATGGAGCAATTGGGCAATCCTTTCCCCGACTTTATCCTGAAGATCATCAAGTATCACATAATCGGATGTGGCATAATTGTATGCATCGATCACTTCAGGCCGCATCAGTGAGCCCGTCATAAATGTATAGGTTCCGGCAGCATTAATAAAGGTTCTTACACCCAGTTCCTTAAAATAATCCCGTCGAGCCGGATTTGCTG
>CBDUBA010000048.1:0-30876 GCA_965365275.1 uncultured Cyclobacteriaceae bacterium | reverse complement strand
GATAACCCAGGCCGAGTTGCACGCAAAGGAAATGTCCCAGGAGGAGAATGAAGAGTCCAATCCAAATTATGAGGAGGCTGTAATCATGGAGAATTTCGGAGATTACAAGAAGATCCAGATTCACGCAGGAAAAGGCGGACATGGAGGCGGGGATAAACCCCTTCAGGACAGGATATTTGTTGATCCGGATATGCCGGATCCTTACCGACATGCAGCCGGTATACGTGATGGGGTTATGTCCATTATGATTGGCATAGCCGCCAGAAAAAGTATCGAAGAACAAAGGCCTGTCAAGATTGAAGAATTGACATCTATGAAGCCGAGCGAAAAACGACTTTAAAGAAGAATTCTGACATTGCATTAGCTGGCTGAGGGGAGCTCGGTACATCGATCTTTTAACCGATACCTCTTTTCAGCTTTTTTTTTTGAGCTTTGAGACTATGTAATCCACAGGATATCTAAACAAATACAAAACCGGATATATTTAATGGATTCATTATTCTAATTAAAGAATAATCGAATTAAAAGGGTGGGTGAGCGTGTTAAGTATGGAGAATAAGTTATCTGGTTTTTGAAAACAAATCTTATAAAGATGAAATTTCCTATTAAGACACCAGGCCTTATTATCCTCTCAATACTGATCTTTGCATTCATCAAATCTGATCATCATGAGATCGTTCTGAGCGATATTAGCCATGCCCAGAAAACAATCGGGCTAAACTTCAAAACAGCGGAACAGGATTCTATGCTGGAGGGTTTGAATGACAGATTGAAAGCCTATAAAGCGATCCGGGAATATCCACTTACAAACAATATTCCACCGTCCCTGATCTTCAACCCAATACCGCCAGATTACTATATCAACAGGGATAATAGGCCCATCCTCTGGGATATACCCGGGAATACGGAACTTCCGGCTGACAGGAACAGGCTGGCTTTTTACTCTATACTTGAACTTGCTTCCTTGCTCAAACATCGGAAGATAACTTCCACCGAATTAACCAGGTTTTTTATTGACAGGTTAAAGAAGTACGGTGACACCCTGAAATGTGTGATCAGCATCACCGAGAAACGGGCCCTGGAACAGGCCGCCAAGGCAGATATGGAAATCTCAAATGGCAATTACAAAGGACCATTACATGGCATACCGTTTGGTGTAAAGGACCTGCTTTCCGTAGAAGGGTATCCAACATCATGGGGTGCAGCTCCATACAAGGATCAGGTAATTAATGAAACAGCGACGGTGGTGAAAAAGCTGGAGGAAGCTGGCGGCATACTAGTTGCTAAACTAACGCTTGGAGCACTTGCCTGGGGAGATGTGTGGTACGGTGGGAAAACCAGAAATCCATGGGATCTCAACCAGGGATCTTCAGGCTCATCCGCTGGTTCTGCTTCCGCTACAGCTGCCGGGCTAATTCCATATTCAATAGGTTCAGAGACCCATGGCTCCATTATTTCCCCTTCTACGCGATGCGGGGCCACCGGTTTAAGGCCTTCTTTCGGCAGGGTGAGCCGGACTGGTGCCATGGCTTTAAGTTGGTCCATGGACAAATTAGGCCCGATCTGCCGTAATGCATTGGATTGTGCTATCGTTTTTGAATCAATTCTTGGGGAAGATGAGGCAGACCAATCCTTGGTGGATGCTGCCTATAATTTCGATATGAATATGGAGGTAAGTTCTTTAAAGGTGGGATATCTGAAGGATATTTTTGATCAGAATAAAAGGAACCGGAAAAATGATGCCCTTACAATTGCACAATTCAAATCCATGGGACTAGATCTGGAACCGGTTTCACTTCCGGATAACATCCCTGTAAATGCTTTATCGATCATCCTGAATGCTGAGGCCGCGGCTGCTTTTGATGAATTAACAACTAGTGGCAGAGATTCACTATTAGTTCGCCAGATAAAGAATGCCTGGCCGAACGAATTCCGGAAAGCCAGATTTATACCTGCCGTTGAATATATCAACGCCAACCGGATACGTTATGCACTCATTCAGGAGGTAAACGCCATTTTAAAGGATTATGATGTTATCATTACGCCCACTTTCGGAGGGACACAGGTTCTTACGACTAACTTGACTGGTCATCCATGTGTTGTCCTGCCAAATGGATTTGATGAGCTGAACAGGCCAACCAGTTTTTCAATGATTGGGAATCTTTTTGAAGAAGAAAAAATACTCAGACTGGCCATGAAGTACCAGGAAATAACAAATTTTGAAGATGTTCATCCACCATTATTTCAATAATTTTTGCAACTTACAACGCAATTGAGATAGATGGATACCATTAAGACTCTTAAGAAAGTACCCTTGTTTTATGACTTCAGTAAGGAAGACATGGACCAGCTCGTCCCTTTGTTTGAAGAAGAAAATTACCCTCCTGAGGCCTTTATTATCACAGAGGGTGCTGTTGGCGACTCTATGTATATCCTGGTATCCGGAAGTGTTCGCATTCTGAAAAAAGTCAGTGACTCGGAGGACATGGTTATAAACAACCTGTATGGTGAAACATATTTTGGTGAACTTGCCCTAATTGATAATCTCCCCCGCTCTGCTAGTGTTGTAGCCAACGAATCCACAAAGATCCTCCGACTTAAAAAGAGCGTCCTTGATAATCTACTGGAGAATAACCTTAGGATCGCAAAGATCTTTTATAAAAACTGCCTGACAGATACATTTTCAAGGTACCGGACAATAACTACAGAGTTCTCCTCTTCCAAGCGTGATCTTCTGGTAAAATCGAGTACATTGGAGGAGATCAATAAAGATCTTTCAAGTGCCAAAAAATTACAGGACTTCTTTATCAATAAGAGAACGCTTGACCATAATGCACTCAAGATTAAAGGATTGAAACAATCCTTTATCTATGATCCCTGCCAGGAGATCGGTGGGGATTTCCTTAATCTTGTGGAAGTGGGACCTGAAAAATATGCTGCAGTAATCGCTGACGTAATGGGGCATGGCATAACAGCAGCACTTGCGACCGGAGCTTTTAAGAGTGCTTTCTCCTTAATGGTCAAGGATACAGCAGAAAATCCTTCACTTTTCCTTGCAAGTATGAATAATCATTTTTTTAAAGATATTTCCTCACTGTTTGCCTCCTGCCTTTTTGCATTTCTGGATCTCAGGGAAAGGGAAATTACTATTGCCCGGGCAGGACATTACTATCCCCTCTTTTTCCGGAAGCGCAAAAACGGACTGGAAAACCTTAAAATGAAAGGACCAGCCCTGGGAATTATAAAACACGCAGAATACGAGCAAAGAATCTATGAAATTCAGCCCGGAGACAAACTCTTGTTTTATACCGATGGAATTATAGAACAAAGAAATGATGAAGGTGAGATGTTCGGTGAGGGCCGGTTGAAGCAGTCATTCCTTAAATTAGCCAGAAAGAATGGAGAGTATATCCTCAAGCACCTGGAAACAAAACTAAAAGAATATACATCCACATATAATAAGGATGATGACATTACCATGTTGCTGCTTGAATTTACATAATCAAGCATACCCACCATCCAAAACCCATTTTTTTGAAAATCATAAACTGTTCATAAATGAACACATTTATGCTTAATCATTGCCTTAGACCTGGAATCTCAGAAAAAGTGTTCAACTACATTACAAAATCTGAATTTTATGTCTAAAAATCATACATGTCCTACTCAATAAACTTTTGTATGTAACTGATCTTCAATATCTTACAAAAGTTGGCATGGTGTATGGATTAATTATACCAGAAGTAATTGAATTTTTAAATACTTAAAGCCATGAAAAACATAAGCAGAACCATCCTAACTTCACTTGTCTTAAGTGGATTGTTTTTTATTCCGGTTTTATCTTCCGCTCAATTCTCTGATAATAATATTGATAAATCACAATCTGAAACTGAGGCAGTTGAAGAAATGCTCATTTTGGACACCAGGTCCAATATCAGGGCATCGCACCAACTAAGTCGCCAAGAAATAAAAAGCAGGATATTCGCATCAAATGAAAATCTGATAAATGGTATTGGATCGCAGGCAGAAGCCGAATCAGTAGTAGAATTACTATGTATTCAGGTTATATCGAATTTCCGAAATTTAAAGACAATTGATCCCATACAGGTCAATAACGATCAATTCTCTCAGATTTCAAATTTAATGGCGGCTAATTTTGATAAAGACATCAGCCTGTTACAAAACATAAGATAATATTCATTATTGTAAGTTTCAAATCTAATATCCCTTCGGTCTATTTTACAGCTTAACTTTTCTCCGCAAATCTTCGTAAAATTGTAGACTGATGGAAAATCAAATCGTACATGAAACATATGGAGTGAAGGGGATGACCTGTGCGGCCTGTGCTACCAGCCTTCAATCACACCTTGAAGCCAAACTGGGAATAAAACAGGTATCCGTAAATTATGCCGATAATTCGGCATTTATTGAATTCGATCCCAATACGATTGCATTCAAAAAGATTCAGAAAGCAGCTGATGAAATAGGATACCAGGTTGTCAAATACACCGAATATGATGAGGAAGCTGAATATACAAAGCGGCTGAAGGATCTCCGTTTGAAGTTAACCATATCAGCAATTCTGACAGTACCGGTATTTATTATTTCAATGTTTCTGGGGGAAATCGGCCCCTATACAAACTACGTTCTTTTGATTTTATCGACTCCGGTGCTCTTCTGGTCAGGATGGGAATTTTTTAAAATTGCTGTAAAAAAAGCACGGCACCTGACGACCAATATGGATACCCTGGTCGCATTAAGTACCGGCACAGCCTATATCTTCAGTGTTTTCAACACCTTTTTCCCAGACTTTTTCTTGTCGAGAGGATTGGACCCACACGTTTATTATGAATCCGCAACGGTAATCATTACCCTGATACTACTTGGTAGATATTTCGAAGAAAGGGCCAAATTTAAAACTACCGGTGCGATCAAGAAATTGATGGGAATCCAACCCAAATTTGTTGATGTGGAGGAGAATGGTTCAGAAAGTACAAAACCGATCGCAGATGTAAAAAGATCCGAAATCTTCAGTGTGAAACCAGGCCAGAAAATCCCCCTTGACGGCTATGTCGTAGAGGGCATGTCATACGTGGACGAAAGCATGATTAATGGAGAACCGCTTCCAACCTTAAAAACGGCGAATGATTATGTTTATGCGGGTACCCTAAACCAGAATGGGAACCTGAAGATCAGGGTTGAAAAGGAGATGTCCACCACCATGCTGGCCCAGATCATCGACCTGGTCAAAAAAGCACAGGCAAGTAAACCACCAATTCAGAAAACGGTGGATCGCATCGCCTCAATATTCGTTCCTGTAGTTATTACAATCGCTATAATCTCATTTATAACCTGGTATTTTGTCGGGCCTGAGCCCCGGCTTACCTATGCTTTCCTGGTCCTGATCACAGTACTAATCATAGCCTGCCCCTGTGCATTGGGCCTGGCCACACCTACAGCACTGATGGTAGGTATAGGCAAAGGTGCCTCATTAGGGATATTGATCAGGGATGCCCACAGCCTTGAATCTGCTGAAAAAATTAATGCCCTGGCCCTGGATAAGACAGGAACCATTACAGAGGGGAAACCCGAAGTCCTCAAGATCATCTGGAATGAAAAATACAATAAGGAGGAAGAGACCAGGAACTTAGTATTACTTGAATCTTTATCCGAACACCCTCTTGCCAAGGCGGTAATCGAATATTTTGATATTGAAACACCCGGTCCCATACCGGACATCGATTTTGTTAATATTCCTGGTGAGGGTATTAAGGGAACTATTAATAAAAAAAGCTATTTTGTTGGTTCACAACAGATGATAAAGAACAACAATCTTAAAATTAATCATCAATTGATCAGTTTTGAACAAGATCTGACCCAGAATGCCTATACAATTATTTACTTTGGCAATGAAGAGGAAGTGATTTCTATAATGGGGATCAGGGATTCTCTTAAAGCTGGGGTAAAAGAAGCTATCCGTGACATCAAGGGTATGGGTGTTGAGATCATCATGTTATCTGGCGACAACCAGAAGATAACAGGTAAAATTGCATCCGAATTAAATATAGATCAGGGCATTGGAGGTGTATTACCAGCCCAAAAAGGCGAGTATATTAAGAACCTAAAGGAACAAGGGAAGAAAGTAGCTATGGCCGGGGACGGAATTAATGATGCCCAGGCCCTGGCTGAAGCGGATTTAGGCATAGCTATGGCCAGCGGAACCGATATTGCCATGGAAAGTGCAGGCATTACATTAATGCGGTCCGATATTCAACATATAAGAAGTGCGATACTCCTGTCTAGGGCTACAGTTAAAACAATACGCCAGAATCTTTTTTGGGCATTTGGTTACAATGTACTCGCTATTCCAATTGCTGCAGGGGCATTATTCCCCTTTACCGGTTATCTGCTCAGTCCAATGATTGCCGGGGCAGCGATGGCTTTCAGCTCTGTATCGGTAGTGGCGAATAGTCTAAGGTTAAAAGGAAAAAAAATAAATTAATATGAAATCGTATAAGTTCAAGACAAATATCAATTGTGGCAATTGTGTTAAATCCGTAACACCCTATCTTGATGAATTGAAAGATGCTGAATGGAATGTCGATACAAACAACAAACGAAAGGTGCTGGAGGTAAAAACAGACAATCTGACCGAAAAAGAAATTATAGATAAAGTCCATGAAGCGGGTTACGAGGCACAACCTCTCAAATCAGGCTTCCTCGGTGGATTATTTAAGTAGTCCATCCCACAAAGAAACGCATAATCTCTCACTTAAAACTGAGGATATAAAGATCCTGTACTAACCCGGCGAGATCTCCTTGAATGGGAATGTTCAGGTATCGTTCTGGCTGCAATTGACCATTTGGTTCATTTAGTATCAATCAAATAAAACCAACCAGCTTTTTGAAGTCCTGAAAAATCTTTCTATTTTGGAAGTTACTAAAACTAAATTTTACATCTATGAAAGCTAACAAAGAAAGTCTTCCTGTATTTATGGAAGCACCTGGTATGATCATGCGCCAGATCCCGGGCTATGGTGGAATGAAAGTAGCCTATAATGAACTGCCGGCCGGCACTGATTTCACCCCTTTATTGAAAGGCCTGGATAATGACAGTTGCCATTGTCCGCACTGGGGTTATGTAATTGAAGGTGCCATAAAATTGATCTATGACGACGGTACTGAGGAGGTTACAAGAACCGGTGACGTTTATTACTGGCAGTCGGGCCATACCGCCATCGTTGTAGAAGACCTTAAATTCGTTGAATTCAGTCCTGAGAAAGAATTTGAAGAGGTGATGGCCCATGTTACAAAGAAAATGGAGGAGATGGGAGGCTGATAATTACCTGGCATAGTTGACAGCCCAGTGTCATGTTAGCCAGGTTTGAACAACGGCTTAGGTATATCCGATGAGATTCCGGGCAAAATATACTCTAAGTTCCGAATTGAGATCGAAATAACTTAAAAGTGCTTTTATTTAATATATTAGCACTTTTTTTAAAATGTTGTCTAAAAATATTCAATACATATAGCCACCTTCTGTAAAGAAAATGGCTATTGATCAGTTTTTTCAATGGATATACCTATTGTAATCTCGGGCTGATATGCTCATGAACAATTTTCCATTCACCATCATTTTTAGCAAATGTCAATGAAAGCTTTGCCTTAAGATCGACGGTATCTGATTCCATTACAACGTTCATATCAACGTGAAATGATGATATCGCAATGTCTCCGAATACATCAACCTTATGATTATGAATACTGTAGTTAAGAATATCATTATTCCCATAAAAATTCTCTTCCAACACTTTTCCTTCTTCATAAGATAACAGTCCGCTATCTTCAACACGGGTGAATTTAGGGCTCCTCAGTTGATAGGCATCCAAGGCTTCCAGGTTTTTAGTAGCACCGTTTTCAAAAATGTCTGAGACCAGGGCTTTAATTTCTGCCTGAGTCTTTGGAAAAGATTCGGCAATGGAAGACACCTTATTTCACGATAGCCTATGAAAAATTCCGGGTGTGGGAATTTGTAGTTTCCATATCCAGATTAAATTAATATCATAGAATGATTCCTCAAATTACTTTTATATCTTCGGTCTTATGTAAATCTTAATTCATAATGATCAAAATCCACCGTTTAAAGAAACCCGTAAAATCATGAATGCAAAATTTTTTATTACCGTTTTCTTTTGTCTTGTCTCATTAAACCTGTCTGCCCAGGATAAACAAAAAATAATCTTTGATTGCGATCTGGGAGGTGACATTGACGATGCCTTTGCAGTGGCTTTAATTCTTGCCAGCCCGGAATTTGAGGTATTGGGATTTGTGATGGACCAGGGGGATACCCCAAAACGGGCACAGGTCGCATGTAAAATGTTATATGAAACAGGGAGGCATGATATACCAGTCGTCGTTGGCAGAAAGACAAATGATTATTTTACCTCTCAATTCCACTGGGCTGAAGGATTTGAAACCATTAAGCCTATTAAAAAAAATGCTGCGGACTTTATCATTGAAAACCTTCGTAAGTTCCCAGATGAAATCATTCTTTTCACAGTAGGTCCTGTTCCGAATATCATGGATGTATTGAAAAAAGATCCTGATGCCCTGAAGCTCGCTAAACACGTATATTCCATGTTCGGTTCGTTTTACATGGGATACGATACAGGTCCTATTATAAGTGCAGAGTGGAATGTTAGAGGCGATGAAGAAGCAGCCAGGATGCTGGTAAACAGTGGTGCGGACATTACCTATGCGGGTCTTGACGTAACAACCTATGTGAAATTGAATGAGGCGTACAGAAATAAACTTATCATGCGGCAATCACCGTTGACAAATGCCCTGAGTGGCTTATATACCTTATGGAGGTATGAGTCTTATGCCCACCCGGACCCGGTTCTGCACGACGCAGTAGCTGTTGGCATGCTATTATGGCCTGACTTATACACAACCCGAAAAGCTTATGTGAAAGTAATCGAAGGGGGATATACCGTTATCGACGAAAGTAAAGAACCTAATTGTGAAATCGGTATGTCCATAAATAAGGAAGAATTTCTGAGTCGAGTGATGGAAAGATTGTTGACACAAAATCTTAGCCGGGAATAAATCTCATTGGAGATTACTTAAACTTTGATAAAAAAGAACATCGTATCTTGTATGGGTTTTCCTAAACTTCAGGTATTTTGTGAGAAAATTAATAAAAATGATAACAGGAGAAAGGTAGTTGAACATATTTAACGATAATTGGAAGCAATAGATGAAAAATGGATATCATTGTTTCAACTTCCACCAATTTGTCAAAAGAAGTAATTCAACATTAAAACTGAACATTATTTTAGGATCGGATTCAGAATTGTAGAATATTTAAAACCAGTAATCTTGTTTTCATTAAATCGATTGAAATGCATTACTTAAAATCAGGCATACTTTTGTCACTGTTTATAATTTCCGGTTGTGCTGACAAAAAACCCATTAAGGAAAAACAATGGTTTAAAGGAAATCTGCACACCCATTCATATTGGAGTGATGGGGATGAATTTCCGGAAGTGATCATGGACTGGTATAAATCAAATGGTTATCAGTTCGTAGCCTTATCCGATCACAACATATTGGCAGAAGGTGAAAAATGGGTTATGATTCGACAAGATTCCCTGTATATCAATGCATTCGAAAACTATCTCGATGAGTATGGACCGGATTGGGTAGATTACAAAACGGATTCATTAAACCAGATACATGTGAAACTAAAAACATATAAGGAATATATAGATCGCTTTGAAGAGCAAGGAAAGTTCCTGATTATTCAATCTGAGGAGGTCTCTGATCATTTTGAAAACAAACCTCTGCACATGAATGTGACCAATGTACAAGAGAAAATTAATCCGCAGGGAGGAAATAGTGTAGTTGAAGTGCTTCAAAACAATATCGACGCAGCAATTAAACAAAGAGATGAATTGAATACGCCCATGATCCCACATATCAACCATCCGAACTTTCATCACGCGATAAGTCTTGAAGATATGATCGCATTAAGAAATGAGAAGTTCTTTGAGGTTTACAATGGGCACCCTTCAGTTAATAATTCAGGAGACTCCGCCCATATATCAACCGAACTGATGTGGGACTTGATCAATATCGCGTATGTTGAAAACAACAAACCACTTATGTATGGTCTTGCTACGGATGACTCCCATCATTACCATGTACAAGGCAGTAAGTGGAGTAATGCAGGCAGGGGCTGGATCATGGTCTTCGCTGACTCGCTGAATCCTGCTTCCATTATTCAAGCCATGGAAGAAGGTCAGTTCTATGCGAGTACCGGTGTTGAAATAAAAAAAATCGAATTCAATAAAAATACACTTAACGTAGAAGTTCAAAAAGAAGCAGGAATTTCTTATAAGATCTCTTTTATCGGATGTAAAAAAGGTAAAACTGAGCCTGAAATACTAATGTCAGTAGAAGCGGATAAGGCCAGTTTTGATTTAACAGATGAAGTTCTTTATGTACGATGTAAAATCACATCCTCAAAAAAACATAACAATCCAATAGAAAGACTATTATACGAAACAGCATGGACTCAACCCCTACAATACGTGGAATAACAATAAGCCTGGCATTGAAATCCTGCAATGAATAAGAATTCTATACTCAGTATCTGTCCGGGAGATTTCTCCCATATCCTTACGATCTAGCCCGGATCATCAGGGAGATCACTAATGAAATTATTAATTGTATCCTGCCGTTGAATATTTATTAAAAATTCCGTTTTGAGAAATATAATCTCATATTTGTGAAGAAACTTTTATCATATAAACTGTATTGAAAGAGATTTAAGTTGCAATGAGGGTTACATTGAAAATATTCTCATGGTCAATATTATTTTTTCTGCTTATAAGTTCTCTATCATGCAATACTGATGAGGAAATAGTAGAACCATTCGATATAAATCTCTTATATGGTAAATGGCAGGAATCCGGAAGAAATGGTATAGCCTCACTAAATGATAATTTTTATACCTTTAGAAATACTTTTACATTTGAACAATGTCTGGAAGGAGGTTGCTGGGATGGGATTTGGGAATGGATAGTTAATGATAATACTTCAAGAATTAAGTTCATTTATTCTGAACCTACAGGAGGTTGGTGGCAGGAATTCGAAATTACGCATCTGGATGCCGAAAAAATGGAGGTTATCGTATTCGATTATGTTGAGGGCAAAGAAGACCCGGTGGGAAGTGGCATTGTCATGGATTTTACGAAATTAGACCAATAGTCTACCACGATTGCGGAAATAAATGATCACTTCATCGGATATTTGTATTTCCTTATTCTAAACCATTTAGTAATCTTGACTTAATTCAGGGTTTTCCTTTCGGGGTGACATCCATTACATTATTTTCCTGTATTGATTCGATACGCCATTCACATAATTGTTTTATGCGATTTAGTACATTAGAGGTTACACGGTTATGTACCCATTCCCACATTATATTCACCACTTTACGTTTCTTCTGCCATTCCTTGTTCCCAAAGAAGTTAAAACTTACCCCAAAGAATAACTGGGATTTTCCTGTTTCTCCCATTTCAGGAATCGATGACCGAACATAAATGGCCAATATTCCGATAGGATATCCCCCTGAACAATCATATAAAAAGTACCGGGGATTATCAGTATCGAATTTGTCTGGTACTTTTTTAATACTTACAGCATTGAGATGAAACAGCGGAATCAAGGGAAGGCCGAAGAAACTTTTCATGAACCGAAAAGGATACTTCTTCCATCCAAAGGGCAAAATACGTATCCTCTTGAGACTCTTTTTAATTCGATCAACTTTTGCAATATGATTGGGCCAGCATAATGGATTCCCATTGAAATCCAATAATTCATTGAAAATATAACTAACCGGGGCTTCAATGCTGATTCTATTAATATTCAATACTGAATACTGGTTTGTATCAATTCCTATTCGTTCAATAATCCTTTGGTTGTATTGAATCCGCTCCTCCATAGAATCAAATTTAACCAGCGTAGGATACTCCGGTTTATGCAAAAAGAAATAAAGGATATCTGTAATTATCCCAGTACTTTTTGTAGGGGGGGTATGGTTGTTTATATTATTACTCATAACGCAAGGCCTGTACCGGATTTCTTGTTGCCGCCTTGTAGGTATGCCATCCTACGGTCAAAAGGGCGACAATAAGTGCAATCAATCCGGCAAGCAGGAATGCCCATACACTGATACCGGCTTTATAAGCAAAATTCTGAAGCCACTGTTGCATGGCATAGATGCTGATTGGGGTGGCCAGGACAAGGCCTATGAAGATCCAGGCTACGAATGACTTGAATATCATAAGCAGGATATCGGAATAATTGGCCCCATTTACTTTGCGGATACCGATCTCCTTAGTCCTTCTTGTCACGATCAATATGGTCAATCCCAGCAATCCAAGTGAGGAGATCAGAATACTGAACCCGGAACCGTAACCAACTATTTTGCTCCAGCGTTCTTCATTGTCATATTGCTGGTCGAGACTTTCATCAAGAAATTTATAATTCAGAGGCCGGTCAGGGGCTACTTCCTTCCAGGCAGCCGTAACATCCTCCAGAGAACCAGGTACATTACCTGGATTTATCCGTACAAACATACTCCAGATGCTATTTCGATGCGGATTCATATGCATGACCAGCGGCATGATCTCATCCTCCATGCTGTCAAAATGAAAGTCCTGTACAACGCCTACAACTGTTGGGTTTTCAGCATCATCTTCATTTTCCGGTACTTTCATACCAATGGGATCATCCCATAACATTTCCCGCAAGAATTTCTCATTGACTAACACGGAATTAAAAGTATCCGCTGCTGCTTCCCAGGATAGATTCCTCCCCATAATCAATGGGATCTCAAGGGTTTCGATATAATCGGGATCGATCCTCAAGAACCTGACAATAATTGTCTGATCATCTTCTCGCTTCATTACATTTGAGCTGCTCCCCGAAACGAAATTTCTATCACTACCAGTTACGGAGGTAATATTTGCACGGGAAACAAGGGATTGCTTAAGCCTGTTGATCTCAGCTGAACTGAAATCATCAGGCAAACTGACAACCACGACATGATCCCGGTTAAATCCTGTTTCTTTTTCCCGAAGGAAGTTCAACTGCCTGATAATGATGAAGGTGGAAATGATCAATCCAATGGTCATGGTATACTGTGCAATCACGAATATACTCGAATACTTTCCCCCTTTATACCTGATCCTGCTTTGAAAAATATCCTGTGGATTCATCTTGTTAATGTTTACTGCCGGAGCCAATCCGATCACAAGGCTTATCACTATGATCAGGGCAAGAATGAAAAGGATCATGTTCTTATCTAATAGGAACAGGGTAAGTTCCCGCTCGCTAAGCTGGTTGAAAACAGGCAAGAACAATCCAGATAAAACAATGGCAAAAAGAAGAGATAAAATGGAGTTCAGGAAAGCTTCACTGAGGAATTGATTGATCACATGCCGGGTGGTTCCCCCAAGTACCTTACGCATACCTACTTCCCTGAGACGTTGTATCGTTCGGCCGGTTGTCAACATTATATAATTGATGCATGAAACAAGCAGTACCAGAATGGCAATAGAAGAAAGCACATAAGCATACTTTATGTTACCATGTTCTTCGTAAGCGTTCCATATCTCTTCATTCAGGTATATATCTTCTAATGGCTGCAGGATAAATTCAAAGAACAATTCCTCGTCTCCATCAAAAAATCTCCTTGCCATTTCAAATTTTTCTGCCAGATGGATCTCCACCAGGCTGTTGGCAGCTTCACTCGCACCGTTCACATCTTCAGCGGACTCAAGTTCAATATAGACCGAACAATTGCCGAAAAAGTTATTGCTTTCGGGATAAGGCTGGTTGTTTTTATAGGGTGTCAATACACTGAATTGAAGGCTGGAATTTTTCGGAAGTGTTTCCAGTACAGCTGTAACCTTGAATAGCCGCTCCTTCCCTTTCGGCAAGGTCAGCATTTCACCCAGGATCGACTGATAGTTCCCATCTTCTACATCAAAGAACCGGTCTGCAACCTCCTTTACGATTACAGCACTTTGAGGATCGTATAATGCCGTTTTGGGATCACCGGCCAGTACCGGGAATTTGAATATCTCCAGGAAAACCGAATCCGCAAAAGCCAGATCCTCATAAAAGATCTTATCATCCCGCCTGATCCATGCCCCTATCTTCTGGAATGCCGCAGCCCGTACAAGGGAAGGAATACTTTCACTGAAGATCTCAACGAACTTATGGTCCTGTAAGGCCGACTTTTCAGTGCCTCCCTCCAGGTCAGAGTAATGATTGACCACACGAAAGATCCGATCCGCATTCTCGTGAAAACGATCATGTGATGTTTCTTTGTCTATAAAGGTAAAGATCAAGAGGCAAAACGTGATCCCGGTTGATAAACTAAGCAGATTTATGAAGGCAAATGTTTTATTCCTCCACATTATTCGAAAAGCGATAAGCAGGTACTGTTTAAACATTGGACGTAATTAACTTTAGACCATTGTAAATATATGCTTTCTGATTAAAAATAGAATAGAAAATAAATTGGTTTGAAAACTTAACAAAAGAATTGTTTAAAAAGTTAATAAATTTAAAGAAGCACAATGAAATATTTTATTGCTTAGAAAATTGAAGGGATTTTTGTAAAAACTGTTATATTTTTGCATCACTGTTGCATAAAAGTTATTAATACCATATTGTTGAAAGTTTTCAAATTGAGGAAACTCATTTTCATATTTTTCTGTGCATTGATATTTCTGTTTGATTTTAAGCCTTATGGTGCTTTTTCACAAACGGGAAGATATACGCTGGGAGGAAGAGTGTATGATCAAGAGACTGGAGAGACAATGCCAGGGGCTGAAGTATATATTCATGAGCTTGTAAAAGGGACAGTGACTGACGCTGAGGGTTATTTTAAATTCACAGATCTGAAACCAGCACGATACCATATTCATATCAAATTTATTGGGTACCATAGCCTCTATCAGTATGTTAACCTGACCCAGGACATACAGGAATTCAAGTTTCAGATGATCCCATCTTCCCTTGAATTGATGGAAATTGTTATTGAGAGTGATCCTTTTAAGACCGGTGCGGTAGAACAATCTTTAACCACACAGACAATTTCTGATGAATTTCTTAGAAAGAATCCGGGCGGAACCTTAATGGGTTCATTGCAACAACTACCCGGTATAAATGCTATAAGCACGGGAGTTAGCATCTCAAAACCTGTAATCAGGGGATTGAGTTTTAACCGTGTAATCGTAAATGACCGCGGAGTAAAACAGGAAGGTCAGCAGTGGGGTGCCGACCATGGACTCGAAATTGATCAGTTTGATCCGGAGCAGATAGAAATTGTGAAAGGACCGGCCTCTTTACAACATGGTTCGGACGGGATGGGAGGTGTTATTATTATCAATAATCCATATCTTGCCCAGGAAGGTACCCTGGAGGGAGAAATCAGAGGCATATATAAAAGCAACAATCATCTGATAGGTACCAGCACTATGCTCAAGGGAAATTCACAAGGATTTGTTTATCAGGCCAGGTTTTCCACACAGGATTTTGGAGATTACAGGGTCCCTGCGGATAGTTTTTATTATAATGGGTATATCCTTCCAATATATAATAACCGCCTTAAGAATACTGCCGGAAAGGAAAGAAATATAAGCGGCATGATTGGATTGAAGAAAAACTGGGGTTATTCAACCCTTACCATAAGTAACTACAACCAGCTTGCCGGATTATTCCCGGGGGCTGTGGGCGTCCCAAGGTTATACAACCTGGAAGATGATGGTGATCCAAGAAATATCGACCTTCCCAGACAAAAAGTCAACCATTTTAAGATCATAAGTAATTCCAATATTCTATTTGGGGGAAATTGGCTCGAAGTAAATCTTGGTTACCAGAACAATGACCGCAGGGAAGAAGGTGAACCACACGCACATGGCTTCGAACCGGTATCGGAAGACAACCTGGCGCTTGGATTAAAACTTCAAACCTATTCAGCCAACGTAAGATATAACCAGGCGATTAATGAAAGGGCTAACCGCATATTTGGTGTCCAGTACCAATACCAGATAAATACCTATAATGGATTTGAATTCCTTCTTCCTGCTTTTACTCAGAATACGATCGGTGGGTATTTGCATGAACAAAGATCTCTTGGTGCAGCATTTACAATCAATTATGGAATAAGAATGGATTATGCGAAAGTGATCATTGAAGAACATTATGAACCGGACTATCCGGAAAATCCTCAGGATTCTGTTTTAAGAAATCCTTCAGTCGACCGGGATTTTTTCAATATATCAGGTGGATTCGGGCTATCCTGGTTTCCCAACCACAACCTCAACCTGAAATTTAATATGGGTTCAAGTTTCAGGATCCCCACACCCAATGAATTATCTGTTAATGGTATTCATCATGGCACTTTCCGACATGAAAAAGGAGATCCCAACCTTGAGGCTGAAAGAGGTTGGCAATTTGATCTGGACTTCTCCTATCACCTCAACCGCTTTCTTTTTACCATTACGCCATTCCTGAACCTGTATAAAAACTATATATACCTGAAACCAACGGCTGAGTTCTCGGAACTTCCCGGAGGAGGACAGATATTTCAATATACCCAGGATAATGCCATCTTTATTGGCGGCGAACTATCCATCGACTACCACCTGATAGAGAATTTTCACCTGGAACTGGTGTCTGAATACGTCGCAAACTACAACCTCGAAACTGAACTGCCCCTACCCTTCACCCCGCCTTTTTCAAATCTTTTAAATATCGAATACAGAATACCGGAATTGACTAAAATATTCAGGAATAGCTTTTTGAATTTTGGAACGAGGTTTACAGCGGCTCAAAACCGGGTCGACAGGAATGAACATCCTACAGATGGATATGTCCTGCTTAATTTCGGACTCGGTACTGAATTCCAGATCGGGAAGCAGCAAATCGATTTCCTGTTGAATATCCAGAATTTATTGGATACCAGGTATATGAACCATTTGAGTCGTTACAGGTGGTTAAACCTTCCCGAGCAAGGTCGTAATGTGAGCATTTCACTTATTTTTCCGTTCAAAATCACTAAAACCGAATAGAAAGATCATATTTATTAAATGATTTCAGAATCGAAGATGATTAGCTTAAATTTGCACCTGTTTTTTTAAAACTTAAATAATATTTATATGAAAATTTTAAAAATCTTACCCCTTATCTTCCTGACCCTGGCATGTGCTCCGGGCGATAAAGATGGGGGCCAGGTTGATGACGTATTTCCATATACAATTCATCAAAAAGCCCTTCCAAATGGGCTCAATGTGGTAACAGTTCCTTATGAAAGTCCCGGTATAGCATCTTTCTATATTATCGTACGCGCAGGTTCCCGTGAAGAAGTGGAACAGGGCAAGACTGGATTTGCTCACTTCTTCGAGCATATGATGTTCAGGGGAACTGATAAATATCCTACTGATGTTTATAATGAAGCGCTTAAATCAATTGGAGCAGCAGCCAATGCAAATACTTGGCTGGACCGCACGGTATATCACATGACAGGTAATGCCGAAATGCTGGACAAAATGTTTGAGATGGAAGCAGACAGGTTCCAGAAATTGAATTATTCAGTTCATGATTTTAAAACAGAGGCTGGTGCAGTAAAAGGAGAGTATACAAAAAATTACGCCAGTCCTATGATGCAGTTAAACGAAAAAACTGTAGATGTCGCTTTTGAAAATCATACCTACAAGCATACGACCATGGGCTTCTGGGATGATGTGGTTGATATGCCAAATCAATATGAATATTCACTACAGTTTTTTGACCGGTTCTATCGTCCTGAATATTCAACAATCCTTGTTGTAGGTGATGTTACGCCCGACCTGGTGAACAGCCTTTCAGAAAAATATTTTGGTGACTGGGAGAGAGGATCCTATGTGCCAGAGATCCCGGTGGAACCAGAACAAACTGAAACAAGGTTTGCGCATATTCAAAATGCTAATTTCCCCCCATATATCTCACTG
This sequence comes from uncultured Cyclobacteriaceae bacterium, assembly GCA_965365275.1. Classification (GTDB taxonomy): domain Bacteria; phylum Bacteroidota; class Bacteroidia; order Cytophagales; family Cyclobacteriaceae; genus JAGTVG01. The sequence goes on along the minus strand of CBDUBA010000048.1, from coordinate 12,802 downwards.
AACTATAAAGCGCCGGCCTTTGATCCTGACAATAAAGAATCAGCTTCACTTTCTGTAATTTCACAGATCCTCTTCAGTCAGAAATCAGAATTGTATAAAAAACTGGTGATTGAAGAAAGGAAATGCCGTTATCTGGGTGGTGGAGCGATGTTCACAAGAGATCCATATCTGTTTTCAATACGCGCTTCACTCCATAAACCGGAAGATCTCCAGGCTGTAAAGAATGAGATCACAAAGTCGATCCAGGATCTTATCGATAATGGCGTTGACCCAAAAGTACTGAGTGATACTAAAAGCCACGTAAAATATGACTTTGCCACAGGTCTCGACAGTTCTACATCCATTGCTCAAGTATTGTCCTATTCAATCTGGGCTACTGGTGATCCCGAAGCTTTTGGCAGGTTTTACAAACTGATTGAAACCATATCTGTTGAAGATCTGCAGGCAGCAGCTAAAAAATATTTTATCCCTGAACATTTAACCATATCAACAATTTCACCTGAAGAAGAAGGAGGTGTATTATGAGAACTTTAAAAATAGCATTTTTATTTGTGTTGTCCGGTTTTTTCCTGAACCAGACCACAGCACATGATCTTGTCGAACTCCAAAAGAGCACTTCCAATAAGGTTGTAATAAAATATATGTTCAATGTGGGGTCAATGATGGATCCTGAAGGCAAAGAGGGCCTGAGCATGTTGACGGCCAGCCTTATTTCGGATGGGGGGTCCGCTCAATACACAAAGAGCGAAATTAACGATCTTTTATATCCTATGGCCGCATCCTATAATGCATCCGTGGACAAAGAGGTGACTGTATTCACATTTGAAGTCCATCGTGATTTTATCGATTCATTCTATGAAATAGCAAAAGGCCTGCTTTATACTCCTGCGTTTGATGAGAACGATTTTGACAGAATTAAATCCAATCAGCAGAATTATGTAGATCAGATCATCAAAGCTTCTTCTGACGAGGAATACAGCAAGATGGCGCTTGAGGATCTTCTTTTCAGGGGAACATCCTATCAACATATGATCATGGGTACTTCATCAGGTGTAAATGGAATTACCCTGGATGATGCCAGGGAGTTTTACAAAAAGTATTACACGAAAGACAACCTGTTAATTGGTATTGCCGGAAATTACAGCGAGGAATTTAAGAAAAAGCTTTTGTTGGATAAGGAACAATTACCGGCACTTCAGTTTACTTTACCGGAGGCACCTGAAATCAGTATGCCGGACGGACTCCAGGTTGAGATCATTGAGAAGGAAAATGCACTGGGATCGGCAATTTATGCTGGATATCCTCTTGATCTGACCAGGGCAGATGATGACTTTGCTGCATTAATGGTGGCTAATTCATGGCTCGGAGAGCACCGAAAGTCCTATGGCCAGCTTTATGAAAAGATCCGGAGACTAAGATCTATGAACTATGGAGATTATACTTATATTGAATGGTATGAAAACGGTGGCCGGGTACAGTTGCCCCTGGCACATGTTCCAAGACACAGCAACTATTTCTCCTTGTGGATAAGGCCTGTTCAAATAGGTATTCAGTTAAAGGCTCAATATGAAGAACTGGGGAGTATTGAAGTAGGTCATGCTCCATTTGCCCTGAGGCTGGCTATCAGGGAAATAGATATGCTGGCTAAAAATGGTATTTCTAATGAAGATTTTGAGTTGACAAGGCAATTTCTGAGGAGTTATATTAAATTATTTGTCCAGACTACAGAAAAAGAACTGGGATTCCTGATGGATTCACATTTCTATGGGAGAGAAAACTATATTGCCGAACTGGATCAACTACTGGCAAATTTGACGGTGGAAGATGTAAATGAAGCAGCCAGGAAATATTTCCAGGGAGAGAATATGTATGTCTGCATAGTTACTGATGATAGCGAGACGGAAGCACTTGCTGACAATCTGCTTGAGAATAAACCATCCCCGATGAGTTACTCGAATCTAGTCAGGGAAGGGCTTTCGGAGGATATTCTTAAGGAAGATGAAGAAGTTGCCGGATACAAATTGAATGTAAAGTCTGTGGACGTCATAAACAGCCAGGACACTTTCAAGTAATTTTAAATAAAATCCCGTTCCTGCCTGTGATCAGCAGGCTGGAACGGGATTTCTTTTTTATTAATCAGCTTATATATTAAATAGCCATTTTTTCGTTAATAGGTTAATTAGTAAGTATTTGTCAACCTAGGTAACGGCTATATTTTGAGGAATTCCATTTCAGGAAACAGCTTAGATCAATCTACCTTCGAGAAGATCTTCAGGGATTATTTCCTTTCCCTTTGTTCTTTTGCGACTAAATATACGATGGATCAGGATGAGGCAAAAGACATCGTTCATCAGGTTTTCACCCGTCTCTGGGAAAAAAGAGTTGATTTTCACCTGGATCAATCGGTAAGATCATATTTATATACTGCTGTTCATAACCGTTGCCTGAATTATATCAGGGATAAGAAAAAGTTTATTCAGGAAGATATTCCCGATTCCGTGGAATCCTTGAATAGTTATATCGACCAGAGCGATTTTATGGAAGCCGAAGAACTTAGAAATGAGATTTATAAAGCCCTGGCCGAATTGCCTGAGGGAAGCAGGAATATTTTCAAAATGAGCCGTTTTGAGGGTAAAAAATATAAAGAGATCGCTGATGAACTGGGTATCAGCATTAAAACAGTAGAAACCCAGATGTCAAAAGCGCTGAAACACATGAAAGGAAAATTGATTAAATATATTCAGTATATCAGTATGTTGCTTGGTGGATTATATTATTTGTTTACATGATTAAGGGTAAATGGCTTCTTATGTGTGTAGATAATAAGTGAACCAATGAAAGAAGATTCTAAACATATTATACCTTACGAATTGTTCATTAAATATCTGAATAATGAACTTAACGAACATGAGGATATAACCCTGCAATCCTGGTTAAAGGCTAATCCTGAGCATTCCGTTATCTTCGATGAGTATAAAAGCACCTGGAACCTGATGGATAATGTAAAGGATGTAGCTAATATTAACCTGGAAAAGGAATGGAGTAAACAAAAGAATTTCAGCCATATAGAAAGCAAAGTGTTTGTTAACGAGAAGGAAATGGCTAAATCCCGGTTCCAGTGGAGTTTCTCAAAAATTGCAGCTGTATTTATTGTTTTGATCCTTTCTGCTGCCACCATTTATTACATTCTTCCCCGGTTCACCCAGGAAAAAATCGCTTCGAACACTGAGATAAGACAACTTTTATTACCCGATGGATCGGAAGTCACACTGAACATCAATTCCAAGATAAAGTACCCGACTACTTTTGATAAAAAGGAAAGACAAGTATTTATTGAAGGTGAAGCTTATTTTGATGTAAACCCTGATGGGGATAAACCCTTTAAGATCTCTACTGGTGAGGCTACCATAGAAGTCCTGGGAACTTCATTTAATGTTAGTGCCTATAATACTAATGAAGAGGTTGAAGTCGTGGTTACTGAAGGGACAGTTGCCTTGTCTTCACGAGTAAATCCCGAGAACCGGATAATTCTTGAACGTGGTGCTAAAGGCATTTATAACCATTCCAACAATTACCTCATCAGGAAAACGAATTCTGACATAAATTTTATGGCCTGGAAAACAGGAAAGATCATATTCGATAATGACAGTCTTTCAAAAGTTATGAACACCATTGGTAAAATATATAATAAACGCATTATCCTGGATAATAAGGACCTGGGTGCATGCACACTTACTGTAACTTTCGAAAAGCAAACACTCGAATCCATATTGAATGTGATTGAATCAACTTTAAATCTGGAATTAGAACAGAAGGACGAGACGATCACTGTTACCGGGGATGGATGTTGATTTTATTATACCATATAGATAGATGAGGCCTTGTTTATCTCATTCAATTGTTCTCCTTATCACAATACTATCCTTTAGTAATGTCACCTTTGCGCAGAATCTTAGTCTGGACAGGAAGGTAAACATTCATGTAGAAGATGTTTCACTGGAGGATGCGATTGATGTGATACGTGATATAGGGGGGATTCATTTCTCCTATAATCCACAGATACTGGATGAGGATGTGAGGATCAATATAAAATCAAAAAGGCAGGACCTTAGAACCATAATTGAGGAATTATGCATCCAATCAGGATTATCATTTGAAATCGTTGAGCAGCAGGTAATACTTAAACCAGCCGACACGGATGAATCAATATCACTGGACAAAGAAGCATTACCAGATAGGGTTCTCAATGGATATATTAAGGATAAGGAATCAGGAGAAACGCTGATTGGTGCAGCCATTTATTTCCCGGATATAAAGACCGGGACAATAAGCAACGCTTTCGGTTTTTTTTCAATAACCATTCCTGAAGGAAATCATTCCCTCCAGGTATCATACCTGGGTTATGAGATACATAAAATGATACTTCAAGTGTACTCTGATGAATCATTCAATATTGAAATGACTAAATCAGAAGAACTATTAAGAGAGGTGATCATCAGGCCTGTCGAAGAATCCATGGTATTGAAAGCATCTCAAATGAGCCGGATTGAGGTAAGCAGCAGCAGACTGGCAGAAATGCCAACTTTAATGGGAGAAGGTGATCTTATCAAGTCCATACAATCTCTGCCCGGGATAAAACTTCATGGAGATGGTTCAACCTGGTTCTTCGTGAGGGGCGGGAACCGGGACCAGAACCTGATCCTCCTGGATGATGCCCCCATATATAATCCTTCTCATTTGCTGGGATTTTTCTCAACATTTATCCCAGATGCCATAAAAGACATTGATATCTATAAAGGTGATCTTCCAGCCGGTTATGGCGGCAGGTTATCTTCATTGGTGGATATCAGGACCAACGATGGGAATATGAATAAATTTGCATTGAATGGCAGCATAGGCCTGATCTCATCCAAACTTGCTGTGGAAGTGCCGCTGGTCAAACAGAAAAGTAGTTTTTTTCTCTCAACAAGGATATCCCAGCTAAGGTGGTTTTTCAAACAATTCAATCCGGATATCCAGGATTTTAATTTTTATGACCTTAATTCTAAGTTCAATTTTAAAATCAATGACAACAACCGGCTGTATTTCTCTGTTTATTCAGGTGCTGACTTTTACAGTAATGTTACAGATAGTTTTATGTCGAGCGGAATAAAATGGAAGAATAATGCGCTTACCTTGAGATGGAACCATGTTTTCAACCGGAAACTTTTTTCAAACGCCACTTTGTACACCAGCAGTTATGATTACAGGTTGTATACTTCTATAGAACAGGACTATTACTGGAATTCCAATATCGATAATCTGACCTTTAAATACGACCTTTCCTGGTTTTTAAATCCAAAAAATACATTATATATGGGTCTGAGATTCAGCGGTCATAATATAGATCCGGGTAACTATTATGTTGAAGGGAAACTTGGTACCCAGCCGGTTGTCTCTAAAAAACATGCACGGGAATTAAATGCCTATGTTGAAAATGAACAGATCATTACTGATAAACTTAACATAAGGTATGGTTTAAGAATGAGTTTATGGGACAATACCGGGGAGGCTGTTGAATTTGAATATGATGAAAACCTGAATCCTGTGGATTCTTTTTATTATGCCCCCGGCAATTCCTATCATCATTACTTCAATGTAGAACCAAGATTGAGTATAAGTTATATGATGTCTGATCACACTTCGCTGAAATTAAGTTATGCCCGTACAACCCAGTACCTACAGCTTGTATCCAATTCGATCAGTCCTTTTACTACATTGGATGTATGGTTACCAAGCGGTCCCAATATTCCGGATCAAAAAGCAGACCAGGTGGCACTGGGAATCTTCCATTTCTCGGACAAGCTGGGATTGGATCTAAGTGCAGAAGCCTATTATAAAAAAATGTATAATCAGATCGATTACATAGATCATGCTGAAATGCTTCTGAATCCTTATGTAGAGAACCAACTGAGATTTGGTAGTGTAAAGGCATATGGGATGGAATTGATGATCAAAAAATCAGAGGGTCGTTTGAATGGATGGATTGGGTATTCCTTATCCAGGGCGATAAGAAAAACTGAGGGGATCAATCAGAACAGGGAATATCCAGCTTTTTATGACAGGCCTCACGAGCTGACTTTTTTCCTTTCCTATAATATCTCTAAAAGAATAAACACCTCTTTTAACTGGTATTATTCTACCGGAGCCGCAGTAACCATGCCCAGTAGCTACTTTTATTATAACGGACTTACATTACCAGTGTATCATGAAAAAAATAACGAGAGGTTTCCTGACTATCACCGGATGGACCTGTCTTTTTTGTTTCGTCTGAACCGAAAGGTCAGGAAATTTCAGCATCAGATCGGAGTGTCAATATATAATCTTTACGGCAGAAAAAATCCAATATTTATTAATTTCAACAAGATAGAAAATGTCAACAGTGATTTCGTAATACCTGGCAATCTCATTGATCCTCCAAATTTACTGACCACCAATACATTTGTTTATAATGTAGTGCCTTCAGTTACCTATCATTTCCAATTTCAATGAAAAAACACCTATTCCATATAATCCTGTTTCTCTTATTTTTCTCATGCGAGGAAAAGATCGACTTTAATGTGGAATCGCGGGAAACAATAAGACTGGTTGTTGAAGGCATGATCACCAATGAAATAAAAGCCCATGAGGTAAAATTATCATTACCGGTCAGGGATCTTAATGAGAACCCACAGCCTGTATCGGGGGCATTTGTAGCCATAACAGACCTGCAAAATACATTCATACTGAAGGAAGATCCTGAAAATCCAGGACTTTATTTAACAGAAAATAACATCCAGGGTGTTTTTGGAAAGTTATATACTTTATACATCAGGATTCAGGAATATGAATTTGCCGGAAGTTCATATATGGTCCCGGTCGAACCCCTGCAACCATTGAATATTACTGCATGTGATGAAACGGGTAGTTTTTTTAATGTGGAAACTTCAGGAACCGGAGATCCATTTATGATGGAAATTGATTATGACTGGTCTGGAAGCAATTATTGTGATGAAAGCTCCTGTATAGCCAGGGAAGTGATATACCATTTAAATTCTGTAGATGTTAATGAGATCTTTAAGCCTGAACAGGAGCTTGTTTGTTTCCCGGCAGGAACAATGATCAAACGAAAACAATACTCATTAAATGATAACCATCAGAATTATGTCAGGGCGATGATGAATGAAACGATTTGGAGGGGTGGACTCTTTGATGTGGAACGGGGAAACATTCCAACTAACATGAGCGCTGGTGCCATCGGGTATTTTGCAGCCTCGTCTGTTGTTTCAGATAGTATCGTATTTGTCCCTTAAACACTCCAAAATGAGGAAATAATGAAAAATATAAAAATATATTCAATTTATATCAGGGTAAAATCAAGTTGTTGTGTGTAAGTATTAAAACAATCAAATCTATGATGTTGAAAAGATTTTTAACCCTAAATAATTTAATCATGAAAACCAGAAAATTGTTAACCATTCTATTAGGATTATTTGTGGCGGCTATGATAATCAGCTGTGAAAATAACGATGACTTTGTAATGCCGGAAGGAAGTATACTCCCTGAGAGTTTTAAAGTGGATATACCGGATGCATTGAGCAGGCAGGGAATTGAAAATGCCAGGGTAGCAGTTGATACCCTTGATGGAAATATTGTATACCTGCATTTAACTAATTTTATCCATGTTGGTGAGGAAGCTGCGGATATCGTTGAGGATATCATCAAATCGATTGTACTGTATGGCATTAATAAACCCATGTCACTTTCTTTTGAAGGAGAAGATGATGGCAGGATAAAAAACCTGGATGTAATCGAAACAAGTTTTTTCGACGGTGTTGAATGGGAATTCGAATTGAACATTACCGATGCGGCTTCAGAAGGAAACGAAGATGGCGGCAAAGCCATACAGATCTTCTGGAATAGAAACCCTATAAAAGGTATAGCCATACTCAAGCCATACAATATCGACAGAGATAACCATATGGATGCTGAAGATGCCATGTTCAGTATAGAATACAGCGAAGCAGGAGACCATGGTTATGATGCACACATGATCATTCAGGCTTCCAATCTGCCTCTTGAGGAACCATTGGACAACCCGTATTCAGTGGATGCTATGAAAATGTTTGTTGGTAAGAAAGGAGAAATTATAGATGTATATGGAAATACAAACCATCCTAATGCAGTATTATTTGGCGCAAATGTAGGTTTCAACTGGGCATTTGTTGCATCAGGTAATAATACAAAGGACATTGGTGTTGCAGAAGTCGGTCTGCCTTCCAGCCAGCTTGATGAGCCAAGCCGAAACGTTCTGCTCGAGACTTACTCCATAAAGAATGTATTCACCAATGAGATCTATTCACTCTGGCCAAATATTCATCCGGATATAGTAAATGCGTATCTGCATAATACCGAGGCGCCGGGTTTCTTCTCTAAAAATGGATTCGTTCAGGGTGGTACGTCCCCGGGACAGGAATATGATGAACTGGAAGTCAGATTACCTGATCTCAGCCCCTACAATCCTAAGGAAATTACCAACTTATTCATTGATTTCAAATAATTAATACCGGCTTATAATTTTAAGGAACGTCATATCTGTGGCGTTCCTTTTTTATTTTATATATTAGGACTAAAAAAAATAAAACATGGCTACTGATTCATTAAAGAAGCTTTTTGACAGGGATCTGGATAAACTCAAAGATGAAATATCGAAATATAAGCAGGAAAAATCCCTCTGGACAGTAAAAAAAAATATATCTAATTCAGCGGGCAATCTAACCTTGCATATTATAGGCAACCTGAACTATTTTATTGGAGGTGTACTCGGGAACAATGGATATGTGCGTGACCGGGATGAAGAATTCAGCAAGAAGGATGTGCCGGTGAGCGATCTGCTCCAAAGTATTGATGAAGTTAAGACAACCATATATAATACCCTGGAGGGAATATCAGAAGAACAACTTAAGGAAAATTTTCCCGTTAATGTTTTTGGCTATGAGATGACCACCTTGTTCTTTCTTATGCATCTGCATTCTCATCTGACCTATCACCTCGGACAGATCAATTACCACCGGCGATTAATCGCATAGAAAGTATGTAAATTGAGGTATTTAAACTGAGGTTAAAAGTATCAGTTTACCGTCTCTTTTTCAGACCATAGTTTTTTCAGAGAATTAAATATAAGACGCCAGTGATCTAATTCCTCATCAAGTACTTTCTTACCCTTTTTATTGATCTGATAATATTTACGCTTTCGCCCATTCTCAGCTACCTTCCATTTTGATTTTATTATACCTGATTTTTCCATTTTATGCAGCACCGGATATAAAGTGCCTTCTTTCCAGTGAATCCTGTCATCAGATATTTCGGTGATTTTCTTAATGATGTCATAACCGTAGCTTTCCTCAACGGAAAGAATGGATAAAATCAATGGTGTTGCTGATGCGGCAATAAGATCTTTGGATAGTTCAGTCATAATTTAATGCATAGACGTTCTATGCAAAAGTTAGGAAAATAAATTCATACATCCAATAACAAGATACATTATTTTAGATTTATTCCTCTCCACGGTGAATGGCCAGGCCCCGCAACCACACAGTAAGAAATATAAATAAAAATGGCAGCCAGGTACCCATTACACTTTCAAACATCTCAAGATTTTTTTCGATCACCAAAGCTACTACGAAGAAATCAAGGATCATTACGATCAGTGTAAAGATTATGGCTGTTACAATGGGGGAAGTGTAATCAAACTTATTAAAATACAAGTTTGATATGGCAAGAAAGATAAATGGTGTAGCAATAAAATGGATGATCAATGATAAGTATACGGTCGTTATATGTAATAATGTGAACATAATAATGCCACATGTCGCCCAGCCTGAAATACCAAGAGTTATTAAGATGAAAGGTTTCTTAAAAGCCAAAGTCATAATCAGTTGAATCTAGTTTATGAGTTGATAGACAAAAAACCAACTAAGCACGCCATTTCGTTCATACCTAATAACGAAGGGGATATGTTATTGTTGGTTTTTATTCAGAAATTATTATTCGCAGCTAAAAAAAGAAATCAGGTGGCCAACAACTTTTCTACATCTTATCAGAAATTTATCTTGCAGGGTGCATGCATAATGTTTTTTATGAAAGATTAAGAAGGATTAAATGGTGATCTCGACCCGGTTCCCTTCAGGATCGAGGACTACACTTTCAAAAAAACCATCCCCGGTCGTTCGGGGTTCACCTTCAATTTTGTAGCCATCTGCCCTCAGGATCTCTGTTATTTCCAAAACCTTCTCCCTGGAGCCCATACCTATAGCAATATGAGCCCAGCCAAGATGCTCGTTACCAGGGTCCTTCAAAGGCTGGATATCATTTCGGTTCATAATTTCAAGCGCCCCTCCCCCTTTAAAAGAAAGCATATAGGAGGAAAATCCTTTGGTTGGGTTGATATATTTTTCATTTGATTCCGCCATAAAATATTTCTCATAAAACTGGCGAATACCCTCAAGATGGTCAACCCATATTGCTACGTGCTGAATATTAGTCATAATTATCTAAAATCTCTACCTCCGTTGATATTAATAGTCTCACCGTAAATAAAACCTGACAGCGGACTAGCCAGGAATGCAATTACATTCGCTATCTCCAGGGGATTGGCCGCTCTTTCCGCCAATAGGTTCTTCTCCAGATAATTATCAGGCAGAAATCCAATGGTCTCCCTTCCCATATCTGTCTTAGTAAGTCCGGGAGCTATACAATTCACCCGAACTTCAGGAGCCATCGCCTTTGCAAGACTCCTGGTTAAATTAATCATCCCAGCTTTAGCAGCCGCATAGTGCATATGATGTGGCGCTCCGGTGTGACCTGCAGCACTGGATACCAGAATGATGCTGCCACCCCTGTTAATATTATCTTTTAATGAATTGATTACATAGAACGATCCATTCAGATTGATATTAATGATCTTATCCCATTCCTCATTACTCAACTCCTCAAAAGGAGTAATGATATTGAACCCGGCATTCACAATTAGTATATCAATACTTGAAACAATACTTCGTATCTCCTCGGCTGCAATTCCAACATCATTTTCATTCGAAGTATCCATTTTAACCAGCCATACTTTCCTTTTCATTCTTCTAATCTCCATGGCTACCTTTTCTGCCTCTTCAAACCGGTTGTGGTACCCAAGAAATATATCGCATCCCTCCTTTGCCATCAGTATAGCTGTGGCCGCACCGATTCCCCGGGACGCTCCGGTGATAAATACGATCTTATTTTTAAGTTTTAGATCCATTGTGCCAAACTCAACTGAATTTAAAAAAAAAGGATGATTACTAAAAATTATAAGATTATTTTCACCTGGGGAAAGCCTTGGTTATTGTTAATCCGGGAGCCTGGCAACCCTTACAACCTATTCCAGTATTAATTCGTCAATAATATTGACATAATTATGAAGGTGATATTCAATATTATTTTTAAGATCTTTAAAAAGATTGTCGCCTATCTGGGTATATCAGTCTCTGTCATTTTTATAATATATACGCTATATGCTATACCCGCTATGATAAGTCTGCCTGGTGGTGTTCGAAGTGGATTAGAAGAACAGACAATCGATGAAGCTGTACAGGTTTTGGAAAAAAAGAATCTGGATGGTAGAGACCTGATCGAAGAAGCCCGGTCATTGGTAGGGCAAAGAATGGCATATTGCAGGCGTAATAGTTACGAATCCTATAAAAAGGCTTATAGCAGAGGTTATGGTTTCTGTCAGCAGCAGGCATTTGCCCTGGCCGCGATATTGGAAGATCTTAATTTTGAAGCCGTTCCGGTCCAGGCGATACAGAACAGGTTCCCGGACGGCAATATTGGGGGACATTCCTGGGTCCGGGTAAAACTGAATGAAACGTATGTCTTCGTAGATCCTGTTTTTTATAATCCTGACAATCATGAAATAACCTTTACTCCCCTGTCTGAAGTAACTGAATTCAGCCCATTTTTCAGGATCCTGTCCGGATGGGGAAGTGCCACGATAAACGCCCACCGGTACTATACCACAGGTAGTGATTAGTCCCTGTTCAGACATTTTTAATCATTTAATAATGTCCCATAATTTCCGTATTATCTAATTATTGGCTAAATTTCTACCCGTCAAACAATGCACTGATTTGTTTAATGAGTGACAATACATCTGAAACACCAATAAATACCAAGTTAACTCTGTTAAAGAGAATACAGTTGTTTTCGGATCTGCATAAACCAGCACTGAAGAAAATTGCAGATCTGCTGGAGGATATGGAATACCAGAAAGGTCACTATGTGTTCAAGAAAGGGGATGAAGGAGATGCCGTATTTATAATTACGGAAGGATCCGTCAGTGTTAAGGATGAAGACCTGGTATTATCCACCTTGGGGGAAGGAGATGTTTTCGGTGAATATGCCCTGATAGATAATAAAGCGAGGTCAGCCTCCATTTTTGCTGAGGAAACACTTCGGATACTTCGACTGGACAGAACCAGCTTTTCCAGGTTACTGACTGAAAATAAGGAAATACAACATGGACTCCTGCATCTTTTCGTAAACCGTTTAAGGGAACATGATGTTCTTGAAAAGCAATTGGCTGATCAGACCAAGCAGATCATCCGTCAGAAAGAATCTCTCGAGGAACTCAATGAAGAAAAAAACCATTTGATGGGCATCATTGCCCATGACCTGAGAAATCCGCTTTCCAGTACATTGTCTCTGGCAGAGCTTATGAAATCAGAAAGCGAGAATTTTGATGAAGACC
>CBDUBA010000047.1:0-30954 GCA_965365275.1 uncultured Cyclobacteriaceae bacterium | reverse complement strand
TGGCAACACGTCTGATTTTGGTTCAGAAGAGTCCAGGTTCGAGCCCTGGTCGGACAACAAAAATATTAATCCCGGTAATAATCGGGATTAATTTATTTTTAAAAATTCAACAAAACGGAAATCTGATAAATGGCTCCTGTTAAAATTTTCTCTGGCACCAATTCAAGGTACCTTGCAGAAAAGATTGCTCAGCAGTTCGGTAAACCTTTAGGATCATTAACAATTCAGCGATTCAGCGATGGTGAAATATTGCCTATTTACACAGAGTCGGTCAGGGGTTGCGATGTATTTATCATAAATTCGACAAATGCGCCAGCGGATAACCTTGTTGAAACCTTATTACTTGTTGATGCTGCCCGGAGGGCAAGTGCAAAATATGTAACTGTTGTTGCCCCGTATTTTGGATATGCAAGGCAGGACAGGAAAGACAGGCCAAGAGTATCTATTGGTGCCAAGCTCGTTGCTAACCTTTTAACTGCTGCAGGTGCCAACAGATTAATGACTTGTGATCTGCATGCCGGCCAGATACAGGGATTCTTCGATATACCCGTTGACCACCTGGATGGTTCTTACATTTTCATACCATATCTAAAAACGCTTAGACTAAATGATCTGGTGTTTGCAGCACCTGATGTTGGTGGTACAGGTCGTGCAAGAGGATTTGCTAAGCACTTTGCTGTGGAACTTGTAATATGTGACAAATATCGGAAGCGGGCGAATGAAGTAGCTTCGATGCAGGTAATCGGTGATGTTGAAAATAAAGATGTGGTGATTGTTGATGATATGATCGATACGGGAGGAACACTTTCAAAGGCTGCTGATATAATCATGGAAAAAGGCGCGAGATCTGTTAGAGCTATTTGTACACATCCTTTGTTAACAGGCAATGCTTATGAAAACATTGAAGGATCAAAGCTTGAGGAATTGGTCATTACTGATACCATACCATTACGGAAACCATCACCTAAAATTAAGGTTCTGACTGTATCAAATTTATTTGCAAAGGGAATTAGAAAGACACACAACCACGAGTCTATTAGTTCATTATTTATACATTAAAATTTAATCCTGACCAAATTGGCAGGTTTCATTAACCATTATTAATCAAATTTAAAAATTATGAAAACTTTAGAGATTATAGGGTATAAAAGAGCAAATCTCGGTAAAAGTGAATCGAAAAAACTGAGGGAAGAAGGCAATGTGCCTTGTGTAATTTATGGGGGGGAAGAACAAGTGCATTTTTATGCACCAATGATTTTATTCAGACCGCTGGTTTATTCTCCTGAAATTTATTTTGTTGAACTGAATATTGAAGGTAAAATATATAATTGCATTTTACAGGATATTCAATTTCATCCTGTAAGTGAAATGATTCTGCATGTGGATTTTATGGAATTACATGAGGATAAGCCAATCAAAATGCAGGTACCTGTGAAATTTTTTGGTGATTCTCCGGGAATCAGAGCAGGAGGAAAGCTCATGATAAATACCAGGACCTTACTAGTAAAAGCTTTGCCCAAAGATATGCCGGAAAGCATTGATCTGGATATATCTGAAATAACACTTGGTCAAACCATTAAGGTAAAAGAAGTTGAGGTTGACAATTTTGAGATCCAGAACAGTCCGCAGGTATCTATTGCTTCTGTCTCTATTCCACGTGCAGCGAAACTTGGAGATGAAGAGGAGCTTGAAGAAGAACTTGAAGAAGGAGAAGAAGGAGCTGAAGAAGGTGGAGAAGCCGCACCGAAAGAAGACGGTGGAGGAGAAGAAAAATCAGCCGAATAGATATAATTCATTATATGATATTGAATCCTGTCACTTTTCGGCAGGATTTTTTTTTCGTTAGACTCAATTATATAGGAAAATGAAGTATCTCATTGTTGGATTAGGGAACATCGGACCTGAATATGAGCTGACAAGGCATAATATCGGGTTTCTAACACTTGATAGACTGGCGGACCGGCAAAAGAAGGATTTCGTTTTATCCCGCCATGCCTTTACAACAGATTTCAGATATAAGGGAAAACGTTTTCACCTGATTAAACCAACTACATACATGAATTTGAGTGGCAAGGCAATAAATTTCTGGCTTCAGGAACTAAAGATACCATTAAAGAATATGTTAATTTTAGTGGATGACATTGCTTTACCTTTCGGGAAAATCCGGATAAGGGAAAAAGGTTCTTCTGCTGGTCATAACGGTCTTGAAAATATTGAGAAAGTGTTGGGAACAAATGCATATCAGAGGATCAGGATTGGAATAGGAGATGATTTCTATAAAGGAAAGCAGGTTGATTACGTTTTAAGCCGTTTCAATCATGAGGAAATTGATGAGTTACCATTTGTTCTGGACAAAGCCTGTGATGCGATTCTTTCATTCGGGGCCATAGGCATCGAAAGAACAATGAATTTTTTTAACTGATGAATTCCAGGTCAATCCTATCGAGATGATATTTATTTATCAGGTAAATAAATTAAAATTCAATTATTAATTATAAATAATTTCTGTTTAGCGTCCACTATACCGTGTTAGTGGATTCCTTGAAATACTGTTTTTACGGTATATTTTTTTTGAAATTATTAATGTTCTCTAGAGATTATTTTCTTTCGTGAAATGGATAAGGTTTATCATCGCTATAGATCTTTAAATATTTCGGCAGGAGCTCAATATTTTTCCATTTAATTCTTTTATTTATCATAAATTTTTTATAATTATAACTTGGTTCATTGCGCCTGAAAAATCAGATATTTAGAAAATATATAATTAAACTTAATTAGGAAGTCATGAAAAGTAAAGTCAAAGAACTTCTGGAAGAAAAGGGGAGTAATGTTGAAACAATAAACGTAAATAGTACGGTTTATGACGGTCTGGTCATGATGTCTAAAAAAGACATTGGTGCGCTTATGGTTGTTGATGACAAGGGGAAATTAGTAGGCATATTTTCTGAAAGAGACTATGCAAGGAAAATTGTCCTTATGGGTAAGACTTCAAAGGAAACCAAAGTAGGTGATATGATGTCGAAGGAAATCACTGTTATCAGGCCAGATAATACAATTCAGGAATGTCTTCATCTGATGACGATGAAAAAAGTCAGGCATTTACCGGTCCTCGAAGACCATGATCTGGTTGGAATTATATCCATTGGCGATGCTGTAAACCGGGTTATCTCTGATCAGGAAGCCACAATACACGACCTGGAAGATTATATTTACGGAAGGGCTTATGGTGCTCAGATAGAATTGAACAAGTAATATTGCCAATGAACCTTAGGTAAGATTGATTTTCAGAGTACCGGGAACACTCATTATCATTGATGTACATCTCCGTATGATCCCATCCTATGGATTTGACGCGTTATAATAATGTATAAATACTGACTTTAGCTTTTCAATTTTTATAAATAGTCTGTAAAAGGTGTTTTTATTCCATAATTAAATGGAATGTAAACGAAGCATATTGCCATCCCAAAAAGCTTGATTAGTTTAAAATCAATTTTTTGAATTATTAGGTATCAGCACCTGGTTTATCAATATACATCAGATAAAATATACCAATAATAATGTGTAAATGTAACACTGGATTTACATGTTAAAATTATATATGTTTGCTAATCCTTTGGGATCGATTTTTTTGCCTAGTTTTAATTCATTACTCATTTAGATCATTTTTATCCTATAAATCTAAAATTCGATAGCATGGAAACAATGAAAGGTGCATTCCTTCCGGGTAATAGTACAGTTGTGATGAAGGATGTAACCATCCCGGAACCGGGACACGGTCAGGTATTAATAAAAACAAAATCATCAACAATATGTGGAAGTGATATCAGGGCAATATATCGTGAACATCTTGGGAAAGGTCCGGAAGCATATCAAAATAAGGTTGCTGGTCACGAACCAGCCGGTCAAATTATAAAAGAAGGGCCTGGTTTGAAGCGATTTAAAAAGGGAAACCGAGTAGTCATATATCACATATCCGGTTGTGGCGTTTGCAATGATTGCCGGCGCGGTTATATGATAAGTTGCACTAGTGAATACAGGGCTGCTTATGGCTGGCAGCGTGATGGGGGTATGGCCGAATTCATTATTGCAGATGAAAAGGACCTTGTTATGCTTCCAGATGAACTGACATATACTGACGGGGCACAGATTGCTTGTGGATTTGGAACCGTTTATGAGGGATTAGAAAAGATAGGCATATGTGGTAATGATTCTGTTCTTGTTGTTGGATTAGGACCTGTTGGATTAGCAACCCTGATGTTGGCAAAGGCAATGGGAGCCCAGCAATTGATAGGTGTGGACACAATTGCAGAAAGGTGCAAGATAGCTGTTGACAAAGAACTGGCTGATCATATTTTTCTATCGGATGATAATTCCCTAAATAAAATTCTGGATCTTACCGGTGGAAGGGGATGTGAACGCACTGTTGATACTTCCGGTCATACCCTTGGCCGTCAGTTGGCGATAAGAAGTACAAGAAAATGGGGAAAGTGTGTTTTCCTTGGCGAAGGAGGGACTGTTGAGTTTAATCCAAGTCCTGATATTATTCATGATCAGGTAAGCATTTACGGGTCCTGGGTTACAAGTATCTGGAAAATGGAAGAACTTGTTGAACGAATTGTAAGATGGGGTATTCATCCTGAAGATCTTGTCACTCATCGTTTTACATTGGATGATGTAAGTAAAGCATATAATCTGATGGATGAAGGAAAGTGTGGCAAGGTAGCGGTAGTATTTGATGAAGAGATCAGATAGAGATCCCCATCCATATTCAGTGATGCTGAGTATGTTTCTTGAAATACGACCGATAACTGACTGGAATTGGATTTGATGCATGTTCCGTAAGCAGTCAATAATTAAGAGATAATTTGCTTTTTAATTTTTAGAAAAAATAAAATTATAGATGAAAAGTATAGATCAGGACCAAGTGCCCAGGAGGAAGCTTTATACTGGTGCTGAGATACCTGCCATTGGATTGGGAACTTTTGGATCAGACATCTACACTGCTGAACAAATTGCAGAAGCAGTGATAGGAGCTGCTGTCTATGGTTATCGTCATTTTGATTGTGCTTCTGTATATGGCAATGAATCTTCTATTGGAAATGCATTAGCAACAGTTATTGGATCTGGTATCGATCGTAAGGATTTATGGATAACTTCAAAAGTATGGAATGATATGCATGATCCTGAAAAGGTGATCAGATCGTGTAAAAAATCACTCTCAGATCTTCGGTTAGATTATCTGGATCTTTATCTGGTTCATTGGCCTTTTCCGAATTTTCACCCCCCTGGTTGTGATGTCAGTTCAAGAAGCCCGGATTCCAAACCTTATATACATGAAAATTATATGGATACCTGGAATGCGATGGAAGAATTGTTGGCTCAGGGTTTGGTTCGTCATATAGGTACAAGTAATATGACCATCCCCAAGTTGAAGCTCTTGCTAAGGGATGCAAAGGTCAAACCGGTTGTCAATGAGATGGAGATCCATCCTCACTTTCAGCAACAGGAGCTATTTGATTATCTAATTAAAAATCAAATTCAACCAATTGGATATAGTCCGCTTGGTTCACCCAGCCGACCTGAAAGGGATAGGACGATACAAGACACGGTTGATATGGAAGACCCAGTAATTGTTAAGGCTGCGGAAAAACATGGTGTGCATCCGGCCGCTGTATGTTTGAAATGGGCAGTCCAGAGAGGACAGGTAACCATTCCTTTCAGCGTAAAAACATGGCAATATAAAAGCAATCTGGATGCTGTTATAAGGGACCCACTTACGAAAGATGAAATGAATGAGATAAGAAAAATTGATAAAAATAACAGGTTGATTAAAGGGCAGGTATTCCTTTGGAAAGACAATCAGAATTGGGAGGATTTATGGGACCTTGATGGAAAAATAGTTGAGTGAATGCATTAGATCTATGGTTTCTCTTCCTAAATTTTGGGGCAAGGAATTATTTTTGAATAAAACAATCATTCATTTCTATTAAAAAATCATTAAAAATTTCATTTTTTACATAATTAAGTAGATTAGCAAGTTTCGTTTGATATATTGATCCGACACAAAATGTAAAATGTCAGAGCATATGAATAAAGTTAAGGATATACTTCTTGAGAAAAAATATATTGTACCATTTATACTTATAACCAGTTTGTTCTCATTCTGGGGATTTGCCAATGATATCACCAATCCGATGGTTGCTGCATTTAAGACACTAATGGAGATATCAACAGCAAAAGCCGCTATGATTCAACTCGCATTTTATGGGGGTTATGGAACGATGGCGATCCCAGCAGCTTTATTTGCCATGAAATATTCCTACAAGAAAGGGATTCTTCTCGGACTTGGATTATACGCGATCGGCGCTTTACTTTTCTATCCTGCCGCCCAGTTTGAAATGTTCGGATTTTTTCTTGTTTCCTTATATATCTTAACTTTCGGCCTGGCATTTCTCGAAACCATAGCGAATCCATATATTCTCTCCATGGGTGATCCTTCGACGGCAACCAGAAGACTAAATTTAGCACAATCATTCAATCCCATGGGATCTGTGTTCGGTATGTATATAGCTTCCTATGTTATTTTGGTAGCTCTTGAATCTGATAAAAGAAATGCAGCCGGAGAGTTGATATTCCCAACTTTAAGTGAAGCCGAGAAAGCGGTTATCAGAACGAATGATCTTGCAATAATCCGAGACCCGTATGTAATGCTGGGGATCGCCGTTTTGATTTTGTTTTTCATTATCCTTTTTTCAAAATTGCCCAGGACCGAACATACAGGAAAGGTGCACGTTGGAGCCTCGTTTAACCGCTTATTCAAGAATATAAGGTACCGGGAAGGTGTTATTGCACAGGTATTTTACGTAGCTGCTCAGATAATGTGCTGGACTTTTATAATTCAATATGCAGAACATCTGGGATTGACCAAAGCCACAGCGCAGAAATATAATATTGTAGCTATGGGTCTATTTATATCAAGTCGTTTTATTAGTACTTTCTTGATGAAATATGTTAACTCCGCGAAACTTCTCACAATCTTTGCCATAGGAGGAATGATCACAACCACTGGGGTTATACTTATCGAAGGTATGTTTGGTTTATATTGTCTGATTGCCACTTCTGCTTTTATGTCCTTGATGTTTCCTACCATTTATGGAATTGCACTCGACGGGATAGGTGAAGACGCTAAACTTGGTGCAGCCGGGTTGGTCATGGCCATAGTTGGCGGAGCATTAATGCCCCCGCTACAGGGGGCCATAATTGATCTTGGCACAGTAGGATCTTTACCCGCAGTTAATTTTTCCTTTATTCTGCCCTTTGGGTGTTTTGTAATAGTCGCAATCTATGGATTCAGAGCATTTAGAGTTTTCCCTAAATTCGCTATCTGATCGGGTGAATTTTTAAAATAATAATATGACGGACTTAATGGTCTATAGATCAACCGAATCATAGACAAGAACCTTGGTCCACATATCATTGAATTCATTCCTGAATTTATCATGAATCGGGTGCTCCTGGTATAGATCATGACCTTTGCGGTCTTCAAATCCCACTAAAAATGAGTAATGGTATGTGTTATCTATAACATCTCTATCCGTATCGGCTGGTGTACCAATATGCAATAAACTGATGGATTCAATGGTGCCCATTTCCTTTAATCCGTTTTCGAATTTTTCACGAACCTTCGGGTTTTCCGGATCTTTTAGCCAGAAGTAAACATGATGAATAAATGTTGTTTTAGCCGTGTTGCTTGCATAAGCCCCTTTAAATATTGTTAAAAACGCTCCTGCTGCTCCAAACCCGGCAATTTTTTTAAAAAATGATCTTCTTTTTTCCATAATTAAGATTTTTACTCTATAGGTATTGAAAATGATATTTTGATTCCAACTTCCATGATTGAACTGGTCCATAGTTTCCCGCCATTTTTTTCTATAAGATCTTTTGCCATAATAAAAGATATGTATGAAAAATCTTTAAGCCGTTCGATATTCTCTGCCTCATATTTTTCTCCGGCAAGATCTTTGATCAGTTCGTCATCATCACCAGGTCCTGAATCTTCGAAGGTGATCAAACACTTCTTCCCGGTTCTTTCAACATCAACATACATGGTGTTCCCACTTACAGATCGCATACCTAATAAAGTAGCTATGGTGGTTAAGGAATAACTTATCATATTCTGATCTGCTGAAACATTCAATGGCTCACCAATATGATTGATAAATGTGATATTCTTGTATTTGAGAAGAGCAGTGACTTCATTGATAATACTCTGAGTTAATTCAATGATCTCAAAGGATGAGATTTCTGGTACGTTATCACCATATACAGACTGGAACCAACTGATCATGTTATTGACATGGTTTCCATAATTTTCACTCTCGACTTTGATCTTATCTTTTTGTTGTTTAGAGATCGATTTTGCGGTCATCGATTCTTCCAGTACGGTCAATAATTTCTTCGATTGCAGTTCTATACCTCTTTCAAGGACAATCCCAATCTTGGGATATTCACTTTCCTGTTTTTTAATTATATTCTGAAGGCCTACCTTTTCGCTGTTTAAATCACGAATATTCCCGGATAGTTTTTCAATCTCCTTTTCATGATCTCTTATCTGCTTCTTCTGATTTTTTAAATAATCTACTGTTTTTTTACGAAACTTTTTGTTGATGACAGAATTTAAAATATAGAAGAACAATAGAATAAGGAAGGCGGCTGACAATATGTACTCTAAAATTGACATCCTTGATTTTAAAATTAAATGAGTCTTTGGAGTCCTGTTTCCGGACCGGGTTCTTATTTATTCAAATTTAGAAATATGTGCCATGAATTCTCTGGTATTTGCCTCCAGGCTTTAAAATTATCAGAATCCAGAGAGGAGTCCTAAATCTTTTATCGAATATAAAAATTAATAGGCGTTTGTTTTATTTGCTGCCTATAGAAATTATCAATCCACCACCAACATCACCTGAAATAATAGATGAACCTACGGATAAAGAGGTTCCTCCACCTCCTCCTCCGAACCAGATTCCGCCACCAGCCCATTGCACTGGGAGTAGCATCCTGGCCTGTGCAAATAATCCGATCCTGTCAGAAATGAAAAACTTTATTCCTCCGCGTAAACCAACGGTGAACTTCGTTACATTACCACGGCCTGGATTATCAGGATCATCAGGATTAACAGTAGTCCATCCAAGAATTAATCCTCCAAAAGGGCGTATCCTGTCATTATTTAATTCAATCTCCTTATTCACACCAAACATATAGTATTGCTGACTTATCTCGAATAACTCTTCTTCCGGTTGAAAATTTTCCCTGAACGTAAGAGTCGACTGGGCATTGGTGAAAAAGAAGGAAACAGAGATGTCATTATAGGGCAATACTACATCAACCCCGACGCCATAATTACCAGCGGGATTAAAATGTAATCTGCCAGCTGTATTTCCATACCAAACATCAACATTGGAAGCAAACTGGTAACCACCATAGGGTAATATATCTACATATTGAGCTTTCGATACCTGGAATGCAGTTATAAATAAAACTACCAATATGGATTTCTTAAGTGATCTGATCATAATTAAAATTATTTAATTAAACGATCCAAAATAACGATATAAAATTCATATTAAAACCAAAGTCCAAGAAAAAAGTTTGAAATGATCGAGTGCCTGAAACCACTAACCAAGTTTAACTGGTTTATTATTCATTTTATTAAATTATTAATAGATTTTTTCATTTTGTTCCTTATTTTTGAGCTTTAATAGCGGAAGTGAATATTTTAATTATTGACTAAACAAAACATACCAATATGAAAATTAGCAATTTACTTTTAATCCTTGTTGCCTCAATGTTGATTTTTGCATGTCAATCAAAAGATGCAAAAGACAAGGCTCAAATTGAAGAGGATACAAAACCATTGCAGGAGGCTGCACAAAAGATAATGCCTAATTTACCGCCTCCCAATGAATATGCAGCTATTTTACAATCTACTGGTGCTGAATTTAATCCATTGATCCTGAATGACGTAGAGAACATGCCAGGTTATTTGGTGCCCAGAGAGAAAGCAGTAGCCAACCTTGGAGTATACTTTTTTGATCTTGGTTATTCAGTAGCGTATCAGCAGCGGGACCATGTTGATAAATATTATGATGTTTGTCATAATCTTGCGATAGAGCTTGGAATAGAAAAAAGTTTCATGGAGGTAATAATGCTCCGGTTCCAGGAGAATATTGAACAAAATGATTCATTGAAAGCCTATTTCAGGGAATCATACCGAAAAGCGAGCAACAGTATTGGTTCAACTGAGGGTGAAAGGTCTTATTATCGTACCATTTTCCTGGCAGGATTTTACATTGAAGGATTATACAATATGCTTGAGGTAATTGAATCTTATCCAAAAGATATATTGCCAGATGATCAGCGTTTCCTGATATTAATGCCGCTTGCGAAATCAGTTCTCGCTCAGGAGAAGAACATTAAAAGCCTGGCAGAAATGCTTGAATTGGATTACACTGATGCAGATAATGATGAATATTATGCTACATCTTTCCGTAATCTGATCAATACCTATGAGAAACTGGATGTCGATGATAAGATTGCCAATAACCAGGGTGCTGAATTATTAAACGATTCGGTTATGATAGAACTTATGTCCCAGGTTGATGCCATTCGGTCAAATATAGTCAAGCAACTGTAATATCTCAATTTTATAATAGTTAGAAAGCTGTTTGAATCCTTCGAGTTAATTTAGAATTTCAAAGTTATCTTCAGATTATCTCGAAGTTCATTTGAACAGCTTTTTATTTGCCTCCAGGTTTTAATTGCAGGTAATTTGGATACTGCAACTAAATTCTATTAATATTCATTTTTTAGTTGATGCTGTCATCTGGGTCTTATATTGCTATAGTCTATTTCAATGCCTGGATACAAATTTATTTCCATTGGTCAAGAATCGTGGTAATCATCATTTTTGATTCTTTTCTGGCTATAAATTTAATTTTCCTTTTGTATCTTGATGATCATTTATGGATCTTCTAATTATTGTCCGATTTTTATGTTTTTATATCGATAAATTAACCTGGGTTAAATGAGAAATCTATTTTTTGTATTTGGAATGACATTAGTATTGGTGAATTCTCAGGCTCAAGTATCAAATCCTGT
The DNA here is from genome assembly GCA_965365275.1 of uncultured Cyclobacteriaceae bacterium. GTDB lineage: Bacteria > Bacteroidota > Bacteroidia > Cytophagales > Cyclobacteriaceae > JAGTVG01. The sequence continues at coordinate 19,791 of CBDUBA010000047.1, read as the reverse complement.
GATTCCGGATTTCCTCGAATATCGAAACATCTCTCCTCATCGTGTCGGTTCCTGGATATCATCAATAGCTGTTCCACAGATCAAAGATTCGGAATATAAATACACATATTATATAGGAAGCCGTAATGGTGGTGTATGGAAAACCACAAATAACGGCACAACATTCTCACCGATATTTGATTCGGTAGGTGTGGGCAGTATAGGGGCTGTTGCTGTTTCAAATTCAAATCCGGAAATAGTCTGGGTCGGTACAGGAGAATCCTACAATGCAAGAAGCTCACATGCAGGAAGAGGGATTTTCAAATCACTTGATGGGGGGGTGAACTGGTCATTTTGCGGGCTGGAGGATACTCATCACATTTCGACTGTTATTATCCATCCTATGGATCCGGATATTGTTCTCATCGCTGCGATGGGTCATCTTTTTACGCCCAACGCAAACAGAGGTGTATTCAAAACAGTTGATGGTGGAGTATCCTGGAAAAAGGTCTTGTATATAGATGAAAATACCGGTATTATCGACATGATAATAGACCCGGCAAATCCTGATATAATCTATGCTGCTGCCTATGAAAAATACCGTTATCCCTGGCATTTTGAAGCTGGTGGAGAAGCCAGTGGAATATACCGCTCAGTGGATAATGGAGAGACCTGGGTAAAACTAACTGCTGGTCTTCCAAATGGCAAGATCGGACGCATTGGATTGGGATTATGTCATAATCAACCGGAGATAGTGTATGCTGTCGTTGAAAACCTGAATCCTAAAGAAGGGGTGGTTGTTGATGAAAACATAGAAATGAACTATATGCGTGATCCGTATTATGATCAGTTGATTGGGGGTGAGGTATATCGGTCAACTGATTCAGGGGACAATTGGATCAAACAGAATCAGGATTCATGCAATGTGAGTGCTAAAGCTGCTTATTCTTTTAATAAGATCCTTGTGAATCCTGATGATCCCGACAAAATATACATAACCAGTGACCTTCTGATTTCATCAGTAGATGGAGGGAAAACATGGAACGATTGTAGCTGGCCTCCCACGAATTTGTTCGTCAATATGTTCGGAGATATCCGTACCTTCTGGGCGGATCCTGAGGATGGAGACCACATGATGATCGGTAGTGATGGCGGACTGTATGAGACTTTTGATGGTGGGATGACTATGTATCATAAGTATCAAATACCTCTGGGTGAAATTTATATGGTAGAAACAGACAATGCTTATCCGTATAATATCTATGTTGGTCTTCAGGATCATGAAGCATGGAAAGCTCCTTCAAACAGCTGGTCAGGACAGATCGGTCCGGAGGATTGGGATCTCGTAGGTATGTGGGATGGGATGTATACTGTTGTCGATCCTCAGGATAACAGGTGGGCATATATATCAACTCAATTTGGTGGACATCACCGGGTGGATCAGAAGCTGGGAGTCAGGGTAAAGATTGAACCTGAGAATGAAAAAGGACTCCCCCCTTACCGATATCCATGGACACCGGCAATATCGATCTCCCCCCATAATTCAGAAACTATATATGTTGGTGCCCAATACCTTTTAAAATCAGAAAATCGGGGTGATTCCTGGCACAAAATCAGCCCTGACCTGACTACCAATAATGCCAGTAAAATTGCCGGTAGAGGGCATATGATGCATTGCACCATTACAACCATAGCGGCTTCGGCAATCAATCCAGCTTTGATCTGGGTCGGTACGGATGACGGAAGGATCCATATGACCCCCAACGCTGGCACTGACTGGCTGGAATTCACTGACCAGATACACAATCTCAATGGGAACGCTGAATATTGGGTCAGCCGGATTTTAGCTTCTCAGCATGATGAGAATATTGCCTATGTATGTAAATCCGGTTTCCGTCATGATGATTTTCGGCCTCTTGTATTTCGAACGAAAGATAAAGGGAATACCTGGGAACCTATAACTAAAGGACTTCCTGATGCTCCGGTTAATGTGATTATTGAAGATCCTGTGGATAGTGATTTACTGTACCTTGGAAATGATAACGGAGTTTACATTTCTTTCAATGCTGGAGAATCCTGGATTCCTTTTCAACAAAATATGCCATCTGTACCTGTAAAGGACCTGAAGATCCAGGCAGAGGAAAATGATTTGATAGTTGGCACATATGGGCGTGGAGCGTATGTAATTGACATATCTCTTATACAGCAGTTAAGTGATTTCTCTCCGTCTAAAACGGTCGAGTTATTTAATATAGAACCAAAACCAATTATGAATTACTCGGAAAGGGCTTATTGGGGTAATTATGAAATGAATGGAGATAACCACTTGTTTACGCCCAATGAACCCAATGGGTTTCACATTTTCTATATGATTGGCAGTGAAGTTAAGGAAGCCTCATATCTCGAAATTCTGGATGGCGCAGGCATACGTATCGATTCTCTAGGTATTAAAAATGGCAAAAACATACAACGTCTAATATATGATACAAGAAAGTTAAAGGCGGGTGTATACCGTGTAAGAATGAATGCTGGATCACAGACATTAGAACGTAGTGCAATATTAAAACCATCTCCTGTGTGGCCTGTGGGACATGGTTTATCTGATTAATATGTTTTCAATGAATTCTACAAATTATGAATTAAAACCATGAAGATAAGAAAAGCAGTTATAACCGCGGCGGCACCCGAGCAAAGAAAGTTACCCATTCAGACTATCAGAGATATGTTCGGGGAAGAAAGATCAGTACTTGAAATGATGGTTGATGAAATTGTGCGAGCAGGGGTGGATGAAGTTTGTATTGTGGTATATCCAGGTGATGAAAATACTTATAAACAGGTATTAAACCAGCATTCCGATAGGGTAACCTTTGTGCATCAGGATAAACCCATGGGATATGGTCATGCTTTGTTTACAGCTTCATCTTTTACCGGAGAAGACCCTTTTCTACACCTCGTTGGAGATCATTTATATGTGCGAAGAAGTAAAAAGGATATAGCCAGACACCTGGTTGAGATTGCTGAAGAGAAGTCCTGTTCTGTAAGTGCTGTTCAATCCACCCGGGAGGCTCTAATCACTCAATACGGAACAGTTGGTGGTAGTAGGGTCCAGGGTAGGGATGACCTATACATTATTGATTCTGTGGTTGAAAAACCAACCCCTACTATTGCTGAGCAGCGTTTGTTGGTTCCCGGATTGCGATCTGGACATTACCTTTGTTTCTTCGGGATGCATGTACTTACTTCCACTATAATGGAATTATTAAAAAACAATATCAGTAAAAATAAAAGTGGGAAAGTTGGATTGAGTGAAGCTTTAAATGAATTGGCCTCTAAAGAGCAATATCTGGCTCTTGAAAAGACCGACTTTCGCTTTAATATGGGAACGAGGTATGGGTTGTTGAAAGCACAACTGGCCATAGCATTAAGTGGTGAAGATCGGGACCGTGTCATGTCAGAACTTCTTGAGTTTTTTGTAATGAAGGATTTCATGCCGAATAAGATGTAGTTTATGAGTGATCTTATAAATATTATTATTTCTGATAAATCTGAAATCAGAAATACGTCTCTGGAATCCTATTGCAGATCCTTGGATCTTTCCGGACTCTTGAATGAATCAAATAATCTAGACCTGTTTCGACGAGAAAATACTAATTTGTATCACAAGGTCAGAGCCTTGTTTTTTCTTTATAGTATTCACAGATTTTACCTTCCAAAAATATCAGAAAACAACCATAAAGGTCTGATTCCCTATGAAGCCTACAACCATATGTTGAAAAGGAGATATGAAGAAGCGATCGATATTTACCTGAGAATTCAGAAGGCACATGGGCCAAATGAAGGGATATCCAGTGGCCTTGCAGAGGCCTATCATAAGTTAGCTTTTCAGACCCTAGCAAATCAGGTAAGGAAAAGTGTTCGCAATACACTGGGTAATCAATGGATGTTCCGAACGGGTCACCCTGACGATCATCCTCTAAGTATAAGGAAAGAACTTGTTCAGATAGATCCGCAAAGTGGTTTATACCCAATTATTCATGAATCCACTCCGGTAAGGATGGATATTACACATAGTGGCTGGAGTGATATATTCTTTCTGGGCATGGATTTTCCTGAAGGTGCCAGAGTTCTTAATATATCCGTTAATCTGAAAGTTCGTGGCCGTGGAAAAGGAAATCCAAAACCTCCCATTGAAACATTTTTCAGGATCATTGACCAACCGGTTTTAAGATTAACGAGCGTTGATCTGGGAACAAGTACTGATATTTCACTATTATCTGAGGTTTTCGATTTTGCGAAAGACTATCTGGGATTGTTAAAAGCTGCAGTTATAGCCTCAGGGATAATCCCTCCCGGAATGGAAGGGGCTGGTATTCCTCTGAAAGAAGTACTACAGAATATTGCTGGTCCCGGACTTGGGATTGAAATTATTAGTCAGGTTAACAATATCCCCAAAGGATCAAGATTGGCTGTATCAACAAATTTATTGGCTTCCCTTATATCAGTTTGTATGAGAGCAAGTAATCAGACAAGATTACTTACCGGGCCATTGGATGAAGGAGAAAGAAGATTGGTCGCTGCCAGGGCAATATTGGGTGAGTGGTTGGGAGGATCAGGTGGCGGATGGCAGGATTCGGGTGGGATTTGGCCTGGAATTAAGATTATCAAGGGAGTTGAAGCTATTGAAGGAGATCCTGAATATGGAGTTAGCAAAGGACGCCTGCTTCCAGATCATACGATACTGGACCATAACTCTGTTAGTAAAAAGACCAGGACTTTGCTGCAGGATAGCCTGGTCATAGTGCATGGGGGGATGGCGCAGGATGTAGGTCCGATACTTGAGATGGTTACCGAAAAATACCTTCTTAGATCTGAAAAAGAATGGAAAGGTCGATTAAACGCAATTGATTTATTTGACAAAGTAACCAACGAACTAAGAAAAGGAAGAATAAAAAATATTGGTGCTTTTACTCAAAAGAATTTTGATGGTCCTATACAGACAATTATTCCATGGTCATCTAATCTGTTTACCGAAACACTTATTCAAAGAGTGAAGAAAGAATACAAAGCTCAATTCTGGGGTTTCTGGATGATGGGAGGTATGTCAGGGGGAGGCATGGGTTTTATGTTCGACCCAAAAGTTAAGAAAAAAGCACAGGACAGAATCCAGGTAATTATGTCTGAGATCAAAGTTTCCCTGGAAACTGCTATACCATTTGCTATGGATCCTGTCGTTTATGATTTTAGCATAAATGAGACCGGATCAAGTTCAGAGTTTTTATCAGGAGAAAAAGCGCTCCTTCCCGAAGGATACTATACCTTAATTACACCGGGACTTCTTAAAAAAGAAATTCTTGATCTGACCAATTCACAAAGGAAAGAATTAGAACAACTAAGCAGCAAATATCAATCCAAAGAGATTTCAGATGGATTTGTATCAAATCTCTTTGACAGAATGATTCCACAAGCGAGCCTGATTAAGGATAAAGCAAACTCACTTGAAAGTTTGCTTACCGAACATGGTTTTGATCAGAATTTTCATCATCAATTAAAAATGGATTTACAGGCAGGAAGAATCGGATTGTCTCAGAACCGCCTGGCAGTAAATAGAAAAATTGAAGATGTTTCTAAAAACGATGTGTTTGATGCTACGAAGGAATTATCTAATGAATATTATAAGCTGGGCTTTGAAGCCCTCAAGAATGGTGAATTGGGGATTGTTACTCTTGCTGGTGGTCTTGGCAGCAGGTGGACAAAAGGGGCTGGGGTTGTTAAATCCTTAAATCCTTTCGCTAAACTCTCCGGTAAGCATAGAAATTTTATTGAAGCTCACCTGGCTAAGAACCATAAGATATCGAATATGTCCGGTGTTCATATTCCGCACATCATAACGACCAGTTATCTTACGCATCAGGCAATTTCTGACTTTCTGGATCGTGAAAATAATTTTGGATATAAAGGACCATTGTATTTGTCACCGGGAAAAGTAGTTGGGCTACGTTTAATTCCCATGGAAAGAGACCTGAGATTTTTGTGGGAAGAAATGCCCCAACAACTATTGGATGAACAGGCTCAAAAAGTTCAGGATAGCCTTCATAAGGCACTTATTAATTGGGCGAAAAGCCAGGGTGAAGGGGAGGACTACAGGGATAATATACCCCATCAATGCATTCACCCTGTAGGTCACTGGTATGAGATTCCAAATATGTTACTTAACGGCACCTTAAATACAATTCTTAGTGAGCATCCTCATCTCAAATACCTGATGGCACATAACATAGATACTCTAGGTGCTAATCCTGATCCCGCACTTTTAGGATATCACCTAAAAAAGGGAAGTGATTTCACTGTGGAGGTAATTTCAAGAAAGATCGATGACAGAGGGGGAGGATTAGCCAAAATAGATGGCAAGATGAGACTGGTTGAAGGGCTCGCTCTACCTGATGAAAAAATTGAATTCGATCTGACGTATTACAATACCAGTACCTATTGGATCAATATTGATAAATTATTGTCATTATTTAATTTAAACAGGAAAGATTTAAATGATATTCCCCATGTACATCATTGTGTCATGGAAATGTCGAAAAGAATGCCAACCTATATTACCCTGAAGGATGTCAAGAAAAGATGGGGCAAAGGGCAGGAAGATATATTCCCCGTTACACAATTTGAAAAATTATGGGGTGATATGACTGTAATTCCAGAACTTGATTGCAGTTATATTGTTGTTCCCAGATTCAGGGGACAACAACTCAAGGAAATAGCTCAACTTGACGGCTGGCTTCGTGATGGCTCGGCAGAATATCTTGATGGGATATGCGAATGGAATTAACCTTATACAATGAAAATCAGATAAACTGAGATTGTTGCATCTCATTGAGATATTATGTGGATTATTAAATATGATCATGAGTAAGCTAAACAACATTTGCGTTTTATTTTTGATATTGGCTTATTTTTTGGTCACTGGGTGTAAAACATATGCACAGGCGGATGATAAATTGGGGGCCTGGTATATATATAATGGATCATATTATGTCGATCCCAAAGTTGAACTGTTTTTTGAAACTCAATTACGTTTTTATGAACCGATTTCAAATGTAGAGGAATTCTTTCTTCGGCCAATGGCAAATTATCACTTCTCAACTTTGGTTTTTGCAGGTTTAGGTTATAGTTATGGCAATACATGGACTTATGCCGGTGACAATGACGACAAGGAAAGAAATACTGAACATCGTTTAATCATCCAGGCAGGATTTAACCATAAAATATCAAGGATCAAGATACAACACAGATACAGATTCGAACAGAGATGGTTTGAATCTGGTAACAGGCACAGGTTCAGATATCGTCTTCAGGCGACCATTCCAATAAACGGAAAAAAAATTGAAAAAGGAACATTCTTCATAAATGTATATGATGAAATTTTTATCAATTCAAAACCTGAGTTGGCTTTCGATCAAAACCGTTTGTACCTGGCAGGGGGTTACCAATTTAGCAAAACATTAAATCTTCAGGTAGGATATTTATATCAGTCCAGACCTACAGCCAATTTTAACCGCCTACAATTTTTCCTGACACAGAAATTAAATTTCTACAAGTAAGTCGCAAAAGGATACAGGAAATCTTATTCAATATTTTGAAGCCATAAATAAGGATAAGCCGGGATATCAGATTGTAGATATTATTGTTCTGTCAGGATTTGTTTTTTTTATTCCTGAATCTGTATCCCACAAAAAATTTCAGACTCCCATGTGTAAACTTGGTATGTAATTTCTCATAGATTCTAATATTATTCCAATCTCCTACAAATTGAAATCCCGTAAAAAACCTTGGTCCGTTATAGCCAATTGCGTTCATGGTCTTTATTCTATAAGATATATTCCATTTGAATGCTTCCCTTTGATCAGCTTTACTGTCACCCAAATTAATATTTAATCCTGGAATTAATCCCAGGGTTAAAAAAAAGTGCTTCTTCCATACAAAAGTATACATATACCCCATGTTTACTGCCAGGCTAATTACGTTGAAGTCAGTCATATGGAGTTTTGGATCAAAATATTCCATTAGATTCTGGGGTACGATAGAAGAATCGGCATCCATGCTGAAGTATGCAAAACTGGCACCGAATATTGGACTTCCAGCACTTTTAAGCTGAATTTCATTTAAAACAAAGGGCGCCTTAAGTGAGAACTTATCATAATTAAATGCATACAGGTATTGAAGCCCGAAACTAATTGATCTTATATCATCACGGATCTCAGGGATATCATATAATTCGTAGTCTATTCCCGAGATATTTGCTAAAATATGCCCGTAATAGTATTGTAAAGAACCTTCAATAAACTGTTTGCTTGAAAATATCCTACCATGAAAATCAAAATATTCACTGTTTTCAAAATCCTTATTCTCCCTGATCCCTATATTAAAGGCAAGATCCAGAGCAAACCATTTATAACTAAAACCTATACCAAGGTTCATTCCATATTCAGGACGATAACGAAGCCCAGCATCTGTATTGCCGTCCCTTATTCCAAAGAAATTGATCTTGTTAACGGCAACCAGTTTTAAAGCAAACTGATCAGCATAACTTCTGATGTACGTAGAATCATGATTGCGATACAGCAGATAATACTGTATGGTTTCAAATTTTCTATCAATACTATCTTTTTGAATAATTTGTCCAGTTGCATGTATCGAGATTAAGAGTAGTAATCCTGAAATTATATTTGGAAAATATGTCCTCAAACTACAAGTATGATTTGGTCAAATTAATATCAGTTAATTTACATCTAAAATTATTAGATTAAAACTAATTTATTATTACTGAAGATCTGAAACCCAAAAGATTTACTATTATATTGTAGTGATTATTTACTTAAAAAATTAGTAAAAAATAAACTAGAAAAGGATTAGTATATTGTTATCTCAAACCTTGATTACAATAAAGAATGTACCTTAAAAGTATACAGATCGATAACTATCGTGCCATTCATAAAACTAAATTGAACTTCAACAACACAACCGTTGTGATAGGAGAAAATGAAACCGGTAAATCGAGTATTTGGGAAGCTATTCAAATTATATTGAACCCGGTGTATAATGATTCTTTTCCTGAGTTTCATCCTTATCATTTTCACTATCATGATAATGATGGATCCATTGCAGGTCCAATCCATATTATTCTCGAATTCAGGGAAAGATCAAAAGGAGAATGGGAAGGTTTTGCATTCGATCGGATTTCTTTTTTGTTAAATGGTGAGACTGAAAATCTTCGAGAATTAAAGTTTGATCTCATAGTGAGGCCGCATCAAAATGGTGATTACAGTATAAAATGGAAATTATTCTGCATTGGTTCGAAAACATACACCTCAGATCCCAAGATCTTATATTGGCTTAGGCATGTTAATCCAACCATATATTTGTCAGCTGGTATGCTAACCGGACATGGGTATGCCAACGTTACACAGGATGAAGACCCTCCGATTTTTTCAAAATTCTCATCGGAAATCAGGAATTATGTGAAATGTATTCTGGAATGCTCCGAGTCTATCATTTCCGACCGAAGTACGGATATCAACCGGGATGTAGAGAATGGATATAATGCAGGAATCAGATTAATTGAAAGCGTCAGAGATCCTGCCTATCCAAGTGAGATAGGGCTGGGAAGAAAGATAAATGAAATTTTGGGAACTGAGTTCGACCAGGATAGGGGTAACCTGGCCCCTATATTGACAGGATCTGGTAATTCAGCACAACGTTTGGGGGTATTATTGGTTGTCGCAGCGCTTTTGAGGGCTGGAACGCTAGAGCTGATGGAAGATATGGAACCTATATGGATCATAGAAAATCCTGAGGCTAATTTACATCCTATAACGCTGGCATCCATCCGGATATTAATCAATGGGATGAAATGGCAAAAAATAATATCTACATTCTCAGGTATTATAGTGAATTCAGTTCCTCTGTATCAAATAAGAAGGTTGACCCGGTATAAAGGCATAGTGTCGGAAAATCGAGTAAATGAAAAAATATTTTCGCGTGAGGACTTGCGGCGTATAAGTTTTCATTTACAAACTCAACATCATTTGGCCATATTTGCCCGTATGTGGCTGCTGGTTGAAGGAGAATCAGAATTCTGGATAATACCTCAATTGGCAAGGCTATTAAATTATGATTTTTCACTCGAAGGCATCGTATGTATGGATTTTGCCCAATCTGGCATGACACCAATTATTAAAATGGCCAAAGAATTAGGAATAGAATGGCATTTACTAACGGATGGCGATACTGCAGGCCAATCTTACACAACTATAGCAAAAAAATTAGTTCCTGCCTTCGATAAAAGACGACGATGGACTCAATTGAATGCCAAAAATATTGAACAATATTTCTGGAATACAGGTTACTCAGAAGTCTATATATCTCATGCCAGAGTCCCGGATAAGGACAAAGAAAACATTAGGCCTTCCAGGGTAATTCAACGTGCTGTAAAGAATTATTCAAAACCATATCTTGCCTTGAGTATAGTGAAATATGCTGCTGAGAAAGATTCACCAGGTGTACCTGAAGAACTAAAAAAAATGATAGAATACTGCGTTAAACTCGCTCGGGAGGCACCTGAGTATTCTTCGAATAATTAAAATTGGACCAACTATTGGTCAAAGCCAGCCTCTTTTAACTGCCGTTTTTGATCTTTAAGAAAAAAAGCAAAAATAATATTAAACAGGCCAGTAAAAAGAAAGAAAGTCCCAAGAAGCATTGCTATTGTTACTGCACCGGCGAACGGGTTAAACATAATCATAAAACTGAAAACAATGGCCAGAATGCCGAATATTAACTCAACCCACCAGTTTGTTATTTCGTTTTTCCTTAATTCAAAAGACGCTACAATCTTCGTTATTCCGTAAAACAAAAACCACAGACCGACGACAAATGCGACGATAGTGGCAGTTAATCCAGGGGCAGATAGAATTACTATTCCCAATAGGGAATCTATCAATCCCTCAACGAGATACCATTTCCAATTATTGACCACTTTCCGGTAGGAAATAGAGGATATGGTAGTAAAGACACCAGATATTAATAGGGCTATCCCAATAAAAAGGGATAATCCAAGAACAGCTACATCAGGATTCAAAAATATGTAAATAGATAGTATAACTATTACAATTCCTTTCAATAAAAGGATCCACCAGTTCTTAAGTAATGATTCAAGCATAGTATTATTAGTTTATTATAGAATAATGATAGAAAAATGGGAACATGTTAATTATAGATTTCTTAATTTATTAAATTCAAATCTTATAAATTAAATTAGTCTCAGATCAAAAGATATGATCTTAAAATGAAAATAACTATAATTTGTAAAAATGAAAAATAGTTCTTTGATAGCTTTAATGGGAATAGCTTTATTAATTGGATGCACAAATACTACTGAAGAATATACTCAGGATATTTCGACTTTTATCTCTCCAATGGGTACAGACATTTACAAACCAGATTCGTCATCCTTGGCGCAGAATTATACAATTCCGGATTGGTTTAGAGATGCAAAACTGGGAATTTTCATTCACTGGGGTGTCTATTCTGTACCTGCATTTGGCAATGAATGGTATCCCAGGAACATGTACCAGAAAGGGAGTAAAGTATATGACCACCATATAAAAACTTATGGACCCCTGACCGAATTCGGGTACAAAGATTTTATACCGATGTTCAAAGCTGAGAAGTTCAACGCAGATGAATGGTTGGCATTATTTAAGGAATCAGGAGCAAAATATATTGTACCTGTGGCCGAACATCATGATGGTTTTTCATTATATGGAAGCAAATTCAATAAATGGAATGCGGTTAGAATGGGACCAAAAAGAGATATAATCGGTGAATTGAGAGAGGCTTCCTTAAAACACGGGCTTCATTTTGGATTGTCTTCACACAGGGCAGAAAATGCCTGGTTTTTTAATGGTGGTTTGGAGATCCCTTCTGATGTGCAGGACCCGAAATATAGATCATTATATGGGGAAGGCTTGAAAGCCCCGGGTGGACAAACACCAGATTGTCCGGAGGGTGCTGGATTCAATGAAAACTCAATCAAAAACTGGTTAAAGCATACCTATGAACTCGTAGATCTTTATGAACCGGAATTATTCTGGTTTGACTGGACAGTAGGTAAATATCCTTTTCGCTCTACCTTTTATCAGTTTATGGCATACTATTATAATAATGCAATTGACTGGGACAAAGGGGTGGTTATTAATACTAAATTTGGCTTTGGTGATAATATCCAGGTTTTCGATATAGAAAGAGGAAAATCCGAAAATGCCCGGGATTTTCCATGGCAAACGGATACTTCAATAGGCAAAAAATCATGGGGTTATATAGATGGAGAAGAGAACAAAACCCCAAATCAGATCATAGATGATTTTGTTGATATTGTAAGCAAAAATGGCAATCTGCTGTTGAATATTGGCCCTAAACCAGATGGGAAAATAACTGATGAACAACAGGTTGTTCTGAGAGAGATCGGCAAATGGCTAAAAGTAAACGGAGAAGCAATATATGAGACAAGACCATGGGAAGTAGCTTCTGAAGGAATTGTGGCTGGAACATCAGGAGCTTTTTCTGACAATGAAGAATCTCTGTATACTGCTCAGGATATTAGGTTCACAACAAAAGAAGATAAGTTGTATGCCATATCTTTAGCCTGGACAAACGGGGAAGTAGTGATCAAGTCAATTGGTAAGGATAAGAAAGTTCGTGAAATCAGAATGCTTGGATCCGATGAAAAAATCTCCTGGGATCAAACTTCCGAAGGTTTGAAGGTCTTCTTCCCGGAAAAAATGCCAACCGATTATGCGCATGCTTTGGAAATTGTATTTATGTAGAAATCATTATTGTCATATCCTTAGGTTTAGATAACAGAAATTGTTCTAGGGATTTAGAATCAGTGTTAATGGTGTGATTGCCTATATGGAGGAGGCTTTACCTACTGATCGAGGATTTCAAAGGCAGCATCAAGATATAGATACACATCTTTCGGATGCCGTCCGATGTATTCACTGCTGCGATCATGACCTAGCCTGACGACAACTGCATTTTTTTCCCTTATAGAAAAAATATATTGTCCCAGGATGCCCCTCATATACGGTATCTTATAGCCTTTATAATCAATTATCCACCATTGGTATCCATAAAAATCTACGGGATTGTTATCTCTTTTGTCAAGAAGGTAGTCCTTGGCGGTGGTAGCATCAGTAATGAAATCCTCAGATATAACCACTTCATTATTCCAGATTCCATTGTTTAAAACAAGTTGTCCAAAACGTGCAAAATCCCTGGCATTAGTATTGAAGCAACAGTAGGCTTTCTCCATCCCATCTTGTTTGTCTAAACACCATAATGCATCCTGACTAGCACCAAGTGGTTTCCATAACTTTTCAGAAGCATACTTACTTATACGTTTGCCGGTGGCTGACTCCACAACCATTGCCAGAATCTGTGTATTTCCGCTTAAATAGTCAAAATAAACACCGGGTTTTTCCACCACTTCAAGATCCTTTACAAGATCAGCAATATCGGATCCATAGTATGCTCTGGCGGTTGTTGAAAAAGGTGTTGTATATTTTTCTTCCCAATTCAAACCTGAACTCATGGTCAATACCTGACGAATTGTTAAGTCTTTTCTGGATCCCTGATCATACTCCGGAATAAAATCTCCAACAGCCTGGTCAAGACTATTTATTTTGCCTTCATCCAGGGCAATGCCAATCAAGAGGGCTACAACTGATTTGGCGGCACTGAATGAATTGGAAAGTGAATTTTCGCTGTACCCATCCCAATATTCTTCATATTTTATCTTTTCATCCTGAATAACAAGAAATGCTACCGGATTATAAGACTCTATTTCTTCATGAATCGACTCCCGTAGTGAAAAAGTATTGTAATCTTCGTCGAAAAACCAAGGGACATGGCTTCCGGCTTCGATCATCCGGTTTTCAAAAAAATTATAATCATCGATCCTTGGCCCTAAACGTTGTAGTGCCCTCAGCAGATAATCAGGCGCTACTATGTAAAAAATAAGGCATAAGCCAATAATATAAGCAGTTATTTTAAAGACTTTTTTCATAGGAGTTAAAAATAAAATGAAAATAACGAATACTAAAACTCGGGATTCATGATCAGGTTACAATAATATTCATTAACTGTTTGAGAAAACCTTTTTATTTTTTCTTTTCAAAATTAACTTTGGCGCAAGATATGAAAAGCAATATTCAGATACCAATTCTTTTATTTTTACTTCTTTTTATAAGTCCTGTGCATTCCCGGACCATCAAAGTAGCTACACAAAAGGATTACTTTCCATACTCCTCAGTAGATTCACTTGGTAGATTTAATGGACTTTTAATTGATTGGTGGGAGTTATGGGCTGTCAAGGCAGGAGTCGATCTTGAATTTATTCCTGGTAATACCATGGAGTGTATTGATCTGGTGATAGAAGGGAAAGCAGATGTCGTTTCAGGATTGTTTTTTGAGGAAAAAGGTCATGAAGGCTTGGAATATTCGGAATCAATTATTTCTCTGAATACAACCTTGTTTCTTAAAAACGGGTATAGCCCGAAATCAATATATGAAATAGAAAGGCCAATCGGAATTATTAAAGATGAGTTGGCTCATCAGAATCTGATTGCAAAGTACCCTGAATTAAAGGTCGAATATTTTAATTCTTTTGCGGATCTCCGAAGTAAAGTATTGGATAAAGAGGTTGCTGGTTTTATTTATGATTTTCATTATCCACTGCTTGGAAACCAGGCATACTCTGGTATAAAAGGATATTCTGAATATTTGACGATACGCTCTGATAAGATCAGGCCGGGAGTTAAAAAAGGAAATTCAGAGATCCTTAATTTGTTACTAACCAATAGTGCCAAGATCTCAAATGAGGAACTAATGGTTTTAATAAAAGACTACGACTTTTACGAAGAGTCCTCAAAATATGAATGGATAATTCCGGTCCTGCTGGTTCTCCTTGTATTCATCACTTTCGGATATTTAAGACTCTTTCGTAAACAAAAGAGAATGATAAATGCTTCCAGACAACTCGATAAAAATGGCCTTTCGGAAATGCTCAAAGCCGGAGAAAATGATCATGTGGAGTTTAAATCCAGTCTCAGATGGGATTATAAACAGAATCAGATGAATAAATCCCTCGAAAATGTCATTTTAAAAACTATCGCAGCTTTTCTAAACACCGATGGAGGTGTTTTAATCATAGGTGTTGACGATTCCGGATCAATCCTGGGTTTGGAAAATGATTATGAAACAGTCAGTAAGAAAACTAGCGATGGTTTTATTCTTACCTTAACAAACCTGATTAATCAACATCTTGGGAAAAGAGTACATAAATTTATTAATCTGGAGATAGTCAAACATTATGATAAAGATATATGCGCTGTAACTGTATCTAAATGTGATGGTCCTGTTTTCTTAGGTAAAAACGATAATGAAACATTTTTTATTCGTGCATCAGCTTCCTCACAGAGATTGAGTGTTAGTGAAGTTGTTGGTTATATCAAATCACATTGGAAGTCATGATTTTCAATTGAGGTTATCCGTCGATTTGTACGTCTGAAAGAAACTCATTTAATTTTAACTTACAGCTCCTTATGCTCCTATCACATGCCAGTTCACTACTAACCAATGGCCTATCTAATAAAACTTTAAAAGATAGTTAACTCTTCATTTTAATATACACCTTGGTTATCTTCATGAGAATGTAATTATATCATCAAAATAAATATATCCCGACTCTTTTTTCATGATCAGGGAAATTCAGCTTTCCCTGTCAGAATAACTTGTTATCAGCAAACCAGGAAACAATATTTCTCAAAATCTGTTTTCAAATAATTAATTCATTATTTTTAGTATTCATTAAACCAATCAAAAATCCTATGAGCAATTTATCATCTGCTGAAGCGTTGGACAGATTAAAGGAAGGCAACGCCAGATTTGTGAAAGATAGCCTTCAACATAGTAAACAAGATTCTGAAAGAAGAGGGCAATTAACTAAAGGGCAACATCCATTCGCAATAATCTTGAGCTGTGCAGACAGCCGTGTGATTCCTGAAATAACCTTTGATACCGGCCTTGGAGAACTATTTATAATAAGGGTGGCAGGGAATGTCGCAAATACCTCCTCCATCGCCAGTATTGAATATGCTGTAGCAAACCTCGATGTAAAGTTGATTGCTGTTATGGGCCATGAAAGTTGCGGGGCAGTAACAGCTGCCATAAATGGAGTAGATGCCGGACCGAATTTAAATCATTTGATCTCTATGATTGAGCCAGCCGTCGCACAATCGGAGGAAAGTTCTGTAAATGAAGTTGTCAAGGAAAATGCCAGGTTAAATGCCAGATTACTGGTGGATAAGTCCGATATTATAAAAGGAGCCGTGAAAGAAAAAGATGTTAAAATAGTAACAGCATATTATAACCTTGAGTCTGGAATAGTTGATTTCGATATTTAAACTGATTTGTATACACGATTTACCATAACCAACATTCGAACCTATGTCTATCTGATCAAGGAGGTAATTTTTGTAACACTATATAGTGCCGTGGTTTACATCCTGTATGAGTACTACGGCCATCATCACATAACAATATCCTTTTCAATTTCCGCGGTTATGGGAACCGCGATTGCAATACTCCTTGGTTTTAGAACCAGTGCGGCTTATGAACGCTGGTGGGAAGCCAGAAAGATCTGGGGAGGGATCGTAAATGATAGCCGAACCTTGATCCGTCAGGCGAATGGATTTATCGACAGTGGACGGCAAAAGGAAGAGGCCGTCAGAAAGATGGCAAAATATCAGATCGCATTCAATTATGCTCTTTCTACCAGTTTACGTCGCATTCCATTATCGGAAGAAGTACAAAAAAACCTTTCCGAGGCCGATTATTTGAAAGTTTACAACCAGTTAAATATTCCAAATGCTATTTTGAAACTAATCGAGGATCATCTTGCCACCATATTCCAGAAAGGAAATATTAATGCCTATCATTTTGGAATAATGGATCAGACACTAAAGGATATTTGTGATCATATGGGTAAATGCGAAAGGATAAAAAGTACAGTTTTTCCTGTCCATTATGGATTTTTTATACGGCTGTCCATTATAATCTTTGCTTTATTGTTGCCGCTTGAAATCGTTGAATTTCTTGGAATATTAACTATCCCTGTGACTTTTGTAACTATTATTTTTATCAGTGTAATTGAATCTATTGCCAACTATCTACAGGATCCTTTCGAGAACAGGGCTGCGGATATCGGAATGACCACTATTTCCAGAACAATTGAAATTAATTTGTTACAAATGATTGAGGAGCCAAATGTCCCGGGCGTATTGTCTCCGGATAAAAAAGGAATTGTCTGGTAGGTAGCATTATTGATCAATTGACTATTGAAGAGATTTTTTGAAAAACTCAAAGCATTAAGATAGGTACTAGCTTCCAATTCCGGAGCCCGCTTAATCGATCATATCTAGGTTAATATTTTCACTTAAGATAAACTCTACGGTTTCTTAAAACTCTTTTTATCAAACCTGTACAAATCATCTTTGTAATCTTCCGGTTTGATTTTGATTATATCTTTGAGGAGGCCTGTTTTAATATCATATACCCATCCATGGAGTACTGGATAATTATCAGAAGAGGCCCATGCTCTTTGAATTATCCGGCCTTTTGCAAGGTTCATAACTTGCTCCATCACATTTAACTCTACCAGTCGATCCTGCTTTTGCTCCAGATCTGGCACCAAATCTAATTCCTCACGATAGATACGATAAACATCTTTTATATTTTTTAACCAGGCATCAATGAGGCCATATGAATCCTTTGTAATCGCTGCCTTTATGGCGCCGCAGCCATAATGCCCACAAACAATAATATGCTTTACCTCCAGAACTTCCAGTGCGTATTGTAACACACTCATTAAATTTACATCCGTATTAACCACAATATTGGCTACATTCCTGTGTACAAACATTTCTCCCGGTTCTGAATTGGTTACTTCAAGTGCTGGAACTCTGCTGTCGCTGCAACCGATCCAGAGAAACTCAGGTTGTTCATTTTTGGCCAGGTCAGTGAAATAGTCTTTATTGATGGACAATTTTTCGGATGCCCATGCTTTATTTTCAAGTAATAATTTCTCGTATGATTTCATGCTAATTGTTTTTTCTGAATAGGGGATGAGATGAACTTTTCCTCTTTTTCAATTCTACTTTTACATCTTTTAATTCTGCAGATTTTGTAAAATCACAAATTAATTCAATAATATCATTATCTATAAAAGGGGATCTCGAGCCATCGATGATTACATAGGAACCTTTCGGTATTTCTTCAAAAGTTTTTTTCAGGAAAGCCTTATTTAAAAAGCTGACATCTTTTGTCAATCTGATCATTATATTTTTACCATCGCGGGCTATAAATATCGACCGATGATAATTGGTTCTAAGGACGAAAAACAAACCAATGACGATCCCTATTATGATTCCGGTGAGAAGGTCTGTAAAAACAATCGCGATAATTGTAATAATGAATGGAAGGAACTGGCTGTACCCTTTTGCAAATATATCCTTGTATAATGAAGGCCGGGTTAGTTTGAATCCAACCATCAGCAATACCGATGCCAGTGAGGCGAGTGGTATTTTATTTAGCAGGCCAGCCAGGAAAATTACACTGAAAAGAAGAAAAATTCCATGTAAAATGGCGCTTAGTTTGGTCCTGGCCCCGGCTGTAGCATTAGCCGATGTTCGTACTATCACAGCGGTTATGGGCAGACCACCTATTAAACCTGAAAGGGTATTCCCAATTCCCTGGGCTACCAATTCCCTGTTTGGGGGTGATATCCTTTTAAATTTATCCAGTTTGTCAGCTGCATCAAGACTTAATAAAGTTTCAAGACTTCCGACAATAGCCAGGGTAATGGCCACGGTAATCGTTTCAGTAGTAAACAAATTACTGAAATCAGGGCTGGTAAACTGACCCAGGAAACCTTGAAAATCCTCTGGAACGGGTATAGATACCTGATGTTCGCTGCTTAGGAATAAAGTGGCATTCCCTTGGAAAATAAATTCATTCATAAGAACACCGAGAATTACTACAACCAGAGATCCGGGGATCATGTTAAAAAATACATATTTTTTCAGTCTGGGTAATTCCCAGGTAATTAATAAACTAATTGAGACAATGCTGATGATCAGGGCTCCAGTTTTGATATCTAACAGTGCATAGGCGATCTCTGAAAAGGTATTACGCCCGTCAGCCTGATTAAAGAAAACATCCCCGATATAATCCATATCATATCCAACAATATGTGGGATTTGCTTAAGGATCAGCAAGATGCCTATTGCTGCCAACATACCTTTTATCACGGATACTGGAAAAAAATTTCCAATTAATCCTGCTTTCAGAACACCAAATAAGAATTGGATGATTCCGGCTACGACTACAGCTGCAAGAAAAAGTTCATAGCCTCCGAGCCTTTCAATAGAAGTTAAAACAATCACAGCCAATCCAGCTGCAGGTCCACTGACAGATATATTGGATCCGCTTAAAGTTCCAATGACAATCCCCCCGATAATACCAGCGATAATGCCCCCGAATGCTGGAGCTCCGGAGGCCAAGGCTATACCAAGGCATAATGGTAGCGCAACAAGAAATACAACAATGGAGGCAGGAATATCGTATTTATACTGACTAAATGTAAAGCCATTCTGTTTCATAAGGAATCACTGAGTTTTCTAATCTTCGAAA
>CBDUBA010000046.1:0-30962 GCA_965365275.1 uncultured Cyclobacteriaceae bacterium | reverse complement strand
AAAAAATGAATTATTCGGCTTGAAGTATCAGTTAATTACCTTCATTGTCCTCCTCGGGTGTACTGCCTTCAGCATCGTCTCCCGAGCTGCCTCCTTTTTCAATATCTTCACCTTCTTCCCCGTCATCAGCTTCCGCTTCTTCTTCAATAGTATAATCTATGGTCTCTCTAAGTTTTCCTCTTTTGGTGAAAAATTGCCATTCACCATCCATTTGACCATTTTTATAATTGCCTTTGGATTCAATTTCTCCATTAGGATGATAAAAAGTCCATTCGCCATGCCTGGTATTGTCTACTACCTGTCCACGGAAAGATATATTTCCTTCTTCATCATAATACTCCCAATTCCCGTTCATTTTACCACCTACGTAATCCACCTTTTCCTGGATGGTTTTATTAGGGTAATAGTCTATCCTTGTTCCGTTTCCATTAATTAGTTTGCCTGCGGTCAGGGTATCGTCTTTAAAATATACGTCTGTTACAATCAGCAATCGGCCATTGCTCCAGAACTCTTCCTGCTTCTGTGCTCCATCTCTCCAGAATATGCCCCATAATCCGTTTTCTTTACCCTCTATATAGGTGCCGATCGATTCAATGGTATCATTATCATGATAAAAGAACCACTGGCCGGATTCCAACCCATTCTCGAAATTACCTTCCGAAATGAGAAATCCATATTCGTTGAAATATTTCCATAAACCCTCTTTCTTGTCATCAAGATAAGGCCCGGTCGCAAACAAAACACCGGTATTATAATAATTATACCATATACCAACCTTTTTATCCAGAACATATTTGCCGGAAACACTGAGCTTTCCGTTATCATGAAATTCCAGATACTCCCCATTCCGGAACCCGTCCTCAAATGTCATCTCATTTTTCTTCCGTCCGTTTGGATAAAAATATACCCACTTTTTTTGTGGTATGCCTTCAAGGTATTGTTTTTCAGATTTTCGCTGACCGTTTTCATAGAATTCTGTGACTGCTCCATTTAATTCACCTTCAAGGTATTCTGAGGATTTGCTTACATACCCAAAAGCATTGTATTCCTTCCATTGACCGTGCATTTTCCCATTTTTATAATCACCCTCGGAGGTCAGGTTGCCAAAAATATCATATTCCTTATAGGGCCCGTTCAATGTGTCATTCACATATTCCGATTCCAAAAAGGGTAGAGAAGTATCCTTATAGTAATTCCAGGAACCATTCTTCATGTTATTCTCATAGTATCCTTCACTTTTCAATACACCATTATTGTATCTTTCCTCCCATCTCCCTGTTTTTATACTGTCAGACTCTATAAAACCGGACATATACAGGCTACCATCAGAATAATACTGTTTATACTTTCCATTTACATGCCCTCGATTGTATTCGAGCTCCAGAATTTTGACCTGGCTAGGGGTAAACAGTTCCCATAATCCATCCCTTTGATTATTTGTGAAATTCCCTATCTCAGTCAGTTTCGTATTTTTATTATAAATTACCCATTTCCCTTCCTTCTTTTGATCGATTACCATGCCTTTGCCCACCATAGTACTGTCTTTAAAGTAAAGGGTCTGTTCCTCCTGTGAATAAAGCCCTATGGCATACAGGCTAAATAAGATAATTACCCCTGTTGATCTCAATTTTCTCAATTCTTTTCTTTCGGCTAATTTCTAAGTTATTAAATTATGAATTAAATAGTTAATTTTAGTAAGCATATTGAACTCAACGTGAATTTCTCTATTAAAATCAGTAATATTGATATCTGTTTTTAATTATGTGACAGCAAAAATCATGCATACTCGAATCTAACCATTGGGTTATGGGCGAAATAAATGTAAAATCTGTAGTAAAACAAAAAGACCTGAATGAATTTACCAGGTTATTGCTTAAGGATGTTAAGGCCCTCGACCGGATGTTAAATGAGGGATACTTTGAGGAAAGTAAGGTAAAGATTGGTGCTGAACAGGAAATTTGTCTGATCGATGAGCATTATAAACCGGCACCCCGGGTGATGGAGATCCTCGATAACCTTAATAAAGATTTCTTCACTACAGAACTGGCGAAATTCAATATAGAGGCCAACCTGACGCCACATTTTTTTGAGAAGAATTGCTTTTCAAAACTGGAATCGGAGATCCTTCAATTACTCGAAGAACTTAGAAAAGAATCGGCCTCAATAAGTGTTGATTATGCTTTAACGGGGATCCTCCCAACGATAAGGAAGTTCGACCTGGGCCTTGAAAATCTGACGCCTATAAAACGTTATAATGTTCTTATAACTGCACTGAATCGCTTGAGAGGCAAAGTATATGAGCTAAGGGTAAGGGGGATCGATGAACTACTCATCAAACATGACTCTGCAATGCTTGAGGCCTGTAATACAAGTTTTCAGGTCCACCTGCAGGTTAATCCGGGGGATTTTGTGAAACAATACAACAATGCCCAGGTGCTGACAGCCCCGGTGTTGGCCCTGGCTTCCAACTCTCCTATGTTGTTCGGGAAAAGACTGTGGCGGGAAACAAGGGTTGCCCTATTTCAGCAATCCATTGATACAAGGGTAACGGGTGAACATCTGCGAGACCGTAGCCCGCGAGTGATCTTCGGGACTAAATGGCTGGAAGATTCTATACTAAACCTGTATAAGGAAGATATCATGCGCTTCCGGATAATGCTGATGACCGGACAGGAAGATGATGCCATGGTATCTCTCGACAATGGGGAGATCCCGCAATTAAGAGCACTTACCATACATAATTCTACCGTTTATAGGTGGAACAGGCCATGTTATGGGATAGGCGATGATGGGAAACCTCATCTGAGGATTGAAAACCGGGCCTTACCTGCTGGCCCGACGGTTGTTGATGAAGTAGCCAATGCGGCTTTCTGGCTCGGTCTTATGGTTGGATTTAGCAGTGAGTATAAAGACATCACCAAGTTAATGGATTTCGATGATGCTAAGTCAAATTTCTTTGCGGCTGCCAGGGAAGGTATGGAGACAGAACTTTCATGGATTAATGGGTTGAAAATATCAGTAGCAGAACTGATTAAAAAGGAATTGCTGCCACTGGCAAAACAAGGCCTTAAAGATCAAAATATTGACAAAAAAGATATTGAAAGATATTTATCGTTAATTGAAGAACGGAATGAATCCCGACAGAATGGATCAACATGGATCCTGAATTCTTTCTCTAAATTATCAAAAGAAGCCAACCGTGAGGAAATCTCCATTGCAATAACTTCTGCCATGGTCAGGAACCAGAAGGAAGAAAAACCTGTCCATACATGGGATCTCGCTGGAATTGATGACATCGGGGACTGGAGGCCTACCCACCTGATCGTCGAAGAATTCATGGATACTGACCTGTTTACTGTACATCAGGACGATATTGTTGAGCTGGTGGCAGATATGATGGACTGGCAAAAGTTAAGATATGTGCTGGTTGAAGATGGACGAGGGAAACTTACCGGTCTGGTTTCTTCAGGCCTTATGTTGAGGCATTTCAGGAATAAAGAGAGAGGAAACAGTGAAGCCACTATTGTAAAGGATATTATGGTAACGGAACCAATATCTATAGGGCCTGATGCAAGCATTAGAAAAGCCATGGAGATAATGAAATCAAAAAAAATAGGATGCCTTCCTGTCATTAAAAATGAGAAACTGGTGGGCGTGATCACGGAACATAATTTCAGAAGGATCTCTGCGACACTTTTAAATATATTAATTAATAAAGATCAAGCCTTGTAAGAAAATATGAGCAGGATAATTGGGGAGTTAGGAGGCACGAAGAAAGGACCATTGATTATCCTGATAGGAGGCCTGCATGGTAATGAACTAAAGGGCATTAAAGCCATTGAAAGGGTCTTTAACAAGATAAACAAGGATAACCTTGAGATCTTTGGTAAAATTATTGGCCTGGAGGGGAACAGAAAGGCCATTGAAAGGAAAAAACGATTTATTGATTATGATCTGAATCGGTGCTGGACAGAGGAGCATATTCAACATTTAACCGAATCTCATCATATTTTCGCTGAAGATGAAGAGGTTCAGGAGCTGAACAGCATTTTTGAAGAGTTATCATCATTTGAATCAACGAAAAAGGTCTGTGTCGACCTTCATACTACCTCCTCGGATAACGGTAATTTTATTGTCGTTCCTGAGATGACATCAGATGACCCGGTGATCAATGCTTTAAAACTCCCATTAATTCTTGATCTGGAAAAACATATTAAAGGGACCTTGTTGAAATACCTTACCAAAAAAGGCTACCTGGCATTTGCTTTTGAAGGAGGTTTGATTGGAAGTGAAGTTGCTGTAGAGCTTCACACGGCAGGAATATGGGAAATATTACTTTCTTCCGGTGCGGTATCACCAGATCGAGTAAATGGTATAATGCAGATCGGAACACTGCTTCAGACCTTTGCGTCGGAATTGCCACACAAACTCAGGGTTCGACATCACTACTGGATCACTGAGGAAGATAATTTCCGTATGAAACCTGGTTATTTGAATTTTCAGAAAGTAAAAGCCGGAGAAGTCATAGCACATGACAGGAATGGGCCAATACAGATCCCAATGGACGGGATGATATTTATGCCTCTGTATCAGAGATCCGGGAATGATGGTTTTTTCATAGTTGAGGAAATAGATCCACTAAAACGAATTAATTTATCTTCAGATCCTTCCAACTTTGAAAGAATAAGTAAGGAGACAACATAGAAAAGGTAAACACTGCATTATTTATTTCACTGATCATTGGGAAAATTATATGGAGCAATTTAATATTGCTTAACCTGTTTGAATTCTCTATCTGAAATTCCATTAGCATAAAGATATGGTCCATAAACCGGAAGATATATTAAAACGTCTCAAGGAAAATGAGTATGCACCTATATATTTTCTTTTTGGTACAGAAGTGTTTTATATCGACCAAATCGCAGAATACATTGAGGAAAATGCACTTCCGGAATCACAAAAAGGATTTAACCAGATCATATTGTATGGAAAAGATGTTACAATACAGGATATAATCAACAATGCTAAAAGGTTCCCCATGATGTCTGACAGGCAGGTGGTACTCGTTAAAGAAGCTCAGGATGTTCAGGATTTCAACCTCCAGGCAGGACAAGAAGCATTAATAAATTATTTTCAAAATCCATTGCCGTCCACTATCCTTGTTTTTGCCTACAAAAATAAAAGTGTAGATAAAAGAAAAACTTTCTTTAAAACCCTTCAAAAGCACGCTGTATTAGTTGAGTCCAGGAAACTCTATGACAGCCAGATCCCAGATTGGGTATTGCAGTATATCTCCGGAAAGGGTCATGATATAGAGTTAAATGCAGCGCAGATCCTGGTGGATTATATTGGAAATGACCTCGAGAGGCTATCTAATGAGATAAACAAGATTCTGATCAATTACAGCGAAAAAACCTTGATCACACCTGGTATTGTTCAGAAGTATGTGGGCATAAGTAAAGATTATAATCCTTTTGAACTGCAGCGTGCCATAGCGGTTAAGGATATCATTAAAGCAAACCGAATCGTTAATTATTTTGGTGCCAATACCCGGACTAACCCGATCATACCGGTAATAGCTTTAATTTTCAATCTGTTTTCTAAACTTCTGATTATTCATCAGTCACCCGATAAGAACCGGAATAAACTGGCACAGTTGACAGGAGTCAATCCCTATTTTATCAATGAATATATTCATGCAAGTCATAATTATCCATTAGGTAAAGTAATCCAAAATATTCATTATATTCGTGAGGCAGATCTCAGAAGTAAAGGTGTTGGGGTTGGGAGCATAAAAGAAGGTGAGATCTTGAAAGAGCTGGTATACAAACTTTTACATTGAAATTATTTTTTGGTTCGATTTTAGCTATAAGGATTCATACAGGATTTCAAATAAAAACTATTGATCTTCGTTAAAGGTGCATATAGACGGTTATTTATTTACATGTTAAAGAGGTTTGCCTTCCTTTTCTTGCTGGTCATGCTATATCTTCCTCTATTTGGACAAAATACAGTTGACCGGAACAGTTCCCTTACTATATTTAATAAAGGGATTAAACTTCTCGAGAGTAATAATTATGCTGCAGCAAGAAGCAGTTTTGAACAGTATATAAAAACTGAACCCAGTTCAGAAATGCTGGCTGAAGCCAAATATTATCAGGCTTATTGTGCCATGATGCTGTTCAATGATGATGCCGAATATCTTTTTGAGAATTTTGTGGAGGAGTATCCCTCAAATTCGAAATCAATGATGGCTTACTATGAACTCGGCAACTATTATTACAGAAATAATAAATTCAAAGAATCAATATCTGCCTTTGAAAAGGTAAAAGCCTACAACCTTTCACCAGAGCAAAGATTTGAACTTAAATTTAAACTGGGGTACAGCTATTTCAACCTGAAGAAATTTGATGATGCACTCGCTAATTTTAAGTATAGTCTGCAGGCAGAAAATGAATTTCAGGGTGCCTCTGCCTATTATGCAGGATTTATTGAAATAAACAATGAGAATTATGAGGATGCCTTGACTTACCTGAAGATCGCTGAAGAAAAGGAAACCTACAAAAATGTAGTTCCACCGATGATCACCATGATCTATTATGGTTTAAAGGATTATGATAAGGTTATCTCTTATGCACAATCAGTCTTTATGGAGGGCAGGCAGGTTAAAAATGTTGGAGACATGGAGATCATGCTTGCGGATTCTTACTATTTTAAAAAGGATTACCGGAATGCCAACAGATATTTTGAGAGTAGCCTTGAACGAAAAGGAGGTAAATCGACCACCGAGATATTATATAAAGCCGGCTTTACAGCTTATGAAAGTGGATTGTTTACAGAAGCAGTTGAACATTTAAAAAAGGCCGCACTCGACCAAGGAGCTACCGGCCAGTTTGCATCGTACTACCTGGGGCTGTCTTATCTGAGACTCGAGAATAAACCATTTGCCATCACTGCCTTTGAAAATGCATCGAGGCAGGAATTTGATGCTTCAATTCAATATGAATCGCTGTTTTACCTGGGTAAATTGAATTTTGAGGAGGGCAGGTATTCTGCGGCCATACCTGCGCTTACCCAATATAATCAGTCGGAACATGCTTCTATAAACAGGGAAGAAGTAGATGCATTGATCAGTGAATCATACTTGCTAACAGATGATGTAAATGCCGCCCTGGAATATATAGAATCCTTGCCGGTTAAATCGGATAAAGTAAGGCGACTGTACCAGCTGGTAACTTTTCGCAAAGCGACTTCATTATTTAATGCGGGAAGATATTATGATGCTGTACAAACCTTTAATCTATCCCTGGAATATCCGTATGATAAGGAAACAACACTTCAGTCTTATTTCTGGATAGGAGAGGCCTATGCTATTGGTAAACGTCTGGAGGAAGCCAGGAGAGCATATGAAATGGTATTAAGTAAAGATCCCTCTAATACTTCGCAAACTACATTGAAGGCAAGATATGGCTTGGGATATGCTTATTATAATCTGAAAAGTTACAATAATGCTTTGCCACATTTCAGGTTTTATACCGACAGGTTGCGTTCCAACTCAAATCAACTCTTTTACAGAGATGCGCTGTTAAGGTTGGCCGACTGTTATTATGCTACCAAAGAATACAATACAGCGATCTCTATATATAAGCGGGCAATACAAGCAGGTAGTCCTGAAGAAGATTATTGTAATTACCAAATCGGATTAATCAATGGCATAACAGGGAATAAAGCCGAAGCAATCAGATACCTCAACGAAGTTACGCTGGCAAAGAATTCTGTTTACTATGATGATGCACTCTATCAGCGTGCTGAACTATCCTTTGAAAATGGTGATTATAACCGGGCTATCCAGGAATTCTCATTTCTGATCTCTGAACAACCGGAGAGTCAATTTGTACCCTATGCTCTAATTAACCGAGCCATTTCCTACAGCAATCTCAGGCAAACGGATAACAGTATAAACGATTATAAATCTATTATCGATAATTACCCCCGCCACGAAGCAGCAAACAATGCCCTTATGGGGTTGCAGGAAGTCCTTACTAATGCGGACCGCTCAGCAGAATTCTCAGAATATCTTGAAAAATACAAAATTCTGAACCCGGACGGGCAGAACCTGTCAAACATTGAATTTGACGCAGCTAAGAACTTTTACTTTAGTCAGAACTATAGTGAAGCTATTGCAGCCTTCAATCAGTACCTGAGAGATTATGGACAGAATTCTTTCGAGGATGAAGTATATTATTACCTTGGTGAAAGTTATTACAGGGCGAAGGAATATGAAAATGCAATTACAGCCTATGAATCGGTTGTGAAAATACCAAATACCAAATGGAGAAACCGGTCTGTTAGAAGACTGGCCCTGATCAACGAATTGTTGGGTAATAACCAGGAATCTCTGGGATATTATGCTCGCCTGGAAAACATAGCTTCCAACAAAAGAGAAGAATATGATGCTTGGGAAGGGCTGATGAAAGCCTATTATTATACAGGGAATTACGATTCCACAATTTACTATGCCGAACGTATTTTGGGTATTGGAACATTTTCTGTAAATACCCAGAATCTGACCCAATTATTTGCCGGTAAGGCCTATCTGGCAAAAGGTGAGATCGAGGAGGCAGTGGATTATTTCCTTTCCACTGTAAACACCGCCAAGGATGTAAATGGTGCCGAAGCACAATATCTTATAGCTACCATTTTCAGGGATCAGGGACAATATCAAAGTTCGAATGAAGCACTTTTCGACCTGAATGAAAATTATGGGATCTATGAAGAGTGGATCGGGAAATCCTTTTTACTGATCGCTGATAATTATATTTCCATGGATGAGTTCTTCCAGGCTAAAGCCACACTTAGCTCGGTTATTGAGAAATCCCCGATTGAGGAAATTGTGGTCACTGCTGAAGAAAAACTGCTGGAAATTGAAAATATTACCGAAAGTGAAATTATTGAAGTAGATACACTTCAGGAATAAGTACAAAAAAAGAACGAATGAAGTATTTGAATTACATATTATTCATTTTTCTTTTAACAGGGATCACGAACTCAGTATTATATGCCCAGGATGAGAACTGGGAAAAGATTGACGAAGGTGAAATTGAAGATGCAAGTTTTGTAGTAGAGAAAACCCTGGAGATTGAGTTACCTCAGCAAAACCGGGAGTTTGAGAAAATTCCACCCTTACCTTCCAATCCCAGCTCCCAGCTTAATCAGCGATATAATTATATAAGTATTATTCCTGCTATGTCGAATTTGAATATCCCGAACAGGGCATTAAAACTGAAATCGCAGCCATTGGAAAAATTTTATGGTGGAAATGTAACCGCTGGATTCGGTAATTACCTGACCCCTTATCTGGATGCTAGTTTGTTCAATAAGCGGGAAAACAAATATGCTCTCGGAGTGAATCTGAATCATATTTCTTCCAGGAATGGACCTGTTGATAAGGAAAATTCCGGATCATCGGAAACTGGAGCAGCTGTAGATACGAGGTATTATGGTCAAAAATTGACAGTCGGTGCCAAACTGAACTATGACCGAAGGATGGTCCATTTTTATGGTTATCCGGAAGGACTTGAGGTGGATGCTGATTCTATAAAGCAGGTTTATAATAATTTCAATCTTGGACTTTGGTTCGGGAATACGAATAAGAAAGATGATTTCGACTACATCATAGATGCAAATTACAACTTTATAAAGGATAAATCCTTCAGTAGCAGTGAATCCAGAACAGAGGTAAATTTCTTAAGCAATTATTTTCTAAAAGAAGGATTGAGATTTCATCTGGATGTAAATACCATGTTTTCCTCTTATAAAAATCCAGAATCATTGAATAGAAATCTGATCAGTGTAAAGCCATTTGTCTTTTATAAATTTGGCGATTTTGACTTGAATGGTGGACTGGAATTTGTGATTCAGAACGATACTTCCTCTTCAAGCAATAGCGTATTATTGTATCCATTTATCGATGTAGTATATCACCTGAATGATTATTATAGTTTCTTTCTTAAGCTCGACGGCGATTTGGAGCAGGTTGACTTTGAATCAGTTGTAAGCGAGAATCCATTCCTTGCACAAAGTGTTGAACTCAGGCATAGTAATAAAAAATTCGGTATTGAATGGGGTGTTCGCGGAAATGTGAATAATTATTTCAACTTCCTCGCCGGATTTAAATTGTCAGAGTATAAGGATCTATACTTTTTCCTGAACGATTCCCTGAACCCTGCTACCTTCCAGCTTGTATATGAAGAGGAAAATACGAATGTGATGAATATCTATGGTGAACTGGTTTTATCCAGGATCAAAAATTATAACCTGGGTATTCGCGCTGATTACTTTAATTATGGTACAAAGACATTGGCAGAAGCATGGCACAGGCCTACATTTAAACTGACGGGAACATTCAGGTATAATGTATTTGATAAGATTGTATTTGGAAGCAATATCTATTATATCAGTGGAATCAAGGCCAAGTCATTTGAGGGTGTGGTAGAGGAAACCATTACCCTGTCACCCATTTTCGATTTGAACCTGAGCATACAGTATTTGTTCTCAGACAGACTTGGTGCTTTTCTAAGATTTGATAATATTATTGGTAGAAATTATGAAAGATATTATAGGTACCCTTCAAGAGGAATACAGATAATAGGAGGGGTTTCTATTAATTTTTAAATGAAATATACCGATTATGCCGGTTTTGTATATTTTTGAGATTTGATAACTTTCTTAGAGTACTTTAAAAATATTTGTTATACTTTTATGATAAGTTAACATTTTATTAAATTGAATTAATATTATCACCTAATCAATACGTAACATGGAAGATAAAAAACCTAACAACCAGGATGATGAATTGAAATCAGGATCATCAGAAGGTAGCCAGGAAGAATCTGATGATTTTGGCCTGCCTGAAGCTTCTTCAGATAGCAATCTGGATATGGAAGAGGAAGAAACCGAGCCATTGTCAACTGCAGATTCAGATTCTGACATGTTTAATGACGATATCTCAGATGACGATCTGGACGATTCTCATGTATATAAATATCATTCAACACATGATGACCGGAAGAGAAACCCGGTAGGATTAATAATATCGTTTGTTTTAATAGGCGTTATAGTAATCGCAATAGCCATATATTGGTTTTTCTTTAGGGAACCTGTGGAGAAGCAGATCGTGCAGCGTCCTGTTGTTGAAGAAGTGGAAGAAATACCCGTTGAGGATGAGGAACTCCCTGTAGATACGGAACCGGCAGTACCTGAGGAGGTAGAAGATATACCTGAAGCAGTGGATGAAAGCATTGGAACGACTACTGAAGGATCTTATGAAGCAATTAATGCAAGGACCGGTCGTTATTATATTGTACTGAACAGCTTCTTTGATAAAGATTTTGCCGAGGACTTTGCGCAAAATATGGCCTTGGAAGGGGTAGATACAAAGATAATCCCTCCCGCTGAAGCCAGGAAAGGATTCCACAGGGTAGTCCTAAGTAATGAATATAGTACATTTCAGGCTGCAGAGGCTAATTTGGGAGAGCTGAAAGGAATATTTGGAGAGTCAATCTGGGTTTTGAAATATTAATATGGACTTATTGCAAATTACGACCACTCAGTTAGATACACTATCTACGGGTGGCCAGGAACAGGTGAGGATCATAGAATTGCTTGTTAAAGGGGGATTTATGATGGTCCCCATTTTTCTTTTGTCGATTCTGGCTGTGTATATCTTTGTTGAACGCATGCTGACCATTAAAAAAGCATCACAGATAGGCGATGGCTTTTTTGAAAATGTAAAAGGGCTTGTATTGAAAGGTGATATCAATGCTGCGAAAATAGTTTGTGCTCAAAGTAGTTCACCCATAGCAAGAATGATCGAAAAAGGCGTCTCGAGGCTAGGAAGTGAGTTGAAAAATATAGAAGCTTCCATCGAAAACGTCGGAAAAATCGAGATCTATAAACTTGAAAAAAACCTATCTCTTCTGGCGACGATATCTGGTGCTGCCCCTATGATCGGATTTCTGGGAACTGTAACTGGTATGATCAGGGCCTTTATGGCAATTGCACAGGAAGAAGGTACGGTAAGCCCAAAATTGTTGTCATCCGGAATTTATGAGGCCATGCTGACCACTGCAGCCGGCCTGTTTGTGGGTATTATTGCTTACCTGGGGTATAATTACCTGGTTACGCGGGTTCAGAAGTTAATCTACAGGATGGAATATACCTCAATTAATTTTATGGATCTATTGCAGGAACCACAATAAGAATATTATGGACCTGAATACTAAACATAAGGTACAGGCAGCATTCAGCATGTCATCAATGACAGATATTATTTTTCTGTTGCTGATCTTCTTTATGCTAACCGCCTCTTTTGTTACACCTTCCGGTTTGCCGGTGAACCTCCCTTCAAGTAAGAGTTCCACCATAGTGATGCAGAAGGTCAGTGTTACAATTACTAAAGACCTCAGATATTTTGTGGATGATCAGCGGACCAATATCCGGCGATTGCCTGATGATCTGGCTGCTGCTTTGAAAGGCCAGGAAGGTGTTGTCGTACTTCATGTGGATAAATCTGTTCCGACAGAACACCTGATAAATGTTGCCAGTATCGCTACCTCCCTGAAAGCCAGGGTATCTGTAGCCACCAGGCCAATGGAATAATCATGTCACCAGAACTTGAAAAAAAGAACCAGAGAATTGGAATGGGGATCTCTATCGGGATCCATGGACTGATCCTTATTCTTTTTTTCCTCATCATGGCATGGAGGGAACCCGATCCGCCGGTTCCGGAATATGGCATTGAGCTTAATTTTGGATTGGATGCTGTGGGTTCCGGGGAGATCCAACCCGAGCAACCTTCCGCAACCCCTCAACTTATCGAAGAACAGATCATATCGGAAGAAATTATCGAAGAACCTGCCGAGGAAACGGTTGAGGATACTCCGGTGGAGGAGATACCGGTTCAAGATGAACCTGAGATCATTGAAGAGCAGATTATTGACGATAGTGAAATGGAAGATTCTCCGGATGTGATCGAACCGGTAGAGACGCAACCTGAAACTCCGGTTGAACCGGAAGTGGAAGAGGAGATTATCGAGGAGACCACACCCGAACCTGAACCCGAAAAAGAAGTGGATGAACAACCTGTTACCCGTAATGACAATGCCTCGGAGACCGTAGTCGATGGGCAGGGGACCTCTGAAGATGCGGACAGCGATGCAGAAACCTCAAGTCAGGGGGATGATGCTGATGTCGCCGGCGATAAAGGGGATGAGCAGGGAACCCTGGATTCCCGTGCCTTGTATGGTAACTATGGCGGGGGTGGGGGACCCTTACTTGAACTGACGGGATGGATCTGGGATTTTGCTCCTGATCCAAATGATACTTCAAATGAGAATGGCCGTATCGTTTTTGAAATAAAAATTGACGACATGGGCGAGATCATTTCTGTCAGGACTCTTGAAAAGACGGTCAGCCCGGCCGTTGAAAGAATTTACAAAAATGAGGTAGAATCACTGACGTTCAGCCCCATATCTTCCAATACCTCACCAGCAGCTGTTTCAACCGGTAAAATAACCTTCATCATCAGATCTAAATAATCCAATGGAATACGGGGAGGTAATCAGGTATTTGTACGATATGCTTCCTATGTACCAGAGGATCGGCAATTCGGCCATAAAAAAGGACCTGAAGAATACCCGGAAACTGTGCAAAGCACTTGGCCATCCCCAGGAAAAATTCAAGTCGATTCATGTAGCTGGAACCAACGGTAAGGGAAGCTCTTCCCATATGCTGGCTTCCATCCTGACCAGGGCCGGTTACAAGACAGGTCTGTATACTTCCCCGCATTTGAAACATTTTAATGAACGCATTAAGGTGGACGGTTTACCAGTATCCAAAGGGTTTATTGTCGAATTTGTGGAATCTGCCAGGCCCCTTATTGAACGGATAAAACCCTCCTTCTTCGAGCTGACCGTGGCGATGGCCTTTGATTATTTTGCTACAGAGCATGTGGATGTAGCTGTTATTGAAGTAGGCCTTGGAGGAAGGCTGGATTCCACTAATGTTATTCACCCTGTAGTTTCCCTCATTACCAATATTTCATACGATCACCAGGAGATGCTGGGAGAAACCCTCGAAGAGATTGCAGCCGAGAAGGGTGGTATTATTAAGAAGAAGGTGCCGGTAGTGGTAGGAGAAAAAGAAAAATCGACCGCTAGTGTATTCAGTAAGTTAGCCCGGAAAAGGAAATCTTCCCTGGTATTTGCCTCAGAAAGATATAACACAAAAAGTATTGGAATTCGTGAGAAAGGCCAAGAAATTAACATCAGTGACCTGGAAACAGGGGAAACCCAAAAATATTTCCTGGAAACACCCGGATTCTCGCAATTGAAAAACATACCGGGTGTATTGTCGGTTATGGGTATCCTGAAGGATCAGGGATATAACATATCAGATAAGGATATACGATATGGGCTTGAACACTATCAGAAATCAACCGGATTAAAGGGCAGGTGGCAATTATTAAATACCAAACCCAGGGTGATTGCTGATATTGCCCACAATCAGGCTGGATTGGAAAATGTTACAAGGCAGTTGAAGGATCTGAAGAAGAGAAAACTATACTGCATTCTTGGTTTCATGAAAGAAAAAGATATCGCTCAGATCCTTCCCCTTTTTCCAAAAGATGCAGAATATGTATTTTGTCAGGCCAATGTACCCAGGGCAATGGATGCCAAATGGCTGGCACTCCAGGCTGCCTTGTACCATATTGACGGACGAGTTATACAGGATGTTAATGCCGCATTGGGAGAAGTTATGGAAAAAGCAGGAGATGAAGATGTAATTTTCGTTGGAGGAAGTACTTTTGTCGTTGCTGAACTCGAGAATTTGTAATATGGGAAGAAGCAAGCTTGATAAATTCAAAGATAATGAACTGAGCAGGTATGTTATTCAACCAGGAAAGGAAATCTTTGAACATATCAAGGGAAACTGGCGAAACCTGTACTTTAAAAATGAAAACGACCTGGTGCTGGAACTGGCCTGTGGTCGTGGGGAGTATACTATAGGACTTGCCAGGGAATTCCCGGGCAGGAATTTTGTAGGGGTGGATATAAAAGGACCAAGGATCTGGCGAGGCATGAGAACCGCGGAAGAAGAAAAGCTGATCAATACCGGATTTCTCCGGGGACATATTCAGAACCTCGAGGCATATTTTGATATAAATGAAGTGGATGAGATATGGATCACGTTTCCCGATCCCAGACCGAAAGGTCGTGATGAGAGGCGTAGACTTACCCATCCGAGATTCCTGGATATTTACAGGATAATACTCAAGCCTGGTGGTTGGGTTTATTTGAAAACGGACAATCCAGACCTGTTTGAATATAGCCTGGAAGTTCTATCCTCGGAAGCGGATGTTTTTGACCTGGAGTATACCCGGGATCTATACAATTCAAAATTCCTGGCTGAACATTACGGAATTCAGACAACCTATGAGAAAAGGTATCTGGAAGCGGGTATAAAAATAAATTATTTAAAATTCAGGTTCATCGATAAAAAAGGAGCTGAAAAATCCGCTTGATTATTATAATTAATTTGGGATTTATTAACACCTAGAAGATCAATAACTATGCGAGAAATTAATAGCACATTAGAGATCAGTAAGGAGCCAGGAGATAAAAAAAACCTTAAAGATCAGTTATGATGCAGGATTTTAAAAGTGCTCTTAAAAGTAGTGGTTATTATATCTATTATCTTTTCCTGATTCTTGGATTTTTTATCCTTATGCTTACCCGGAAAGGGGAGGCCCTAATCTGGCTTAATTCCCATCATAATAACACGATGGATCTGTTCTTTAAATACTGGACCCACCTGGGTGACGGACTGGTATTCGCGTTTTTGGGAATTTGGTTCCTTTTAACCAGCTATTACAGGACCCTTGTTCTGATTGCCGCTGTTATAATCCAGACCATAATCATCCAGGGATTGAAAAGATTTGTGTTTGGGGATCTCGTTCGTCCAAAACTATATATTGATAACTTTGAGTCATTATACCAGATACCTGGTGTTGAAATTCATTCCTCGAACAGCTTCCCTTCAGGGCATACGGCTACTGCATTTACTGTTGCCGTTCTGCTATCACTTGTGATTAGAAGAAGGAGTACCTCAGGTATTTTAATGGTCATGGCCATTCTGGTTGGCATATCCCGCATCTACCTTTTGCAACACTTTTTTATAGATATATACTTCGGATCTATTATCGGCTTTCTTATTGGACTGACCGTTTATTTCTGGATGGGATCAAGCGGGCTGAATAAACGGGCTTATTTAAAAAGGGGATTAATAAGACAATAATGATTTATTTTATATGGGCACATCATAAATCTTATTCAGACCTCTTTTGATGAATTGAACCATTGTGTACTTTTAATCGAATTTCTAAAGCTGGCCTTTTCTATTTTCCCTTTCTGATCTCGTAAATCACTGTTGTGGGAATCTCAAATATATCTTTAGCTTCTCCGATCCTGTAAAGATTATCCAGATGCATGAATTTATCTTCGAGGACTTTTCTTGAAATAATGTATCCTTCCCCGGTTTGCAGAATATATTCATTTAGTTCTTCGGTCGACCTAAAAGTAGGAATTGGCTTCTTCAGATAGAATGAAAAAGCAGGATTATACAAACTATAGGCTGCAAAAGGCTTTCCCATATCAAGGGAAGGCAGGAGTTTTGCTATAGGGTTGACCTGATCGATCTTTGGAAAAATAATATAAAAAAACAAGAGGCTCGAGATGATCCAGGACAAGCTCAGGGATAGCAATATGCCTTTGTAATTCGATTTATAAAATAGCATTATCGCTGATAATGCACCTGCCGGAATCACCAGAAAATACCAGGACAGGTTTCTGAATTCGGAAATAACCGGATCGAATTTCAGACCGATGAATAAGCCAAGCGGTATCGCTGAAGCTATGATCAGGTATATCCATAAACTTATTGATATTGATTTACGGAATTTTGTGAAGTTGTCCTGGAGAACATCCAGGTATCTTCCGATTAAGAGCGCCACAAATGGATAGGCAGGTACTGTGTAATTGGGAAGTTTCGTTTTTGAAAAAGCGAAGAAGGTAATGATGGTTAAAGTGATCATCCCTGCAAAAAGCAAAAGATCATCTGATCGCCGTTTCCTCCAGCCATATCTGTATGCCTGGATAAAGAACACTGAAAAAGGCAACAATCCGAGAATAACGATCATTGGTGTAACCAGGAAAATAGCACCGTGCCCTTCCATGGAATTGGTATATCTACCGAGGTTGTGCCGGAAGAAAAAATCATTAAGCCATTCACCATTGGTCTTGATCCCCACCATGATAAACCAGGGGGCTATTATCAGTAAAAGTATTGCAATGATCCAAAGAGGTTTCAGTTTAAGGAAATACATCCAGTTAAACTTCCTGGTTATTATCAGGAATAAAAGTATGGCCAGGCCGGGTAGTGCTATGGCCACAGGACCTTTTGTCAGTACACCCAGCCCAAAAGATAAATAAGATAAAAAGAGATATAGCGATTTATCCTCACGGTAGAATATATAGAAGGTAATAAATCCAAAGGTCATAAAGAAAATAAGATATGGATCAGGCACGGCCATATGGAATTGCAAGACAAAATGAAGGGAGGAAAGCAGCACCAAAGAGGTATACAAGGCAGTTCTATGCCCATAATACTTGGCCGCAATGAACCAGATGCATATAGTGGTCAATACCCCCATGATCAGAGAAAAGAACCTGGCTGAGAATTCATTTACTCCAAGGAAGGAATATGCCCCTATCATAAAATAATAATGCAGGGGAGGTTTGTCGGTCCGTAGTTCATAATTAAAAGTAGGTACTATCCATTCCCCCTGTTCCATCATTTCCCTGGCACAGGTTGAATTCTTAGCTTCATCAAGTGCATAAATATACAATCCACTGGTATTTGCACCGATCAGAACAAAAGCTACAATTGTAATTATGACCAGGTTTTTTAAATTACCCACGTGTATTGATTTTTTCATATAAGAGGTACAAAACTAAGAACTAGGGAGAAATTATAACCGAATTGTTCAATTTTTATCCATTTGTATCAAAAAGGCCCGGTTATAAAACTGGTTTCACTTCAAAATCAAATGAATAATGGAGAATTTATTCATATTTTGTGCGGCAGACATAGCCGTTAGATATATAAATGATAGATTTGTTTTAATTTGTGATGCTTAACAAGTTCTTCAAGGATATTTGCTGAACAAGTGTGTTTTAAGAGCAGACTTTAAAATATTAATACTAAATAATACAATTATAAAACCTGAACGTAATAATGAGAATTTTTTCGAAAGCTTTTGTTACAGCCCTTTTCTTAATCAGCGGATTTTTAAGTTCAACCAGCTCACAGGAAAGGCCACCCTTCCTTGATAACCAAACCGATTGGGTTGATTCAGTATTTTCTACACTGGATCTAGATGCCAAAGTAGGGCAGCTGTTCATGGTAGCGGCCTATTCAAACCGGGATGAAGCCCATAAACAAGAAATACTGGAATTGGTAGAACAATATAAGATAGGAGGACTCATCTTTTTTCAGGGAGGTCCGGTAAGACAGGCTAATCTCCACAATGCTTATCAGACAAAAGCCGATGTACCCTTGCTGGTTGCCATGGATTGTGAGTGGGGTGTAGGAATGCGTCTCGACAGTACCATACGGTATCCCTACCAGATGGCCCTTGGTGCAATTCAGAATAATGATCTCATCTACAATATGGGAGAGGAAGTGGCCAGACAGTTCAAACGATTGGGCATGCATGTGAATTTTGCTCCGGTGATAGACGTTAACAACAATGCTAAAAATCCTGTCATCAATTTCCGATCTTTCGGTGAAGATAAATACAATGTGACGACCAAAGGCGGTGCTTACATGAGGGGAATGCAGGATCATGGGATACTGGCTTGCGGAAAGCATTTTCCCGGACATGGCGATACCGATGTGGACTCCCACAAGGACTTGCCTGTAATTCCGCATGACCGGGTCAGGCTTAATGATATTGAGTTATATCCATTCCATGAATTGATGAAAGAAGGATTGGGAAGTGTTATGGTAGCCCATTTGAGTATTCCTTTTCTTGATCCGACAGAAAATTTACCTTCAACACTCTCTTCCCCGATCATTAAAGATCTTCTGAAGGATTCCCTTGGTTTTGAAGGGATGGTCTTTACGGATGCATTGAATATGGAAGGTGTGGCAAAGTATTATGCACCTGGGGAAGTCGATCTTAAAGCCTATCAGGCAGGTAATGATGTACTGCTCTTTTCATTAGATGTAAGAAAGGGAATTGAACTGATAAAAAGAGCTGTTGAGGAGAAAAAGATCACCGAAAAGGAGATCGATGCAAGCGTAAAGAAGCTTCTGCATCTTAAATACTGGGCAGGTCTTGATAAAGAAAGGTATGTAAAGTTAGAGGGATTAACGAAAGATCTGAATAACGCCCCGGCAAAGTTGTTAAACAGAAAGCTTGTTGAAGCCAGCCTCACTGTGATTAGGAATGAAAAAGAAGTTATACCCTTAAAAGAGCTGGATTCTCTCAAAATAGCATCGGTAACCATTGATGAAGGTAAGAAGGATTCGTTTAACGAACGCCTCTCATCCTATACGGATATAGACCATATTCTGGTTTCAGAAAATATGAAGTCTGATGAGTTATTAAGCTGGTTGGAAGGACATAACCTGATCATTTTAAATGTTACCGGATTATCCCAGTATGCTTACCGCAATTTTGGACTGAGTGAGGCGAAAATCAACCTGATCAATGAGATCATTAAAAATAAACCTGTTATTCTGGTCTGGCATGGTAATCCCTATGGACTGGAAAAGATAGAAATGATTGATCAGGCTAAGTCTGTAATTATAACCTATCAGGAAAATACCAATACATTTGATCTAAGTGCCCAATTAATTTTCGGTGGTATTGGTGCAAACGGGAAACTTCCGGTATCCATCAATGAGAAATTCCCGGCGGGCACTGGTGTGGAGGTGAAGGGAAATATAAGATTGGGGTATACCGTTCCAGAAGAGGTGGGCCTTGATGGAGATTTCCTGTATTCAAAACTGGACTCTATAGCCAGATATACACTGGATGAAGAAGTGGCACCCGGCTTGCAGGTACTTGTTGCAAGGCATGGAAAAGTTGTATTTCATAAGGCCTGGGGACATCATACGTATGACAGATTACAGGAAGTAAAAACTACAGATATCTATGACTTTGCCTCTGTTACCAAAGTGACCAGTGCACTGCCAGGGCTAATGCGAATGCATGATGCGGAGAAATTCGACCTGGATGCGACAATCGGAGATTACCTGGATTACTTTGACCGGAGAAATAAAAAAGATCTCAACATCAGGCGCATACTCTCTCATAATGCTGGTCTCCAATCATGGATTGCTTATTGGACCACCACAACAAAGAAAAATGGAAAATATAAAAGGAAAACATTGTCTACGGATTCCTCAGCCACGTATTCCATAAAACTGACTGACGATCTATACCTGTACAATAATTACAGGGACAAGATCTATAAGATGATCCTGAAAACACCAGTAAATCCTGATCAGGGATATGTCTATTCCGGCCTGTCCTTTTATCTATGGCCTGAGATCCTGGAGGATCTTACAGGTGAAGAATATGAAACCTACCTGAAGGATACATTTTACAGACCACTTGGGGCAAATACCCTCACATTTAATCCTTACAAACATTTCTCTCTCAGCCAGATTGTGCCTACAGAAAATGATACTTTTTTTCGGAAAATCCAGATCCACGGAGTAGTCCATGATGAAGGTGCTGCCATGATGAATGGACTTTCTGCCAATGCAGGCTTGTTCGGTTCGGCCAATGACCTGGCTAAATTGATGCAGATGTACCTGAATATGGGTTCTTATGGTGGAGAACAATTTATTAGTGAAGGGACCATGAAGAAATTCACTTTTTGTCATTATTGTAATGAAGGGGTCCGAAGGGGCTTGGGATTTGACAAGCCATTGCTGAAGAATAAGGATCGGGGCCTTCCAGCGAAGGATGCCGGCCCGGATAGCTTCGGGCATTCCGGGTATACAGGGATGTTTACCTGGGCCGATCCGGAATCCGGGATATTATTCGTTTTTTGCTCCAACAGGGTGCACCCGACAAGGTTGAATAATAAGATTGCAGAACTGAACATCCGCCCAACCATGCACCAGATCGTGTACGATGCCAGAATTGACATGTAAAATCAGAAATTAAAGTGCTTTTTTATTTAATTTTGATCCCGATTCACTTTGATACTGGTCAAATTTGTTATAAATCAGGATGAAATTGCTTTGATCAAAATTAAAAGGGGAATTCCTTATTAAGTTTTTCTTGATAGAAATACCAAAGCCCTGAGTTGTATGAGGATTTGAATATTTATGCAGCTCAACAGAATATCAGAGTGGAAATAATTAATATTCAAAAGAATATAAGTCAGATGAAATTATCCCTGGTCATCAGTGTTTTTAATGAAGAAGATAACATCAGGCCTTTAATTGAGAGGATTGATGCATCCCTGAAGGGACTTGATTACGAAGTCATTTTTATTGATGACGGATCAAAGGATAAAACACTGGAACAAATCCGGGAATATGGTGACAGCCATTACACAACCATCAGCTTTTACAAGAATTTCGGACAGACCGCAGCTATGTCTGCAGGTATTGAACAAGCCAAAGGGGAACTTATCATTACCCTAGATGGTGATCTCCAGAATGATCCAGCGGATATTCCCTCTATGGTAAAAAAGCTTGAAGAAGAGGGATGGGACGTTGTAGCTGGTAGAAGAGCAAACCGAAAGGATTATTGGGTGAGCAGAAAGCTTCCGAGTAAGATAGCTAACTGGATAATTCGATGGCTTACGGGGGTCAGGATACATGACTATGGATGCTCATTGAAGGTTTTCAGGGCAGATGTCGCTAAAAATCTTGGTCTTTATGGTGAATTACACCGTTTCATACCCGTACTTGCCCAGTTACAGGGGGCGAGGATAACCGAAGTGGATGTTACCCACCATCCCAGACAATATGGGAAAACCAAATATGGTATTGGAAGAACATTCAGGGTGATGAGTGATCTTCTGCTCATGATTTTCTATCAGAAGTACCTTCAGAAACCTATGCACCTGTTCGGTACGCTAGGTATATTTACCTTTGTTATTGGTGTGATTTTGAATATATATCTGCTGATTGAGAAATTCCTGGGACATGATATCTGGGGCAGGCCTGTCTTGATCCTGGCGATAACACTAACTTTGGGAGGTATCCAGTTAATTACTTCAGGCATCATTGCAGAGATGATCATGCGTACCTATTACGAATCACAGGATAAGAAAATATATTCCATAAAGAAAATCTTTGTTGGAGAAGATAAATAAAAAGGGGATCCTGAAATTTATTTTAAAGGTCAGTGTTTCTGCCCTTGCCATCTATGTGGTTATTCAGAAAATTGACCTGCCACAAACAAAAGATATT
Organism: uncultured Cyclobacteriaceae bacterium; assembly: GCA_965365275.1. Taxonomy (GTDB): domain Bacteria; phylum Bacteroidota; class Bacteroidia; order Cytophagales; family Cyclobacteriaceae; genus JAGTVG01. The sequence continues at coordinate 8,399 of CBDUBA010000046.1, read as the reverse complement.
CTTATACATGCCCGTCCCGGATGGGTATTATTAGCCTTGATTGCCTTCAACCTATCCAAAGGGATAAGCGCTGTCCGCCTGAACTGGTTTTTTAAGTCTATCGGGCTAATTCTCCCTGGATTATATAATTTAAAATTGTATTACGTTGGGATGTTTTACAATCTATTTCTTCCGGGAGGAATAGGTGGCGATGGATACAAGGTGTATCTGCTGAACAGATCGCATAAAACGACCCTGAAAGACCTGATCTCGGCAACACTGCTGGACCGGGTAAGTGGACTGGTTGCCCTGGTTTTCCTGGCTATGTTTTTATCCCTGTTTATAGACCTGACTTTCATTGGCCCCTGGATAGTGTGGGTATCGATCGCAGCATTAATTATCTATTATCCCTCCTATTTTATATTTTTCAGGATGCTGTTCAAAAAATTCATGGCTGCTTTTATGATTTCAAATGTATTGTCTTTAGGTGTCCAGTTAGCCCAGTTGCTTTGTGCCTATCTGATATTGAAAGCATTAATGGTCGACAGCCTGTATATGGAATATTTGACACTCTTTTTGCTTTCCTCTGTGGTAGCAGTGATACCATTTACTATAGGTGGCGTTGGAGCAAGGGAACTGGTCTTTATCTTTGGAGCGAACTATTTACTGATCGATAAAAATACGGCTGTAGCCTTCAGTATACTCTTCTTTATTATAACAGCATTCAGTTCATTCAGCGGAATATTTTTTGAAACAAAACTGAAGTCAGATGATCAGGATTCTGATTAGAATAGATTTATGAACTACATTATTTCTGAAATTCTCAGATCAGGCCAAAGATAAAGAATGATTATTCTATTTCAATCTCTTCCAGTATATCGGCCAGTTCATCGTAGTCCTTAAAACCAGGTTTGATTTCTGTCCCACCCTTCAGAGAGATCCCAAAAATATCCGTTCCATCAATCCATGAATGAATGCTTAGCTGGTCCATCTCAAACCCGATCATGATTTTGTGATGCGAAGCCAAATTCAAGACATCTGTGTTATTAATTTTAGATCCAGGTGAACCTTCTAAAATAAAAAACTGTACGTCATCTTTTAGATTATTTAATATTTCCTCAATTTCCTGAACTGATTCCAATGTATCCATATTCAGTTTGAAAATAACGGGTAATCCTATATTGCCAGCTTTTTCGATAGATTCAGGATCAGATATCTCTATGAAATCAAGCTCTCCACCCAGGATCGATGGATCATGGCTGGCATCATCAAGATTGGAGAATTCTCCAACTATCTTAGGCCCTACTATCCATTCTTTGATCGTTCTCAGAGTATTTTGATCTACATAGTGTTCGTCATCAATATCCATAGTGAATCCTAAATATTGTACCCCCATACCAGCACAATAACGTGCATCGCTCAAATTGCTAATGTTGCCAACTTTAACTTGTGTTTTTAAAGACATTTCTAATTATTTAAAGATGATCATCGGATCCGGACAATTATGTTGATAGTGATCCAATTCAGAATTTCTAGCAACTCCAGGATAATCTCCCAGATATCCTTCTAGATCTCTTATTATCTGAAAATGAAGGTGAGGAGGCCAGCCTCCATTCTCTTCAAAGGTACCCAATTCAGCAATTTTTTCTCCTTTTTTAATTAATTTACCTTTATACAGGTTGACCAGATTATCACGGCTTAAATGACCGAATAAAAGGTAAAAGACGTGTTCGTTGAGAATATGCTTTGTTATTATTGTGGGGCCGTAATCACCACTGTTGTTGTTATCTCGGAAACTGTGGATAGTTCCATCAAATGGCATAAGAATGGGTGTCCCGGCATCACTCCAGATATCAAGACCAAGATGGACACTTCTTGGCTCATCTGTACCGAATAGGGATTTATTTTTATATACCTCCCTGTCCTCAAGATAACCTCCTAATGCAAATTTTTTTCCTGCCCTGCTTGTTTCTGTTTTGATATAGTCCCACAGGTCATTCATATCTAAAATACCTGGCTTTAAACGGACCGTGTATCCATTGTCAATGGTCAATGGAGCCTTTAAAAGCCAGGAAAACTCCGACTTATGTGATCTTAAGAATTTGCCGAAATTCAAATCAATTAATACACAAAAAAGTTTTTTATCTTTTGTATCGTTTGGGTGCAGCTGCCATGATTTCCTCGTTCGCGAAATCCTTGTATTTTTCAAAATTCTGATTGAATTCATCTACCAGTTTGTCGGCTGTATTGTAGAATTCCTCCTTATCCGCCCAGTTATTTTTGGGACGTAGCAATTCGGTCGGAACTCCTGGCACATTCGTAGGGATCTGGGTACCCAGCATGGCGCCTTCATGATAATCTGCGTAATCCAGTTTGCCTTCCAGAGCAGCTGTGATCATGGCCCGCGTGTATCTCAGATCAATCCGTTTTCCGACACCATACTTGCCGCCTACCCAACCGGTATTGATAAGCCAGACGTTGACTTTGTGTTTCTTCATCATTTTACCTAGCATTTCTGCATATTTTGTTGGATGTAATGGGAGAAATGCAGCGCCAAAACAAGCTGAAAATGTTGTAACGGGATCGACTATTCCCATCTCGGTTCCCGCTACCTTGGCTGTATACCCACTGATAAAATGATACATAGCCTGTCCGGGATTTAATTTGGAGATTGGAGGGAGCACACCAAAAGCATCACATGCCAGGAAAAATATGTTCTTAGGTACCCCGGCAATTGACGGTTGAATTGCGTTTTTTATATGGTCAATTGGATAGGATACCCTTGTGTTTTCAGTTACCCGGGTATCTGAATAATTGACGGTTCTTGTATTTGGATAAAATCTTGAATTCTCTTCAATAGCGCCGAACTTAATGGCATTCCAAATGTCCGGTTCTTTTTCTTCTGACAGATCGACGGTTTTGGCATAACAACCACCCTCAAAGTTAAAAATGGTGGTTTCCGTCCAACCATGTTCATCGTCTCCGATCAATCCCCTTTCGGGATCTGCCGAGAGGGTGGTCTTACCCGTGCCTGAAAGCCCAAAGAATATTGCTGTATCACCCTCTTTGCCTACATTTGCAGAGCAGTGCATTGGAAGGACATCACGTTGAGGGAGCAGGTAATTCATGACGCCAAAGATCCCTTTTTTGATCTCGCCTGCATATCCGGTACCACCGATGATCATGATGTTTCTTGTCATATTGACAATGGCAAAGTTACTCTGGCGTAATCCGAACCTTTGTGGATCAGCTGTAAATTCTGGTGCAGAGATCACAGTAAAGTCGGGCTCAAAGTTTTCCAGATCTTCCTGATTCGGATTGATAAACATATTATAGCAAAAAAGATTCTGCCAGGCCATGGTATTTACGAACCTGCACTTCAGCCTGTAATTCGGATCAGCTCCTGCATAACCCTCTCGGACATATAATTCCTTTCCGTACAGGTATTTGATCATTTCATTGTAAAGGTCATCAAAGTGTTTGGGAGAAATAGGCTGGTTCACATTTCCCCACCAGATGATATCTTTTGTTGTATCATCCTCCACAACGTATTTGTCTTTCGGAGCCCTTCCGGTAAAAAAACTTGTGTCGACGAGTAGAGATCCTCGGTCTGTTAAAATACCTTCCTTTTTGCGCAAAGCTTCCTCATAAAGTTCGCTTTGAGAATAATTCCAGTGAATTCGTCCAGATTTGAGGCCCAATGAATACAGGTCAGATTTTTTAGATTTGATTCCAGTTTCAATCATTTTATATGAATTTTGTTAGATAGAGACTTTATTACACCAACGCCACCGGCCATTGCTATACTAAAAGCTAATAAAAATTATTTCTATTTCCAATATTTTAATACTTGATGCCGCCACTAGAGGCAGTTTAATGGAATATTTTCAACTAATTCCTTAAATCCTTAAAAATTAATTGTTCTAGTGTATTCCGTGCATCATTCTTTTAATGGGAACCGCCAGCAGGAATAATACGCCAGCTGCACCTATTATAAATAAGGTGCTTTGCCAGTATACATCAGTATATATTGGCAAGGTTACCAGGGATGAGGCAACCTCTCCATTTCCTGCTTCCGGCGCAGCTGTTAGCTTGGCAATGAATGCTGCCAGGTGGTGTGCAAAGGATATGGATAAAAACCATGCACCCATAACGAAGCCTACGATTCTGCCCGGAGATAGTTTGGTAACCATGGATAAACCCACCGGTGATAGGCATAATTCCCCGGTTGTATGAAGAAAATATGCAATAACCAGGAAGACTAAAGGTACCATACCTGAAGATGATGCAAATAGTTTGGCACCAAGTACGAGCGCTCCAAATCCCAGCCCCAACTGTAAAAGTCCCCAGGCAAATTTAAATGGTGTGTATGGGTCCATTCTTAGTTTATTGAGTTTTGCCCATAGCCATGTAAATGCCGGGGCCAAGGTGATTATAAATAGTGGATTTACACTTTGGAATATTGAAGTTTTTAATTCACTTCCAAAGAAAGTCCTGTCAACATTTCTTTCTGTAAACAACGTAAGTGAACTTCCTGCCTGTTCAAAGAAGGCCCAGAAAAGTGTATGGAAGAAAGCCAGGATAATTACGACCGCCAGGCGTTGCCCTTCCACTTTGTCCAGTTTAAATATAGCTTCATATAATAAATAACCAATTACCAGTATGCCGAGAATTGATAATATCAATGTCATTGATTCATTCACATTCAATAACAGGGCAATTAGTGGAGTAATAAGTATTGAAGCAATTAGAATTAAACTAGTTGGCTTTAGACCGAGTAATATTTTCTTTTTAATATAATCAGGTTTTGGTGATAATCCTTTCTCAGCAAAATTCCTGATGTTCTTTCTAAAGGCAAATAGACCGGCCAGCATCCCGGCAGCAGCCAGACCAAACCCCCAATCCCAATCATAGGTCTCGCCAAGATATCCACAAGTAATGGGTGCAAGAAATGCGCCTACATTGATACCCATGTAAAAAATAGTAAAGGCACCATCCTTACGTGGATCATTCTTATCGTAAAATGTACCAAGAAAGCTGGAAATATTTGGTTTGAAGTATCCGTTTCCTACCACAATTAGAGATAAGCCTATATAGAAAAGGTCATTCTCAACAATGATCTGGAAAGTATCTGAGAAAATGAGCATTACCTGTCCGCAAGCCATTAATATTCCTCCCCATACAATAGATCTTCGGAATCCAAGGATCTTATCCGCAAGCATACCACCCAGAACTGGTGTCAGGTAAACCAATGCATTATACGCTCCGTAAATTCCTATCGCCCGCTCATCAGCATCTGTTTGAGACATATGATCGAAAAGCACTTTGATCATATAAAGAGTAAGTATTGCCCGCATCCCGTAGAAATTAAACCTTTCCCACATTTCAGCAAAAAACAAGGTAAACAAGGCTTTTGGGTGATACTTTTTCTGTGAAAAAATTATGATTGAGATCCATGCGCCAACTACGATCCAGGCAACGAACATTAGTATAAGTCCAGCATCCATATATTTTAGTATTAAGAAAAACCGCCGCTAAAATATAGAAATATCCATTTCAAAAAAAATTAAATGTACAATATGGATCATTTAAATTATGAAGGCCGGATTTTAATTAGAAAAAGTAACAAAAAACGACGTAAAATGTAATTTATTAAAGAAATTATTGGGCGTAATAAAGAATTCATCTTATCTTTAGGCCAGGACTGCATTAATATCCTGATGAGTGGTATTTCAGAGATGAAGTTGAACAAGAGAACTGATAAAGTTGTTTTCTCATATATGGGTAAACCCACCCATGATATGATCGATTTGATCCTTGAGATGTCAGAATCTAAATTAAAGATCATTGAAAGTTCCAGCACAATTGTTAAAAGGATTGTTAATGTACTGATCGAGATCTTACAAAATATTTTCAATCACGGCGAAGATTTCAGTGTAGTTGATCACCAATCATTTAAATATTATTTATTTAAAAGAGACTATGATTATTTTATTGTGACAGAGAATTTTATTAAAACCAGAGAGGTGAAAAACCTGGTTTCGAAGCTGGATCAGTATTTATCCATGAGTGATGAGGACATCACCATGACCTACAGGAAAACCCTTGATAATGGAGGATTTTCTACTAAAGGTGGAGCCGGTTTGGGTTTGATTAATATTGTCAGAAAATCAGACGGGAATCTGGATTATAATTTTTCTAAAGTTGATAATGAGAATTCCCTATTCAGAATGAGTGTTCAAATAAGGGTTGAGTAGTAAATTTACGCTATGGATAATTTTTACATGGAAGGCAGCGATAAAACGCCCTCTATAAATTTAGATGCTGAGAGCGGGGAGATGGAATTTTCCGGGAAGTCAATTCCTGAAAATTCAGCTGACCTATATGAACCCGTTATGGATTGGATTGATAAATACCTGGAAAATCCAGCTGAGAGTACCACATTTGTTGTTAAACTGGAATATTTCAATACAAGTTCATCTAAATATCTACTTGAAATCTTCAGAAGATTCGAGGAGTTATTTAAATCAGGTAAGCAGGTGGCTGTTCAATGGTATTATGAGCTTGAGGATGAAGATATGCAGGAATCTGGAGATGATTTCCGGGATATTCTTAAAATACCTGTTGAACTGATCGTATATTAGCTTTATCCGGATTTATCAGCACTAAGTCATTGTTTTACAGCCTGCTCGAACTTTCATATATATGCTTTTGAACTGGATTATTCAATATAAAACATCCGTTTATATAAATATATCAGATTCTCAACCACTCATCAACTTAAATAGCAGAATAAAAGTGATTTCAATTTTGCCTTGCCGGTGAGAAGGAGTATCGGATAAATCTTTTTACGCGATTATTATTCATGGCCATTAACAACAGTTCATGCAGGAAATTTCGGAGGGTATGCGACCAGTTGAACAGATCCATGATCTTGTGTTGAATAGAATTATAACGAAGCGCTTTATCTAGCTGGTCAGATACATAATCAGGGTTTATGATCAATCGGGCCACTTCCTGACCAGAAACCAATGACTGGTATATACCTTCCCCTGTCAGGCCTGAGGCCATTCCGGCAGCCTCACCGATTAGATAAATATTCCCAAACCGGACACCACGATAATCGTAATTGATAGGATATGTTTCCAGTTTAATTCCTGAGTAATTAATATTCTTCATATCTAACCACTGATGGAAATTATCCTTCAGTTTTGACGGGGGGAGAATTTTAGGATTGCTGCAACAACCAATCGCTACAGAGTTTTCATGCGGGAATACCCAGGCATACCATGATTTAAACCTTCTGGAATCCAGGTGGATTTCCAGCTTAGGGTCAAGATCATTCACCGGTATGGTATATTGAATTCCAATTAATTTCTTATTTACAGGGATATCGAGATACTTCCGGACTATGGATGCCTGTCCATCTGCCCCAACAAGATATTTATATCCAATTTTACTATCATCCTTCAGGATCACATGGTCATTATTGATCTTGGAAACCCTGCTATTGGTCCGGACAACCACAGGAGTGTTGTCGAGAAGTTTTTTCTGCCAGTCCCCTAATTTTCTGCGGTTAACGGTATATAAAAAGGGGGCTTGAGCTTGTGTTGAGCTTTTACGTTTCGGTGAATGAAGTGCAGTATTACTTATTTTATGTTCAATGATCTCATCAGGGATATCCAGGATTCTCAGATCATTTGCAGTCAGGCCGCCAGCACATATTTTATTGCCAAAAACCGGTTCCTTTTCGAGTAGTAAAATGCTCATGCCGGAATCCGAGAGGGTATAAGCACATATCAGGCCGGCCGGGCCACCTCCGACGATGATGACATCAAATTGTTCATTAAAAGACCTGTTAAAATCCATTTTTGTCAGGATTTATTCGATGGTTGATTTAGTTTAAACACATCTTCACTCTATTCTCTCACGGTGCCCAGGAAAACCCGGATATTGGGATTGATAGGGTTCCCGGAAGATCTTCTGAAAGATACAACCTGCCCGGTGTGATATATAGCATCTGCAATGGGTCCATTGATCATATTCCAATAGGGAAATTCACTTGTTCCATTTTCACTTTGAAAAATAACCTTATTGTTTTCCAGGGTATTGGAATTTTGTTCTTTCAAAACCTGGCTGGCCTTTTCAAGATTTTTCAGGGTACGGATTCTTTTCTGCTCGAAGGTCAGTTCTTCTTCATCCCTGGGGAATACATTAGGCTTATTCAGGCTGGCGTTTAATATAGTAAGGGTTAATCCATATATATGGTCAACGGTATGACCTGTGCTCCTTCCATCATTCCCAGGGGTGTATTCCAGGTCCTTTTCAGTCAAACCTTCTGTGGCCCAGTAAAACCTGAAACCCAGTCCGTCAATCATTCGGGCTGCTACATTCTCCGGAGTATAGGAATCAGGGTAATC
>CBDUBA010000045.1:0-31040 GCA_965365275.1 uncultured Cyclobacteriaceae bacterium | reverse complement strand
ATTTAAATTATTAACCTGCAAGTATACGATTTTTCTAACTTTTGCGCCACATCTTGTGCGATACTTCTTTAAAATCAGATCATAACAAGAAATATATTTCATAGATTATAAATCCAGTGATTATTTTGAATATCGGATTTATTGACATCAATAAAATGCAACAGAACAACATTCTCAAGGATAACAAGCATTGGAAATTAAGGAACGTTCAAACATTCCGGAAAGCTGGTGTATTACCCCTCCTGGAAATTTCTGACACTTTCTTCCAGCTTTAGGATCTTCTCCTGAAGTTCCGGTAACTTTTTGAATACCGTGAAGACACGCCTGAAGTCACCTACCGGAATGGCAGGACTTCCCAAAACGATCTGTCCTTCTGTTGGGATAGATTTCGTGATGCCTGCCTGTGCACCAATAGTGACCTTATCGGCAATATCAACATGACCTGCTATGCCAACCTGGCCAGCCAAAACGCAATTTCTCCCAATTTTTGTAGATCCTGAGATCCCCGCCTGGCCAGCAATCACCGTATTTTCTCCAATCACAACATTATGAGCTATTTGTATCAGGTTATCAAGTTTTGCACCGGCCTTTATTATGGTGGATTCCAGTGTCGCACAATCCAAAACAGTATTTGCTCCGATATCAACATTATCTTCCAGGATAACATTTCCCAATTGTGGAATCTTTTTGTATGTGCCGTCCTTTTGTGGTGCAAATCCAAATCCATCACTTCCTATGATGGCACCAGCATGAATATGACAATTGTTACCTATCTGTACATTTGAATAGATCTTTACTCCTGGATAAAGAATTGTATTATCACCTATCTTTACTTCATCTCCTACATACACATGTGGATATATCTTAACATTTATCCCGATTTTAACATTTTCGCCGATATAAGAAAATGCCCCTCTGTACACCTCTTCTCCCGTAACACTTCCAGCCCCGATAAAGCTTGGCTCCTCTACTCCTACCTTAAGATAACTGATCAGTTTATCATATTCTTCAAGCAAGATCGAAAAGGCAAGGTATGGATCTTTCACTTTTATCAAAGTAGGTTTGATTTCCCTGGTGGGCTTGAAGTCATTCTTTACTATAACGGCAGAGGCCTTTGTCTGATAAATGAAATTTTCATATTTCGGATTTGACAGGAAGGAAATACATCCTTTTTTCGCATTTTCAAGGGTACTCAAATTATCAATGACTATTGTGTCATCACCTATTACTTCTCCTTGTAATAAACTGGCTATTTGTTGTATAGGGAATTTCATGATTGATCAAAAGATTCACAAAGATACACTTTTGGGAAAGCATAGATAATATTTATTGACAATTTTGCTAAGGGCCTTAATATTGGGCAAATCAGAAGCCGAAGCGATATCTACAATATCTCCGTATTTCATCAATACATTTATCTTTGAATTTCCCAGTTCATAAGCTGAGTTACTTAATTTGCCATCATTGATGAAGTATGAAGCATCTTTTTTCGAAATAGGAAACTTCTTAATAAAGACCCTTCTGAGCGATTCAACCTTGTTCTTCGGAACCGGTTTATTGTATATGTCAATCTTGAAGAGATTGCGCTCAACAAGCATCCTGCATAATTCAGACAAGACCAGGTCGTCATGATCCACCCAGATCTTTATGGCTCCCCACAAGTCATAATCGTCCAGTGATAAAAATGCCATGAGTACCTCCTTGTTTTCCTGGAAATCCTCCAGCGAAAAGTCATTAATAAGGAATAACTGCAGGGCCTTATTCCTGACTGTAAGCTTTCCTTTACTTGCCAGCCATTTGGCCCTTTTTATTAGATTAATCAACAGGTTTTCAGCTGCCACTGTTGTTTTATGGAGGTATACCTGCCAATACATCAGACGCCTGGAACTAAGGAAATTCTCTATGCTGTATATGGCCTTTTCCTCTACAACGATCTGGTTATCCCGAACATTCAGCATTTTTAAAATTCTTTCGAACCCTATCTTCCCTTCACTGACACCAGTAAAGAAACTATCCCGGTTTAAATAATCCAGCCGGTCAACATCCAGCTGGCTGGCAACCAGCTGACTTAAAAATTTCTTAGGGTAAGAGCCTTTGAATATTTTTAAAGAGAGATCCAGTTTATTATCCATTTCCTGGTTGAAAAGCTGCATGATCAATGCGGAAATCTTTTCATGTTCTATTCCCTTTATCAGGCTGAATTCCAGGGCATGCGAAAAGGGGCCATGTCCGATATCATGCAATAATATCGTGATCAATGCACTTTCAAATTCTTCATCGCTGATATCTATCCCTTTGTTTCTTAAACTTGTCAGGGCCATATCCATTAAATGCATAGATCCTATGGCATGGTGGAACCTGGTATGTGTTGCCCCCGGGTAAACAAAGTCTGTTAATCCCAGTTGATTGATCCTTCTTAAACGTTGAAAATACGGATGTTCAATAATTCTAAAAATAATTCCATCTGGAATTCTAATAAATCCGTAAATTGGATCATTAATTATTTTTCTCTTATTCAAACTTAAGGTATTTGGAATTCCGTACATAAACATAGTAAGGAATTCAATATTCAGATAATTATGCAAAGATATACTATTTTATGGGCGGATGATGAAATTGATCTCTTGAAACCACATATTATGTTTCTGGATAAAAAAGGGTATGATGTTACGCCCGTTAACAGTGGATCTGATGCTCTTGAACATTGTGAATCGACAAATTTTGACGTGGTGTTCCTGGATGAGAATATGCCGGGTATGTCAGGATTAGAAACACTCACACACATAAAATCCATGAAACCGAATTTGCCGGTGGTGATGATCACCAAGAGTGAGGAAGAACATCTAATGGAAGAGGCAATAGCATCAAAAATTGAAGATTATTTAATAAAACCATTAAATCCAAACCAGATCCTGCTTAGTGTAAAGAAAATCCTGGACAATAAGAGACTGGTCACGGAAAAGGTTAATCTGGATTATCAGCAGGAATTTCAGAAAATCAGTATGGCCGTAAATGGCCGTCTGGATCATAGCGAATGGGCGGAAATATACAAAAAACTGGTTTACTGGGAACTCGAATTTGAGAACACTCAGAATAAGGAGATGACTGAGATCCTCAATATGCAGATGCTGGAGGCTAACACAAATTTTGCACGTTATATTAAGGAAAATTATCAATATTGGATGGATGAGGATGAAGAAGATAAGCCGATGTTATCCCATCAATTGTTAGATGCTAAAGTGTTACCTCATATCCGGGATGACCGGCCTACTGTATTCCTGGTGGTGGATAATATGAGGCTTGATCAATGGAAGATCATAGAGCCCTTTATACTTGAATCTTTCAGCCTGGAGAACTTTGACACTTATTACAGCATCCTGCCAACTACAACCGCGTATTCAAGAAATGCTATTTTCTCAGGTTTGTTGCCACTTGAAATGGCCAACAGACATCCGGATATCTGGGTGGGGGAAGACCAGGAAGGAGGAAAAAATAATTATGAAGAAGATTTCCTTAAAAGACATCTGGCATCTAAAGGGATTGATATTAAGGTTTCCTATAATAAGATCAAGAACCTTTCTCAGGGTAGGATGATGATTGACAACATCCCCAATATACTGCAGAATGATCTTAGTGTTATTGTTTATAATTTCGTTGATATGCTCTCCCATGCAAGGACTGAAATGGAAATGATACGGGAATTAGCTCCCAACGAAGCGGCCTACAGATCAATAACGCGATCCTGGTTTATACACTCACCATTGTATGAATCAATTAAAAGAATTGCAGAACAGGGATCCAAACTAATTATAAGCACAGATCATGGAACGATCCGGGTAAAAAAACCTTTTAAGATTATTGGGGATAGAAATACAAATACCAATCTTAGATATAAAGTTGGCAAGAATCTGAATTTCGATGAAAATAAAATATTCTTTGTCAGGGATCCTGAAGTACTTCATCTTCCAAAAGTAAATGTGTCCAGTGCTTACGTTTTTGCTATGGAGGATCTGTTCTTCGCTTATCCCAATAATTATAATTATTATGTAAATTATTACCGTGATACTTTTCAACACGGAGGATTATCACTCGAGGAGATGATAATTCCAATAATTTCCCTAAATTCGAAATAATCTTCAATTTTTTATAATTTGGAAATCTACTGCCAGACAATTCAGGAATTGCCTGAGGTAACGAAGAAAATTATAAGCTACGGCACAGAATATTCTATTTGGGTGCTAAAAGGTGATTTGGGAGCAGGGAAAACAACATTTATTCAGGAAGTAGCTCGGCAAATGAATGTAATGGATAACATCAGCAGTCCTTCGTATGCATTGATAAACGAGTACCTAACTCACCAACAGGAAAAGATATATCATTTTGATCTGTTCAGGGTAAAGAACATCTCTGAGGTTTTGGATTTAGGATTTGATGAATACCTCGAAACAGGCCTCCGTTGTTTCATTGAATGGCCTGAGATAGCCGAACCTCTGCTACCTGAAAGGTACCTGGATATTTCAATTTTTAATCCTGAAAAAGAAATAAGAGTATTTAATATAAAGAAACATGGGTGAAAAGCATCGATCCGGATTCGAAGAGTTAGCTCAAGAATCAAAATTATATCCACAAGAATCTTTATTGAAAATAAAGAAACAGCATAATACCCTCTACATAGGCATCCCTAAGGAAAATTCTTTCCAGGAAAACAGATTGGCCATTACGCCTGATGGCGTTAATTTACTGGTAGGAAATGGCCATGAGGTGCGGATTGAGACCGGTGCAGGAAAAGAATCGCGTTTTACTGATAAAGAGTTCAGTGATGCGGGAGCAAAAATCGTCTATTCCACAGACGAGGTCTTTAAAGCCGATATTATCCTGAAAGTGGAACCACCCACCCTGGATGAGATTCAATTGATGAGCCCTGGGAAGGTGCTTATTTCCGCACTACAATTAGGTAACCAGACCCCGGAGTACCTGAAGGCTATTAACAATAAGAAACTCACAGCCCTGGCTTATGAGTTCATAGAGGATAAGGTTGGGGGTATGCCTGCCGTCCGGGCCATGAGTGAAATTGCCGGCAGCACGGTAATGCTGATCGCTGCGGAATATTTAAGCAATATAAACAATGGGAAAGGCATATTGCTGGGTGGCATAACCGGAGTCCCCCCAGCTAAGGTCGTGATTCTTGGTGCCGGCACAGTTGCTGAATATGCTGCGAGGGCTGCATTAGGCCTGGGCGTAGATATCCAGATATTTGACAATAATATTTACAAACTTCGTCGGTTGAAACATGCTCTGGGACAACCAGTATTTACATCTACTTTTAATAATGTGCTTTTAACTGACGCAATCAAACAGGCCGATGTGTTGATCGGGGCAATGAGGATAGAAAAAGGGAAAAAGCAGATCATCATATCCGAAGAAATGGTATCCACCATGAAATCTGGTTCTGTAATCATTGATGTTAGTATTGACCAGGGAGGATGTATTGAGACTTCGGATATTACAAGTCATGATAATCCGATATTCACAAAATATGGGATCATCCACTATTGTGTTCCCAATATAGCTTCCAGAGTGCCTCGGACAGCTACAACAGCCTTTAATAATATATTTGTTCCAATGTTATTACATACATCCGATGAAGGTGGAGTAGATGGAATGATATTTAATAACAAGTGGTTTATGAGAGGCATATATGCCTACAATGGCTATGTGACGAATGAACATATTGCCAATAAATTCAAGGTACCATATAAAGATCTGAACCTATTGATCGCAGCACAATTCTGAAATAGCTCGCATGTAAATTATCTTGCAGTAAAAACAGGCCATCAGAAATATCACTAAAGATCAGCAACTCCTGAATTATTTTCACCCTGATTTTTTGCTAATTTTTTGATCTTTATTCCAAGATACCCAAATAGTACTGTCATAAAAGGGCTGATTATATTGAAGAAACAATAAGGAAGATAGGTAAGGGTGGCAACCCCCAGTACCGATGACATATAAGCACCACAGGTATTCCAGGGAACAAGAACTGATGTAACTGTTCCTGAGTCTTCCAGTGTACGACTCAGGTTTTCCGGAGCCAGGTTTCTCTCTTCATAGGTGGAAGCAAACATCCTTCCCGGGACAACAATAGCCAGGTATTGGTCACTTGCAGTCACATTAAAAAATATGCAGGAACCTGCCGTGGACCCGATAAGAGATCCGGTCGAGTGGGCATATGATATGATAGATTTGGCAATCCTCTTTAAGAATCCGGCTGCATCCATTATACCTCCAAAAATCATGGCACTTATTATCAGCCATATTGTATTCAACATACCGCTCATACCTCCTGTGGTCAATAATTCATTAACCTGGGCATTTGAAGTTTCTATACTGATCGTTGTATACATGGCTTTCATGATGCCAACATAGAAGGATCTGATCTTATCATTTGTAATTCCAGAGACATTATGAATAATATCAGGTTGGAAAATCAGTGCAAATACTACGCCCAGGAGAGTCCCGGCAAGCAGCGCTGGCAATGGTGAGACCTTCTTTATGATCAGAAAGATCACCAATCCTGGTACAATAAACAGGATCAGGTTGATATTAAATGAACCTTCAATAGCAGCTAAAACCTCATGCATATTGGTTGTTGAACCACTTGTATCCGTCCAGAATCCAATGATCAGGAATATTATTAGCGAAATACTCATTGAAGGCACGGTTGTAATGGTCATATATCTGATGTGGGTGAACAGATCGGTCCCAGCCATGGCAGGGGCCAGATTCGTTGTATCCGATAATGGCGACATCTTATCACCAAAGTAAGCTCCTGATATTATTGCTCCACCAACCAATCCAACATGATATCCAAGGGTTGCACCTATACCCATCATAGCCACCCCTAAAGTAGCAACCGTAGACCACGAGCTTCCTGTTGCCAATGATATAATGGCGCTTACAATACAAGCTGCAAATAAAAATATGGTGGGATGAATTATCTTCAAGCCATAATAGATCATCGCAGGAACGATACCGCTGATCAACCATGCACCTGCCAGAGAACCAATGATGAGAAGAATTAAAATTGAGGGAAGTGCAGCATTAATGGTTTTAACAATTCCTTTTCTTAGCTCTTTCCAGCCCAATCCGGATCGTGACGCAATCAGGGCTGCAAAGGCTCCTGATATAATCAATACAATTTGATTGGAACCAGATAAGGAATCATCACCAAATACGAATACATTGAATGCAAGAAATACAATAAGGAATAATACCGGGACTAAGGATTCAATTAATGATGGCTCTCTACGCTCTTTCTTCGTCATGCAGGAGTTTTTATTTCAGGGTGCCAATATATAAAAAAAAATTAAAACTCCTCCATGTCACTCAATTGCAGCTTAAGTGCTTTTACTGATATCTGGATCTCATACACAGATAATCCCAGTGAGATGATCAATAAGATCAGACTTACGCCAAAGGTATACCTTCCCGCAATTTGTTCGTTTGCAAACAAAAGGAACATACATACGACACATAGCAGAAGGCTTAGAACACCAAATGCCTGCATATTACGTATCAGTATAACCCGCTTTCTCAGGTTCTTGATCTGGCCCAGTAATACATCATGTGGATCCTCCTTGTATCTTGCATGCAATGTTCTGATGAGTGTCGCCAGCGTAAGAAAGCGATTGGTATAGGCAAGCAGCAACAACGATATCGCCGGGAAAAGCAAAGCGGGTGTGGTAAGGTTTATTTCCATTTCGTATAAATAAAAAATCCCGCCTCCCTGCAGTGGGCAGGCTGAAGCGGGACTATAATTTAATCTCTTTTATCAAATAGAAATCCCGAGGAAAGACATAAAGGCTATTCCCATGAGCCCGGTAAGCAACATGGTGATGCCCAGACCTTTCAATCCATCCGGGACTTGAGAGTATTTCATTTTTTCCCTTATGGCAGCAATGGCTACTATTGCAAGGAAAAAGCCTACCCCTGAAGAAAATCCGAACACTGTTGCTTCAGCAATCGTATAGCTTCTTTGTGCCATGAATAATGATGATCCGAGTATGGCACAGTTTACCGCAATCAAAGGAAGGAAAATCCCTAATGATCCATATAAAGCAGGAGAAAATTTTTCGATAAACATCTCAACAAGTTGTACCATGGCAGCAATGGTGGCAATAAACATAATAAACTGAAGGAAGGATAAATTTACTGTGGAAAAATCTCCCAGGCTGGCAGGAAGCCATTTCGCCAGGGCACCTTCTAATAAAACATACTCATTTAAAATCCAGTTCACCGGCACAGTGAAGGCTAAAACGAATATAACAGCCAATCCTAATCCAAAGGCAGTGCTTACTTTCTTGGATACAGCCAGATAAGAACACATGCCCAGGAAATAGGCAAACACCATGTTCTCTATAAATATTGATTTTACTCCCAGATTAATTAATTCCATTTTTACTTAATTAATGTTGTTCAACATATCCACTTTTTGACCTCTGGACCCAGATGATCAGTCCCAGTATGATAAATGCACCCACAGGTGTAACCATCAATCCATTTGTAGGAAAAGAACTCCACCCAATAGCACTGAAAATTTCAAATCCGAATAACTTACCGGATCCAAGGAGCTCTCTGAAGAAAGCTACTGCTATTATGATCCATGAATAACCCATCGCACTACCAAATGCATCAAGTACCGAGTCATAGGGTTTGTTTCCCATGGCGAATGCTTCCAAACGTCCCATCACTATACAATTTGTGATGATCAATCCAACAAAAACAGATAATTGTTTGTATACATCATATGCGTAGGCATGCAATACTTCATTTACCAGAATCACGAAAGACGCTATAATCGCTAATTGTACGATGATTCTAACGCGTACAGGTATCAGATTTCTTAATAGAGAAGTAAACAAACTCGAAAATATCATAACGAAGGTTACTGACATGGCCATAACAAGTGTCGGTTTAAGCTGCGTTGTTACAGCCAATGCCGAACAGATCCCCAATACCTGGATCGTTATGGGATTATCATCATTCAGTGGATCTAATACAAATCTCTTCCGCCTTTTAGATAGTAATGCTTCTGATTTCTTTTTGGTAATTTCCTTTTCCAGCGTTTCAGCCATATTATCCTTAATTTTTTGTATTCAACATAGATACTGCCACTATTTCACCTTTCTTTAAATTTTCAATCAACGGCAGGTAACAATTTAAATAATCGATCATCATATAGTTTACTCCTTTTGCAGTAATGGTTGCTCCGGATAAACCGTTAATATTATGATCATCTATTGATGTGGGCTTATTGTTCTCTCCTTTTAACATACTAACGGAGGCAATCTCACCACTTTCATCAAAAATCTTTTTCCCTTTATATCTCTCCTGAACAGCTCTCTCTGTAATCCGGGATCCCAATCCGGCGGTTTCACCTTTATGGTCAAAAACGATACCGGCAACAGTATTCATATCCGTTGCCAGAGCAATATAGCCCCAGATATCATTCCATAATCCCTTGCCATACATTGCCAGTATATAAGCTTCAATATCTTCAGGATTACCTTCAGTATGAAATCTGTAGACCGGGTATAACCTATCAACCGGATCTTTTTTAAACTCCTTCTCTATATCGATATCTTCTGCCTTCAGGGGTTCTCCTGAGGGACTGTTCTGTTCCACCTTCTCACCATTTGCATTTACAATGTACGAAGATATCCGGCTGTTATATTCAGATACTATATCTGGAACTTGTTCTATATCGAGGACTGCACTTAAAATCTGTCTTTTTTTAGCAAACTCCTCTGCCTTTTTTTGCGCTGGTCTCAATCCTACCGAGGCCAAAGACAATAATCCTCCGAGTATGATGGTAAGAACCAGTGAGAATAATATTACGTATGTATTAGACCGTTGCACGTTGTAGCCTCCTTTTTTTATTTGCTTGTACTATATAGAAATCAATTAGTGGTGCGAATACATTCATCAACAATATCGCTAGCATAATTCCTTCCGGATAAGCCGGATTTACTACCCTGATCAAAACAGTAAGTATTCCGATTAAAAATCCATATATCCATTTACCAGTTTCGGTTTGTGCTGCAGTAACAGGATCTGTTGCCATAAATACAGCCCCAAAAGCAAGCCCTCCAGTTATAAGGTGATAATGAGCAGGCATTTCCATGAATGGATTGGCTCCAAAAAAATTGAAGATCAGGCCCATAACATATGCCCCTGCAAAAACAGAGAACATAATCTTACCACTTCCTACACGTGTTACCCACAATATCAAGGCTCCAATCAGTATCCAGAATGTTGACGTTTCGCCAATAGATCCGGGTATAGCTCCAAAAAACAAGTTTTTAACTGAATAAAACCCCTCATACCATGCATTCCCAAATTCCCCTAGAACAGTAGCAGACCCCTCGGTTGCAGCAGCTACAGCAAGTGCGGTAGCTCCTGAATATCCGTCTACTGGTACCTGGTCACCGAGATAAGTCCATATTTCCCCTGAAATTTCCTGGGGATAGGCAAAGTATAGAAATGCCCTCGCGGTTAAGGCTACATTAAAAATGTTCATACCCGTTCCCCCAAATACTTCCTTGCCTATGATCACGGCAAAAGCCGTTGCAAGGGCTACCTGCCATAAAGGAATAGTCGGAGGTACTATGAGCGGGATCAACATCCCTGTCACAAGGAAGCCTTCCGCTATAGGATGCTTTTTAATGGATGTGAATATAAATTCAATGCCCAATCCAACTGTATACGATACAATGATAATGGGCAAAACTACCTTAAAGCCTAACCAGAATTTCAACCAGAAGTCAACTTCCTGTCCTATCGCAAGATAGTGCTGATGTCCGACATTCCACATACCAAAAATTGTGGCCGGAACCATTGCTATAACCACAGTGATCATCAACCTTTTGAGATCAACAGCATCCCTTACATGAACACCACGACCAGTAGTTGTAGTGCCCATTTGAAACAGAAAAGTTTCAAATCCTTCAAATACCCAATAGAGTTTTTCGAATTTGCCTCCCTTTTCAAAATTTGGCTTAAGATTATTTACTAAATCTTCTAAAAACTTCATTTATTTTAACACTTAACTATTTTGTAACAATTCTAATCCATCCCTTACAATCTGCTGGATATTATGTTTGGAAACATCCACAAATTCGCATAACGCAACATCTTCCTCAATAATTTCATAAATGCCTAATGCTTCCATCTCATCGTAATCTTCCGTAATTATGGCTTTAAAAAGATGTGTGGGATATATATCCATTGGTAATACTTTCTCAAATACGCCGGATAATACAAAAGCTCTTTTATCACCCCTGGTATTGGTATTTAAATTGTATTCCGTCTTTTTCGGATTTAGAAAAGAGAGAAGTCCAAGCGCTCTGTGGGCACTCAATTCTTTAAAGGTTGGCTTAAACCAACCAAGTAAAACAGGCTTATTGCCTTCTTCCAAAATCGTAATCTGATTGTGATAAAAACCCAGATAGCCGCTCTTAGTGATCTTATCACCTGTCAGAGCATTACCACTGATCACCCTGATATTATCAGATGATAAGTTATTTTCCAGAATCTTCTTAACACTTGTTCCGGTCCTGACTTTATAATATTGTGGAGTCTTTACTTCCGGTCCTGTCAGAGCAATGATCCTCTCAGACTCGTATTCCCCATCCATGAAGAGTTTCCCGATCTGGGCCAAACCAAACGGGGTGGTGGTCCAGACAATATCACCTTTATTAATTGGCTTAATATGATGTATTTGAATTCCGACATTACCTGCAGGATGTGGACCTGATATTTTATGAAGATTGATATTTTTAAGCTGAGAGAAAACTTTGGAGAATTCAGAATTTGCATCAACGGTTAAATGCAACTGCCCGGATATAAACTTATTTAAAATATCAATGCCTGTTTGAATGTATTGTTCCTGGCCCTGGTATATAAAATCATAATCCGGAGCCAATGGGCTTGAATCATACCCGGAAATAAATATATCCCTGGGTTCATCGTCAGGATTTGCAACAATGCCATAAGGTCTTTGTATGATATTTGGCCATACGCCAAAATCACATAAAATATCCACAACCTCCTGTTTGGACAATCCATTAATTTCAGATGATGAGTATTTCTTGGCGGAAGCATATTTTACCTCCTTATCCGCCAATATCCTGATCTCAAGCAGTTTCCGTTTTTCACCTCTTACAACCTCAGCAATTTCACCACTTACGGGTGAGACATATTTGATCTTCTCATTTAATTTGCAAAAAAGTATTGGAGTGCCAGCTTGTACAGTATCTCCTTCCTGTACTAAAAGTTTGGGCCGTTTGATTCCAATAAAATCTGTTGGCTTCAAAGCGTAAGTTTCAGGCGGGGGAATTTCTTCAATTTTCTTTTCAGCTTTTCCTTTCAGATTTATATCAAAACCCTTTTTAATCCTGATAGTTTCAATCATTTTTTATGCTAATTCATTTTTAATTTGGCACAGCAAAAATAACAATTTTTAGTTCAAAACATATTTAATGAATAACTATATTGATAATCAATTTTTAATAAGGTTGCGTAATGAAAGTTTTGAAAGTCAAAGTCCCATTGTTAAGACCTTAGTTTCAACCTTTTTCATTAGCCACATCGGGGTTGATGTAGCGCCGCAAATACCTATCGAATCATTGTTATTTATCCAGGATTCATTTATGTCCTCTGCTTTCTCAATGAAGTAACTTCTTTCATTATTCTGCCTGCATTTTTCAAATAAAGCTTTCCCATTGGAGCTTTTCTTGCTGCTTACAAAAAGGATCACATTATGTTCCCTGGAAAAATTAACAAGTTGAGGCACCCTGTTACTGACCTGCCGGCAGATACTATCATGAGAAATGAATCTGGAATCAGCCACATCCTGTGCATTACCGACACGTTCTTCGATTTTTTTTACGATTCCATAAAATCCGTCAGTGCTTTTGGTAGTCTGACTGAATAAGGTGATTGATTTACTGAAATCAATTTTTTCCAGATCTTCCTCGGATGAGACAATAATTGCATCATTTTTTGTTTGGCCATTTAAACCTATTATCTCAGCATGTCCTGATTTGCCATAAATTACAATCTGACCTGACTCTTTTTTCATAGTCTCGTGGGCATCTTTAATTCTGTTTTGTAATTTCAAAACTACCGGACAGGAAGCATCTATAATTTCAATATTGTTATCAAGTGCAATCTTATATGTTTCGGGTGGCTCTCCATGAGCTCTTATAAGAACCTTACAGTTATTCAGGTTCTTTAGTTCCTCTCTGGTTATGATCCTCAGGCCCTTATCATATAAGCGTTTAACCTCCATGTCATTGTGAACAATATCCCCCAGACAATACAAGGTTTTGCCATTCTCCATTTCATCTTCAGCCATTTGTATGGCGAACTCCACCCCGAAACAAAATCCGGAGTGCTTATCAATAGTAACATCCATATAAAAAAGTGAATTTCAACCGTAATACAAGGTTTTTTGACCTCCAAAAATAGCGCTTGTTAAGGCAAAATCATATTGAAATGGAATATTTTGTCAATTTATATTGCCGGAATCCTGAAAATTAACAATCCTTTACCGGACAGGGGATAGGACCGCGCTTTGGTTGGCTTCTTTTCTTTGGTTTAGAGGATGAACAACCAATTATTGCTGCCGAGAAGACCAGATAGATAACAAGCTTAATGATATATTTTTTATTCAAGATATCTGTATTAATTTTACCTGACAAAGATAACATTTCTTTATAATCCACGTCTAGATTATTAAAACTGAATTATGGCAAACAAAAAAATGGGACAAGCTGAGAAAGCGCTCAGAGACCTAGGTAAATCAATTGATGAACTTTTCGCTAAATCAAAGAATTCAAAGGAGGATATAAAAAAGGAACTTGATGAAAGAATTGAAGAGCTGAAAAGAAATAAAAAAACTCTTGAAGAGAAATTTTCTTCCTTTAAGGAAGAACACGCTGATGAATTCGAAAAGTTTGAAACTAAACTACAAGAGGCAGCAGATGAAGTGAAAGAAGCCTTTGATAAGTTATTTAAGAAAGAAAAGAAAGAATAAATCAAATTATATTCTGTCCAACACACGCTGTATCAGTTTATCGACTGTTACATTATAGTTCTTGGAGAAACTTTTTCTGACTCGATTTGCAATTATAGCATTAAGACACAGGACCTCGTGCCCTAACATATTCCCTAAACCATAATAGGCTGATGCTTCCATTTCAAAATTGGTCAGCCAGAAATCGTTCCAATGAAAATATATCAGTTCATTCAGGAAAGAAGGATTTCTGGGTTTTATGCGTATTTCCCTACCCTGTGGAGCATAAAAGCCGGGAGCGCTCAGGGTATTTCCTGCTGGCATATCCCAGGCAATCCTTTTCTTAAGATTTTCAGAACACTTGCAGCAATAAGGCATAAAATTAAGATCCAAAGTCTTTTTCAATGCCTTACTTACTTCCAGTCCAGTTTTATCTTGTGGAAAATCATAATAGGCAAAAAGATTGTCGAGCCCTATAGCATAGTCTGAAACAAGGTGGGTTCCTAAGCGTATATCCGACTGTATCCCCCCCGAAGTTCCGATTTTAACAATAGTTAATTTCTTTTTCTTCTTTTTAATTTCCCGGGATACGAGGTCAATGTTGAAAAGGGCATCCAACTCCGTCAGTAATATCTCAATATTATCAGTACCCATCCCGGTACTTATCACAGTAATTCTTTTTCCTTTATATTTGCCAACATGGGTAATGAACTCTCTTTTGTTCATTTCAAATTCCAGAGAATCAAAGAATTTACTCACGCGGTACACCCTGCCCGGATCCCCGACAGCAATAATCTTATCTGAGATATCCCCTGCCTTCAGGTTCAGGTGGTAAACACTACCATCAGCATTTATAATAAGTTCTGATTCGGCGATTTTACTCATAATAGAAAACTACATAACTGATTCTAAAATTATATATTAACTGGTTTTGCCGGATTACCGAATAATGTACTGTTATCCTCCACATTTTCAACTACAACTGAACCAGCCCCGATCCTGGCATTCTTCCCTACTGTTATACCAGGTACTATTACAACTCCGGCTCCGATAAAGACTTCATCTTCAATTTTGGAACCAGCCCCTATTACGCTGCCTGCTCCTATCTGGACAAATTGGCCAATCTCTGCTTCGTATTCAATAACTACCCCTGAATGTATCAAATTGTGATTTCCAATTACACTTTTTGCACCTAAAACTGATCCATCATCAATGAAATTACCATAAGAGATATCTGTAGAACCTGAAAGGCTTGCATTTTTATGAACGGCATTGATGGGCATAACTTTTCTGCGATCATTAAGCATTTTAACTATGCTTTTTCGTTCCTTGTTATCATCTGTTGCAACGAAAGCCTCACATTTTTGCCCTATATATTTAAGATATCCATCATCGTCAGTGCTTCCAAGAACAAGAACTTCATCAATCTCCTTTCCATGTAATTCGTTCCGGTCATCTAAAAATCCATAGATCATTAATTCATGACTCCTAAATATTTCATAAGCTGCCAGTCCAATACCACCAGCCCCAAAAATCATTACAGGTTTTTCCATAATCAAGAGGTAAAAATCAAATTTACATTAATATATATTCTACCCAAAATATCCAGAATCTATTGTTTATTATACATTAAAATTCGGACCAAATATGGATGTCCATAAGTAATCCAAAATACAAAAAAACCGATATAGCTTGTTTTATACCTTTCCAGGGTTCCGAAATTCGGGGTAGTGTAGGCCATCAATATGGCCATAATAACGATGTAAATAGCTATGGATAATTTCAAAGATGAAATTTGTTTAAATTCCTTAACAGAAAGTGTGCTTAACTTCTTAATAAAAAAAATCAGGAGTATAAAATTCAGTATTCCAGTAGCAAATGCAAAGATGTTCAGGCCCTGCCAGGGTAATGGCATGAAGAGACCCGCAAAAAGGGATAGAGGCATGTTTACTAAAAAATTTAAATATGGATTCTCAGCCTCAATAAACCGGATCGTTTTACCCTGGCCTGAAATTTCCTTGATCGTTTCATGATTTTCCTGGATCACGGACATCATTCTTTCCGGCCTGAAATTAGGGTGGCTTATCATAAGAATAACAATGATAAAAATTACCCCAAAGACTACAGGATACAATTTAGCTGATACTTTAGTGTATAACCTTAGGGTTCTTAATATAATGGATGGAAAGAAGCAGAGTGCTAATACTGCAACATAATGATATTTTATACTCCATAAAATGAATAAAAGAACTAAGCCCAGGAATAATTGCCTGGCATTCACTTTATTGGCATAAAAATAAATAACAATAAATCCCATAATCACAGAAAGGCAACACCAGGCAATGGATTCCTTCAATACCCCTGAAGTCCAAAAAACAAAACTTGGGAAGTATAGAAAAGAAACAACAGCTGCAATTTTTGTTTCTGGATTGAAACGAATGATGACACCTGTAAGAAACCAAGATCCCATGAAGCTTAAAAAAGAAAAGTAGATGCTTGTAAGCCAGTAGCTTCCGGATGTAAGGATATAAAATCCAGTGATTATCTTAATAAAAAAAGCTGACCTTGGTTCCTTAAGTATTGGGAATAGATCCAAAACCTGTTCCTCGGGCTGACCAAATAAGGAGATGAAAGTCCGAAAAGCACCATCCTTTGATTGTGCCAGATAGCTGGCCACCTCATGAAATATCAGGGTATCGCCGGAACCGTAGTATTGAAAATACAACACGCCAAGCAATATTCCTGATATAAGTTTTATTGTCAGGGCAAAAAAGAAATGGTTTTTTACCAGCGAATGAGAGGATCTTTTGTAAAGGATCCATATAATCGCAAGAAGTAAAACAATGTTTATAACCTGAATCAATATTATCTAATGATTATTTAATAGAATATCTGTTCCTATGGTACAATTTAGACACTTTTTTTTATTACAATAAGAATTTGATAATTCAATTAATCCCTGTGATTCAAAAGAATTCAGAGGTTGAATCGCTATTTTCGTCCATTTTCTGATAATGTGATTATTTTCTGGCGGTATTGATCCCAGAAATTCCTGCGCCCTCATTAAATAACTCTGGTCTTCTATATTCTTTGCATAAGCGGTGAGCACAGGCACATAGGTATTAATTATTACATTATATATGCTATCCTTACCGATTCCGGACAATTTTTGCTTCGAACGTTTACCGAAATCATAATGATGCTGCCAATACACGTTTTGTTTGATATTAAAATGATTTATGATATCCTTAATTGATTGTGACCCTGTAATGGTTGAAAATATCTTATCCATTCTGCCCAGTAATTTAGCTATCTGAGCTATCCTGATCGTTGGAAAATTCTGCGGTCTTAGGCGCAAAAACCGCCATTGATATCTTTTTAGAAAACTGGAACTTAAAGAATATTTATATCGAAGAAATAAATACTCATCTCTCAGTTTTTGTGAGTAATCATCATATGCCTTGTCGAGAAAGCCGGCGGTCCCAAATAACAATGCTTCCGTTTGTAATCTGTTTTTTCTGTGTCTTGATAAGATTTTGAATGGAAGAAGTACAGACAATAGGAACATGTTTTCCTGGTTTACTTTAAAACCAAAATTTCTGAAAAGTATACGATAGGAGGTCTCTTCCCAGTCCTTTCCTGTATCAAGGAAGATCTTCCGGATATCCTTTGCCTTTTCATCTAACCTTTGTGCCAAAGCTTTATTGACCATTGAGAGGATGGAAATATTTTTTACATTCGACAAGTAAGGATGACAGGGATACCCTTTACTTTGATATATAAGATTCAAAAACCGATCCAATACCCCCCGGTCTACTTTATCAAATAGTTCAAGTGTTGGTATGGCTGTGTTGTCATTCCGGTATACTTCAAGGTCATTCTTCCAAACTACATGCAGGATTACTTTATTATAATCTAGATTTGATGAATGATCATGGGCATACCAATGCGATGCCTTTACATGTATCTCTATACTCCCGGCCCAGTCAATATTACCTATTCGTATCCTTGCTTCCGTAAAATCCGGGCCGGCATGCATGTTTAAATATCCCGGGTGCTTTATTACTATTTTTTCTCCTGCTGTTGTAGTTAAACGGGTGGAACTATAGTAGGAATGTTGCCATAAAAATGACACAAAAGATTCATTAATAAACATAGCTGGTAATTTATTTAAAGATAGCAGGGATGATTAAAAAAATCAATAAAAATTGTCCATCAATACACCCATCTCAGACTGCATTTCAAAACATTTATCCCTGGCGGCTTGATCGAAATCCATATCACCTGAAGCATATATAATGCTGCGGGAGGCATTCACGATCAGCCCGACTGAATTATTGATCCCATATTGAGTTACCTCTTCAAGGCTTCCTCCCTGGGCACCCACGCCAGGTACTAACAAGAAATTTTCAGGAACAATTTTTCTTATCGCAGTTAGTGAAGAAGCTTTGGTGGCGCCTACAACGTACATGATCTGATCGCTTCCACCCCACTTACTGGATCTTTCCAGAACCTCCTCATATAAATAACCCTTCTCCGTTTTCAATACTTGGAAATCCTCACTCCCTTTATTTGAAGTGAGTGCTAAAAGTATCACCCATTTACCAGAATAGCCCAGGTACGGGTCAACAGAATCTTTCCCCATATAAGGGCTCAGGGTAACAGCATCGAAGTTATAGTATTCGAAAAAAGTGGAGGCATACATGTCGCTGGTATTACCAATATCGCCTCTTTTTGCATCAGCTATTCGAAAGATATTCTCGGGTATATAATTAACGGTTTTCTCCAGACTTTCAAGTCCTGTCGGGCCAAGTTTTTCATAAAAGGCCAGGTTCAATTTGTAGGCGATGCACAGATCATGGGTGGCATCAATTATCCGCTTATTAAATTCAAATACGGGATCTGTCTTTTTCTTCAATCCTGCAGGAATTTTGTTAATATCTGTATCAAGACCAACACATAGAAATGATCTTTTTAGTTTGATCTGTTCAAAAATATCTTGCTTTGTCATGTAATTTAGCGGAGATCAATTTCCGTAATTCCAGGATATTTAGAGGAATCAAAAACAAACTCTTCATCCTTCGCGTTATAGCTGCCATTGAATTTTGTAATGGAGTACAGATATGTATTGCCTGTTTTGTCAAACAATTTCCATCTGAACAGCGCTGAATCGTTCTTTTGAATCCATAGTCTGACCTTAAAGAATGGTTTGTCCTGGTCATCCGGAATAAGGTCTATTATATTATAAACCGTATTTGCTATTGTTTCTTCTTCTATGAATAAATACTTATAACCCTTTTTGTACGCTAAAAAAATATTTGAGGGTGTCATTTCTTCATCTTCAGGAAAATAATAGTCGATATTTACTTCATTTACATCTTTCAGATAGGTCCACATTGTTTCCCCATCATTATAGACTTCCTGTTCCCCCAGGTCCAACTTGAATTTATCCCCCTTTACTATAATATCACCAGAAAATTCCTCATGAATATTCTCCATTTCATTTTCAAGAAGATATGAAAAGCTGGCATAAAATGATGGCATGTTCTTATACTTTTCGCTCATAGCGTCAAGTATATCCAAAGCTTTCTGATCATATTGCCCATAGGTAAGGCTAAAAATGCCCATAAAGCCAATAATGATTAATAGTTTCTTCTTCATTATTTCAATCTAATTATTATTCTCATCTAAATCCCGCAATTTTTGTTCCAAAGCATATTCATCGGAAATCAATACTTCACGGGCCTTGGATCCTTCAAAAGGTCCTACTATACCAGCCGCTTCCAACTGGTCTATCAATCTGCCGGCGCGGTTATATCCTAATTTTAATTTTCTTTGAATCAGGGATGTACTGCCTTGTTGATGGAGAACGATCAATCGGGCTGCGTCTTCAAACAATGTATCTCTGTCGGCCAGGTCCACTTCTCCAACCTCACCACTTTCATCACCAACATACTCAGGAAGCAGATAGGCTGATGGGTAACCTCTTTGAGAACCTACATAATCACAGATCCGCTCTACTTCTTTTGTATCAATAAAAGGACTCTGGAGTCTAAGAATATCAGAATTTATTGACAACAACATATCTCCCATGCCTACCAGTTGATCAGCTCCCCCTGTATCCAATATTATCCTTGAATCCATTTTAGAAACTACTTTGTAAGAAATTCTGGCAGGAAAATTTACTTTTATAGTACCCGTTATCACTTTTACATCAGGCCGCTGGGTCGCCAGAACCAGGTGTATACCAATAGCCCTGGCCAACTGAGCCAGTCTGGCTATGGGAGTTTCTATTTCCTTACCGGCCGTCATCATAAGATCCGCCAACTCGTCAACCACAACAACGATATATGGTAAATACCGATGTCCCTTTTGCGGATTTAATTTTCGACTGATAAATTTATCATTGTACTCCTTCAGGTTCCGTGTCTGGGCTTCCTTTAAGAGGTTATATCTGGTATCCATTTCAATACATAACGCGTTCATGGTATAAACCACTTGTTTTGTATCGGTAATGATGGGTTCTTCACTACCAGGCAATTCCGCCAGGAAGTGCCGTTCCAGTTTATTGTATAATGTTAGTTCTACTTTTTTGGGATCTACCAGAATAAATTTTAATTGCGAGGGATGCTTTTTATAGATGAGTGAGGTTAAAATTACATTCACACCCACTGATTTACCCTGCCCTGTAGCCCCGGCAATCAGTAAATGCGGCATTCTTGTCAGGTCAGCCATATACACTTCATTGGATATGGTCCTTCCCAAAACAATAGGCAGATCATAATTCGTATTCTGGAACTTGTCTGTAGCCAAAACATTTTTAGTGGTTACGAGGGTTTTGTTTTTATTGGGAACTTCTATCCCTATAGTACCTTTGCCTGGAATAGGAGCAATAATCCGAATCCCCAGAGCTGCTAGACTAAGTGCAATATCATCTTCGAGGTTCTTGATTTTTGAGATCTTCACCCCGGCATCCGGAACGATCTCATACAAAGTTACCGTGGGACCGATAGTGGCTTTAATGCTGGAAATCCCGATTTTAAAGTTTATGAGTGTCTCTACAATTTTATCCTTATTCTGCTCAAGCTCCTCCTTGGTTACCTGCCCACCACGGACATCATAATCATTTAAAAGGTCGAGGGTAGGATACTTATAAGTTCCAAGATCGAGTGTGGGATCATAATTTTCCAACTTGTCGATCGTCTTTTCCCTTTTCTCCTGTTCCTCAACAATCAATTGGACATCTGATTCCGAAGTTACAGCCTTCTCAGGATGGTTGGAGTTCTTCGTCTCCTCTTCATACTCATCAGATAAAGTTAATGTCAGGTCCTTTTCCTGCTCAATATCCGTTGAACTATATTCATCAGCCATCTCCTTCCTATCGGCTGAAAGATCCTCCACTAGTATTTCCTCACGTTGTAATTCATCTTCTTCTGGATCTTTTTCAACTACCTCAAAAGGCTTCCTTTCTGTTGCTGATTTGGAAAATTTCGAACTTATCTTTCCAAAACTGATCAGCTCGGTAATATTAAAAAAGTATATTATAAAGACCAGTAATGATAAGATCAGAAATAAATACGTTCCCCAACCGATCAAGGCATGAAAGAGTAGGGCCAGTTCATGCCCAAATCCGCCGCTCAATATATCAGAACCTTCGAACGAATCTGATTTTATTGCCGTGTAACCAAATAAAAGACACAACCAGAAAGTGAAGAAGGCGACAAATTTAAAGGATTTATAGCTTGGCAGAAGGTCTATTTTGGATACTAACTTGAATCCAAAAACAAATAACAAGGGAGGGAAGAAAAAAGCAGATATACCGAACCAGGCAAATATAAAATAATGAGCAGCTACGGCTCCGACAACACCAAGCCAGTTTTCGGCCTCAAGTCCTGAATCTTTCAGCCCAGTTGTCATCAATGCCTCAACTACACTCTGATCGGCTTTTCCGGTAAACAGAAATGATATGAAAGCAGTAAGTAGAAATACAGATGAAGCGAAAAGAAAAAACCCGAGAGATAACTGAAATTTCCGGTCTTTATAAAACCTGAAACTGAATTTGAACTTCCGATCCCTGGATTTATTTTTTCTTGGTGAATTAGATTTATAGGTATTTTTCGCTGCCATTTAGTTCACAAAACTACAAAATAATTAATACTAAAAAATGATAATCAATTCTAATCGAAATTCCTGTTTGCCAGGGCCTTGTTAATATCATTAACCAGAGCTGGTCCTTCATATATAAAACCGGTATACACCTGCACAAGTGAGGCGCCGGCTTCCATTTTCTCAATAGCATCGGCAGGGCTCATAATTCCCCCAACACCTATTATCGGCACATCACTGTCAAGCCTCTCCTTCAAAAAACGGATAATTTCTGTCGACCTGTTACACAAGGGTTTACCACTTAAACCTCCATCTTTAATTTCCCTTATTCTTTGATCATTTGTTTTTAGATTTTCCCTGGATGTGGTGGTATTGGTAGCCACGATTCCATCAATATGAAGACTATTTGCAATTTCAATTATATCAATAAGTTGATTATTGGAAAGATCGGGGGCTATTTTCAATAACAATGGTTTTTTGTCGGGCTTTTTGCTTATTTCTTCCTGTAATGTCTCAAGCAATTTCTGAAGAGGTTCCCTGGATTGCAGGTCACGCAGGTCCGGAGTGTTTGGTGAACTTATATTGACAACAAAATAATCAACATAATCATACAATGCGTTCAAGCAATACACATAATCTTTTGAGGCCTCTTCATTAGGGGTAATCTTATTTTTTCCGATATTACCTCCTACAATCACCCTTGATTTTCTGTTTTTTAATCTTTGTATGGCTTTCTCCACACCCATATTATTAAAGCCCATACGATTGATCAAAGCCTGATCCTGAACCAATCGAAATAGTCTGGGTTTGGGATTTCCTGGTTGCGCTCTTGGTGTCAAGGTTCCTATTTCAATAAAGCCAAAACCAAAATCATTGAAAACATCAATCATATTGGCATCTTTATCAAACCCCGCGGCGAGACCAACAGGATTTTCAAATTCAATTCCAAATATATTTCGTTTGAGAGATGGGTGTTTAAAGCTAAAAAAAATATTCCTTAATAATTTCGTGATTCCCAGGAGAAAAAGGAATTTTAAAACGCTGACAATAATTGAGTGAACCCTTTCAGGGGGGATAAGAAAAAGAAATGGTCGAATTAAAGTTTTATACACAACGATCTTATTAAAAATCAAAATAATTTGTACAAAATAAAGCCCTGCAATTCATATTATCAGCTTCTGGGATGAAAATCTTTAATAACCTGCTTCAAATAATCCCGGTCAAGATGCGTATAAATCTCTGTTGTGGTAATTGATTCATGGCCAAGCATATCCTGGACGGCTCTGAGATCAGCCCCTCCTTCTATTAAATGCGTTGCGAAGGAATGACGGAAGGTATGAGGACTTATATTTTTTCTTAAACCTGTTGCTTTGGCAAGAGATTTTATTATCGTAAATATCATAACCCGTGATAATTTTTGTCCTCTTCTATTTAGAAAAAGGGTATTTTCATGACCAGGTTTAATATCCAGATGAATCCTGATTTCCTGAACATATATTTTCACATATTTTAATGCTTCCCTACCGATCGGGACAAGCCTTTCCTTGCTTCCTTTTCCAATTATCCTTAAAAAACCTATATCAAAATAAACATTATTGAGTTTCAGGTCTACCAGTTCAGAAACCCTGAGTCCGGAGCTGTATAAGGTTTCCAGTATTGCACGGTTCCTCATGCCTTCATCAGTTGACAGATCAATAGCTGTAAAAAGAGATTCGATTTCCTGATAACTTAATATATCGGGCAATTTTCGGCCGAGCTTGGGGCCTTCAATCAACTGTGTTGGATCATGAACGATAATATCTTCATATACCAGATACTTGTAAAAGGCTTTCAAACCTGAGAGGATACGGGCCTGGGAATAAGCAGTCATCCCAAGTTCATTGATGTACTCAAGAAAATCCTGTAAATGCTTTCCGGTTATCTCTATTGGTGAGATATTAATATTGGAGATTTCTATAAACTGTTTTAGCTTTACGACGTCGTGTATATAGGCATCGATCGAATTCTCAGCAAGAGATCGTTCGAGCTTCATATAATTTTGAAATTGTTTAATGTAGAAATCCCAACTCATATATTACCCTAAAATAAGCATCAGGATGAAAATTATCATAATAAATGGTCCAAATCTCAACCTTTTGGGAAAACGTGAAAAAGAAGTATATGGTGATGAGAAATTTGAAACCTACCTCAGCAAACTGAAAAATGAGTTTAGCGGCGTGGATATTGCATATTTTCAATCCAATGTAGAAGGAGAGCTGATCAATAAAATCCACGAAACAGGATTTACTTATGATGGCATAATATTAAATGCCGGAGCTTATACACATACTTCTGTGGCCATCAGGGATGCCATTGCCGCGGTTACCACCGATGTGATAGAAGTGCACCTGTCCAATATATTTGCCCGGGAATCCTTCCGTCATGAAAGCCTTATCGCTCCTAAATGCATTGGATCGATATCAGGACTGGGTATGGAAAGTTACAGGTTGGCATTATTTTATTTTTCAGGAAAAAATCCTAAATAATAAATCTGTTAGAGGATTTTTAATTTTAGCTTTGCCTCAACCTATGATTAACTTCAAAGAAACTGTATCAGTAACGATAATCCTGTTCTCCATAATAGATATTATTGGATCCATTCCGGTTATCATAGATCTTAAACAAAAATCGGGGACCATCCAAAGTGGAAAAGCAACTATTGTCGCTGGTTTAATTATGATCGCCTTTCTATTTCTTGGAGAATCAATACTTCGGCTGTTTGGCATAGATGTGCAGTCTTTTGCCATAGCAGGTGCGATCATCATTTTGCTGATAGGTTTTGAGATGATACTTGGGATAACCCTGTTTAAGCATGAACAAGCCAGTGCCAGTACTACTTCGATTGTACCAATTGCCTTCCCACTGATCGCAGGAGCAGGAACGATGACCACCATAGTTTCCCTCAGAGCAGAATTTCAGGTAATTAATATTCTCCTTGGGATAGCAATAAACCTGGTCCTGGTATTTCTTGTTTTAAAATCCTGTGTCTGGCTGGAAAATAAGATTGGAAGCGGAGGCTTTATTATTATTAGAAAAGTAATGGGTATAATACTTATTGCAATAGCCATAAAATTAATCAAAACCAACCTGGTATTCCCATGATCACCATATACACTGACGGTGCGGCAAAGGGAAATCCCGGACCCGGGGGTTATGGAGTAGTCTTGAAATTTCAAAGTCACAGGAAGGAACTTTCCCAGGGATTTAAACTCACAACCAACAACCGAATGGAATTGCTGGCAGTTATTACCGGGCTTGAAGCAATCAAAAAGGACGGATGGGATGTTTTAATATACTCTGATTCGAAATATGTCGTAGATGCAGTGGAGAAGGGATGGATATGGCAATGGGAAAAAAAAGGATTCAAAAAGAAGAAAAATATCGACCTCTGGAAGCGGTTTATCCCCTTATATAGAAAACACAAAGTCAAGTTTAAATGGTTAAAAGGGCATGCCGGGAATCCAGAAAATGAGAGATGTGATTACCTTGCGGTAAAAAGTGCCGAGCAGCCTGATTTATTAGATGACCTGGGCTATCTTGCTGAAAATCCCTGATCGTGGCAAATTCTTATTTTGAGTTCAAAAAATTTAAAATCGACCAGGATAGATCCGCATTCAAAGTCACCACAGATGCTTGTATCCTGGGGGCTTATGCATATGCCGTAAATCCTGATTCAATTTGTGATATAGGAACAGGTACAGGAATCATAGCGCTTATGCTGGCACAAAGATTCGCTGACTCAAGGATCGATGCTATAGAAATAGATGAATCATCCGCTAACCAGGCTCAGGAAAATGTTCAGGCAAGTCCCTGGTCTGAAAGGATCACTGTTATTAACCAAAGAATACAAGATTTTTCAAATCTTAATAATAAATATAAGCTGGTCGTTTGCAATCCACCTTATTATGAAGACCATTTAAGATCAAAGGATAATCTAAAGAACCTGACGAAACATAATTATAAGATCTCGATCAAAGAACTGGCAAATTCTGTTAATGTTCTTTTGAGTGATGATGGCATTTTTTTTACAATAATGCCTTCTTTCTCATTTGACAAATTACAGGAAGAACTTGAAAGATGGAATATTAGCCTATTTGAAAAATTGAGCATTCATTCCAGGATGAGCAAACCATTATATCGCTATATAGGTGGTTTTTGCAAAAAAACTGATGCTCTGAAAGAGAATACTTTGATCATCCAAAACGAAAATGGCGAGTATTCAGATAATTTTAAAAAGCTTCTTAAAGACTATTATCTGGCATTTTGATTTCTCTTGGTTTTTCCTCAATAACCTCGATTCCGAGCATTTTAAGTTCTTCTAATATGGGATCATATATTTCCTTCTTAACAGGTATTTGAATTCCCCTCAAATTGATTTTGTTTTCCAGGATTAATTTTGTCGCTATACCAACAGGAAGTCCAACAGTCATGGCCATCCCAGTATTGTCAGCATCCTCACCAATGGCGATCATATACGCATTTATCACCTTTAATTTATCCTCTTCAAAAAACTCAAACTTATGCCACATGACGACCATATCAAGGTCTTCAGCCTTCATGGACCATTTCTTTTTCAGAATATGTTCCAATATCTGTGCCGGTGATCCCTCAGATAAACCCACCAGCTCATTATCAAATACCCCAAGCCATCTCATTTTAAACATTTCCGGGGAGTTGAAAGGGAGATTTACATAATGGGCAAGTTTCAATTCAACGGAATCATAGGGATTATAAGACAGGAATGAATTTATAAATTCCTTATGTGTCAT
Organism: uncultured Cyclobacteriaceae bacterium; assembly: GCA_965365275.1. Lineage (GTDB taxonomy): Bacteria > Bacteroidota > Bacteroidia > Cytophagales > Cyclobacteriaceae > JAGTVG01. The sequence continues at coordinate 4,049 of CBDUBA010000045.1, read as the reverse complement.
TTTATCAACATTATCCATAAGGTAATCATCAGCAGTAGCGCCCAATTGAACAAAGATATCCCATGCCCTGCAAAATCCTGGCCGCCTGAATGTCCCACGGTACAGTGTTTTTATTCCTTCCAGTCTATACAAATTCATATATTTCAGGGAATCCCGGTTTGCATAACCTTCAAAATATCCATGCCCCGGTATGTGAACCATTTCTGTTCTCCTGAAAACCTTATGATAGGGAATGTATTTATATTTGCCCTCCTGTAAGAATTTCACGCCTCCTTTACCTGCCATCACTACATTTCGTGGATTCCAGGTAAACTTATATTGCCAGGGATTTTCATCCGGACTCGGTGCCAGTAATCCACCAGTAAATGTCTCAAAACTACGTAATGTATTCCCTGAACCCCTGATTTTATCAATAACGGACATGGCAGACATATGATCTATTCCCGGATCAAGTCCGCATTCATTTAAGAATATAATTCCAGCATCATTGACTTCCTGGTTTAGTTTTTCTAACTCAGGCGTAACATAGGAGGCAGTAATAAGGTTCTTTTTCAGTTTAAGGCAACTTTGTGCGACTATCAGATGGTACCTTACGGGCAGCATGGAGATAACTATGTCAGATTCACTGATTAGATGATCTCTTTTTTCATCGTTCCGGATATCCAGTTCGATGGCTTTTCCATTCTTGTGTCCATTAACTTTTTGATTGACCAAATCGATCTTGTGATCAACAACTGTTATTTGCAGATTGTTTTTTTCACTTTCGCTTAATAAGTAACGAATTAGGACATTTGAAGACCTACCCGCTCCAAAAATTAGTATATTTCTCATTACATTTTATTATATTAACAATATATGGGATTTAGATTATCCTTTCAATAAAATCTAATAGATTTAGATTTCGAAACCTGATAGCCATGAGTACACAAGAAAAAACCATCAAAATTTCCTATAAGACAATCAAGAGCATATCCAAATTACCCGAGATGGATAAACAATTACTCGATATGGCCATTAGAGCTTCTGAACGAGCATATGCCCCTTATTCTTCATTTAAGGTCGGGACTGCGATTTTACTGGAAGGAGGGATAATTGTGACAGGTTCAAACCAGGAAAACGCAGCATATCCATCCGGACTTTGTGCTGAAAGAGTGGCTATTTTTTCAGCATCGGCAGAATATCCAAACAGGATTATTGAGAAAATCGCCGTGGTTTCAAAAGATAAGAATGGACAGTTAAGACCAGTCACTCCATGTGGAGCCTGCAGACAAGTACTCTATGAATACGAGGTCAAACAGGAACAACCCATTGGTATGATAGTTGTAGATGAAAATCAGACTTTGATGGAATTTAAAGATATGCAATCTTTGTTGCCATTTGGCTTTGGCAAAGATCAATTGGTTTAACATCAGGATGGATCCAGGCAAAAATTATGTTAGGAAAAATATTAAAAAGAATAAACATCAAATTGATCTCCTTATTTTTCGTTCTTTTTATTATCCTCCCACACCTTAAAATCAAGGCACAGTGTGAGCCGGGTTCGCTATCCAGGGAATGCATTAATAGTATTAGCGAGGGATTTATATATTTGAAAAGTTACAGTATTGACGGCCAGGATAATTCAAAGGAAAGGATTGAATATACGGCCGTTATGAGTAAAGACACTCAATACTCCTTCAAAATATGTACATCTTTTGAAGGTGCGGATGGTATAATCCTTACCATATACGATGCAAACAGAAATGAAATTGCTTCAAACCGTGAAAAAGGTATCATTGTTCCTGATTTGAACTATATGTGTACTTCTACAGGTATCTATTATTTAAGATTCACCTTCTTTGAGTCCAGGAACAGTTGCGGGGGGTGTATTTTGTCCTTTAAAAAAACTCAGGATTGATCTCTCCTGACAAGAGTAGAACTGGCCTGTGCTGTAGGAAATATTATAGAATCGCTGATATTAACATGGGCTGGCCGGGTCACTACAAACAATATCAGATCGGCAATATCATCTCCGGAAAGAGGTGTCATGCCTTTATATACTGATTTTGATCTTTGCTTGTCTCCCTTAAACCTGACTTCTGAAAATTCTGTATCAACCAATCCCGGATTAACTTGTGACACTTTAATTCCATATTGATTCAAATCCAACCTCATCCCATTATTAATCGCATCAACCGCAAACTTAGAGGCACAATACACGTTCCCATTTGGATATACCTCCTTACCTGCAATGGAACCTATATTTACTACATGGCCTGATCTTCTTTCAACCATCCCCGGGATAACTGCCTTCGACACATACAGCAGGCCCTTTACATTGATATCAATCATTGATTCCCAGTCATCGAGACTCCCTTCATGGATTGGGTCAAAACCATGGGCATTCCCGGCATTATTTACCAGTATATCTATTTTTTTCCAATCTTCGGGCAGATCTTCTATGAATTGGAATACTCTATCTTTATCCCTTACATCAAAGGCCAGGGTATGCACCTTTACCTTTTGGCTTAACTTGGACTTTAATGATTCCAGACGTTCTCCCCTCCTGCCACAAATAATAAGATCAATTCCATGATCCGAGAAAATTCTTGCGGTGGCCTCTCCTATTCCCGAAGTAGCTCCAGTGATTAAAGCAATCTTTGACATAATTATTCGAAATTGAGGTATAATGTAATAACATTTGTATGCAGGCTTTCCATCCCATCACTATACCCAAATTTATCTTCCTGTAATATATTCAGCAAGCCTTTTGAGAACCTAATTTCCGGGGCAAACTTAAAAAGTGGAAAATATATATCGAATCCAAATCCAAACTCCCCGCTGAGATTAAATCCATCCGTTTGCAGTTTCCTCTCATTTTCATCGTCCTTATTCCCACTGGCTTGAATAGCGGGATTTAGCCCCCCGATGAAATAAACTTTGAAATTATTCCAGCGAATAGATTTATACTTAAAAAGCAGTGGGAATTCAACTACTGTCGATTCTACTAATTGATTTATCTGGCTGCCATCATCAAAATTAAACTCCAGGTTATATTCATAAAATCCAACCTTTGGCGTTACCCTGAAATCGAAAAACTGGCCCAGTCTCATATTAACTATAAAACCAAGGTCAAATCCTACTCTTGGCTGGGGTTGGATGGAGGTGAGTGAATCCATCGAACCATCAAGGAACTTTTCAGAATAATCCATACTGAAATATGATCTATGCACGGCTAGTAGAAATCCGTAGTGGATCCACTTTTCATCATAGTTTGGCAGATTAATATCAAAATTCTTTTGTCCGAAGGATTGATTGCTCAACAGAATCAAAAGAAGAATGATTACGCCTTTGTGCCAGTGTAAATTGAACTTATCCCGAATGTGAGCGGTATGCATCTAACTTCTTTAAATCCAACGTTCGATAGAATAGTCAAAAAATCATTACCTTCTGGAAATACCTGCACTGACTCCGGCAGATAAGTATAAGCCGAATGATCCCTTGAAACCATCTTGCCAATTATTGGCAAAACGTACTTAAAATACAGATTATAAACCTGTTTAAAAGGAAACTTTGAAGGTTTGGAAAATTCTAGAATGACCACGGTGCCATTTTTATTCAATACCCTGTACATTTCCGAAAGCCCCTTACTGAGATTTTCAAAGTTCCTTACACCAAAAGCAACGATCACAGCACTGAATTTATTATCTTTAAAGGCCAAGTTTTCTGAGTCTCCGAGCAATAATTCAATTTTATCATTCAGATTTCTCTTTTCGATCTTTTTTTTACCTTGAGAGATCATCCCCGCTGAGATATCAATTCCTATAACAGATTCCGGATTTAATTTCAATGATTGTATAGCAAAATCACCTGTACCGGTAGCAATATCCAATATGTACTTGGGGTGTTTAGGTTTTAACAAATTTATAGCTTTTCTTCGCCAGATCCTGTCAATTCCCAGGCTTAATAAATGGTTCAGGAAATCATACCTGTGGCTGATATTATCAAACATCAGCGCAACTTGTTTTTTCTTACCTAAATTATTGTTTTTATATGGAAGAACAGTCATA
>CBDUBA010000044.1:0-31410 GCA_965365275.1 uncultured Cyclobacteriaceae bacterium | reverse complement strand
GGATCTCCTTTCATCCTGAAACATTTTTAACATAGCAATCAGAGTTTTTCCAGTAGAACTTGCTATCTGGATCTCCTTTCATCCTGAAACATTTTCAACATAGCAGCCAGTTCTTCTACTTTTCCCGGGTTTTCCAAATAAAGGTTGTTACGCTCACCGATATCGGTAGTTAAATCATATAGCTGGCCCTCAGGTTCACCAGGTTTACCCTCATAGGTCCATCCGCCTGATCCTCTGCCTAGGATGAGTTTCCAGTTATCCTTTCGGATAGAGTACATCCCGCTGACCGATTGACAGACAAGTTGATCCCTTCCCTCCTTATTATCAACTCCCATCAAAGCATCGAGGTGGCTGAAACTATCTTCCGCACTGTTATAGGGAAGCTGATAATCTACAATCTCCGCACAGGTAGCAATCAGGTCGGTCAGGCAGACCAGTTGATCACTTTTAGACCCTCCATCTATTTTACCAGGCCACCTTGCGATAAAAGGAATATGATGACCTCCTTCCCAGACATCCGATTTCATACCACTGAAAATGTAATTCGACCGGTGATTAAATTCCTCAATATTGGCCGGGAACCAGTAAGCTCCATTATCGCTGGTTAGAAACACCAACGTATTTTCAGCCAATCCTCTTTCGTCCAGGACTTGTAAGACCTCTCCTATGGTATGATCTACCTGAGTTACAAAATCTCCGTATCTGCCTGCTTTGGACCTCCCGGAAAACGTGGAGAGTGGCATCCAGGGGGTATGGGGAGCTGGCAGGGGAAAGTAAAGAAAAAAAGGTCTTATATCCGTATCATCTGAATGGGTTTCAATGAATTTTACGGCTTCCCTGGTTAGTACTGGCAAGGTCTGCTCAAAATCAAAATCTCTGGAGGCATCACCAGGTCTCCAGAATTTTCCCTGGAAATTTTCGTCAGGCGCCCCTTCAATCTTTATAATGTCTGTATTGACAATTTTTTTGTTCTGTATATAAAAATAAGGCTGTATATCCAATGAGGAAGGGATAATGAAAGAATAATCAAATCCACAATCAAGAGGCCCTCCATTGATTTCAGCCGTATAATCAACATTTTCCGTGCTACTAAGATCCCATAAATCCCCTTCTACAAGTGGCTTTTCTGGATCTTTCTTTTTAAAATCGAGACCAAGGTGCCATTTGCCGATGCAGGCAGTATTATATCCTTTCTCTCCCAGCATAGAAGCTATTGTAAGTCGTCCTGGTTCAATCAAGGAGGGTTGATGCCCCAAGAGGACACCTGACTTCAACCTGGTCCTGAAACAATACCTGCCTGTAAGGATGCCATATCTTGTCGGTGTGCAAACTGCTGAGGGAGAATGTGCATCCGTAAATTGCATTCCCTCAGCCAGAAGCCTGTCCATATTAGGCGTTGAGATTTTTGAATCGGCATTCAATCCACTAATATCACCATATCCCATATCATCGGCCAGAATATAAACGATGTTGGGATAACCGCTCTGTGAATCATCACCGGGTGAATCACACCCATTTATGGTTACCGATAAGATGAGGAGCAAAAGGGAATATATCTGGAGCTGTTTCTTCATGATTAAAAAGTATATTTTTAAAATTTCCCAGGATCGTACGACCCCGGTGATTGTGCTAGTTGCTAAGATAATAATAACACGGGTAGTGTACAATTCTGTCTTTTTATAATAATTTCGCAGTAGAAAAGGGGTTGGACCTATGGCTGAAAAAAGGAAAAGCAGTTTTAAAAAGATTGTAATAAAATTTGTATTAACCAGCATTTTACTGGTTATCCTGGTCCTTGGGGGATTTCTGGGGATGATTTTTATCGGTGCTTTCGGGCCACTTCCTTCCACTGATGAACTGGCCAATCTCAAAAATGAAAATGCGACTTTGGTATATAGTAACGATCAGGTACTGATAGGCAAGATATATTCGAAAAATCATACTGAGGTTAACAGGGAAGCACTTCCACAACATCTTGTCGATGCTTTGATCAGTACAGAGGATGTTCGATTTTACGAGCACAATGGTATCGATAACCGAAGCTTAATGCGTGTAATCATCAAATCGATCCTCATGGGGAACAGATCATCGGGTGGGGGGAGTACGATAACCCAGCAGCTTGCCAAGAACCTGTATGGCCGGGATGATTTTGGGTTGCTTACCCTACCGGTCAACAAGATACGGGAAGCAATAATAGCAGTTCGCCTGGAAGAAGTATACAGTAAAGATGACATTTTACTTCTCTATTTAAATATGGTTCCTTTTGGGGAGGAAGTATTTGGAATTGAAGCAGCAGCTAACAGATACTACAATAAAACCGTATCGGATCTGGATATTGATGAAGCGGCTATGCTTATCGGATTATTAAAGGGAAACACGTACTATCACCCCCGGTTGAATCCGGAACGTGCTTTGGAACGGCGGAACCTTGTTTTGCAACTCATGTATGATCAGGGAAAAATTGAAGATGAAATTTACCAGGAACAGATCCTCCTACCCCTTGACCTGGATTACTCTAATTTAGGCTATGAGGGACCTGCTCAATATTTTCTTTTTCAGGTTCAAAAGAAAGCAAGAGAGATACTGATAGACATGGAGAACAAAGGTGGTATCGAATACGATATTGAAAGAGACGGTCTGATCATAACAACAACCCTGGATAGCCGGCTGCAGATGATGGCTAAACAGGGAATTCGTAAACAACTAACTCAAATGCAGAAGGTTTTCAGCAACGATCCACAGGTAAGGAACATGAAAGCCGGGATGAGGGATCTATTTGATGGTACTATTCGTGAAAAAAGAGAATTGTGGTCCTGGGATGGAATTGATGTGCAGGAAATAACAAAACTTGATAGTGCCTGGCACTATGAAAGTATGTTAAACGCCAGCGTATTGATCCTTGATCCTAAAACCGGCGATGTTAAAGCCTGGGTTGGTGGAAATCATTTCAGGTATCTTCCTTATGACCTGGTGCTCTCCAAACGAATGATCGCATCCTCTTTCAAACCTATTCTATATGCTGCAGCCATCAAAGACGGCAAAACTCCATGTGATTATCTGGATAATGAAGAAAAGGTTTACGAAGAGTATGAGGATTGGGCGCCTAAGAACTACGATGGGAGTAGCGGTGATGAAACGGCTATGTGGTATGCTCTGGTCCATTCCCTGAATATCCCCACCGTAGACCTTTACTTTGAGACAGGACACAAAAAACTGGAAGAGATGTGTTCTCTCCTTGAAATTGAAGAAAATCCAGCGGACAATCCTTCTGTGGCCTTGGGAACAATGAATATTTCTCTCTATGAAGCCACAAAAGTATACGCGGCATTCGCCAACCAGGGTCAGATGCAACCGCCTGCTATGATTGAAAAGATCACTACCTCGGACGGTGAGCTTATTTATGAAAAACCTGGTCATCCAGGTAAAAAGGTGATGGATCCTGACGTGGCCAATACCATTACAGCTATGCTCCAAAAAGCTATAAATGAAGGTACCGGGGCCAGAATACGAGGCCAGTTCGGGATCAGATCTGACCTGGCAGGCAAAACCGGAACTTCCCAGGAGTACAGTGATGCCTGGTTCTTTTCCTATACTCCTGATTTTGCCTGTGGTGTTTGGGTCGGTGCCCGTAATCCTGGAATTCACTTTTCGGATGGCTCAAATGGCAGCGGTTCAGCTCTAGCCTTACCAATTGCCGGAAATATCATCAGGGATATGGAAAGTCAGACCGAATTGAGAAGATCATATCTCAATCCGATAAGGATCTCTTCCAGATATACAGAATTGATGGAATGCGAAGGTACCAGAACGAAAGGTGCATGGAACAGATTCTTTGAAAGCCTATTCAAGAAAAACAAGGAAAAAGAGGAAGAAAAGGAAGCCAGCAGGAAAGATCAATCTGATGATAGTGCCGGGGTAAAGGAGGATGGGAAAGTGAAGAAGTTCTTCAAGAAAATATTTAAAAAGAAGGAGAAAGACGATTGAACAGACATTATGCTTTGTCCGTAATCGATTATTAAATTCAGGATCCCATTAATTGCTTATTAATTTCATTCGACAGATAAGAAAATTCAGAGCTTCTCGGGTCTATTTTCAACGCTTTACCAATGTATGTTTTTGCTTCAAGCAACCATTTTCGTTCATCAGCCGAAATTTGATCCGGATCCGTTTCAACAGCATCGGAATATAAAATCAAAGCATACCCGTAATACAATCGCATCTGATAGTAGTCAGACATAGGTTTCAATTGCAGTGCCTTGTTGTATAATGTTTTTGCCATAGCCCTGTCCTCCAGATTATATAAATACAATTCTCCCAGCATCCACCATCCCTGCGGTGACAAAGAATCTAATTCTATACTTTTTCTATAGGAATCATCGGCTTCAACAAACTGACCATTCATCTTATAAACACTTCCAAGGTTTATGTAAAATATAGGTTCGGGTAGAATCTCTATAGCTCTGGAATAGGCTTCAATGGCCTGATCAAACTGCTCCGATGAGCCGTAAAGATCCCCAAGGAGGGTATGGGCCGCAGGATCATCCGGTTTTAGCTGAACCAGTCTTTGTGCGGCAGTTATTGCCTCAGAATTTTGCGACAGGTTAATATAAGACAAGGCCAAACCCCTGAGGGCAATATCATTATAAGGATCTACCGCACAAATAACCATGTATAATACTAAAGACTGGTCATATTGCTGGTTTTGAAGATGATTCGATGCAATGGAAGCCATTCTGGCAAACCATATAATTTTCCATGATTCATCTTCATATAATAGTCTGTAATCCCATGAACCCGATATGGTGTCCTTTTTATCCAGTATTATACTTTGATATCTTACCTTGTAACGGGCAAAATCAGAATTTTCATAAACGGGCAAGGAATCAATTCCAGTTATTGTAAACTTGTATTTATTCCTGACACTGTCAGGTTGCGTATTGTAGGCAATAAACTCCTCTTTCGATATATAAGATTTACAGGTATCAGCCAGCATAGAATATGCTTCAGCAAGTTTCCATTCATTTCTCAGTTCACGGTACCTGATCAGGGTCTCCTTGGGATCCGGTCGTATCTTTGATTTTTTCGAGGAACAGTTGAACAGATGAATAATAATCCCAATAAAAAAAACTATAACCAAATACCGGCGGATCATAATATCAAATTAAAAATTTCCTGTGAAAGTTAGTTAATTACTTACTCAATTATCACAACCAGACTATAATATTTATGCATATAACGCAAATTCATCTTCTGTTTTCATACCCCTTTAGTTCCAGGCTAACAGATTATATCCCCATTCATACGTGTTTTGCCTGATCAGATTATTTCTCTGCTGTTTGTTGCGTTAATATCGGTAGTAAATTACTTCATGGCTTAAGAGTTTAAGGTTAATAAAAAGTCCCGCACCGTGCGGGATTTTTTTCTTTTATAGTTCCTCCCCCGGAAAAATCCAGATATTCAATACTTGTTTTTATTTTTATTATATGGTATCTTATTATTCAGTTATAAGAATTATTTAACTTAGCAGAAAGGACTTAATCAAGAGCAATTATGGTAAAAAGTTTTAAACCCAAGTTTACGAAGAAAGAATCATCAGATAGCCAAAAACCACGTGATGAGCAATTTGAGCCCATTACCAAGTATATGGCCAAAAATCTGATCACTTTCTCCCCGGATACCAATGTAATAGATGCTATCAGGATATTTCTTAAAGAGAATATTTCCGGGGCACCAGTTTTGAATGAAAACAAAGAAGTAGTGGGTTTAATTGACGACAAGGATTGTCTCCGGCTACTGGTGGACAGTGTTTACCATAATGAACCCATCGCAAATGTTAAGGTAGAATCATATATGACCAGTGTAATGAAAGTCATAGATGTTTCTGCTAATGTAGTTGATGCAGCCAAGATATTTCTTGAAACAAAATATAAAAGATTACTGGTTATCAACGAAGAAGGAAAACTCATCGGGCAAATTAGCAGGGCAGATATACTACAAGCTATAGAAACCATCTATGTCCCGAAATGGATCTCCAAAAAATAAAAAAAGGTGAGCAAAGTCACCTTTTTTTATTAGCAAGTATTATTCCTGCTTTGTAGCTTCAAAAGGGAAATCGTAACCCGCAGCTGACATGCTTGCTTTTAATACATCTCCCTCGAAATTTCCATTTAACTGTATTTCGTATCCCATGGCTTCAAAGGTCCCGGATACTTTTTCTTCATCAATGGCAAAATCCGACAAGGGAGTTTCCCCCTCATCTCCTCCGACGACACCAGATACCACATCACCTTCCTGACTGAATTTCAAATAGCCTTCAATATCCTGATCAGGCAGGGATAATACGTAATTCCACTGTCCGATATAGTTTGGTACAGAGGTTTTGCTCTTCTTGGTTGATGCACATCCTGCCATAAACAGCATAATGACAATCACTGCTAGAGGAAATAATCTTATTGAATTTTTCATAACTTTTATTTTAAAAATAGATATTAATTACTATTACTCATTTTCTTTCTTAAACGGACTTAGCCTGGCTGTTTCAATGATTTCTTGTGTTTCTGCCCAGTCTTTATCAAGCCAAAGATCGATCTGAGTTATAACTTTTTCAACTTCTTCCGTCACCTGTGCCATCATGATCTGCTGTGATTGATTTGGCCTGTCGATGGCAGAACTAATATAGTAGTTTAACCTTGAAAGCCTGGTTGACAAAATATCAGGCGATCTTTGAATACCCTGAATATCTTCAGGGGCGTTGATCAACTCAATGAAATACTTGATCGTATCCTTTGCTACTTTTGTTCGTTCCTTAATATCCATGGAGATATTGTCATCAGACAGCATTTTTTCCACCAAGGAAATTGATTTTTTGATTTCGTTCAATTGATCCACTTTTCCTGTTACCATGGCTACCAGAGCCTGGGCCTTATCAATATCCGAATCCAATGTCTCTAAAGCTGATTCGTTAAATTCTATTCGAGGATCTAGTTTTACTTCAATATTCGTTGAATCAACAAATTCCCCATACTGAATCTTCACCATATAAATTCCCGGCAGGACGTTGGGACCACCGGGATCAGACACCTCTTTAGATTCTGGCTTAGGTGTTCCGGGGTATCTTTCACCTTTCCGTTCAAGATCCCAGAAGAACCGGTTAAAGCCTTTATTGGCACCTATTTTTATCCTCCTGATCCTTTCATTGTTTTCATTGAAGAATTCCACCCAAAGGCTGTCACTTTTTACTTCTTTAACCTCTTTTACGCCATCTGTATCTACGGTATCCATCTTCAATGATTCCAGGTAATATGTTATACTACCCCCACTTGGCCGGTTCTCACCGGCAAAAATGCCATAGCCGGCAAAACGGGAACCTGAAGCCTGCTGTCTGGCACTCAGATAAGCTACCGGAGGTTCGAATAGATACAATCCGCTTAATTTACCATCCTTACTATTTATTGCCATATCCCGGATAGGTCTTATGTCATCGATAATATAGGCTGCCCGGCCGAATGTACCAACAATCAGGTCATGTTCCCTGGGATGTATTTTCAAATCAATTGTAGAGACCGTTGGATAGGTTTCCCCCCATTTTATCCAGTTTTGTCCTTTGTCAAGGGAAAAATAAAGACCGAATTCAGTACCCAGGAACAAAAGATCGGGCGATACGGGATCCTGCACCACGGACAGGGTATAACCCCATACTTTATTTCCCTCCACCAGGTTTTGCCATGATTTACCAAAATCACTGGTATGATACAGATAAGGTGTCCAATCATCCTTTCTGTAATTATTGACAATAACAAATGCTTCTCCGGCAGCATACGCGGAGGGAACAATTTGAGGTATCCATGCACCCTCCGGCATATCTTTGATCTTTTTAGATAGATTTTCCCAGCTTTGGCCTCCATTCTTGGTTAGCTGAATATTTCCATCATCCGTTCCGACCCATATTACATCCTTGTCGAGGGTACTTGGGGCGATGGCAATTATGGAACAATAGTTCTCCGCCTGGGTTACATCATAGGTCAATCCGCCGCTTTCGATCTGTTTCTGTTTTTCAGGATCATCAGTGGTCAGGTCAGGAGAAATAATCGACCAATTCTGCCCTTTATCTGTACTTTTATGTAGAAATTGGCTGCCATAATAGATTGTACTGTTGTCGTGAGGATCCTGTGCAATGGCTGCATTCCAGTTGAATCTAAGGTCTTCCCCTTCCGGATGAACAGGTTGAATCATCTGGGTTCTTCCGGTTTCTGAGTCATAGTATCCCAGAAATCCGCCCTGAGACATGGCATATCCATATCTGGAATCATCAGGATCCGGCACTACATCAAAGCCATCCCCGAAAAACAATTCCTGCCAGTAGCTGTTTCTGATTCCTCCTGCTTTCCATACATAAGCCGGGCCTTTCCAGGAGCCATTATCCTGCATTCCTCCATAGACATTATAGGGGAATTCCATATCATAGTTAATATGATAGAATTGTGCAAGGGGGAGATTCTCTACAAATCTCCAGGTACGACCCCTATCCCTTGATATGGCAAGTCCTCCATCGTTCCCGTTGATCAGGAAAGAGGGATCATCAGGATGCACCCACCAGGCATGATGGTCAGGATGTATATCCGTGGAACTACCTCCGTAAGCAAGCATGGTATCGAATGTCTTTCCACCGTCTTCACTGAAGGTAACTATTGAATGAAGATTGTAGATCCTGTTTTCATTAACCGGATCAACATAGATATCCGCATAGTAGAAAGGCCTGTTCCCGATATTCTTATCACTAACTTTTTTCCATTTGAAACCACCATCTTTCGAAACATACAGTGCGTTCTTTTTGGATTCAACCAAAGCGTATATGATATCCGTATTACTTGGTGCTATAGCAAGTCCTATTCTGCCAAGATTTCCTTCAGGCAATCCATCTTTATCAGTACGTTCTTCCCAGGAATCACCACCATCATAAGAAATATACAGGCCGGAGCCTGGGCCACCACTGTTAAAAAACCAGGGCCATCTTCTGAATTCCCACATTGCTGCAATGAGCTTATCCGGATTGACCGGATCTACGATCAGGTCTGCTATCCCTGTTTTTTCGTTCACATACAAGACTTTCCGCCAGGTCTTACCACCGTCCGTGGTTTTGAAGACACCTCTTTCGGTGCTTTCACCCCAGGCGGAACCCTGGGCTCCTACCCAAACGATATCGGGATTATCCCGGTGAATTATTATTCTATGAATATTCCTGGTATTTTCTAACCCGAGATGCACCCAGTTTTTACCCCCGTCAATACTTTTATAAACTCCATTTCCACTGGTCTGACTGTTCCTTGGATTTCCCTCACCAGTTCCTACCCAGATAACATCCGGATTCTTCTGGTTAAGGGCCAAGGCTCCGACAGAGGCGACATCGTACTTATCAAAGATCGGTTCCCAGGCAGTACCTCCACTTTCCGATTTCCACAATCCGCCGGAAGCCGTCCCAACATACATTATATCGGGATTGGCAAGTAACACGTCTATTGTAGTTACACGGCCGCTCATCCCGGCAGGCCCTATAGCCCTGGGTTTTAAAGTATTGTAAAGTGTGGTGTCAACTACCTGAGCGCCTGATAATATAGGGAGCATTATAAACAGAAACAGAATATATAATCTGTTCATGAATTTAACTTTCTCGAAAATCATACAATTTTTATTAAGGTTACCAATAGTTTAAAAAAGATATGGTTGGAGGTTTCAAAGATCTTATTTTAAAGAGGCGTAAATATAGAATCAATATTAATGAAATGCAATCAACCACAATTTCAAAAACCTAATATTTATATTAGTGGTTATATTTATTGTTCAGAAGAAAAATAAAACATTAATGAATTAAATGATATCCTTCTCAATGGAAAATAAAAATCGACAAAACATGAATTCCCAGTTATGGTAAATCAATACACATCCTATACTGCCAAAGAAGTTAAATCCGGCGATATTACATGAAGAGAAAAGGAAAATCAAACCATTCTAAATTAAACACCAGAAGCCTGATCCCAATTGTGATCCTATTGCTTCTATGGGTGATCTATATGCTTGATACAAACCAGTGGTCATTATTTCAAGACAATTGGTTCATGTCAGTCACTATGATCTTCGGATCCTTTATTGCCGGTGCAAGTTCAGAGGGCGGAGGTGCTATCGCTTTTCCGGTCATGACCCTGGCATACGACATCATGCCGAATACAGCCAGGAATTTCAGCCTGGCCATCCAGAGTGTTGGAATGACTGCGGCCGCATTGATCATCTTGAGGAATAAATACCCCATCGAATACAAGTACCTTGTACCGGCCAGTATCGGAGGGGGGATCGGGATTATCTTCGGAACTTATTTTATTGTACCCTATGTGCCTGCCGCCTTTTCAAAAATGTTATTTGTTACCTTCTGGCTCAGCTTTGGTGTTATACTTTTTTACATAAATGTCATTTTCAAGCGTAAGGTATTGGAAAGTATGCCCGTACTGTCCAGGATTGAATTAATAATGCTTCTTATCGTGGGATTTTCCGGAGGGACTTTGAGTTCTATACTCGGGAGTGGTCTTGATATTTTCAGCTTTGCCTATATCACCATAAGATACCAATTATCGGAAAAAGTGGCTACCCCAACCAGCGTCGTCGCTATGGCTATAAATTCATTGGTGGGATTTTCACTTCACTATTTTATAATTCAGGATTTCGCCCAGGAAGAGTTTAATTACTGGCTGGTCAGTATACCGGTAGTACTTATCGGGGCCCCGATGGGTGCGTATTATATTAACCGGCAAACCCGTGATTTCGTAAGCTGGTTGTTGTATATAATAATTACAGTACAGTTTATCGGAGCGGTGTTTATAATACGACCTGAAGGAATGCTTCTACTCTTTACAGTTCTTGTTTTTGTTTTTGGATTGTTGTTCTTCTACGCTTTTACGAAGTTCTCCTATTGGTTAAGGAGGCCAGGTTAATCTTTCCACTTCGACAGACGCCCATTCTCGAAGAAAATATATTTTCCATCCGGGTAATACCAGGTTTCATTAACACCCCATGAACCTTCTGATCTCTTCTTGCTGTCCGGGTTACCCCAGCTATCTATAGCCATTTCAGGGGATACGCCAACCCATACTCTTCCATCAGCGATCATAGGCCCTTTCTTCTTACCGTATTTTTCAATCATAGAAGCTAATTTATCCTCGGCATTGAATTCCTGGCCCAATAAAAGATCAATTTCATCGATTCGCTGATACATTGAATCAATCTTAGCCTGTAAAAATGTCTTTTCCTCTTCCAACTGATAAATTTCATCCTGGGTCTGGGAATAGGAGATTAGAGAAACAGGTATCAAGGTCAGAAAAATTATAAGTCGTTTCATGGTTAATGATTTATAGCATTTTGGGGTTTTTAAGATCATTTTATTGGCCAATTATTCTTGTAACAGCCTTAGACAATCGACAGGTTGGATTTTTAATACTGAATTAATCGAACTTGTACTTTTTCTTCTTATCTTTTTTCTTTTTGGGATTATTCATCTCTTTTGTCAAAGTATAATCCCTGTCATACCTGTCATATTGATGCATATCATAGTATTTCTTTTTCCTTTTACCCTCCCGGGTCTTATACATAGGCTTGGGCCCGCAGGAAGAAAAAAGAATAATTAAGATAATAAAGCTGGAAAGAACCTTTTTCAAATCATGCATTTTATGGTCAAACAATAAGAACAGTACTATTAAAATATAGTCTCTGTATCTCTTTTATAAAAAACGAATGGCATGTAGAAAGATTGTATCCTTTTTGTGTTAATAATGGTGACCATCCCATTGAATGATTGGTTATTATTTACCGGATAAATCAACATGCCCGTAAGTATTATCACATTTCAAGCCATTTGTTACACACGTAACAAAGCAGGATTTTTTTATTTTTTTTGGGTTCGCAGCAGCATTAATTTTACCGCAGCAAATTATAAAAACAACCAAATTCAGGTATTGATCCCAGCTGGCCAAATTCACAAAGAGGTTTGCAATTAAAATCATTTACTTAACCAATTTTAACCTAAATTTATTGTGCTATGAAAAAAATAATTATTATTCTGGCCTTATTAACATTTTCAGCAAGCTATTTTTCATCATGTTCAGAGGACGAGATCGTAACACCAACAGAGGAAGGCGGATCAACTCAGGAAAGTCCAGATCAGTGGGACTAGAATATTATTAAGATAGTCATATAATCAGCAAAAAATAGTATATCAAATCCCGCGGTATTGCGGGATTTTTATTATCCCTTATTCACTACAAATATTTTCCTGTTCACTCCTGAAAACTCCCCGAGTCATACATTCAGAGTGATTCTATCAGTATAAATAATTACCTGAATGAATTATGTATCTCTGAAAACCTGAATGTATTAATATGAATGCTTATGAATTTCTAATAAAAAAAGGAGTGAAAAAAGTTCATCAACCCGATAAATATTATAATCTCTCGGTTGCAGAACTGATTGATTTTCTTGAAGAATATTCTAAAGAAAGAAAAGTTGCTTCTATCCGCTCTATCCACAGACCTCCCCAAAATAACCTGTAAGTAAAATTTTAGTAATCCAATACTATTATTTTGCCTGCCACCCTCTGGGGCTCTACGCGATAATGCCAGATAACTATCAGGAGCCAAATAATTCGGGCCAGGTGAAAACATTCCGGATCGGGATTAAAACCATTGTATGATCCTGAGCAGGATCTTTTCCTTCCCGGAGTTTATGATGGGCTATTAAAAGGGATTATAAAAATTCCGTTCATTAAAAACATCCGTTTTACGTGATTCCACCTCAACCAGGGGATCATCCTTCAAATCCTCCAAAAGCACATCAGAAACATATAATTCATTAAGGTGCAAGGTATCTTTTATCCTGATAATACGTTCAGCACCTTCTTTGACCAAGCCACAATTCCGTAAGGCTAGCAATAAGGCAGCATGATCATGTTCAGCTACGATAGGGATCTTTCCACGTTCAAGAAAGCTGCTGGTTGCTACATTCTTGTTGGTCACTTCGAAGTTAATCTTGTTGAACAAATTCCTGGTAATCACATCCGCGAGTCCGATACCTATTGCATTTCCATGGGACTCTTCGGTTAAATCTGAAACTACGATCGACCGGATATCCGGATTTTCAGGTTCAGGCTGACCGAAAATCCTGACCCTCCCTATGATGTTGGTATCAATACCTGCCCCGCTTAAATTCTTACCCATCCGGTCAATGAGCAGCACATCCAACTTATTTGCCGGTAAGGCCGGCATATTCGCCCTGGATATATCCAGCAGATCAGGCTCAAGGGACATGATCTTGTTTCCTTCAATAGCCTGAAGTAACATTGTTTTATCATTGGCATTTTCAATTAAAGCGATGCCTCCCAGGATCTTTCCGGTTCCGAAAATAACCTTAGCCACTTCGGGGATTAGGTCTGTAAGGCCATATACCCCATAATGATGTATGGAAGCTGCCCCAAGTTCCTTCCCGAGTCCTATAACCGACATTTTAACCAGTCCGCTTTCATAGGTAGCATGAAAATCAGTATGGGGTTTAATCTTATTAATGAGAATTATCCCATCTGAATTAAATGTATTCCTATCCATATAAACAGGATCCGGAACACCTTTATTCGGCAATTCAACTACATCCATAGATGAACGGATCGGAGCTCCGACAGTACTTTCCGTTATTCCATAAGTGTTCAGGATCTCGATCTGTCCTTCAGCGGTTGCTCCCCCATGACTTCCCATGGCAGGAATTATGATCGGATTGGCGTTTTGCGATTTCACAAATTCAACCACTTCCTTTGTGATCAGTTGAATATTATCGACACCCCTGCTGCCCACCCCTATGGCAATGGTTGCATTTTCGTTAATCAGACCTTTAAATTTCTGCAGTTCTTCGCGGCATGTTTTGCCAACATCCTTGAGGGCATTATCGGGAAAATGCCGCCTGATCTTAGTTAACTTAAATTCTTTCATTTGAGCGTTAAACCGTTTTTCAATTTACTAAATATCCTGATCATAAGATCCATAAACTCATTAAATAAACAATTAACGAAGTACAAATTCCCAGTATGAGGGTTCCCATGGTTTGTAATCTATACCCCTGGTTTACTGTCATATTCGACATTTGGGTCACTACCCAGAAATAGCTGTCATTCGCATGGCTGGCGATCATGGAACCAGTACCTATGGCCACAACCACCAGCGCCCTGGCCGACGGAGAATCCATCCCGAGTGAAACGACCAGGGGAGCCATCAGGCTGGCTGTAGTTATAATCGATACGGTACCTGATCCCTGTGCAATTTTTAGAGACATGGCAATTATTATTGGCAACCAAATCCCTAAACTCTGTGCTCCTGAAAGGTTTTCCTTTACCACCTCAGCTATACCGGATTCCTGCAGGACTTTCCCGAAAGCTCCTCCACTACCCGTTACGATAATGATAGTAGCAGCGGCGACGATACCTTCTCCAAGCCAACCTGATGCCGATAACATATCCTTATTGAATTTTACAGGAAGTAGAAATGACAGTCCCACGCCAATCAATAGCGCAATGGATGGCTGACCTATGAATCCGATCATCATAGCGGCATTCCCGGATCCGAAAGGTGTCGAAGGAAGATCATTGACTGAACGGAGGATGATCAGTATGATGGGGATGAATATAGGAAGCAGGGATTTTAAAAGAGAGGGCCCTTCATTGAAAGTATTCAGGACTGTATTATCCTCTTTAAATGTTTCCTCAGGGCTTGAACCTGATCTTATTTCTTCACTTTCTTCCTTGTTTACTCCTGACCCGGCTTTTGGGCCCTCCTCTAAGGTAATGGTGAATTTCTTGGCATATCGTACAGAAAAAAGCCAAGCGACCACCAGTCCCAGTATGCTTACAGGCAGACCCAACAAGATAACGGTCCCCAGGTCAGCTTCCAGGATTCCGGCGGCTGCAACGGGTCCGGGCGTGGGTGGTATAAGGTGATGCGTAATAAATAATCCCAGGCTTAACGACATGGCCATCACGGCAAATGATATTTTAATCGTTTTTGCCAGCGCTTTTGATAGTGGGGATAATACAATAAAAGCAGAATCACAGAAAACGGGGATACTCACTATATACCCCACAATACTCATTGCCAGGGGCATATTTCTTTTACCAACAATTTTCAAAGCCCCTGTAGCCAGTTTAAATGCCCCGCCGGACTTTTCCAAAAACTTGCCTATGATGGATCCTGCCAGGATAACAATTCCAATATAGCCAATGGTATTCCCGAATCCTCCGTTTACGGCCTGTACAACCTCATTTAATGACATGGTCCCGGAAAATATTCCAAAACCGAAGGCGGCGATTATGAGTGAAAGAAACGGATGCCATTTAAAGACAGAAGTGGAAATGATGATGAAAACAATTGCCAGTATCAATAATATAATCAACCACATAATAGGACAAGATAAATAAAATTAAAAGTATTAAAAATTAATATCGCATCAACGGATTTATAAGATATTCGATTTCTCTAGCCCGTAATATATGATATTTAGGATTTTCGGCGATTTTTAACTTTATTGCATGCTTCATGCCGGAAGAAGATCTGAAATCAAAAAAACACACTCCAAGATGGCTTGTTATTGTCTGCCTAATCCTGGCAGGCGAAATGATTTTCAGCCTTCCCTTCCATATTCCCCGGTATTTTCGTCCGACCCTTCTGGAGGTATTGAATATGACCAATGCTGAGTTTGGCGATGCCTTTGTTGTTTATGGCATAATGGCTATGCTTTCCTATATACCCGGAGGCATGATCGCAGACCGGATCTCTGCACGTAAACTGATCGCCTTTTCATTGGTGGCAACTGCATTTGGTGGTATATTTTTTGCGATGTTTCCCGGGCAGGCAGGCTTAACATTGATATTTGGATATTGGGGAATAACAACAGTTTTACTGCTTTGGGCGGCCATGATCAGGGCCACAAGAGAATGGGGAGGGGAGTTTGCCCAGGGAAAAGCCTTTGGATTGCTGGATGGCGGAAGAGGATTGGCCAGTGCAGGAGCTGCCTCAATGGCGGTTATCTTGTTAGCTTACGTCCTACCCGAGGATATTGATGCTTTTAATCTCGAAAATCGAACTGCTGCCATGCGAACTGTTATTTACTTTTACAGCCTGGCTACCGTTGCAGCTGCTATCATGGTGTGGTTCTTTATACCGGATTCCAAATTGGAAACTAAAAAAAGTGAATTTGGAAGATTCCCCGGTATAAAATATGTGTTAAGAAATCCGGCTGTCTGGTTACAGGCCCTGGTGGTTGTTTGTGCCTATGTGGGTTATAAAGGGCTTGACTACTATACCACTTATGCGGTTAATATCCTTGGTATGGATGAAGTACTGGCCGCGAGATATATGTCAAATGCCTCATACCTGAGGGCTTTTTCAGCGGTAGCTGCGGGATTTATTGCAGACAGGATCACTTCCAGAAGGGTAATCGGGATCGCATTTACAGGCGCACTGATGAGCTATATCCTTCTTATGCTTTTCTATCCGGAACCAAAATATATGAATATCATTTATGCAAATCTGATATTTACTTTTATAGCAGTTTATGCATTGAGAGGCGTTTATTTTGCCCTTATAGGAGAAACCAAAGTACGGGGCAGATATACGGGGACAGCCGTTGGCCTGATCTCCGTGATAGGATTTACGCCTGATATCTTTTTCTATTCAGCCGGTGGCCGGATCATAGATGCTGCTCCAGGTTTTCCCGGATTCCGGAATTATTTCCTGTTCCTGGCCAGCTTTGCACTTATCGGGATGCTTGCTACATTGATCCTGTTACTCCGAAACGGCCTCCACGATCATTCTAAGTGACGTAGCGAAATCCGCAGCGCCTATACTGCCTCCTTTATAATGGGATAATTTCACGATCACAAGATCATGACTTGGAATAATGATCACATATTGCCCCCCAGCCCCTGCCATAAAATAAGCGTTCTCAGGGATGGGAAAATCACGATTCCCATTTATCCAGAAAAATCCTCCATATATTGGTCGTCCATCATCAATCCATGGTTTAGCCAGAGTGCTGACAAAATCCACAAAACCTTCCGGCAATATACGCTCTCCCATCCACACCCCATCATTGAGGTAAAGGTTTCCCAGTCTAGCCCAATCCCTCGCTGTGCCAAATTCATAGCCTTGTAACAAAAAATTACCATATGGATCTGTTTCCATTACCATATTCCTGACACCGATCTTATCGAACAGGGCTTGTTGTGGGAAACTAAGGTATTCCTCTCCCATTCCTTCAACACCCAGCCTGACCAGGTAATTGACCAGTACCGGATCACAATTCCGGTACCTGCCTACGGTATTGGGAGGCCATTGCTGATTCCTGTTTGCCGTCCATTCGAAAGTATTCACCGCTCCGGTATACACATATATGTGATCGGGATACCCGATTGACCTGTCAAAATCAGGATCCTGGGGAGCCCTGAACCTTAAACCACTGGACATATGGAGCAAGTCCGATATTCTTATTTTTGCCCTTGGATCATCCTCATTTTCAAGCCATTCAGGAATGGGAGCGGGTTGGTGGAGTTCATAGGTACCCTTTTTGATTAATAATCCCATTAATGTTGCTGTTAAACTTTTCCCCATAGACCAGCTTTCTAGTTTTGTATATTTGCCAAGGCCCTCCCGGTATCTTTCTCCCACAATTTTGTTTTTATAGGTAACTAAATAAGCAGCGGTAAGCGATGCAGGATTTCTGAATGCCGTATCTATGGCTTGCTGTATGAGTTGCAGGTTGATACCCTCCGGAATTTCAATATCAGACAGGTCATCTCCCATCGGCCAGGATTGAGTATCAGGATCAGGCAGGCCGGACTCAATGTCAACCGGATCAAAATTCAACTCATTGGATCCTTCCTGCAAACAGATACACCCCTGGTCTTCAAAATATTTAGCTGTTCGTACTGTTCCGTTGGGAAGGGTTATGTGAACCGCTTTGTTTTCCATATCCAGTTTCCTGTCCGACAGATAAGGCCGGATCTCGTAGGGCGCCGTAAAATATCCAATATTTTCAGCCGCAAATTCAAAATCCAGCCCTGTTATAAATACCGCCGAGCATAGGATCTTGGCAAATCCTGAGGCATGAAGTGACAAGGTATCTCCTGGGGGCGGTTTGTAAGGTGTATCCAATTCAAAAGAATCAGCACGTGCCAGCATTTTATCCAGTATGGGAGATCCTGAACTTTCTGGTAAGCTATCAGAACTTCTTTGACAGGAAACAAACAGCAAGCTCATGGATAAGAATATCGATAATAATATTTTGTAATTCATATTAGATATATTTTGGTTCATTTCTTTAGGACAGGATTAAAATCCGCTTCTTCAGGATCTCCTGAAATTCAGCCGGCATGTAATATCATATAATTTTTTGATTATTTAAAATCTATCACCGGGTAATTATTTTTTATGATTAATGTGCTAAATTAAATCCCAAACCTGGTCAGATGGAATATTTTTTTTATCGCAACTAAAAATTTAAATGATCAAATATGTCTTCTCTAAATAAATCTGGTATCTACATAGTACTCGTATTTATTATGCTTTCCCTGGTTTCCTGTACATCAGGTAAGCACCCGGATAATGAACCAGACACAATACTTTTTGAGCTTAAAGAGGAAATATCAGAGGATCTGACTCAAAATCTTCTACCCTACTGGATGTCGACGATACCGGACACAATCAACGGAGGTTTCTACGGGCGGGTAGATGCTAAGGAAAAAGTATATCCTGAGGCTGACAAAGGTGGTATTTTAAATGCAAGAATTTTATGGACTTTCTCTTCCGCTTTCCGGGTTTTAAAAGACAGCACCTATTTGAATTTAGCCAATTATGCTAGAGATTATATTGTTGACCATTTTCTGGATGAGGAATTTGGCGGGGCATACAGAACGGTAAACATGGAAGGAGACCCAAAAGATACCCGGAAACATACATTAACGGAATCCTATTTTATATATGCTTTTGCAGAATATTACCGGGCAACCGGGGACCAGAGCGCCCTGGATATTGCCATAGAGATCTTTGAATTACTTGAAAAACATGCCCTGGATAAGGACTTGAATGGATATTTTGAAGTTTTTACCAGGAACTGGGAACGAAGCCATGACTTTTTGATCGGCGAAAATTCACCGCAGGATGAAAAAACAATGATTACGCATCTTCATCTGGTGGAAGCCTATGCTGGTCTGTACAGGGTTTGGCCGGAAAAACACATGGCAGAAAGGCTAAGGAATATACTTAATGTATTCATTGAGAAAATAGTCGATAAAGAAACCTTTCACCTTATTTATTTCCTGGATAGAAACTGGAATGCAACAACTCAGATTGACTCCTATGGACATGATATAGAGGCTGCCTGGCTGATTGTGGAAGCAGCCAGGTTACTCAATGATCCTGGTCTTTTGGAAGAAGTGGAAAAATTAAGCATAAAGATCGCCGATGCAGCCAGCGAAGGCATAGAGGCGGATGGGAGTATGCTGACAGAAAAGGATCTCTCTACGGGACATGTTGTTACCATCAGGTCGTGGTGGGAACAGGCCGAATCTGTTGTTGGTTACCTGAATGCTTATGAGATCACCGAAGATGAAGCTTATTTAAATACAGCAATTGGAAGCTGGGAGTATATCAAGGAAAATTTTATAGATAAGGAACATGGTGGATGGTATGCGCTGGTGTCAGAATCCGGTGAACCGGCAGGCCGGGATAAAGCCAATTATTGGACCTGTCCATATCATAATGGCAGAATGGGAATGGAAGTTATAGAGAGGATCCATTAACCTGTGATGGTCTTTTTATTTTATGTTGGTTCAGAATATTCATCAGTAGTATTTCAACCTCCTGCACAAAAGGTTCAACTGTTTTAAAAGCAACCTTTTTGGAACAGATCAAACTTGCCGGTGCGGATATGCCCTTTTTATGTAAAATATTCACATGAATCAGAGTGATATGTATATATTGGATGACTTGTCGAAGTTTTTCCGATTCCGTGCTTATCAACTTCTTGTTGAATTGATGTCTTTTAAAAATCCCGAAAAGATCTTCGGACTCACAGAAATAATCTTCACATTCCATATTGATTCTTTCAAATGTTTCCCTCATTTTGTCAAATCCTATAGTATTTATCTTCCTAAGCAAGAGGCTTTTGTTGTATTCCGGTATATCTTTATCGAACAATTCAACAAGGTAGTTTAAGGTAAACCCTCCCTTTTTATCCGACAGTTTATGTATTTCTTTTAAATATCTGATGATCTGGATTAAACTGTAATCGAATGACTCAAGATCCTTTTTGATCCTGATATTGTTTTTCTTCGTTTCAGAATTTTTTGAGTCGTTTCTTTCTTCTGGTTCATAAAACCGGTCATTTGATGCGATAAGATTGGCAACTATATTCATTAGCAACAATTTTTAATTTCTCCTACAAGCTGATTCAACTTATCTGATAATTCCAGCATCACTTCAGAATTCAAACAATAACAAATATTTGTCCCTTCTACCTCCCCTTTAATGATCCCGGCGTTCTTCATTTCTTTGAGATGTTGAGAAATAGTAGACTGCGATAAAGGCAATTCATCCAACAGGGTATTAACAACACAAGTTTGATTTTTGAAAAGGTATTCAACAATCGCTATCCTTGCCGGATGTGCAAAGACCTTGGCAAGGGTTGCCAGCCTGTTCTGTTCATCTGAAAATAATATCGCTTTACTTAATCCCATAATTTTAATTTATCGTTTTATCGAAATATCGTATTATTACGATTAATAACGAGAACTAATTACTTTGGTTGCGATTTAACTATCTTATTTTGGGATTTGTGGTTGAAAAATGACTTTACACCGAACATACATTGAATTCCAATATTCTTGTGGCATGTATAAAAAACTGATCATTTCATAACTCAGAAAAAAATCAACAGGGAATTTTTCAAGAGGAACAGATTATTCATTATTTTCGAATTGAGATCTGCTGTACAGGCAAAATAATACGGAGCAATAATTTTTTAAATTACCATTATGAAAAAGACATCAATCATCACCTTTATTCTGATAATTCTATCATTTACAGTGGAAGCAAAAATAAAAGTATTGATCATTGATGGACAGAATAATCATGTAGTATGGCCAAAATCAACGATTATGATGAGGCAATACCTTGAAGAAACCGGTTTGTTTGAGGTAGATATCATGCGAACCCAGTTTACCTGGAATGCCCAACGGGAAAAAGATTATTTGCCCCTTGCCGGTGTTGGAGAAACCCAGAATCTGGACCAACCTAAAGCAGATCCTGATTTTGCTCCGGATTTCGAGGCCTATGATGTTGTTGTCTCCAATTTTGGATGGAATGCAGCAGACCTCCCTGAAAAGACCCAAAAAAACCTTGAGAAATATATGATTAAAGGAGGCGGATTGGTTGTGGTCCATGCTGCGGACAATTCCTGGCCGGAATGGATAGGATTCAATGAAATGATAGGCCTGGGCGGCTGGGGTGACAGGAATGAAAAAAATGGGCCCTATGTATATTATACCAATGAAGGCGAATTGGTAAGGGATGATTCTAAAGGCAGCGCAGGTGCACATGGACCTCAGCATAAGATTCCGATAACTATCCGGGAACCAGATCATCCGATAACAAAGGGAATGCCTGAGCAATGGATGACCACCAAAGATGAATGTTACGCCATGTTACGCGGGCCTGCGAAGAATATGACCATTCTGGCAACCGGAAAGGATATGTCCGGCAAAGCCCCTACAGACCGTCATGAACCAATTCTTATGGTAATAGAATATGGTGAAGGGCGCGTCTTTCACACAACCCTGGGACATGACGATTATTCCTGTGAAGGGGTTGGCTTCATCATTTCTTTTACACGCGGTGTGGAATGGGCAGCTACCGGCAAAGTAACGCAGCCTGTCCCGGATGATTTTCCTACGGCTAACAATGCATCAAAAAGGAAATTTGAGTTGCAGAAATAAGAGGTCTCTTTATATGATAACATGAACACCTTTTTCTGATCAAGGATGCCAGATAAAGTATACAGAATAACTCTAATTCCTGTCTATTTATTCTTTTTTAAAGTACCAGGGTCTTAAGTACGTCCCCAGCTAAACCTTTTAAAGATTAAAAGAAGGCAATGAATTTGGGAAAGGCCGTATTCAAAGTGATGCCAGTCCCAGGAAATGCTCATGTTTGCTTTGCTTAATAATATTTTTTATTTTGAGCATACAAACACATTCCGGATTTTATATTATTCCAAAATCGAAAGATATTAACGCAAATTCTAATCTGAATGAGCTTCACTTATAAACTTCACTACTTTAGAAAATAAATGCCTTTATGAAAACCTGCCCAAGTTGTCGACATAAAAACCCAATTGAAGCAAAATTTTGTTCCGGTTGTGGAACCAGACTTTCGCTTACCTGTACACACTGTGGAACAGAAAACAATCCAGAGGCAAAATTTTGCCACCAGTGTGGGAATAACCTGATTCAAGAACAAGCCAACATCAAGGGAGAGAGTAGAAAGGATTTTGCAAAAGGAAGTAAAGAAGCTGAAAGAAGACAGTTGACTATTCTTTTCTGTGACCTGGTTGGTTCCACGCCACTTTCTGAGCAACTTGATCCTGAGGATTACCGGTCGGTCATAACGAATTACCATCGGGTAGCTGAGCATGTGATCCGGAAAAATGGTGGTCATGTGGCACAATATCTTGGAGACGGACTTCTGGTATATTTTGGTTACCCGGAAGGGTTGGAAGACGCACCCAGGGCTGGCGTGCGTACGGGATTAGACATACTGAAGGCTATGGCTGAATCCAACAGGCAATGGAAAGCTGAAGGAAAAACTGAGGTGAATGTACGGATCGGAATTCATACCGGATTGGTCGTAGTCGATGATCACCTTGCCCTGGGAGAGGCTGTAAATATTGCAGCCCGTCTTGAAGGATTAGCGCCTGAAAACGGAATTGTTATGAGTCCCCAAGTCCATAAACTGGTATATGGTTGGTTCGAGGTGAAAAGCATTGGAAAGCATCCACTGAAAGGGATATCCGAACACATGGAAATCTTCCAGGTCCTGCATGAAAGCGATGCCATCACCCGTCTGGACGTAGCCAAAAAAAGGGGCTTGTCACCCCTTGTAGGTCGGAATAACGAGATAAACATCCTTACCGATCTCTGGGAGAGAACAAAAAATGGAATTAACAATACAGTCGTACTTCATGGGGAAGCCGGCATTGGAAAATCAAGACTGGTGGACACTATGGAGGCCTTGATTGAAAATGATATGAATAGTAAGCTGGCCATTGCAAGAAGTTCTGCGTATCAGCAAAATAGTGCCTTTTACCCGATCATTGAGATGATTGAAAAGAATTTTTTGGATCTCGGAGTCCGGGATACATCAGAGGATAAGATCGAAAGATTAGAAAAACTGCTGATAGAATTGAAATTTGACTTAAAGACTTTTTTGCCCTTGCTGGCTGAATTCCTTTCCATTCCATCTGAGAAATATCCCTGGTTGGTTATGAGCCCTTTCGCTAAAAGGCAAAAAATCATGGAATGCATAACGCAATTGATCTTAGCAAAAGCAGAATTACAACCCCTGCTTTTCGTGTGGGAAGACCTGCAATGGACAGACGCTTCCTCCCTGGAATGGTTGAAACACTTCATTACACAGACCAATGGTAAAAATCTGCTTACCCTGTGTACCACCCGTCCGGGATTTAAAACTGAGTGGCAGAAAGGGTCTGATATAACAACGATCAATCTTCAGCGGCTGTCACCGGACGATATGATGGAGATATGCCACCACCAATCAAATGGCAAATCACTTCCGGATGACATTCTTGATCAGATCGCAGAAAAAACAGAGGGAGTCCCTTTATTCATAGAGGAAATTACCAAGACCATTATGGAATCAGGCCTGCTTATTGAGAAAGAAGATGGCTTTGAACTCACCGGCTCTATCGGTTCCTTGTCTATTCCTTCTACTTTACAGGACTCCTTGCTTGCCCGTCTGGACCGGCTCGATGAAGTGAAAGAGATCGTTCAGGTGGGATCGGTTCTGGGTCGTGAATTTTCAGCTGATATGCTGCATGCGATGGTCCCACACCATTCCGAAAACCTTGAAGATTCCCTGTACAAACTAATAGATTTGGAAATACTGTATCAGGAAGGAAACGATCAGGAAAAGGTATATCAGTTCAAACACGCCCTGATCCAGGATGCAGCCTATGAATCCCTGCTGAAAAGGAAAAGACAACAACTCCATAACCGCGTGGCTGATGTGCTGGAAAACCAATTCAAGGACATTACAGGAATTCAACCAGAACTGGTGGCTCATCATTACACAGAAGCCGGGAAACCCCTTCAGGCAATCCCCTTGTGGTTAAAAGCCGGACAGATGGCCAGCCAGAAAAATGCAGCACAGGAAGCCATTGCTCATCTCGAAAAAGGATTGGCTCTGTTGCATCACGTTCAAAGTGAAACGGATCGCAACAACCTGGAATTGGATTTTCGATTGACTCTTGGAGGTACTTTTGTGGTCTCTCATGGATTTCCCCATCCCAAAGTAAAAGAGACCTTTGACCAGGCCAGGGAAATAGCTCAAAAAATAGATGTAAATCCTAAATTGGCCCTCATCCTGCTAAATTTACTTTCCTATTACTTCAACACGGAGGATTATAAGTCGATGCGTAAAATATCTGATTATATCTGGCCATTGACCCGGGATCCGGAAAACGGATATTGGTTTGAACTGGTGGTTAACCAGCTAACTGATGGGGCAATCATTAAAGGTGAATTCGAAAAGGCGAATAAAGGCTTTTCACGGGTTATAGATTTATTCAATCCGGATTTACCCTTTCCATGGGAACTGGCACCAAGCGGGTATATCCAGATAGGCGCCAAGGCCTGGCAAATGCTTTGTCTTCAGATAATGGGCTATATGGATCAGGCAAAAAAACTGTCCGATCAACATCTTGCCTATGCAAAAGATCATAAAGATTCAATGACCCTTTACCATATTTATACATTTCCTGCAATATATAGTTTGTACTCCATGGAATGGCAGGCTGCTGAAAGGGTTATGCAGGAATATTTGCCCATAGTCAGGAAGTTCGGAGATCCCATTTTTACACTCACTGCAGAGGTCTATTATTATATTGCCAAAGCATTCCAGGGAGACCAGGCATCTTTTGATACAGCAGTACAGCTTATTAATATCTGTTTTGATATAGGCTTTAAAGCCTTTGCGGTATCGATGGCGCCTTTTATCGCTGAACTCTTTCACCGCATCGGGGATCAGGAATCCGCTTTGGATTGGATCAAAAAGATCCTGGATCATATAAAAAAGACAGGTTCATGTATGAATATTGCTGAATTGTACAGGATCAAGGGCCTCTCGCTGCAGGCACTTAATAAACCGGATACTGAAGTTGAAGAGAATTTTAATCAGGCTTTAAAACTGGCCAGTAACCAAAAAGCAAAAACCTTCGAACTTCGTGCTGCTATGGCCCTGGCAATGCTTTGGGAAAAGCAAGGGAAAACAGGGGAAGCTTATGGATTATTGAAAGGAATATATGACTGGTTTAAGGAAGGGCATGACTCAGCTGATCTTATAGAGGCCAAAAAGATCCTGAACGAATTTAAGAAGCATTGATCCAATTTGCTCGTCAGAATTACAATATAAATACTGGATGTAAATAAGAAGAAAATAAAAGTAAACTAGGTCATCAGTCATCTGATATAACCTGAAGCTGTTGCCCGTCCAAAATCAGATAATATACGGTTTAGCAGGATAAATCAACTGCTCCGCGATTTTTTTTTCCTCTTTAAGAAAATCTGATTGAATTTAGTGTCAATATTTAATTGACATTAAATGTATAGATCGATAACATATATAATCTGCATATTTCTTCTTATCCCTTGCATAGTACGAAGTCAGACAATCATCCAGGGGAAGATTACTGACGATAAAAACAATCCGGTAATAGGTGCTAACATTTTCATTGAAGGAACCTATGATGGATCAAGCAGTAATCATGAAGGGTACTTCAAATTTGATTTCGATGGTAAAGGATCACAAATACTGATTGTAAAGTATATCGGCTATGAGGACATTCATGTTCCAATCGACGTTAGCAAAGATTCTCCATTATTAAATATTACTATGGTTGAAGCCTCAAACCAGATGGATATGATTACAATAACAGCTGGATCATTTGAAGCCGGGGGGGAAAACAAAAGAACCATACTCAAGGAACTGGATATTGTTACCACCGCCGGGGCCACCGGAGATATTGCCGGTGTCCTCAATACCCTGCCGGGTACCCAGACAGTTGGGGAAGAGGGAAAACTATATGTTCGCGGTGGCGACGATTATGAGACACAAACTTTTATAGATGGGATGAGGGTCATAAATCCATATCATACCACAATCCCAAATACACCAACCCGCAACCGGTTCTCCCCATTTATGTTCAAGGGGACCAGTTTCAGTACCGGAGGCTATTCAGCTGAATATGGCCAGGGTCTGTCTTCTGCACTGATACTTAGCACAAAAGAAAAAGCAGACCAGACCAGAACAGATCTGACATTTATCCCATTTGGAGTTGAAGCGGCTCAATGTCTGTCTACTGATAAGACTTCGTTGGCTGGCAAAGTAGGGTATTTTAACATGCAACCATATTATGCTGTTATTCCACAAAATATTGATTGGGTGGATCCCCCTGAATCGGTGGATGCTAACCTGGTTTTCAGGAATAAAATCGGAAGATCGGGGATAATAAAGGCCTACGGGAATTATACCTGGTCCAATTCTCAAATGTATCAGTACAGCATTGATGATCCGGGGCAAAAGATCCCCCTTAAACTTGATAATCTATATGGATATTTCAATACCTCATATAAAAATTCCATAGGCAAAAAATGGTCATATCTAACCGGATTTTCTTACTCGATAAACCATGATGTATATTCATTTGATACAGCCAGGGTAAAGGATGAAACCTCCGGTGGTCAGTTGAAATTAGCTTTTTCAGGTGATATTAACAGTCTTGTATCCGTAAATTCCGGGATGGATGTATTTCTGAGAGACAATGAATTTTCTTTTTCAAGTTATAGTGAGGAATTGATCAACACCTTGTCATTCAGAGAATGGATACTGGCAACCTTCCTTGAGGCAGATATTTATATCACCAGTGATCTGCTTGCCAGGATCGGTATCCGTTCAGAATATTCACGTCTCAACGGTGAATACGCCCTAGATCCCAGGATGTCCCTTGCATACAAATTAGGAAACAGGGCGAGTGTTTCATTTGCTTATGGTTCATTCCAACAATCCCCAAATGAGGATCTTCTGCGGATTGTAAATAATCTGGGCAATGAGTCATCCAATCATTATATACTGAATTATCAATTCATTGATAAAGGAAAAACATTCAGGATTGAAGGATACTATAAACAATATAAAAACCTCGTCAAATACGACCCGGATGCCATGTATGATCCTTCAAGTTATTATAATACGGGAAGCGGTTACGCCAGGGGATTTGATATTTTCTGGCGGGATAGTTACAGCAGCCTGAAGCATGTGGATTACTGGATCTCCTATTCATTTCTGGATACCGAAAGGGATTACAGGGACTTCCCTGAAAGATCCATACCGATATTTGCCTCTAAACATAATATTTCGATTGCTTATAAGCAATTCTTTCCCCGGCTCAGATCCTTCCTTAGTGGGACATACACATATGCCTCTCCAAGGCCTTACAATGATCTGAATACCGTGGGCTTTAATATGGGCCGGACTAAAAGTTTTCATGATCTCAGTTTAACTCTGGCGCATATGCTATCTGAAAACATCGGTGTATTCCTGATGTGCACCAATGTATTCGGTGTTAATAACGTATTTGGATATGAATATGGACAAACCATCAATGAAGATGGCCTCTATAATCGGAGGGCCATTATACCGCCAGCCAAAAGATTTATATTGATTGGTGTAACCATTACCCTGAGCAAGAACGGTGTTATGAATCAATTAAGGTCATTATAAAACAAAACAAATCAAAATTATGAGAACATTAACAGCATTATTAATCGCAATCATTTTAAATCCCTTATTTTCTTACGGTGAAAGTAATTACGAGAAAGCCATGAAAAAAGCTCTTGAGGGATTGAATCAAGCCACAACAATGGATGACCTCCGGCAGGCAGCCAATCAATTTGACCGGATCGGGGAAATTGAAAAAGACAAATGGCTTCCTCAGTATCATGCTGCCTATGCAAAAGTAATGATGGCTTCCATGGAGGAAGATCTGCAAAAGAAAGATCCGTTTCTGGATGCAGCCCAACTGAACCTTGATGCCATTGAAGAACTAGAACATGATGAGTCCGAAAGGCTGGCCCTGGAGGGTTTTTTGATTATGATCCGTATGTCGGTTTCATTAGACAGGGGCATGGAATTAGGGATGGATTGTGGTATGATTCTCAATCAGGCCTATACCCTCAACAACCAAAATCCGAGGGCCGTATTGATGCTCGGGCAATTCAAATTTGGCTCTGCTAATTACATGGGTCAGGATACTTCTGAACCGTGCGCCATGTTTGATGAAGCAGCGAAATTATTTGAGCAACCTGATAATGTCGGATCTGAACCATTCCAGCCTGCCTGGGGGCAGAATCTGGTTCATATCTTTAAGCAACAATGTCAAAACTAATATCCTCCATGCTGGTATTGACAGCTAGTCTGCTTTGAAAAATTGTCGGAGGATTAATTGTCGGAGGATTATATCCTGATAATTATTAACAAATCTGGTTTTGATTTGGATTATATATCAGGATATTTTCTTTTATCCGGGAAAGGTCTGCTATAATACTGTGTTAGCTGCCCCAACTTAGATCTGGATTATAATAAGTTCTTTGAAGGATACGTTATATACAGGTAGACATTCATATTTACAGGTAGACATTAATAATTTTTAATACAGCTATGAAACACTTAATTATCATTTGTCTCGTTTTGTGCTTCTATTCAGCACAGGCCCAATATTATTCCAGTGATCCCGAACTCAATCACTCTCTGGTTACGCTCGATGCAAATGCCAGACTGGATTTCGGCGCATTCAAAACAGATATCAGCATGGGATATAATATATCAGAGAAAAAAATAGACTATCTGTCTGCAGAGATTGGCATGAGTGCCGGTGATATATATCTTACAGCCGAGATCGCCAGTATTACACATAAGAGTATAGACCAGGTCGTTGCTGTCTATACGGTCCATAAGGATAAAGGTTGGGGTGTGATGGCCAAGGAATTGGGTATAAAACCGGGTTCTCCCGAGTTCCATGCTTTAAAAAATAATGCAAAGAATAAGGGAAAAAATAATGGAAAAGGCAACGGAAAAGCAAAGGGGAAAAAATAGGCAAGATGCCTGATCCAATTGATGGCTCTTTAGCAGGTTGATATTTGTATTCAAAACATTCGACAACCATTCCAGGATTATATATTGAATTAAGCCTGTTTTTTACATATTTTAGTGTGAAATAAAGTAAAAAGAAAAGGAAAATTCACACCGATAATAATATGAACAGGCGTCAGTCAATTAAGAATTCAATCATGCTTGGGATGGGCATGTTCCTTCCGGGCTTTCATGTAAAATCCAAAATAGATTCCAGGCTCATTGACGAGATCCGAGCTCATAATAAAGGGCTTGCTGTATGGTGGGTAGGGCACAACGGCTGGCTGATCAAATCTGACAATATATTGATTGGGACTGACCTTCCGCTTGAGACGAAAGCCAGGGAAGTGATTTCACCGGTTACTGCTGCGGAACTTGCATCTGAACTGAACATCTCATTTGTAACCCATGAACACAGTGACCATTTTGAGCGTGAAACATCCAGGATTCTGGTATCAGAAGGCGCCTGTAAATTCGTGCTGCCCGAGAGTTGTCTGAAGGCAGCCAGGGAAGAGATCCGAATTCCGGAAGAAAGGATACAGATAGCAAAACCCCGATCCGCTTTTCATATTGGTGACGTTAAAGTCGAGGCGATACGGGCAATCCATGGGAACCGTAATTACGCAGTATATTATGAGGCAAACCTCCAGGATTGCGGGTATGTGATCACCCTGGGAGGCAAACGTTTTCTACAAATGGGAGATTCAGTACTGCTGGAAGACCAATTATTTCTGGAAGATATCGATGTATTGTTTTTCTCTCCAACAGAACATAACACCTATATTGAGAGATCTGTAATTCTTATAAATGCCCTTGAACCGGAGTATATTTTCCCTCAACACCGGGATACCTTTAAGGTTACTCCTGAAAACCGATTCTGGACCAATGCCTATCCGTATGAGGTTAAGTTGAGACTCTCAAGATCATTGCAGGAACGTTATCATATCGTCCA
Source organism: uncultured Cyclobacteriaceae bacterium (assembly GCA_965365275.1). Taxonomy (GTDB): domain Bacteria; phylum Bacteroidota; class Bacteroidia; order Cytophagales; family Cyclobacteriaceae; genus JAGTVG01. The sequence goes on along the minus strand of CBDUBA010000044.1, from coordinate 906 downwards.
CATGGGCAAGAAAATGAACATTTCGTAAGATCCGAACCTATTCATCTCTGCCTGGTCATTTTAAGCAGTTCCTCTTGGATTCGCCTAGAACCGGTATTTGGGAGGTTCAATTCCCTTTAATCTCAAATAGACTATAGCCTGACCACGATGGTGTGCGGTATGATGATAGGCCAGCAATAAAATATCTGCTATGGAGAAATCCTTCCACATCTCCTCATCCTTATACTTGTGCTCTTTGGAATACAATCGCTCCTCATCCAGGCCATCCAACATGCTGGTGAATTCAGCGGAACAGTTTTCCATATATTTAAAAATGATATTTCTATCCATTAAACCTGGTTCGTCCAAACCATCATCTCCCCGAATAATTGAGGCATATCCAGATATTCCCATGGATAGATGTGAAAATTGCTTTCCAAAAGACATCACATCCGGCACAGGTTTATAATCCAGGTATTCCTCAGGCATGGCCATAAATACTTCCCGGTTATACAATTCCGAGACATTCCATCTTTGTCTGAATTCATTAAGCCATCCATTCTGGATCTTTGTTTTCGAAAAATTTAATGTCGGAAGCCATATAGCTGAAGTAGCCAATCCAAATTTTTTCAGGGTTGATCGTCTATCCATAAAATTAAATTTGAAAGTTCACGATGGTCTTTTTCTTACATTTTCCTTCTCTATTCCCGTCAAGATAGCATACCCCACAAAATCGCCATATATAATGAATGATACCCGACGATTTTCATCAAACATAGAATCTCAATATATGAAAAAATCATCAAGTAATCCAGACTTCCACGGGTATAATCAAAACTTAAAATGTCAGGCTACAGCGAAGGATTGCAAAAAGTGCATTTGGCCTTTCCTTTATACCGGAAGGATTAATGATATATTGAATATCCG
>CBDUBA010000043.1:0-31651 GCA_965365275.1 uncultured Cyclobacteriaceae bacterium | reverse complement strand
AAATCCGGGTGTCTCATCAGTAATATTTCTAATGAAATGGGAGGAGTAAATGACAGGCTCGCTGAAGTTGCTGACCTGAATTTCAGGAACTGGATAGATGAAATTGCCAGAACAGTAGCTAAAGGGCAAGACATCAAGGAGATTAGAAACGACCTGGATGCATTAAAAATTGCCGAGTATATTCATACTTCCTTCTTCGGATCGTTATCCCGCATGAAGGTAACAAGAAATACCGATAGCCTGAAAGGTTGGCTAAAGATGACGCTCAAATTTATAACAGAAAAAAAGGATTGATAATTGGGGGCACCCGGCCTATACTAGAATTTTGACTTTTAAATTGATTTATTTATGTGAATTTGTTCGGAAGTATTATTTGTAGCATGTTTCAGAATCCTGGAAACGATCATTGATATAATTATAATATCCTGGAAATAGTTCAAAGACCCGATGAATCCAAAATATAACCTAAAACACCTCGTCAGATCCTTTTGCATTTGTTTTACTTTCCTTATCATCATATTTCTGTCCGGATGCGGCAGATCCACTAAATTCAATCCCGGACAGGTGGAAACCCACACAAAACCATGGACACGATGGTGGTGGATGGGGAATTCAGTCACCAAGGCAGGAATAACCCAACATCTGGAAGCTTTCGCAGAAGCAGGTATAGGTGGCGTGGAAATAGTTCCGATATATGGTGTAAAAGGAGATGAGCCAAACTTTATGGATTATTTAAGTGATGAATGGATTGAGATGCTATTTCATACACTACGAGAGGCTGAACGACTGGACCTGGATGTCGATATGACTTTAGGATCAGGATGGCCGTACGGAGGGCCATGGATCTCTGAAAAATATGCCGCCAAAAGAGCCAGTTCTTTGTTACCTGATGGAGAACCAACAGGTCAGCGGGTTAAAAGAGCAGCACCGGGCGCTGAAGGTCTGGTCGTTGATCATCTTGATCCGGCAGCGATGCATTTTTTCCTGGACAGGTTCGATTCGTTATTAACGATAATAAAAAGAGAAGAGCTACCACTCAGGGCAATATTCAATGATTCTTATGAGGTTTATGGGGCGGATTGGACCAGGGATTTCAAAAAATTGTTCGAGGAAAGGATGGGATATGATTTCCCCGAAAACTTCCTTTTCAAAGAACACTATGATTCCGCTGATCTTCGCCATTGGCAGGATTATCATTCATTCATCAACGATCTTGTCAGAGTAACTGTCGGAGATGTGATTTCAAACTGGTGTAAAGAACATAAAGTTCAATATCGATACCAGGCCCATGGTGCTCCATCGAACCTGCTCGATCTGTATGGAGATGCCAGTATACCTGAAACAGAGTGTTTTGGCAGCAGCAAATTCAATATCCCTCTTGTGGATTATGACCTGGATTACAATGAAGACCAGTTTGCACGACCACACCCGCTGATATATAAATTTGCATCATCTCCTGCACATATCCTCGGAAAGCCACTCGTCAGTTCGGAAACCGGCACATGGCTGGCGGATCATTTTAAAGTGAGTCTATCACAGGTAAAACCACAAATCGATGAGCTTTTTGTCTCAGGTATAAATCATATCTTTTACCATGGAATTCCCTATTCTCCATTTGAGAATGGATTCCCGGGACGCCAATTTTATGCATCGACAAATTTTGGACCCAACGCTGCATTGTGGGAATATATGGATGAACTGAACGAATACATCAAAAATTGTCAATTAATGCTGCAAAACACAGCTCCTGATAATGATATTCTGCTCTATTACCCGGTTTACGATCTATGGTATAACCAGGGATTTGATGGAAATCTTATTATGCAAAGTGTACATAATCCAAAATCGTGGTTGTTTGATACTCCATTCGGCATGCTGGCACAATCTTTACTTGACTGGGGATATGCTTTCGACTATATATCTGATGAACAGATAGAATTTCTTGCCATGAATCCCAATATGATTCCAGCTAATTATAAGGTGTTAATTATTCCGCCAGCCAGATTTATGCCTTTGGATTCATTTCACTTTTTAGGGGTATTACAGAACAAAGGAATGAAATTGGTATTCCTCGATGAAATGCCATCGATGCATCCAGGTATTAAATCAAATATCCAGGATCCCGAGATTTTCGGGGATAAGCCCGGGATAGATTTTCCCGTTCCTGTCCGTAGTGATTATTCAACCCTATCAAATACCCTGGCTGATTATGATATCTGGCCTGAGACATTTCCAGCGATGGGACTGCAATATATCAGGAAGGCACACAATTCCGGTCATCTTTATCTGATCTCCAATCTTGACAGTATTGATTTTGATGGCTATTGTACTCTGGCAAGAGAATACAGATCGGCTGAGATCTATGATCCCTTATCTGGAAAACGCGGAATAGCAGATCCTGGAAATTCCGAAGAAAGTGGACAGGTAAGATTGCAGGTCGAAGCCGGCCGGTCAATATTTCTGATTACGTATACTCATTCAATTAATGAAAAGAATTGGCAATACCTAAAAGAAAACAAAGAAGTTATAGACCTAAATGCAGGCTGGACACTTCAAATAGAAGGATCGGAACACGATTATAACCTTAAAGATCATCTCATAGATTCCCTGATGGGCTGGTCGGAATTATCGATCCCGTGGATATCAACGTACACAGGAACCGGGACCTATCAAATAAACTTTGATCTACTGGAAAATGACAGAATGCATGATGCCTTTATCCTTGATCTCGGTGATTTGAGGTATATGGCCACAGTTATACTGAATGGCCATGATGTGGGTACGTTCTGGTCGGTACCTTTCCGTAAAACTATAACGATGGACAAGTTTGAGTCCAGGAATACTTTGACGCTAAAGGTAACGAACCTGGATGCTAACCAGGTCATCCAACTTGACAGGAATGCAATTCCATGGAAAAACTACTATGATATAAATTTTGTGAATATACAGTATGAATCCTTTGATGCTTCAGAATGGGAACCTATGCTTTCCGGTTTACCAGGTCCGGTTAGATTAATACCGGTCGATCTTGAATGACAAAGAGACCTATAATTCCTTAATATTAATATTCCTCCATAGTACTTTAATGCCACCACCGGAATGGATCTGTAAGGCAATTGATCCTTCAGCTGCACCGATTTTAGCATCTTCAATTTCAACCATCATTTGTCCATTCAACCAGGTCGTTACCTTATCGCCTTCAGCCTTGATCCTCATAGTATTCCATTCGCCCATTTTCAACGCCTTATCTTTTTCAGGATCTGGTTTTATCAGCCAACCCCTACCGTAAGATTCATAAATTCCTCCTGAGTTATGGCCCGGAGGGGCTACTTCAGCCTGCCAACCGGTGATTATAGTACCCTCAATCGATGACCTGAAAAACACACCACTGTTTCCATCGGCCTCTTGCTTGAATTCCAGGGTCAATTCAAAATCTTTAAAAGTCTTTTTCGTCCCCAGGTAACCGTATTCTGCATCGGGACCACTTTCACAGATTAAGAGTCCATCTTCCACATACCATTTCTCGGTACCATAAATTTCCCAACCGGAAAGGTCTTTACCATTAAAAAGTGATATCGACTGGCTTTTCAACAGGAATGGGATGCATAAAAAAACTACAAATGTGCTTACAAATAAAAATATCCCTTTTTTCATATCATTTAATTATTAATAAATCTGTGTAAAGTTGTTCAAAAAAAAGATGGATTCAATACGGATCTCTCAAAATTATCTATTACATTTTGCTGACCCTGTTAAAGGTATAAAACATCTCCGTTCCGATCTGGTGGCACCTATCAGCATAGGCTTTTGCTTCACCTGGTGTATCATCATATGCCTTGGGATCTTCATATGTGATCGGTATACGCAAGGTCGCACCTGGAATGATGGGGCAGTTTTCATCTGCGTCTGAACACGTCATGATAGCGCAAAAATCCTCCTGTGGATTTTCTTTATCATCATACTTCTTTGAAAATACCTGCATCGGTTCCTGGTCATTAGCGAAACGCACCCTGTATACCGGATTATCAGACTTCCCGTTCGATTGAATATCGAAACCGGCATCAGTCATTGCTTTTACAGCATTCGGATTAAAAGCAGTGGCTTCTGTTCCCCCTGAGAAGGTTCTGATGCCTTCAATCCCAAAATAAAACGCAGCTGTCTGAGCCCAGATCTGTCCCATATGACTTCTGCGTGAATTGTGGGTACAGATAAATATTAACTTTGCGAGGGCATTTTTAGACAAATGGTCAGAAATGTAATCTGCCACCTTACTAAGATCAGTTTTCCTGTACTCAGGAATATGGTCAAAATTTAACACAAGAGATCCGGCATACTGCTGTAATGCCGGATATAAATTATTTTCACTCATTTTATTTTCATATCAATTAAAAGGATAAGATCTAAAATCCAATCCTTATTTTTCAGCATTCAGGGTAATACTGAAGATGCCTTTAAATGATTTCTTAAAGTTCACCACTTCCTCTTCAGTAAAATATTTTAAATAGATGGCGTCATCCAGTTCCATTTTCTTTTGAATTTGGATAACCAGGTTCTTAAATCCAGCCTTGCGAACAATTTCGAGGTATTCCTGCTTTTGTAAAGCACCTGATACACAACCTGCATACATCGCCGCATCGTTTCTAAGTCCTTCCGGAATTTCACCCTGCAGCACAATATCAGAAATACTGAAATGTCCTCCTTTTTTCAGAATCCTGTAGGTTTCCTTAAAAGCGGCATCCTTATCAGGAACAAGATTCATAACGCAATTGCTGACCACCACATCGGCTGTATTATCCGGAAGTGGTATCTTCTCAATTTCTCCGAGGACAAATTCCACATTGTTGTAACCCAGTTTCTGAGCATTGGCTATGGCTTTTGAAACCATGGCTTCTGTAAAATCAAGACCGATAACACGCCCCTTCTCGCCGGTAAGTGCCCTGGCTACAAAGCAGTCGTTACCGGCACCTGAACCCAGGTCAACAACTGTGTCACCCTTATGGATCTTGGCATATTTTGTGGGTATCCCACAGCCCAATTGAAGATCCGCATCCGGATTATATCCTTTAAGGCTAGCATAATCTTCTGCCAGTACTGAATAATCCTTCTCTCCGCTCTCTCCGCAACAACTGGACTTGTTAGTCTGGGCAGTCTTTTCCTCGCTTCCTCCACAGCAAGTGGAAGATGAGCCGGAACTGTCGGATGTGGTGGATTTTTTAGCAATATCACCATATTTTTCCTTTACTATGCTCTTTAATTCTTCTGCTGTATGCATGACTTTATAGTTATATATAAAAATAGTTTTACTTCACGAACAACATGACCTTGAGGAATCATACAGGGCAAATAGTTCACTGAATATTTCCTTAACTTCCTCCCAAACCGATTCATTAATACAATAACAAACCCTGGGCCCTTCTATTTCTCCCCTGATCAGACCTATATTTCTTAATTCCTTCAGGTGCTGGGAAATGGTTGGCTGGGATAGTCCTACCACATCAACAAGATCATTAACAATGCAGGCTTTTGAACCGATAAGGTGCCTGAGGATTGTAAGTCTTGCCGGGTGGGCGAATGCCTTCGCCAGCTGGGCTGTTTTGTTGATGTCATCGCTGAAAATATCTGAACGTGTAATTCCCATAGTGATATTCCTTTATTGCAATATTACGATTAATATATTTATATGTTTCAATATTTGTGGTATTTTTTAATTTAATAAGAGATGATCAACTCAAAATCATCGGTACCTACGGTATACTCGACATGATTAACACGACCCTCACCATCATAGGAATAGGCATATAGAATCGTCCGTTCAAAGGATTGTGCCGGAAGTTCGTACCTGTAAGAAGCCGGATTAAAATTCATAAATAAAGCATCAGGGAGAATTCCTGACCTGAAGGCACTCAAGGTCTCCCCTACATAATGAAACCACCAGATACTCCTGAACATATTCGTCCGGTTATCAAACAGCGAAAAGGTATGCCTGGTTAAGGATTGATTGGATATATTAAATTGTTCAATCCGGTTAAGGTTACCGTCAGAATTGGTAATGGACAATGCTCCAATGTTTACAATCTGGTTGCTGTTGTCATATTGTTTTAATTCTCCAGTAATTGGATCGTTGCCATCATAAACAAGATCAATCCAGATCCCATTATCATCTATGATCTTGACCAACTTATCACCATCCCATTCAAACCGCTTATCGCCAGCCTCGGACACTTTACCATTGGCATCATAGGTAGCGGTATAGGATTCATTAATATTCAACCCGGATATTGTAGCTTGCATTAACCGACCCTCATCATAAGAAAAATTATAAGTGATGGTATCCTGCCGTGCAAGATTTACCATCATCATTTCCATGATATTATAATTGACCACAGCAGGATCATCATCACCGCAGGAACTGAAATTAAAAACCAAGGCAATCAGGGTCAATAAGGTAAGGAAATATTTCATAAGCTTAATTTTGTTTCCAATATAACAAATTATCCGGCATAATGATTCAAATTATTCTTTGTTATTTTCCTCATCGAAATGGACAATTTGCTGTCGCTCCCTGTTCACATGCAATCTCGTAACATCAGGTCTTGAGTAATGACCGGCGGGATCAAAATTATGTCTTTCCATCCTGACCAGCTTGTGGTCTATTTCAGCAATCCTTAAGATCTCCTCCCCGACCATAGGTTCTACAACCCATTCCCCATCCGGGGCAGCCAGGCATGAACCACCATCTGCAAGCATATCAGGACAGTTAGATAGCATCATATCCGAGTGAGGAATTCCCTCCTGGATATCCATTTTCCGCATAAGGCCCGATACAGAAATTACATAAGACCTCGCCTCTTTAGCAATATACCGGGTTATATCTTCCGTATTTCTTTTGTTACCCGGCCATATGGCTACATGCAAGTCTTCACCCATACCATACAATGCCGTTCGCGACAGAGGCATCCAGTTCTCCCAGCAATTCAATCCGCCGACCGTAAAGACACCCAGTTTATGCACCCTGAGCCCATGTCCATCCCCGGGGGACCAGACCAGTCGTTCATCGTACGTTGGCATTAACTTACGATGCACGGATTGAACAATTCCCTCTTTATCAATATAAACCAGTGAGCAATACAGGCTATGCCCACCACGGTTAGCCGCCCTCTCTATGGTCCCAAGAAGGACTGCTGTTTTTTTCTCCCTGGCAATGGAACAAACCGGACCAAGGTCTTCAGAGTAAGGATCAATAGCCTGTGAAAGATAATGGGCAAAAATCTCCTTCTGAATCGCTGAATTGAATTTAGCCCCATCTGTCAACTCAATCCAGAAAGGGTATCCGGGCAGAAGCGCTTCGCCAAACACCACCAGGTCGCAATTCTGTTTACCTGCATCGGATATGTAGGAAACAATTTTCTCAGTAGTCTTCACTTTATTCAGCCACACGGGAGCGATCTGTGCCAGTCCGATCTTTAAAAGGTCTTTTTTCATGTTATTTAAGTTTGAATTCGAAAGATATGTAATCGGATCTGAAAAATCACTTCAAATCGCAAGTCAAAATCAATTTTAGTTTGCGAAGTTATTTTATAATTCTTAGGGAATCTTTACTAATGTGCATTGATGTCGTGCAACATCTGCATGGAGTGCATTATCGTGTTGAAGATCTCATGGGTATATTCCTGGATGGCCTTGGGACTGCCAGGCATCGTATAAACAAGACTTTTGTCAATAACGCCCGCAACACCCCGGCTAAGTAAGGCATTGGGCTTCTCCATTCCATATTTTACGCGAATCAATTCCATAATGCCTGGTATTTCCTTATCCAACATTGGCTTGATCACATCCGGTGTGATATCCCTTGGTCCCAGACCTGTCCCTCCGGTCGTAAAAATGATATCAACATTAATATCCAATCCTTTTTGAATTTCTCTGGTTAGTTCAGAACCATCATCCGGGATGATAACATTCTGTATATCATGCTTCCGGTTATTTTTCTCGAAGAACTCCCGGGTAAGTTGATTTACCCTGGGGCCACTCCTGTCCTCGTAATATCCCTGGCTGGCCCTGTCACTCAGTGTGATTATCTTTACTTTAAAGATCTTTGGAACATAGTTCAGATAATCGCCTGGCTTTAACCTTCCTTCCTTTCTCACCCTAAGAAAAATACCTTCCTTAGGCATAATACAATTCCCAACCTCTTTGTAAATGCTGCACCCTGCCCCATGGCACTTTTTCCCTATCTGGGTAACTTCCAGGGCCACTTCATCATTGATGAAGTAATCAAACACGCCACTTTTAAACACTTCCATCCCATTTGAGGTAATATTCTCTGCAAAATCACCATAGGCATATTCCCTGGCTGAATCTTTAGAGAATTTCTCGATGCTTTCCACGCCAAGCATACTCACCTGCCTGTGCCAGGGGCCCCGGTGGGCATCGTCAGCTACTCCAGTGCTGGTTAAACGTATTGACTCAACAGGTTTTTTTACAATCCCCTTTCTATCTGAGATATTTACCGAATCAACTATTATGCTACTATTCATCGATATCAACTTTTGTCTTTTCAACCAGCCTGACTCCTCCTATCTTCATCTCTTTGTCAACTGCTTTGCACATATCATATATTGTCAGCAATGCTACACTTACACCTGTCAACGCTTCCATTTCAACACCTGTCTGTCCTGTCGTTTTAACAGTGGATTTTACAAGAACAGAATCCTTTTCAATGGAGGCTTTCACATCCACTTTAGACAACATCAAGGGATGGCATAATGGAATCAAAGAAGAAGTATTCTTTGCTCCCTGGATCCCGGCGATCTCGGCAACACTGAGTACATCTCCCTTTTTGATCATATTTTTCTTCACAAGATCCAGTGTTTCCGTCTTGACAAATATTCGGCCTTCTGCCTTTGCCATCCTTATCTGTATGGGTTTATTCCCTACATCTACCATATTGGCCCGACCTGTTTCGTCAATATGACTTAGTTTCTTTTCTGACATGATCATCCTCCGATGTTATAAAAGTTATTGATATTATTCAGAGATCCTCTTTCAGGCTTATTACCAACAGCCAATTCAAGTGCTTCCCTGTACCCGTATTCCCGGATGTTGTACCCCACTTCACTAAAAAGGCAGGGCTTGAGATAACCATCAGAGGTTAACCTCAAACGGTTACAGATATGACATTTACCGCCATCTCCACCTTTTACAACGGAAAAAACGCCAGATTCAAGGTCCATTTCCTTGATAAACCTGACCTGCATTCCATTCTTTTTACCAAACTCTTTAACCTTCTTAGCATTCTGGTCTAATCCATGGTCCTTGACAACACAATTTATCTTCATTGGATTCAATCCGGCCTCCCGGGCAGATTTTATCCCATCCAATACATTTTCAAGTTTTCCCACCCGGGTGATATAATGAAAATTCCCAGCATCGAGGCTGTCCAGACTGATGTTCACCCGGTCCAGGCCAGCTTTTGCAAGGTCCACGGCGTATCGTTTCAACAATATTCCATTGGTCGTCATTCCGAGGTCCTTTATGCCAGGTATGGAAGCTAACATTTCAACCAACTGGACAATGCCCTTTCTAACAAGCGGTTCTCCTCCGGTTAAACGGACTTTATGTATCCCTGAATCAACGGCCACCTTCACAAAGTCATAGATCTCTTCAAAGGATAAAATATCCCGCGCCGACATGAATCTAATGCCTTTCTCAGGCATACAATATCTGCATCGGAGATTGCATCTATCAGTAACCGATATTCTCAAATAATTGATCCGCCGCCTAAAAGGGTCTAACATATACGAGTTCTTTCTTTTTAATCAGACTTGTATTTTCCGGTATCTCCATTATACCATCCGCCTGCGAATAGGATGCCAGGTGTCCGGATCCATGATATTCCAATGGATAAGCCAGTCCGGATTCTATCTTAACCGGTACAAAAAAACGCAATGGTAATGAATTTAGTACAAGCGCTTCACCCAGTTCGATTTTAATCCGGTCATCCAACCGTGATGCCCCCATTAATTTCAGCAAAAATGGTTTTATGATCACCTCAAATTGCACCAGTGTTGAAACCGGATTGCCTGGCAGTCCGAAAACGGATTTCTGGTCTCTGACTGCAAAAAGCAGAGGTTTCCCTGGCCTGACTTTCATTTTATGAAGTTTGATATCAAATCCAAGGTCAGATATAACTCCGGGAACAAAATCATAGTCCCCCATGGAAACACCACCGGAGACCAATAATACATCCAGGTCATTCAGATTCGATTCAATGATATTTCTCAGGGATCCTTCATCATCCTCAACAATTCCAAGGTCTCTTGCTTCGATACCGAGAGATTGAAGCTGAGCGATGAGTTGCGGTCCGTTACTATTCCTTATTCCTGAGGATTTAGGGGTATCCACAGCATTTACGAGTTCAGAACCAGTAGATAATACACCGACTTTTGGCTGACAATAGACTTCCGGTTCCACACATCCTGTCATGGCCAGTAATCCAATATGCTGATTACCTAATTTTGTGCCTTCTTCAATAAGTACATCCCCCCTTGTGAGGTCTTCTCCTCTTCGCCTTATATTATTAACATTTCCAGTAACGTTAAATTCGACAAAGTTATCAGGCAGGGATTTTGAATCCTCCACTTTTACCACACATTCAGTACCCACGGGTATTTCTGCCCCGGTCATAATTTTTGAACAGGTACCTTCACTAATCTCTTTTATTGGAGATGATCCGGCCGGTATCTCCTCAATTACTTTCAATTTTTTATTCAGGTCCTGTCTCCTGCAGGCATATCCATCCATGGCAGAGCGATCGAAAGGTGGCATATCCGCATCTGCATTTACTGATGATGCCAATATCCTACCTTTTGCATCCTTTAGATCCACTTTTTCTTTCCCGCTTGTTATAGCAAAGGATAGAATCAGTTGATATGCTTCATCAAATCCTGTCATATTTGATATTGTTCAATTGCCAACTGCCTCCTTCAAAGCAGATATTGTTAATTAAAAGATCGAATTTCCCGAATCTTGTTTCTACCTCCTCACCAACAGACCTTCTCTGGTTCTTCCTATCCTTGCGTTCCGGATTTGTTACAATGATCGAAAGTCCCGGGTCTAACAATTCTCTGAGCCCTCCGGACTCAATAACGACCGGTTCATCATCACCAATTAATTCGGACAATTTCTCCCATACCTTGCTCAAATGTATGTCATTGGTCTGGATATAATATACGGAATCAGCCCCGGCGGCCAGCATTTTAGAACTGTCCTTGCCGCTGTCTTGTTTATTTTCCCTATACAGGGAATAGGCACCTGGCTTTTCAAACATTGCAGTGGGATAATCCACTTTGTGAAAATGAGATGATATTTTTACTGCTGTCAACTTATGGGTTTTTGCCAACTTACGAATAATACGACAGGCCAGTGAAGTCTTACCCACATTTCTGCCTGTACCTGAGATGGTCAGAATATTGTTGTGAGATGACTTTTGAATGTTTCCCATAGTATATCCGTCAATAAAATAATACATGAATTGGAAGGACAATCAAGATATACTACGTTGATATATCCTCCTTTCCAATTCGTTTCCTGCAAAAGCAGGGCACTCGGGAGGCTGAGCCGTTTCCAGATCAACCCATCGGCCAGAGATTCTTAGGAAAAGGTCCCTTAGAAAAAATAGCTCGGAGATATAACCGGGACAAAGTTAAAAAAAAAGCTTTGTGCGTTATATGATTTAAGTCATTAATTGAGCAAAAAAAACCCGCCTGATGTTCTATCATTACATCAAGGCGGGATTTATTGTATAATTTATTCTTTCAGGTCTAGCCGTTCAAGCGATCAAGTACTGCCATAACTTCCCTTACATGTCCTTCAGAAGTTTTCAACAGTGCCATCTCATCATCATTCAATTTAAGTTCAATTATCTCTTCGATTCCATTCTTACCTAGAATTACAGGCGTTCCAAGATAGCAGTTATCAATGCCAAATTCACCTTCCAACTTGACACAAACAGGAAATACCCTTCTCTGATCACGGACAATGGCTTCTGCCATCTGTGCAGCTGCTGAACCTGGTGCATACCATGCAGAGGTACCCATCAATTTCACCAGTTCCCCGCCACCTTTCTTTGTTCTCTCCACAATAGCATCCAGTGTATCTTTATCGATCAAATCGGTTACAGGAATACCTGCCACAGTCGTATATCTAGGTAGAGGGACCATTGTATCACCATGTCCACCCATGATCATAGCCTGTATATCCTTAGGAGAAACATTAAGCGCCTCAGCTAAAAATGCCCTGTACCTGGCTGTATCCAGGATGCCGGCCATACCCATCACTTTTGTCCTGGGCATTTTAGATACAAGGTGTGCCTGGTAAGTCATAACATCCAGAGGATTTGAAACCACGATAATTATGGCTTCAGGAGAATGCTTAATAACATTTTCAGTTACACTTTTCACAATACCAGCATTTGTTTCTATTAAATCATCACGACTCATTCCAGGTTTTCGTGGTAATCCTGATGTAATAATAACCACCTCTGAGCCAGCGGTTTTGGTATAATCATTAGTTACACCCACAGTACGGGTGTCATACAGATCGATAGGGGCTTTCTGCCAGATATCAAGCCCTTTGCCTTCGGCTAACCCTTCTTTGATGTCAACAACGACAACTTCATTGGCGATTTCACGATAAGCCAGTACATCGGCTGATGTGGCTCCTACATTCCCAGCACCAACTACAGTAATTTTCATGATTAGTTTATTTAAAAGTTCAAAATAAGTAAGAATAAAAATAGTACTCAAATTTAGCCAATTAAGGCCTAATTATCTAGGCAAAAAGCAAGGAATTGAGAACATTTGTGAACTATCTTATAACTATTTCTGGAAGGTATCCGATAAATTAAAAAATCCTAATGAGGAACGGTACGTATCGAATATTTTTTTATTGAATTCATTGTATAATTCAGCTATGCTGGTCATCATTTTTCCTTTAATTCTAGGCCGGCTTTCGAAGATCTCCATGATGTTCACTTTAGGAAGCACATAAAGCTCGGCGATCTCACTGATAACTATAGCGGTATACATCCTCGAACTCACATCAAGAAATGCATTATGACCAAAAAAACCACTAGATTTAAGGATCATTAAAACCTCAAACTGGTTGTTTACATCAATATTCAGGGAAACCTTACCACTCTTTACAATGTAAAATGCATTGCTTGGATCATTACGAAAGAAAACTACCTCGTCCTCTTTATATTGTCGCAGATGAAGAAACGGAAGAAACAAGGCCATCTCCTCATAATTCAGCTGTTCAAATGGCTTTACCTTTGAAAGTGACCTGAACAAATTCAGTTCCTTGGCAGTATATGATTTTTTAAAAGGATTAATCATCCAGCTCCTGAAATATGATCTTTAAGATTTTTCTGGTTTTGCTGTCAATCCTGAACCGTTCATCAATCCGGTGTCCGGCTACCCAGACAATTGAGCCCTTTGAAAGCAAGACCATTATTCTTTTTTTCAAGTTTAATGGAATTTTCTTATCTATCATAAAATCACTCAGCTTTTTTTTGCCTTTCATACCCAATGGCACGAACCAGTCCCCTTTTTCCCAGTTTCTCAGAACAAGCGGAAAATGTAACTTTTCCAGATCCAGATAGGCAATATGGTGGTCAGGACTCATTGCCGGTGAAGTTTCCAATATCTCAAATGTCAGGTTAAACCTGTCGGTAACCAGCAATTTATCTTTTAAACTTATTTCAAAACGCTCTTCAGCTTGTTGCCTGGGGCTAATAATAAGGTGATCCCTGTCGATATTAAGTGCAAATTCTTCTGAATAAAAGACCTTTCCGGCTTCATTTCCCATGCCAGCGTTAATAGATTCGCACTGGTCATAGTTAAATCCATATTTACTGATTACTTCATATAATAATGCTGGTTCATTGATCCTTAAGAAATAATCGTTTTTCAAATAGATATCTTTTCCTTCTTCAAACATATAAGATGCCTTGTCTGCTTCCAGTCGTTCATTGACAAACCGTTGAATACCCGCCAGGCGTTCAAGGGTATTTCTAACTGTAAGGTCAAATCCAGGATTAACATGCCTGAAATCTGGAAGGATCTCATGCCGGATATAATTTCTGTGGTATTTTACAGATGCATTTGAACTGTCGTTCCGGAAGTCTAAATTGTTTTCAGAGGCATAAGCTTCTATTTCTTCCCGGCTGGCAAACAACAACGGTCTTATCACATTTCCGGATTTTGAGGGTATCCCTGTTAATCCCTTAAGGCCGGTCCCTTTGATTAAATTGAAGACCATAGTCTCAACCGTGTCGTTGAAGTTGTGGCCCGTAGCGATATAGTGATATCCTTCCCCTGACCTGATCTCTTCAAACCAGTTATACCTAAGTTCACGTGCAGCCATTTGAGTTGAAATCCCTTTATCTGAGGCCATCTTCTTAGTCTCAAAATACTCAATATAGCAGGTCAAGCCCCTTTCTTCAGCAAGCTTCTTTACAAAATCTTCATCGCCTTCCGACTCATCACCCCTTAAACCAAAATTACAGTGGGCCAGACCTGTTTTATATCCGTTTCTAAGAAACAGGTCAAGCATTACAACGGAATCCACCCCTCCACTGACCGCCACGAGTATCCTGTCTTTGTGGTGGCACAGATCTTTCTGCCTGATGAATTCCCTGAAACGGTCAACCATAATTTAAAGTTATACTATTTTTATCCTTAATCGTGGATTTTACCCGATAAAGCATATCTAAAAGGTACTTTCTTTATTTAGTGACAATCTGGACATTTCAGGTTAAATTTGTGAATATTCTGTTTGTAAATTGATAAGAACATATATCATATTAGCTATTTTGATGATCGCGATGCTCTCGCCGGCTTATTCGCAACGAAGGGTTAGAATAGAACATTCTGATTATACAGAAGGGGGGCGTAAGGATGGTCAGCGATATTTTAAAGTGATCGGTAACGTTTACTTTATCCAGGATAATACGAATATATGGTGTGATTCGGCTTTCCTCTACAGGAAAGATAACAGGCTTGAAGCTTACGGTCACATTCGAATTTTCGATGCCATCGATTCGGTGACCATTACCTCTGACAAGCTGGAATATGATGGTGATTCACAATTTGCCAACCTGAGGGAAAATGTTGTATACAGGGAGGATTCGGTATCATTATATACTGATTTTCTGGATTATGACCTATTTTCGAAATCGGCTGTTTTTTTTAATGGGGGTAAGATTAACGATGGAGAGAATATATTAACCAGCAAAAAAGGATATTATAATGCTTCCGGCAAGTCCATGTCGTTCAAAACAGATGTGGAACTGGTAAATCCTGAAAATACCCTGAGGGCTGACTCCTTGTATTACGATATGGTGAGCAAAGTAGCGCGGACCATTGGCCCAACAGAGATCATTTCGTCCGATGGAACCATTATGAATTCAGAAATGGGTGGTGATTTCAATATGCGGATCAACAAAACAACCATTAAGGCCGGAGAAATAGAAACAGAATCCTATATACTCAGGGGGGATGAATTGTATTATGACCGTGACAAAGGCACCAACAGTGCAGCCGGAAATGTTTACATGTTCTCCAAGGAGGATGATATCATAATTACCGGACAGATGGCTGATAATGATGAATTAAATGGAATTACGAAGATCTATGGCCAACCGCTCCTGAAGAAACTATTTGAGGAAGACACCCTGTATCTTGTGGCCGACACATTGGTTTCCATTGATGACAGCCTCGACGTAAATAAGAAATTATTGGCCTACCATAATGTAAGGATCTACAGGCAGGACCTCCAGGGAAAGGCTGATTCGCTGTTATATGCCTTGTCGGATTCAGTATTGTATTTATACAATGATCCCATCCTGTGGAACGAAGGAAATCAGATAGAAGCCGATTCCATGAATATTGAATTCAGAAACAACCAGATCCACACCTTGAACCTCAAGTTTAATTCATTCATGGTTTTAAAGGATTCACTGGATCATTTCAACCAACTCAAAGGGAAAAACATGACAGGTTACTTTCAGGACAATAAAATTAACCGCCTGAATGTAGATGGAAATAGTGAATGCATCTTTTTTGCACTGGACGAGGAAGACCAGTCACTTACGGGAGTAAATAAGATCCTGTGCAGTTCGATGGTTATTCGGTTCGTTGATAACAAGGCCGATAATATGTCATTTTATACCAATCCCGAGGCTACTTTTATACCCCCGCATGAGTTAAAGGAACCGGATACCCGGCTGAAAGGTTTTGTATGGAGGGAAAGTGAAAGGCCTACGCTTGACAACATTTTCAACCCTCCTCAGGAACCGGAAACAGGATCTCAGGAGGAAAACCGGGAGGAAGTTCAGGAGACACCGCCCAGAGCCGACACGGATAAAGGCATACCTGAAGCTAAAATACAGAAGTAAGTGACTGTTAATTAGGCTGTTTTGTATCCCTTATTTCTGCTTTCCAAAATACACAAATAATTGTTAATTAAATTGATCTCAAGTATATTTGCACCCTTATGCGAAAAGGAATGCGTGTCATATTGCTTAGCTGGCTTGTAACCACTGTAATTCTTTCCTCCTGTAATAATTTTAGAAAAATACAGAAATCAGGTGATTGGGAGTTGAAATACAGGGCAGCGATGGAGTATTACGATAAGGAAGATTACTTCAAGGCTGCTACTCTTTTTGAAGAGATCATTCCGATATTAAGGGGACGGCCTGAAGCAGAAAGGGTTCAGTTTTACTTTGCATATGCTCATTATTACCAGAAGCAATATATCCTGAGTTCCCATTATTTTCAGACATTTTTTACGATTTACTCCAGGAGTGAACTTGCTGAAGAGGCAATGTATATGCATGCATACTCTCTTTTTCTGGATTCACCGGACTTTTATCTGGACCAAACGAGCAGTTATGATGCTATTTATGCCATGCAGTCATTCCTGAACACCTATCCGAATAGCGGCTATAAGAAACAAGCCAACCAGATCATTGATCAATTACAGGTAAAACTGGAAGAAAAAGCTTATGCAAATGCAATGCAGTTCTATAAGTTAGAAAAATATCATGGTGGAGAAGGACTAAGGGCTGCTTTAATATCATTTGAAAACTTCCAGAAAGATTATCCTGATTCCAGGTTGAATGAGGAGATTAGCTTTTTTAAGGTAGAATGTTCCTATAAACTGGCCAAAAATAGTATCAGAAGCCGGCAAAGGGAGCGTCTTATGGAAACCATTGAATTTTACGAATACTTTATTGACACTTATCCGTCGAGCGATAGCATCAGAGATGCCGAAAACATCTATATTGATATCCTCGATGATCTTGAAAAACTTGCAAAAAACAACTTATAATTTAAATAAATATTATGTCACTTAATGCTTCATTAATTACCAGGGACACCTATAAGATCAGCGAACCTACAGAAAACCTGTATGAGTCTGTGGCCATCATAGCAAAAAGGGCCCGGCAGATCTCAGCAAGACAGAAGGAAGAGCTGAATGCCAAACTGGCTGAATTTGCGTCCACAGTTGATAATCTTGAGGAAATCTTTGAAAATCGTGAACAGATAGAAATCTCCAGGTTTTATGAAAGGATGCCAAAACCAACTACAGTGGCAACGGAAGAATTTCTTAATGGAGAACTTAGTTTCAGGATAGCAGACTTTGAGGAAGAGAAGAAAGACTTCTAAAACAGTATGCTCCGCGGCAAGAAAATATTAATAGGCGTATGCGGCAGCATTGCAGCATATAAGATTGCCATACTTACACGGTTGCTAGTTAAAGAGGATGCGGAGGTACAGATAATAATGACTGACTCCGCCCAGGATTTTATAACACCACTAACTTTATCAACATTATCTAAAAATCCCATTTATAAGGATTTTAAATCCGACAGTTCAGGGGAATGGAACAGTCATGTCGAATTGGGATTATGGGCTGATCTGCTGGTGGTTGCCCCGGCAAGTGCCAACACAATAGCTAAGATGGCCAATGGCCTGTGCGACAACCTCCTGCTTGCGGTGTACCTGTCTGCCAGATGCCCGGTATATTTAGCTCCGGCCATGGACCTGGATATGTACCAGCATCCGGCTACATTGAATAATATTGAACAATTGCAATCATTTGGCAACACCATTATCTCCGCAGAGCATGGTGAACTGGCCAGCGGTCTGGTTGGTGAAGGAAGAATGGCAGAACCGGAATCTATCCTGGAGGTCATTAGAACCCATTTCAAAAAAAAAGAGAAATTTGAAAACCTGACAGCCCTGGTTACCGCAGGGCCAACCTACGAATCCATAGATCCTGTTCGGTTTGTTGGTAATTATTCTTCCGGAAAAATGGGTTACGCCCTTGCTCAGCGGTTGGCATATAGTGGAGCAAATGTTAAACTGGTATCAGGCCCGGTTTCTATCGAAATTGACCACCCGAACATTGAAAGAATTGATGTAACCAATGCAGAAGAAATGCTTAAAGCATCTAAAAAAGTGTATAAAGATTGCCAGATTGCCATTTTCTCTGCTGCTGTTTCAGATTATAAGCCAGCTGATGTAGCAAATCAAAAAATCAAAAAGGAATCTGAAAGTTTTAATTTACAAATGAAAAAAAATCCTGACATAGCATACGAGTTAGGAAAAATCAAGAAGAATAATCAAATTAATGTAGGTTTTGCACTTGAAACAGAAAATGAAATTGAAAATGCTTCGTTAAAACTAAAGAAGAAGAATTTCGATTTTATTGTTCTGAATTCACTCCGTGAAGAAGGAGCGGGTTTCTCAGTGAATACTAATAAAGTTGAGATCATTGATGCATCAGGCATCAGAAAATCATTTGGCCTTAAACCCAAAGATGAAGTTGCAAAAGATATTATTGATTATTTATATGAAAAGATCAATAGCTAACAGGTTTTTAAGTTTACTTTTCTTTTTTATTCTTATTCCGGGCTTAAATCATGCCCAGGAACTCCTTTGCCAGGTTACCGTAAATGCGACACAGGTTCAGTCGACCGAGAGGGCCATTTTCAGGGAAATGGAAGTTACCTTTGCCCGGTTCATGAACGATATGAAATGGACAAATGATATATACCAGGTCCATGAACGAATCCGGTGCAATTTAAATATCACCATCAATAGCATGCCGGCCATTGGTGTCTTCACGGCCAATGTACAGGTACAATCTGTCAGGCCGATCTACGATACCAATTACGAAACCATCGTATTAAACTATGCTGACAGAAGTTTTGAATTTCAATATACCGAATCCATGCCATTGGAATATGTTGAAAATAATTTCAATAACAACCTCGTGTCCATGTTGTCTTTTTATGCTTATGTGATCATAGGCCTGGACCATGATACGTTCAGCCTTCTTGGAGGAAATGAATTTTACAGCAAAGCCCTCGCTATTGCTAACCTGGCTCAGCAGTCGGAATCACCCGGCTGGCAACCATTTGACAACAACCGTAACCGCTACTGGTTAATCGAGAACCTGACCAATAACCAGCTCCAGGGAATCCGTGAGGGATACTACGCCTATCACCGGATGGGTCTGGACCGGTTTATAACAGACCCGGAAGATGCAAGGGTTCAAATCCTGGGTGTATTAAAAGAAGTTGAGGAAATCAAGGATCTTTATACCAATTCCATTCTGGTCATTTCCTTCTTTGATGCCAAGACCAATGAATTGATCAATATTTTCAAAGAAGGGAATATTCAGGTTAGGCGTGATGTCTATAATATTCTGACGAAAGTCGATCCTACAAAAACTGAAAGATATAAGGAAATCATCCAGAATTAAGCCTGTCCAAAATTTCTTAGGGATTTAATCGATAAGGTTTCCAAAAATATATAATCACGGAGTATATTTGTTAAAGACCATTGAGTGTCAATGTAATCTAAGAGGTCTCGTAACTGACCTCACAATCGATAAATATTAGATCTTTCCAGCTTACATTATGTTGATCAGTTTACGTATACAGAATTATGCATTGATCAGGCAATTAGAGATCTATCCATCTGCCAGGATGAATATTATCACCGGTGAGACCGGTGCTGGAAAATCCATAATGATCGGCGCAGTTGGTTTATTACTTGGTAATCGTGCTGACACCAAAGTATTGTACGATAAAAGCCAGAAATGCATTATTGAAGGTGTTTTTAACATTTCTGAATATAATCTGGAAACATTTTTTGAATCCAATGATCTGGATTATAATACGGAAACTATCATTAGAAGAGAAATAACCCCTGCCGGGAAATCAAGGGCTTTTATCAATGACACTCCAGTCCTGCTGGATGTTATGCGCGGGTTGGGTTCTTATTTAATGGACATACATTCGCAAAGTGATTCCTTATTGTTGGGATCAGAAGACTATCAACTTTCTGTTGTTGATGCCTTTGCGCAGAACCAGGTTCTTTTCGAAAGCTATAGAACGGATTTCGCAAATTACAAATCCTTAAAAAGCAAACTGGTCAAAATGGAAGCAGAGGCAGAAGTACTAAAAAAGGAAGCCGACTATAACCATTTTCTATACGAAGAATTGCGTGAAGCTAGTCTGCAGTCAGAAGAACAGGAATCAGGTGAAGAGGAGTTAGCCACCCTTGAGCATGCCGGGGAAATCACTTCTAAACTGATGGAATCAATTGAATTGTTGCAAAACGGTGAATTCTCAGTCCTGGAAAATTTATCCACCGTTCAGAAATTACTCAGCTCCCTGAAAAATTATTCTCATCATCTGGCTGAATTTAATGAACGGCTGCAAAGCGCGTTGCTGGAAATTAGGGATCTGACCAATGAAATCGAAAAAGAATCCCAGACAATCGAAAATGACCCGGCCAGGATTGAAGAATTACAGAATAGATTAAGCCTGATATACCGTCTGGAACAAAAACACCAGGTATCTTCAATATCTCAACTTCTGGCCATAAAAGATGGTCTTGAGGAGAAGGTTAACAAAAATTTATCGCTTGATGAGGAAATCAATGCCTTGAAAAAACAGGTAGATGATTCCTTTGCGGTGCTCACAACATCCGGAAAAAAATTAAGTGATTCCAGGGTACAGCATTTTAGTAAAATATCGGAAAAGATCGAGGATATGCTAAAAAATCTTGGCATCCCGGAAGCCAAGCTATTGATAGAGCATGATCATGTACCACCTAACAGTTCAGGCCTAGATGAAGTGAGGCTGAAATTCAGCGCTAACAAAGGCATAAAACCCATGGACCTTAAAAGTGTGGCTTCCGGTGGGGAGTTTTCAAGATTAATGTTCTGTGTGAAATATATCATTGCCAGTAAAAAAGCGCTGCCAACATTGATCCTGGATGAGATTGACACAGGGATTTCTGGTGAGATCGCTATAAAAATGGCCCTAATGATGCAACAGATGTCTGAACAACATCAGGTAATTGCCATTACGCACCTGCCACAGATTGCATCTTCGGGTGATTACCATTACTTTGTATATAAAGATAATACAGCCGACAAGTCCGTTAGCCTGATCAAAGAACTATCCGAAGAGGAGAGAATCACTGAGATTGCTAAGATGATCGGAGGTGATCATCCAACCGATGCTGCCTTTGAGAATGCTAAAGAATTATTGAGCAAAGCGTATATAAACTAGATAATAATACATTATTTTGATCCTTTTTTAGTAATATTACCGGTCGAAATACAATCAGAATAAAAATTTAATTATTAACATAAAAAAGTAAAAAAAAATCATGGGTAAAACTGCAATTTTTTATGGATCCACAGAAGGCAATACAGAAACTGTTGCCTATAAATTAAAAGACCTGTTAGGCGACGTGGACGTATTTAATGTTGATTCTGCATCAGCTGACGATTTAGGAAATTACGATAATATAATCTTTGGTGCTTCCACATGGGAAATTGGAGAACTTCAGGAAGACTGGGAAACCTTTATCGATGTTCTTGATGATGTTGATTTCAGTGGCAAGACCATCGCCTACTTTGGCCTAGGTGATGCGGATGGATATCCTGACACATTTGTTGATGCAATGGGTATAATTCATGAAAAAATCAAAGATTCAGGTGCTAATTTCATAGGGGCTGTGGATACTGATGACTATACATTCGATGATTCAGCAGCACTGTATGATGGGAAATTCATTGGTCTTCCAATTGACGAAGATAACGAATCCGATATGACTGATGGTAGACTAGAGAAGTGGGTTGCCGACATAAAAGGACAGCTACAATAGATCAAAAGAATTAAAAATAATTTTAAAAGGATATCCAGAAGGGTATCCTTTTTTTTATTTCATAAAATTGTGCGGAGCTTACAATCAGGGATAAAGTAATGAATTACTAACCGGGACAAAAACATGCCTCGAAAAAGTAAGCCACAAGACTTTTTGCCGATACTGATTTATATGGAAATTTAAAACCTAACAAATGTCATGTTTTTTGACCTGCTCTATCCATAATTTTGCCGCAGATTTCTTTCCAGATGGAACATACAGGTCATATTGAACATGAGGGCGTTGTTTCGAAAATTGATGGCGAAAAAGTTATCGTTAATCTGACAAATGTATCCAATTGCAGTAGCTGTCATGTACAGGGCATGTGTTCGGTATCTGATGTTGACAAAAAGGAAATTGAAGTCATCAATGACCGGATCAACCCTTTTAAAAGCGGGGATAAAGTTGAGGTCTCTTTCAGTAAAACTTCAGGTCCGAAGGCACTTTTCCTGGGTTATGTCTTACCCTTCCTGTTTGTCCTGGTAACGCTCCTGGTAACTTTTCAGATTACCGGCGATGAGGCTGTTTCCGGATTATCCTCCCTGGCGATCCTTATTCCATATTATTCAGGACTATTTATGTTCCGGTCAAAATTAAAAAAGGAATTTGCATTCAGGCTTAAAGCTTCAATGAATAAATGATATGAATCAAACTATTATAATTACAATCGTATCCCTGAGTGGTCTTGGTGCTGTAGCTGCAATGATTTTATACGTGGTTGCAAGGCAGTTCAGGGTAGAAACCGACCCGAGAATTGATGAAATTGAAGAGGTTTTACCAGCAACCAATTGCGGAGGATGCGGACAACCAGGATGCCGGGCTTTTGCCGAAGCCTTAGCCCAGGCTGCTGATATATCAGACATGCATTGTCCTGTCGGTGGTAATGACGTTATGAAGCAGGTAGGACAGATCCTTGGCGTGGAGGTAAAAGAAAAAGATCCTTATATCGCGGTTGTTAAGTGCTCTGGTTCCTTTGAGCACCGCAAAAAAACAAATGTCTATGATGGCGCACCCAATTGTACCGTTGCATCCATGCTGTATGGAGGAGATACCGGATGTGCTTATGGATGTGTGGGATTGGGTGAATGTGTTGATGCCTGTGATTTCGAAGCCATGTATATGGATGAGAAAACCGGACTTCCTGTGGTTATAGAAGATAAATGCACTGCATGCAATGCCTGTGTGAAAGCATGTCCAAAAGATATTCTGGAATTGTGGCCCAGAGGCAGGAAGAATAGAAGGATCTTTGTGGCCTGTATCAACGAGGAAAAAGGTGGCATTGCCAAGAAATACTGCTCAGTAGCCTGTACAGGATGCGAAAAATGTGTTGATGTCTGCCGTTATGATTCCGTGGTTGTGGAAAATAACCTGGCCATAATTGATCCGGAGAAATGCAAACTTTGCAGGGATTGTGTTGAAGTATGTCCGAGCAAGGTAATTGATATGGTTAATTTCCCGCCAAGGAAAGACCGGCCACCCAGAAAAGAACGGCCGGACCGAAAACTGGCAAGAAAAAAAGTTGAAACTGTCGGTGTGGAATCTGGTGGAGCTGGAGCTGTGGCCGTAGATACTGAAGTGAAAACGGGTGGTGTTGAATCAGTTGATACTGAAGTGAAAACGGGTGGTATTGAATCTGTTGATACTGATTTGAAAACAAAAGATGTTGAAAACATAGAAACCCCCGTTGCAGAAACTAAGGTAACAGATACCCAAAAACCTGATCCAGGTGTCGAGGATTCACCGGATATGACCTCAGATACAACGGCTTCAAAACCCGATGCAAAAAACACGAAAGAGCCAGACTCTGAAAAGCCGGATAAAAAAGATAATTCATCAGAAAATGAAAATAAGGCATAATGTTCATGTTTATATTCAATAAGCTTAAAACATTCCCGAAAGGGGGAATTCACCCTCCGGAGGTTAAGATCTCTGCCGAGAAACCAATAAAAAGGCTTCCGTTGCCGGCGAATATAAAAGTCCCGATAGCCCAGCATATTGGAGTTCCGGCCTCTCCTGTTGTTGAACGGGGCGAATTGGTCAAAACGGGTCAGGTCATTGCGAAAACCGCTGGTTTTGTCTCCGCCAATATTCATGCACCGGCCAGCGGGAAAGTAGCCAAGATCAGCGAGGAGATGGATGTCAGTGGATACCGCAGAACCAGCATAATGATCAGGGTTGACAAAGAAGAGCAGTGGGCTGATGGCATTGACACCACGGATGAACTTAGAAAGGAGATCAGCCTTTCAAGAGAGCAAATCCTTGAAAAGATCCTGCAGGGTGGAATAGTAGGAATGGGAGGAGCCACTTTCCCTTCCCATGTAAAATTAAATGTACCCAAAGGAAAAAAAGCGGATGTATTAATCATTAATGGTGCAGAATGTGAACCTTATCTTACCTCCGACCATCAGCTGATGCTGGAGAAGAGCGAAGAACTGATGGTGGGTGTAAGGATATTAATGAAAGCCCTTGATGTTAAGAAAGCCATTATAGGAATAGAAAACAATAAGCGGGATGCGATAGATAAGCTCTCTGGCATAGCAAAGAATTATGAAGATATATCAGTTGCTGCCCTGAAAGTCCAGTACCCACAGGGAGGTGAAAAACAATTGATCAAGGCACTTATTAATAGGGAAGTACCTTCCGGAAAACTGCCTATCGATGTTGGCACTGTGGTTCATAATGTTGGAACAACTTATGCCGTTTACGAGGCAGTCCAAAAAAACAAACCTCTTATTGAAAGGGTAATCACAGTAACCGGGAAGTCTGTAAAGGATCCGGGTAATTTTATTGCCAGGATTGGCACCCCGGTAAGTGCATTGATTGATGCAGCAGGTGGATTGCCTGAAGATACAGGAAAGGTAATAAGCGGAGGGCCTATGATGGGAAAGGCATTGAATGACCTGGAGATATCCGTAACGAAGGGAACTTCCGGAATTCTCATACTCCCTGAAAAAGAATCTGCCAGATCTAAAAGTAAAGTATGTATACGGTGCAGCAAATGCACGAATGTATGCCCGATGGGCCTGGAACCTTTTTATTTAATGACTACCGTTCAGCGGGGAATGAATGATGAAGCCGAGCAAAACCGGGTGTTGGATTGCATTGAATGTGGATCCTGCGCCTATATTTGCCCATCAAACCGTGAGTTATTGGATTATATCAGGTTGGGTAAAGCAACCGTAGCAAACTTAATAAGAGAAAGACAAAGCGCATAATTTATGGATTCAAAATTACTAACGGTATCTCCATCACCCCATATCCACCAGGAGCAGACCATTTCCCGCATCATGTACGATGTGATTTTTGCCATGTTGCCTGCTTTTGCTTTTTCAGTATATGTGTTTGGCCTTGGTGCGCTGATGGTTACCCTGATTGCTGTATTATCTGCAGTATTTTTCGAATATATGATCACAAAGCACCTGTTAAAACGTGAACCCGATATATTGGATGGCTCAGCGGTTGTTACAGGTATGCTTCTGGCTTTTAATGTCCCAAGTAACCTTCCCTGGTGGTTGGTGGTCCTTGGAAGTTTTGTGGCTATAGGGATAGGAAAAATGTCATTTGGTGGCCTGGGGAATAATCCATTCAACCCAGCCCTGGTTGGCAGGGTGTTTTTATTGGTATCATTCCCGGTCCAGATGACCACATGGCCTGCTCCTTTTGAATCCCGGATGTCCATAACAGATGTGGTCACCGGCGCCACACCATTAGGCTTCATTAAAGACGGTCTCAAGAATGGTGAAAGTCTGGTCGACCTGATGCAAGAGGTACCCAGGCATATGGATTTCTTCCTGGGAACACAACCCGGAAGCATGGGTGAGATCTCAGGCCTGTTGTTGACTATTGGATTTTTATATATGGTGATCCGTAAAGTGATCACATGGCATATACCGGTGATCGTTATAGGCACCATGTTCGTGTTTTCAGGTTTCCTATGGCTCGGCAATCCGGATCGATTTGTTGATCCGCTATTTCAGATACTGACAGGCGGGGCTTTGCTCGGAGCTATTTTTATGGCCACAGATTATGTGACCTCCCCAATGACCATTCGAGGTGTGGTGATCTATAGTGTTGGTATTGGTATTATAACCATTCTGGTAAGGGTTTTCGGGGCGTATCCCGAAGGTATATCCTTTGCGATCCTCATCATGAACGCATTTGTGCCTTTATTAAATAAATATTTAAAACCTTCAAGATTCGGAGAGAAAGTTAAAAATGGCTAAAAAAGAATCAACATTCATCAATATGGTAGCCACCCTGTTTATTGTTACTTTGGTGGCTTCAACTGCGCTGGCTTATGTTTATGAGCTGACCAAAGAGCCAATCGAAGCGGCAAAACTGGCAAAAAAGCTACAGGCCATCGATGCAGTCGTCCCTGAATACGATAATCAACCCGTGGCTGACATGTTTAAAGTGGCGGCAGGTGATGGCCTGGATAGTCTGGAGTTCTATCCGGCAAAAAAAGGCGGGGAAGTGATTGGCACGGCAGTGCGATCATTTACCACTACAGGATATAATGGGCTGGTTGTATTAATGGTTGGTATTTTACCGGATGGAACCATAAAAGATATTCAGGTAGTAGAGCATAAGGAGACACCGGGCCTGGGAACTAAAATGGAAAGTCCCAAGTTTAAAGACCAGTTTAAAAGTTTAGATCCTTCACAGGTTGTGCTGAAGGTAAAAAAGGATGGAGGCGATATTGACGCCATAACAGCGGCGACGATAAGCTCAAGGGCCTTTTCAGCAGCTACTCAGCTGGCCATCGATACATATAAAAAAGGAGGTAATCAATGAGTCAATGGAAGAACTTCACAAAAGGATTCATCAAGGAGAATCCTGTATTTGTCCTGCTGCTGGGATTATGCCCTACACTGGGTGTAACCTCGACAGCCATCAATGGAATGGCGATGGGACTTGCCACACTTTTCGTATTGCTGATGTCGAATATCGTGGTGTCACTCATTAAGAATTATATCCCCGAAAAAGTCAGGATCCCTTCTTTCATCGTTGTGATAGCAACATTTGTTACTGTAGTAGACCTGGTTATGGCCGGATATGCCCCTGCGGTACATGAACAGCTTGGTCTTTTTATACCGTTGATCGTTGTGAACTGTATCGTTCTGGGTCGTGCAGAAGCCTTTGCATCAAGAAAAAGTTTTATGTCCTCCATGATAGACGGGCTGGGTATGGGATTAGGTTTCACATTTGCCCTGACACTTCTTGGAGCGGTAAGGGAGATCCTTGGAAATCTTTCAATATTCGGCTATAAGTTCATGGAAGGAGATGGCATTCTGGTCTTTATCCTGCCTCCGGGAGCCTTTATAGCCTTAGGTTACCTGATAGCCATAATGAACAAATTTAAAAAAGCATAATACTCGATCATGGATTATATAATTATCGTAGTCTCAGCAATATTTATTAATAACATTCTGCTTGCCCAGTTTCTGGGGGTTTGCCCATTTCTGGGGGTATCCAATAAGTTATCCACTTCTTTTGGAATGACAGGGGCTGTTATGTTTGTTATGACCCTGGCCACTATTGTTACGTATCTGATCAATCATTATATTCTGGCCCCATTTAATATTGGGTTCCTACAGACCATCAGTTATATACTGGTCATTGCGTCACTGGTGCAGATGGTTGAGATCATTCTGAAAAAAGTAAGCCCTGCCTTATTCCAGGCGCTAGGTGTTTATCTTCCCTTAATTACTACCAACTGTGCTATTCTGGGTGTGGCGATTCTGGTGATCCAGAAAGAATATAATTTGATCGAAAGTGTTGTTTTCGCTGTTTCAAATGCCATTGGTTTTGGACTGGCATTGGTATTGTTTGCCGGAATCAGGGAGCATATGGACCTTGCAGAAGTGCCTGCCGGCATTCGTGGGGTTCCAGCTGCATTAATTGTTGCCGGGTTGTTATCTTTAGCCTTCATGGGCTTTACCGGTATCGTATAATTTTATAACTTGATATAAAAAGAAAACTCATGATAAACCTGTCAGCAAACTATATGGGGATCAGCTTAAAGAACCCCATAATCGTATCAAGCTGTAGCCTCAGCCATAGCGCAGAAGGTGTTAAAAGACTGGCAGATGCCGGCGCCGGAGCGGTTGTACTCAAATCAATGTTTGAAGAACAGATCCTGGCTGATGTTAATAAGCTCGAGTTCGAATCATCTGCGATGGCGCATCCCGAGGAGATCGACTACCTCAGGCAGATGGGCATGAGCCAGCAATCGGATGAATACCTGAAGATCATCGAGAAATCCAAGGAGACTGTTGATATTCCCGTTATTGCCAGCGTCAATTGCATATCTGACAGTTCCTGGACAGATTATGCCAAGTACATTGAAGCTGTTGGTGCGGATGCCCTTGAACTGAATATTGCCTTAATGCCTAAAGATCCCAAGGAAGATCCCAAGGATATCGAAAAGAAAATATTCAGGATCATAGAGGTCGTTAAACATAATATTAATATTCCGGTTGCAGTTAAAATCGGTCCTTACTTTACCTCGATGACCCGTGTGGCCGAAGGCATAAGAAAAAGTGGCGCCAGTGGGCTGGTATTATTTAACAGGTTTTACCAGCCGGATATTGATATCGATACTTTTGAGTTTCAGTCCAAGAACAGGTATTCTTCCCCCAGTGAGATGTCACATTCACTCCGATGGATCGCTATTCTGTTCGAGAAATTCGGCGGCAGCCTGATAGGAAATACCGGGATCCATGATGGTGAGGCAGTGGTTAAGCAACTTCTGGCCGGGTCATCTGCCGTAGAGCTATGTTCCACTTTGTACATAAACGGGTTGGGACAAATCGAAGTCATGCTCTCGTTCCTTGAAAAATGGATGCGTAAAAATGGTTACAGGGACATTGATGAATTCAGGGGCAAAATCAGTCAGAAAAATGCACTTCAGCCTGAATATTTCGAAAGACAGCAGTATATTAGGGCCCTCGTTGGAGTAGATTAAATAAATATTTGATGTTAGAGTACATAAAGAACTTGCTTGGAATTGGTAAGAGGAAAGAACTGTTGCTGGAGGCCATACGAAAGGGATCTTATATCATTGATGTCCGCACCCCACAGGAATACCGAATGGGTCACATACAACAAGCTGTTAATATACCCCTTGAGCTTATATCGAAGAATGCTGAAAAAATTGCTAAGATTGGCAAGCCTATCATTACATGTTGTCAGAGCGGTGCCCGAAGCGGAAGGGCTGCGAACAGGTTAAGGCGTAAAGGTATTCCTGACGTACTCAATGGAGGCGGTTGGGTATCCCTGAAAGACCTTATCCGGGAGGCCTGAATTCCTGACAGGATTATTATTGTTTAATTCTCCTGCATATTGTTTTCCACAAGCTTCAAATTTTATTTATCCCCGTACATTTTATACCTCTTAAAGACATGCCCTAATTTAAAGCTGCTTGTCCATTTTCTCCTGTTCTGTTAATAAGAATAAAATAGTCCGGGGATTATTATTTAGGAACCAAAAGGGGAGAATACTGGTTATGTCAGGCTTTATTCAGGGCAAATTCTTAACTTTATAACTGATTCATATTTTTTCTAATCTATTTAATCACTTTTTTTAGCCATATTATGAAAAAGCCAATTAGTATCATTTCAATAGTATTCCTTGTAATAGTTATTGGCTGTAACCCAAAGGAAAGCAATGAAAACAGTCCCGGACTCTATTCGCCTGAATCGCAGGGCATCTCATCAAGGGCCATACTGAGCTTTATAGAAGCGGCTGAAACCGAACGGCCCGATGACATGCACAGTATCATTATCATGCGTAACGGGAAAAATATCGCTGAGGGATACTGGGCTCCCTATAATGCAGAAAGCAATCACATGCTTTTCTCCCTTAGCAAAAGCTTTACCTCTACAGCTATTGGTATTGCACAGGATGAGGGCCTGCTATCAATCTATGATCCCGTAATTTCTTTCTTTCCTGAATTTTTACCTGATTCAGTCAGCCCTAATCTTAGCTCTATGCGAATTAAAGACCTGCTTCGCATGAGTACAGGACATGACCAGGACGCAACCGGCAGGTTAAGGAATGCTGGGACTAGCTGGGCTGAGATCTTTCTTTCCCTGGATGTGGAACATAAGCCGGGCACACATTTTGTTTACAACAGTGCAGCAACCTATATGCTATCAGCCATTATGCAGAAAGTAACCGGAGAAACCCTCATGCAATATTTAACACCAAGATTATTCGAACCAATGGGAATAACCAATCCAAAATGGGATGTGAATCAGGATGGTATTAATTTAGGGGGTTGGGGTTTGAATGTAAGAACAAAGGATATCGCCAGCCTGGGTCAATTGTATCTGCAGAAAGGGCTCTGGAAGGGAGAACGGCTGATCTCGGAGGCCTGGGTGGAAGAGGCAACTTCCCTGCAGACGTCCAACGGCAGCAATCCAAACAGTGATTGGGACCAGGGCTATGGATATCAGTTCTGGCAGTGCCGACATGGTTTGTATCGTGGGGACGGGGCTTTTGGCCAATATTGCATTGTTATGCCTGAGCAGGATGTGGTAGTTGCGATCACATCAGGCACCAATAATATGCAGGCGATCTTGAACCTGGTCTGGGATCATTTGTTGCCTGCATTCCAGGATGATGCTCTACCAGCTGATGAGGAGCATTATAATTCACTGTTAAATAAACTTGCTGGATTGACCATGTCAACCATGGAGGGAGAGAATACATCTAATTTGGCTGAAAGTATTTCAAGGAAAAAATATGAGTTGGAGGAAAATGCTCTTGGAATAAAGAGCATGATATTTCAATTATCAGGAACAGATCATAGCATTACCTTCGAAAGTATGGAAGAAGCGATATCTGTTCCTGTGGGTTTCGGCTCAACAGAACCTGGAGCAATGTTATTCCCTCAATATGGCAAACAACCTGTAGAGACTACCGGGGCCTGGGCGTCAAACAATATTTATAAGATCAGAATGTATTACTATGAAACTCCCTTTAACATAAATATTGATTTTATCTTTTCAGAAGATGTTATGACTGCTGATATTGCGGTAAATTTATCTTTCGGTTCACGGGGGATGCCACAACTTAAAGGGAAAGTAAGATAAATTCCGGAACTTGCACAAGGCTAATATTATTTGTCGTGAATAATATATATTGAGATCTATTCATCCCAAAACGAGAATAATAAAAAAGAATGAAAACACATTTTAAGTCCTTTATAAGATTTTCACTGTTTTGCAGTTTCATAATACTATTTGGCTGCACTTCCCAGGAAGAAAATACTGAATTAAAGACCCGTCCAAACATTATCTGGCTGATGTCGGAAGATATCAGCAATGACCTGGCGTGTTATGGTATGGAAG
>CBDUBA010000042.1:0-31947 GCA_965365275.1 uncultured Cyclobacteriaceae bacterium | reverse complement strand
CCATGAATGATCCGGGTCCTATGGAAACTAATGATGATAACCTATGGGTACCCATGGATATCGGACCTAGTGAATGGCAGAACCAGAATGGTATTTCAAGGGCTTTCTATCCCGGTGACGGTGGTAATCAGTCTACCCTTGGAGAGCCATTCATCAACTTCCTGAAAGGTGCCGATCCGGCTACAACAGCGGATGACGACCCAAGGCTTATGATTATTTCTGGTGGTATATTTGACTGGACTGCTTCTGAAGTGATCATGATCGATAACGATCCGCTGAATCAGCGGGGGGCTATCCCGGGATATTTCGAGGATGAGATCGAAGCCCAGATAGGCGAGGATATTACCTGGAACCTGTACTGGTCAAGGATCAATCCATTATTGCTGGACGACGATGATCCCTACATGATCATGAACGCTGCAGAGGCCCATCTCCTCATGGCAGAAGCCGTTGAAAGAGGTATTGGTAATGTTCCAGGCACAGCACAGGCGCATTATGAAGCAGGTGTTCGTGCAGCCATGCAAATGTATGCTCCGTTTGATGCATCATTGGTTGTTGATGATGCTGCTGTAGATGCTTACCTGGCTACCTATCCTTACGGAAGCGGTGGTCCGACTGGTGCTTCCAGTGTTCTTGAGGAAATTGGATGGCAATTATGGGCCAGCAAATTCTTCAACTGGTGGGAAGCATGGAGTGACTGGAGAAGAACCGGTTATCCTCCATTGGTTGAATATACTTCCAATACGCAAAATGTATCCGGTGGTCAGATCTTCAGGAGATTACGATATCCTGATAGTGAACCCGCTGTAAATCCAAACTTCAATCAGTCCTCTGACAACAATTTTACGAGCAGAGTCTGGTGGGATGTTGGTAATTAATAATTAACCTACTAATAAACACTGAAAGGCTGTCTCAAAAGGACAGCCTTTCTTATTTACCCTGCCTTTTTTTTATTAATATTTGTATGGTTAAGAATCCATTCTGATATTTTTTTAAGATAGGAATTCAACCCAGGATAAGTGATATTCCTATCCCAAAAAAAATCCCGCCAATACGCGGGATTTTAGATTATCTATCGGATAATATTTTGGTGTTCTTTATTTGTTAAAATCCATAGTGATCTTCCAGGATGTTTCCTGGTTGAATTGGAAGGTTGCCGATTCACCCATATAATTCATGGTGTAATTAAATGGAAACTGTGATACCAATATCTTAGTCAGGTTACCGGTAGGGAAACGGTTGGTAAAACTTCCTGCATTAACGCTTACACCGAATTCCGGGGTCGATTGAGACCTTCCCTTATGCAGGATTTCAACAAAAAGGGCATTGCCGTCGTTGGCCGGATTGTCGGTCTTTATAATCCGGATTGACATAATCCCGGGGGATTGGCTTACGATCTCATAAGGATTTTTACTTTCACCAATGTATTCATCATCCACCCAGAATCCCAGCTGTTCCTTCTTCTGTCCGTCGGGTAATATAACCCACATTTTACCTTCACCTTCTTTTATGCCTTTTTTGAATTCGCCCTCATACACGTCGCCATTGGCCCAGGTATAGGTTCCGGTACCGTGCGGTAGGCCTTTCTTAAATTCACCCACATAGGTGTCTTCCCCTTTAGCAGTTCCTTGTCCTTCTGCAAGACCTTTTTTGCATTCGCCTTCATATGTTCCGGAAATGGCTTCCAGTTTGACTTCACAATCATTCTGTGCATAACCCGATCCTGCGCATAGAAGGATTAATACAAACACTAAGACTGGATTTTTCAGTATTCTATTTTTCATGATCAAAAAATTATTTTAGTAAAAAATCATTATCATATTTGAGTATAAATTTACGGTTTTTTCCCTAATTCCTAAAATCTGAAAATAATCAATAAAGCTGGGCATTTATCTATATTTTCGAGTAATCTACTAATATCTAAAAACATGAATTGCTTTACGATTACTGTTTCCCCAAATAAAAGGATAGTAGATGATTAATTTTTTACAATATTGGCAAATATTATGCCATTACGAACATTAATATCTGATATTATACTCTCCATTCCTTTGGACTTAATTGTGATGATTCATATGGCATCTCTTCCTATCATTTGATGACACCAGAGGATGAGTACCACAGTTCTCCAATTTAATCCTTTATAATTCATTATTCATTTCCCGGAATGTTTTACTAATCTTTTCCTCGGTACCCGGCATGGTCCTTGACACCATCGGTTCATATCCACCCTCTTTGTAGGATATATCTGTGCATAGATACCCGCTGTTCCCATTGCAATGTGTATAAATAAATGTATTCTTATAAGGGGATTCTTCTTTAACCTTTAATCCAATCTCATTCATGAGTTCCCCGGAAATCCCGGCAATAAGCGTATTTCCAATCTTTAATGAGCTGACCCTTATATCCACTTCGGGGCCCGGTTCCAGAGACACATTGGGCATTCTTGATTCGCTGGTTTTCTTTCCGGATGCTTTAATTACTTCGTTGCTTACGATAAGATCCTTCACAGTGTAGGTATCAACATTTGCACATATTCGGATCACTTCGGAGGCCAGGGTCTGACCTATGGCATTTATATCATCAAAACTTTCGTTTGGCCCGTATATTGGATTTATATCCCCGGAAGCCCCGGCACTGACCAGTACTACTGCATCTGGATACGCTTTCTCAATTTCCCTGGCCGCTGATCCTGGCCAATCCCCGGTAATCATATAGTTTTCCTGCCCTCCAGTAGTTGCATGACAGGGCCAGTTAACAAGCAATCCTATCGTTTTTCCGTCCATTGCATCCAGCCGGATCACCCCTACCTCATCGTCACAAACGCCTTGTGGATTTCTACCCAGCCAAATTCCTCCATCTGCATGTCTCGCTCTCCTGTTAACATTCATTTTGCATGTTCCTTTTGCCACGCCTATTTTAACCGGCTGGAGTTTTTCATCCGATTCCTTAACGATGCGAACCATCTTTTCCATCAGTGCCTGAACGTATGCTTTTTCATTGTCAGTGGCTTCACCTCCATAGGCTCTTGTTGTAGGGCCTCCATGGTTATGAGCGGCGGTGATTAGAATATTTTCTGATGATATACCTGTTTCTTTTTCAATCATACCTTTGGTTTCATCCACATATTCATGTGAAAAACCAATTACATCGGCGGTTATAATACAGGCCTTTATCTGTCCATTATCAAATACCACAGCACTTGCATAAATATCATCGTGAACACCTTTAAAGGGATCAGACCGCGCGGCATATCCGCTCATCCTTACAGGTGCATCGGGCGTAATTATTATTTTTGAGGTACCGGCTTTTATTACATCAACTTCATCATTCACCCGGAATCCTGCCAGGAGAAAAGAAACTGTTAAAAAAACAGTAAAAAGATAAGCTGGATTTATTTTGCTGCTAATTTTCATTGTATTGGGATTAAGTTTATAACCTGTTAGTATTTCTAATTATAACCAATTTACATTTATAATTAAGGAATTATTTCAAAATTTCCGTTCAGATGTATCTTTTCGGATGAACTGCCGATCATCACATTAAATACACCAGGTTCAATGATACGGTTCATGTTTCTGTCGTACATCGAAAGATCCGCCGGCTTTAATTCAAATTCTACTGTTACTTCCTCCTTTGGCGATAATTTAACTTTTCTAAAACCCTTCAATTCTTTCACCGGTCTGACTACAGTACTTTTTACATCTCTTAGATACAATTGAACAATTTCCGATCCATCCCTGTTGCCCGTATTGGTGATTTTAACAGATACCGTAATTCGTTTTCCACTTTTAGTTTGTTGAGGCGTAATCTTCAGGTCAGAATATGTAAAGTCGGTATAACTCATTCCATAGCCGAATTCCCAAAGCGGCCTATTCTCCAGGTCAGCATAGGAGTTGCCCCATCCCTCTTCAAACCAGTATGTTTTTGAGGGTTTATGATTATAATATACAGGAAGCTGACCAACATGTCGGGGTATGGTAACCGGTAGTTTTCCACTGGGATTATAATCTCCAAATAGAATATCAGCGATCGCTTCACCTCCCTTTTCCCCGGGACACCATGCTTCCAATACCGCGGGTACATTCTCCGCTATCCAGGGAGTAGCCAGTGGCCGTCCGTTGATAAGTACTACGATCACGGGGGTTCCTGTAGCATGAACTTCTTGTACCAGTTTCTTCTGTAGCCCGGTCAGTTCAAGCGTAGCCACATCATATCCTTCCCCGGTAGTTCCCATTTTTCCCTCAGATTGCCATTCATTTTCACCCAGCACTACAACAGCCACATCTGATTTTCGGGCAGCAGATACTGCTTTTTTAATTTCGTTGAGCTCTTCTCCTATAACATTACAGCCCTTCACATAGTTTACTCTCGCCCGATTCCCTACCTTTTCCTGTATACCTTTCAGAACAGTAGTCACTTCCTGCGTAACAACCAGTGAGGTATAATCCCCCAGCTGGTTTTTGATATCATCGGCATTGGGTCCTATGACAGCAATGGAGTTAAGTTCTTTACTTAGAGGTAACAAGTTATTATCGTTTTTAAGAAGTACAATTCCTTCCTTTGCTGCTTGCAATGCAATTCCCTGGTGTTCAGGGCTATGGATTATTTTTTCCGCTTTTTCAGGATTAACGAAAGGGTTCTCGAACAGGCCTAGCATGAACTTTGTCTGTAATACCCTCTTAACTGATCTGTCGATGACAGATTCCGAAACTATACCTTCCTCCACATTTTCAAGCAGTTCCGAAAGGTATCCCTGGCTAAAAGATATGCTGACATCCATACCGGCATTGGCTGCCAGGGCACCCGCTTCTTTTTCATTTTCTGCAATGCCCGTATAAATCAGGGTATTAACACCATTCCCCTCGCTTAAAACGATACCATCGAATCCCAATTCATGACGTAATAACTCAGTCATTACTTCATAGGAACTATGGACGGGGACGCCGTCGATAGTCGGATAGGTAGCCATTACACCCAGGGCACCTGCTTTTGTGATCCCGGCTTCCCATGGTGGAAGGAAAACTTCTCTTAAAATTCTTTCTGATATTTCCATGGCCCCTCTTTCCAATCCCCCATGAGGTTCGCTCTGTCCGGGGAAATGGCATAATCCTGCTACCACTTTATCATTCCGGGAAATATCATCACCCTGTACAGCCCGGACTATGGTCTCGGCATATCTGGAAATTAAGTAAGGATCTTCGCTGTACCCCTCGATGTTTCGGCCAAGTCTTGGATCCCGGTTGGGTTCAATTACAAGGGTAAACAATTCATGGATCCCGATTGACCTGGCTTCCCTGGCAGCTATGGTATACACCTCGGAAATCAGATCGGTATTCCAGCTGCTGCCCAGGGCATGGCCTTCAGGAAATATTGTTGCTCCGGCACACATTAATCCATGGGTTCCTTCCTCAACCTGTAAAAGGGGGATCTTCAGCCTGGTATTTTCAATTGCGATTTTTTGTAACTCATTGTGAAAATTTGCCTGTTGGACTGGTCCTTCCTGGAGTATGTTATTGGGTAAAGTGAAAAATCCGCCACCAGGTCCTATCCCATTTTCAAAGGTTCCTTCTGTAAAAGATTTTACTCCCTCCATTTTTTCATCAATACTTTCTCCAAGTTCAGAATGATATACACAGGGCATATTGAGCTGTCCTATCTTCTCAGCCAAAGTCATTCTTGAAAGGAGGTCATCAACCCTTACATCTATGGGCAGGGCAGGATCCAGGTAGGTTTCCCCCTTTGTTATGCTTTTCCTGGCTGGATGAGTGTGTACATATTCCGCTACGGTTCCTACTGGTGCAATCCAGATCTCATTATCCGGATCAGTGGCATATGCACATAATTTCTCCAGCATAGATGACCAGGTGGTCTGATTTCCCGGTTCACCTATCTCATGGCCTGCCAGAACAAGCCATCCTCCCTGGTCCCTGGCATTATTCAATAGTTCTTCAATATCTTCAAAACTCTTATTATCCATTTCCATTCCGGTCAATTGAGCCATATCACAAAAGACAGGATCATTGGGGCCTTCATCCAACCATCCCCGACCGGAGATAAAGATGTCACTGACCAACGGTACGTAACTTCTAAGGGAGTTATCTCTTCCAACAAATTTCTGACCGCAGGGATAGGCAAAAGATACAGGTGTGATACCCAAAACCTCGTTTATATATTTGTTGGCTTCATTTATTTCACTGGCAATATCCCTTAATGTCATTTTTTCCAGTGCTTTTTCCCTGGCCCATGGAAAATTTCCTGTACAGGGATGTGTCATACTGTGATTTCCAATTTCATGACCCGTTTTAATGGCTTGCTTCCAACCTTCCAGTCGTTCAGGAACAGCTGAAGGTGAAACATAGAAAGTAGCCTTTACCCCATATTTGTCAAATATCGGAATGCCCGTATCAATCTGGCTCAGACGGGCATCATCAAAGGTCAGGCTTAAGGCCAGCTTTTTACCTTCAGGCCATTCAAAACCAGTTTCGCCCGGCTTAATTTCCGGACCATTATTATCATATTGTGCCTTTACATGCGGTAAACAGGTGACAATAAGTAATAATAACAGAATAATACGGTATGAAGAATTTCGCATCATATAATGGTTTATTTTGAATTAGATTAAAAGATCATTTCTTTTCCAGCAGTTCATCACATGTAAGGATGAAGGCTTTCCGGATCACGGATTTATGTTCATCAGTCAGATTGGATGCAATACAGAACAATACAGTCCTCTCTATCAGGGAATCCAGATAAGGCAAGGTACCCATATCGTATGAGTAGTCTTTTGCAAAATCATTTTCCTTCAGTTCCCAGACAGAATAATCACCCATTGAGGGTCGCTTGTGTACCAGGGAAGGCAGGTTGTAGTAAATATGTAATCCCCATTCTTCCATATGTATCGGGTAAAATCCTTTATCCGCCACTTTAATGCCATTTTCGATCAACCTTTCCTTGAACTGATGCGACAGGTCCTTATCATCAAACGTGATTTTTAAAAATCCCCCGGATTCACCTGCAGGATCAGCAACTTCCCTGGGCCTCATTCCGGAATAGGCAGCTAAAATACCCGTAAGTTCATGCTTAAAGGATCGCATTCTCTCAATGATATCTGGTAATTTCTTTAGCTGAACACGGGCCATAGCGGCTGCAAGGTCGCTCATCCTGCACCCTATGCCCCACAATTGCAGTTCAGGCTGGTCCAGTACAAAGCCGCCCTCTTCATCTTTTATATATCCTGTATCATGAATTGCAAATACGCGGTCATGGAGACTTTTTTCCCTGGTTAGAACAGCACCTCCTTCACCACAGGTCATGTTTTTATTGATCTGGAAAGAAAAGATGGATATGTCACCAAAAGAACCGGCCATCTTGCCAAATTGATGTGTACCCGCTGCCTGGGCGCAATCCTCCAGTAATGGAATATCTTTTGATCTGCAGATTTCAACGATCTTTTCCATTTGTCCGATCACACCACCCATATGTACGACCATTACTGCTTTGGTCCTCGGTGTGATCTTTGCTTCAAGGTCTTTTGGATCCATGCTGATGGAATCATCCACATCAACTAAAACAGGTATGGCACCAAGCCGGACAACAGCGCCCGCGGTGGAAACCCAGAAATATCCAGGCATGATCACCTCGTCGCCCGGCCCAACTTTCAAGGCTGAGAGGGCAACCTGTAATGCAGTGGTTCCATTGGACACTGCAACACAATAATTCATTCCCACATAGCGGGCGAATTCCTCCTCAAATTGCCTGGCTTCATACGTAGGTTTAGGTCCGTAAAACCTGAACGGAGATTGATTTTTTAATACATTGGTTACTGCCTCGATCTCCTCTTCACCGATATGATGAATTCCCGGCCATTCCTGGGGAAGTAATATTTCGTTTTTAGTGTTATCTGACATATCCTTAAATTTATTTTCCATCTTAAAATTATAACACCTTGCAGGTCAAATCAATGTCTAGAAAGGCATAATTTATATCAATTCAGGCAATTTGTAATATTTGACATATTTGGTAACTTCATAGTACAAAATATCAATAGAAAAGTTCAAGATAGTTGTTTATGATTGAAGCCGCAGAAAAATTAAAAATTGAAATTGTAGAAATAAAGAAAATAATGGACTTGTTATCAAATCTTTTTTCAATCCGGACAGCCTTTTTCTATAGTATCACTGATGAATATTCCATTAAAGAAATCGCCGGGAATATGGGCGATTATCAACCTTTTTGCAGCATAATACAACAGGAACTTAAAGATAAATGCATAGCCTGCGACAGGGATCAATTCAAAAAGGCTGAGCAAGGAAAATCACCCCTGTTATACCAGTGCTATAATGGTCTTTACGAGATGATCCTACCCCTGTATATCGAGGACCAAATTATTGGATATCTTCATTTTGGTCAGGTCAGGTCTGAAGACAGTTTTGATAAAATATATAAAAAGTGCGCCTTATACAAGCATTCAAAAGGCGATCTCTTAAAAGAGGAATATCAGAAAATGCAGGTTTTCCCAAAAGAGAAGTTGCTGATGATATCGGACCTGTTCATAAGGATCTCAGAGATTATCCTCAAGAACCATCTTGTGGAAATCCAAAAGGCAAGACCGGAATATTACCTCAAAAAATATGTAAGTGAAAACTATTCAAAAGATATTTCAATTAAGAAAGCAGCAGGATACATTGGGAAAAGTCCCTCTTACATTACCCACCAATTCAAAAAGCATTTTCATTGCACTTTCCATCAATACTTATTACAATTCCGAATTAAAAAGGCCAGGGAATTTTTAAAATCGATGACCATTGAGGAGGCTGCAGAAGCCTGCGGATTCAAGAACAGATATCATTTCAGCAAGGTTTTTAAAAAATTCGTTGGTCTTACTCCCAGGCAATATAAAAAATAGAAAAATTACATTGGACAGGTGAAGGATACGCCTTTTGCCAAATCCTAATACCTGGTCTATACTGTTCATTTTTAGGAACCGATATATTTATTCTCAATTAAGTATTATGTAACTTTAATGAACAGGATTTTAGGAATCTTTAAAATCACAAATCATATTCTTAATATTTTTTCATCAATAATTTAGAAGCATGTACTCACCATCAAATTCATTCAGTAGGACAATTCACAGATGTTTTATGTTTGTGCTACTATCCCATTTTTCACTGGTATGTTATTCCCAGGATGTAAAGGAAATAGAAGAAAAACTGCTTACAGAAGCTGAAGAGAACATCGAGAAATTCAGAAAAGGGGATGTTCTGATCGAATTCAGAGACCAGGACGGTAAGGCCCTGGAAAATGCCAGGATCGAGGTGAAACAGGTAGGCCATGACTTCCTGTTTGGCTGTATCATTTTTGATTTGATCAGGAACGATAAACCTTATCGTGAGGAACTATTTAAACAGCAATTCAAACGTATTTTTAATCTGGCAGTATTTCCTTTTTACTGGCCCGGGTATGAAACAACCCAGGGAATGCCCGGATGGGAGAAAATGTTATCAACCATAGAATGGTGTCAACTCAATGATATTACAACAAAAGGACATCCTCTGGTCTGGGCCTGCCGTTCCGGCACACCCCAATGGCTGAGAAAATATACGCCAGAGGAAACCGAAGAATTATTGAAGTCAAGGGTAATGAATATTGTCTCGGGTTTCGAAGATAAAATAGAGTTGTGGGATGTGGTCAATGAGCCTGTCAATGTGAAAACCTGGCAGAATAAAATAAAGAATATGGATGAACCAAACGATTGGGGCGTTGAGGATCCGATAAATGAAGTGGCAGATTACGTGGAAAATGCGTTGGTCTGGGCTCATAAGGCTAATCCTGAAGCTACGCTTATGATTAACGAATACAGGACGATAGCCGACCTTA
Organism: uncultured Cyclobacteriaceae bacterium; assembly: GCA_965365275.1. Taxonomy (GTDB): domain Bacteria; phylum Bacteroidota; class Bacteroidia; order Cytophagales; family Cyclobacteriaceae; genus JAGTVG01. The sequence goes on along the minus strand of CBDUBA010000042.1, from coordinate 22,065 downwards.
AGGTTCGGGACCGGTATCACCAGTTATTAATGGAATTGAAAGACAGAAATGCACCTTTCAGTAATATCGGAATCCAGGCCCATGAACCCCGGCAGGAGTGGTTTAGTCCTGTTGAACTATGGAAAACTTTCGACCTATATGCTGATATGGGATTTACCCTGCACATTACGGAATTACATCCTCAATCCTCTGGTGTGGATATCACGGGAGGATGGCGCACAGGTCAGTGGACTTCTGAAGCACAAACTGAATTCACCGAGCAATTTGTAAAACTATGTTTCGGACACCCAGCCGTCGCCTCAATAAATTGGTGGGGATTTTCTGACAGGAATATCTGGCTTCCGGGAGGTGGACTGGTAGATGAAGAATATCAACCCAAGCCCGTTTTTGAAATGCTGGATAAACTGATAAATGAAACATGGAATACCCATTTTGAAACCGAACCAGATGGAGAAGGTTCTATTCGATTCCGTGGATATTTTGGCAAATATTCCGTCCGGGTGACCACATCAGATGGTATGGTCTATTCCTATCCACTTCATGTTCGTAAGGATGAGGAAAACCATTGGTCATTTACAATAGACTAAATGAAAAGATTCTGTTAAGTAGTAAAAAGCCGCAGAATATAGTAGACTACCTTAAAGACGCAATTTTCATGTAAATCAAGTGAAATTACATGTGTGTTCAATCCGTTCTGCCTGCGATCCGACAATAAATTATGCGTATAATTAACAGGAAAATTATGCGCATACGTCACTCCATTATGCGTATAAATTTAAATCATTTTATGCGCATAATGGGTTTTGTTGTTTTGAGTTAAGACCGGGGCGCAACGGCTATTCAGGGAATATTCTGGGTCTGCATAAGCTGGGAAAGGTTTTCCTCCAAGATGTGGTAAAGATCATCAGGGATTTAAAACCTGGTCGATATAATGTAAAAGACTGAGGCTGTCGGCCGGATGGTCCTGCGCGATTTCCCAGATCATAATCCCCGGATATTGATGATCTTTAGTATACTGGGTCTTCTGTACCATAGTGGCAATACCATTATAATAAATATTGTCTACCTGGTCATACTTCCAGGCATCCGGGTATTTCTCCAATATACTTGCATAGGTTACTCCTGCTCCTCCATTATCATCAAAATCTCTTCCATAGAAGGGAACACCCAGAATAACTTTATCTTTCGGCCATCCCCGGTAATTAACCCAGTATGCCAGCCCTGTTGAAGATTCATCTGAGCCTGAACCTATTGCATCATCGAATGCAGAATGCGGTCCCGGTTCCGACCAGGGACCGGTAAAGTCATAGGCCATGATCTGAAGATAGTCTACAAAGGCCTCAACGTCCGGAATATGCCGGCCACCCCAATTTGAGGCGCTAACATCGATAGATAAGCCCAGACCAAAAGGCTCAATCTCCTGTTTCAGCATTTGCAGGATCTCCGCGTATGCCATACTTTCAGCCGGAATAACTGTATTTGATGCACTTCCGGTCCAGTGTTCCCAATCAATATCTACGCCATCAAGACAGTTTGCGAAGAGGTACTGACGAATTTCAAGAACCAATCTTGCCATGGCCTCCTCATTTGCAGCCACCGCCGGGAAGTTATCTGAACCACTACCACCACCTCCTACAGACAGATACACTTCAACTCCATTGGCATGTGCTTCATTAACAAGTTCAGTAATCTGGGTTAGGTCACTTGTATTTATTGAGCCGTCAGCATTGGGACGTGCAAAAGCATAGATGATCCTGGTTATCTTTTCCCATCTTATCTGATCAACAGGTAATGTATTGTGCCTGTAATGTGGATAAAAGGCAATCACATGACGATCAAAACTTTTTGGGATAAAGGTATCTTCACAAACCGGTTGATCCAGATAACCATCATCAGGCATATCGTCTTTGGAACATGAACCCAAAATTGCCAGTGATGCAATCAAGTAAAAAATTCGAAGCTTCAACTTTTTCATAATCCTTCCCTTTGCTAATTTAATAAGTTACCTAAAGTTAATCCTTAATCGAAAAGGTTGATCAACTATGCCTTTCAATGGGGATAATCAGATCTTTTCTGTTTCTCTGAATCAATCTTTTACACCAAAGGCAAAATCATCTGATTTACTTTTCATCTTGTATGGCTTTAAATACCTGTACTGCTGAATTATTACTGGCTACAATCACATACCTGATGTTGTCAATCAGTATTTCAGCCATATTCTTAACATCATATGGGACGAAGAAACCACTTTCCAGAAACGTATGAGACCTAAAATTGCCGGTTCCATCGCCAGTCATAAGCAGCCCTATACTGGCATCATTTCTTGGGGTCCGAACTTCCGTTCCATACATATTGCCTGCAATGAGAAGGTCCTGATGTCCGTCATTATTATAATCATTGATCAATATATCATTAACGGACGACAACTGGGCTTCCACCGGAAGTACATGCACAGCAAAAGTCCCATCGCCCTTATTCTCCATATAAACACTTTCAAAGGTATTCGCCTGGTAATGCAACGACATTTCAAGGTTTTCTTTACCATAGATCTCGAAAACATCAGATTCGGCGTAGGAGGCATAGGTTTTGAATTTTTCACTTATACCCGGCACTTGCACTGATGCATCACCCCGCCGTCTGTAAGGATACCGTACGCCATCTTGGGTATATACAAATACAATATCTTTTCTTCCATTATTATCCAGGTCATGGTAATACACTTCGAAAGGTTCTTCTTTCGTTCCAGTATATTTTGAGTTCAAACCAAAATTACCTGCAATTATATCCATATCCCCATCCTCATCCATATCGTCAGCCTTAATGCTGAACCACCAACCCTTATTACCATTCATGTTCCGATCAGTGGTTACATTTTTCAGGATTCCATCTATATTTTTAAAAAAAGTAACAGGCATCCATTCCCCTACGAGCACTAGATCAGTTAAGTCATCCTGGTCATAATCCACCCATATAGCATCATTCACCATACCTATTCCCCGTAGTTCCGGGGCAATTTCTGATGTTTTATCTTCAAAGGCATTTCCCGTGTTGACAAGGATCACAGAAGATTCGGGGTCCGGATAAGACCAGGGCATATGTCTCCCGGCGAGAAAGAGATCCGTATCACCATCATTGTCAAAATCAAATGGCCTTACTTTTGATCCGCTGATATTCAGTTTTGGCAACCAATCCTCTGCTTTTACGAGGTTGCCGGATCCATCATTCAGATAAAGTCTGTCCTGATAAAATGAAGCCCTTGGCCTGAATTCATTTCCCCCACTGACCACATATAGATCCATATTACCGTCATTATTGGCATCGAAAAAAGCAGCACCCATATCTTCATGGATCTTGTCATCAAACAGGGCGTCACTGTCATGCATTGTAAAATGACCGAATTGGTCCTGAACAAATAATTGACCACTCGATCCGGCGGCTCCTCCAACAAAGACATCAGGGCGTTCATCACCATTGATATCTCCGGTAGCTATACAGGGACCCAATTCAGACATTTTATACGGCAGTAGAAATTGCCTTGAAAAGTCATCAAAAATGTTTTCTTCATGCTTGTAAATCAGGCCTGATTCTTGTGTTACATTTTCAAATATAGTTTTTGCTGGTTGAGGAGGTTCAGTTTCTTCGGGTTTTGATTTACTATACAGTATCTCTATAACACGGTCGGTCCTGACGTTTGTTTCGATATTGATATTACCATCAGGCCATTTTACCACAACACGATCGGCTTTTGTGATATTACCCATCCCGAAATGGGCTATCATTTCACTGGCTGAATACATTCCCCTGACGTTGGTCATTTCAAAAAACTGAATATCCTCTTCGGTTTCAACCCATATTTTTGTTCCAAGAAATGTCACACCTTCAACATCGGCAACAGGAATAATACGGAGAAAGTGGTTATCATTCAGTTCATTGGTATTGTTACGATATACTGAGGCGATATCATTTATATTATTTATCACAATATCCAGGTCCCCGTCATTATCCAGGTCGGCATAGGCCGCACCATTTGAAAAAAGTTTCTGTTCGAAGCCCCAATCCTCCGTGACATTAGAGAAAGTCAGATCCCTGTTGTTCCTGTAGGCATAGTTCAGAAGTTTTACCGAAGGTGAAAGACCAATGGCTTGCTGCATATCAAGCACGTCCCAGACACTTATACCTTCCTGGTTCGGATTCTTTTTCAAATATTCATAGATGGCTGTTTCAACCATCCGTGGAAACTCTACGGCAGCATCATTATCCCGGATATCCCGCATCAATCCATTCGCAATAAAAATATCTTTCCATCCATCGTTATCCAGGTCGATAAAGAAATTGGTCCAGCTCCAGTCGGTGGCACCTATACCTGCCAATTGAGATATCTCACTATAATATCCATCTCCACGATTTAGAAATAATGTGTTTGTAAAATACTGGTGATGCCCTCCTTCATTGACAACTTCCCAGAAAGGTTCTGTTTTCATACCACCCATATTCGTATGTCGCCTGTAATGGTCTTCGGGTTCCATATCCAAAACCATCACGTCAAGCAATCCATCATTATTAAAGTCCCCGGCGTCAATACCCATACTGCTGAAAGTTATATGGGGCACCATTTCAGCTGTTTTGTCTATAAACGTGCCATCCCCATTATTGATATAGATAAAATCTCCGGCCCAGTAATCATTGGCCAACCACAGGTCAGTCCAGCCGTCATTATTAAAATCACTGGATGAAACGCTGTTTGGAAAACCGGGTTTGTACAATCCGGCTTCTTTCGTTACATCCACAAAAGTTTCCCCCTGGTTTTCATATAAGGTCGGGGAGTATTCATCCAATAATAACTCTGTCAGATAAAACTTGGAATATACCCCCGGATTGGGAGGTTGGTTGCATACAAAAAGATCGAGGTCCCCGTCTTTATCGTAATCAAAGAATGTAGCATGCCTGGAGCGCTGGTTTCCAGCCACCCCATAATCTTCCGAACGTTCTTCGAAGGTATTGTCTCCCCTGTTGATATAAAGTTTATTTTTCCACAACTCAGGTTTCTCATCGTACAACTCCCGCGTAACGTAGATATCCTGGAATCCGTCATTATTCACATCCCCGAATACAAGTCCTGAAGACCAGCCCCCATTGTTCTCTATCCCGGCTTTTTCCGTAATGTCTTCGAACTTAAAATCACCCTTGTTAAGATACAGTCGGTCGCCTACAAGGTTTCCCGTAAAATATATATCGGGAAGGTTGTCATTGTTGATATCACAGATACCCACGCCCCCTCCTCCATAGTAATTGGAATATAGTAAAATGCTATGTTCTTCCTTGTCTACCAGCTCATTATTAAAATATATATTCGTCAGGTCAGGATCCAGAAGGGTAAATAGTTTTTCCGCCTTTTGAGATTTTAGTTCATTTTGACCCGGAGGGGCTTCAGCCATAAGATTAGCCGGTAATATTCCCATCAGAATAAAGATGATCATATTTCGGAATATCCTTTCTGTCCTCCGGAAAATACACACCCGTATTTTACTCCCTGTAATTCCGTATTTCATTTCTAAATGCCTCATTTCCTACTTCGCGGGTATTATTGGCATTAAAATACTCTAAAAAATCCTCAGATAAAAGATTTGTACTATCCTTTGGATACGGGTAGGATGTCATGCCATGATAGGGATAGGGGCCGGCCTTGTTACCTTTGGACGTATTCAGGTCACCATCCTTTACCCAGCCGACACTATAAATAATATAGTCTCTCTTCCATCCCTGAGGTACTTCAGGCAAATCCTCTGCATTAAAGGAAATTGATAATTCATCTCCTGCATTCATAACCACGTAGTGACTTTCCGTAGCCTCAACCAGGGATTTAACATCCCCATATTTTGTATATTTCCCAATGAGATCACGCCATTTTGGCTTTTTCGTGACCCGGGAATAATCAAACCAGAAAGGTCCGTAACGGCCACCTTTCCGGTACATAGCTGAAAAGCCCCGGTAATGTAAATCCGCCTCCTCAATGCTCAGGGTGTTTGATACCGTTTCTGCATAAACCGATTCATTGGAGTAAAAAATATGGTCCCAGTATATTTCCATATTGGTCCGGATGCGGATCTTTGAATTGGAAGGATCAGGCAGTTTACCGCTTAAATCAACCACGACTGTTTTATTCTTCCCGGACGGAAAGCCAATATCATCAATGATGGTTATCCATTCCCCTTTGCTGTTGGTTGCCTGCAAGAAAGGAGATCTTATGGTATAGGATGGGTTTTGAGACAGGGCTACATTTATACTGGCATCAGTTGGGAAGACCCATCCATTCAAAAACAGATAGAGGTTTTTCCGGGGATCTGTTTCACCCAGGTCCAGGATGAGATCGTGCATTTCCGTAAGCCCCTGAAATCTATCCCTCCTGAAATTAGTGATGTATCTATTATCCTTACTTTCTACCAGTGGTCTCTGATCCATTCCATATCCATCCTCAATAGAGACAGGCACTTTCTTATCTTTAACCTGAAATATATTCAAGCCTTCAAAAGGTGGTCCTTTAAATCTCTCATTAACGTAAACATCAACATCTATGGGATGGTCAATTGCCATCATATCTATATGATCAAAGTATATGGTTTCCCAGAGTTCGGCAGTAATCTGTATTTGATACTTTTTGTCTTTTTTAAGAAAGGCTTCACCGGGAATCCTAAGATATTCTTGTGAAGCATCAGGAAAAGCATACGTTTTATTACCTCCCATTATCCCCATAGGCATTCCCAGGGCACTTCTCCACATCATATCTTTATGAAATTCGAATTTCTCTCCATCCCATACATAAAGGAATGGACAGGATCCCTTCAATTCCTGTTCCTCAATAAGATCCTGATCGCTTCCGGGAGAAAAAATATTTTGCGGTACCCCGTTGGTCCATAAAATACGGACTACATCCACTTTTTCACGATTGCCCAGCCCGAAATGTATATTCGGTTCCGTAACTGTTTTCATCTGGTAGAGTTCACCAGCCCTTACTTCAATTTTAGCGCCGATCCCATAATGATTATTTTTACCGCTTCCCGTCCGTATACCCACCAATTGCACCCTCAGGTGATGGTTGGCATTACCTCCATCATTCCTTAATAAACGGATCCCGTAAGTCTTCCCGGAAATCAGGATATCCAGGTCACCGTCCTCATTGTAATCGGTAACGACTGCCTGGTGGCCTTCAAGCAGATCATCAGGCAATACAAATGATGCATCTGTAAATTTACCCGATCCACTATTATGAAACATATATACCCCCTTGCTGGAATCAGAATTTTGTTCTCCTACAAAAAGGATGTCAAGGAATCCATCGTTGTCGAAATCAAACATCAAAGCATCATGTCCATGTACTTTTTCCAGGCTTTCAAAGATATCGTTCGGGGTATCATCTTTTATGAAAGATCCATCCTGCCTGTTTTTAAGAAGTACAGGAACTCTATTTTCCCGCACCAGGAAGAGGTCTTCAAAACCATCGTTATCATAATCGCCGGATGCCAGGCTTATTACCTTACCTATATCTGACAGGCCACTATTAGACGTTTCATCAGAAAAATTGCCATCCCTTAGATTCAGAAACAATTGAGGAAGTCCATTTTCCTTAATTAAAATGAGGTCAACATCACCATCGTCATCATAATCCCCAAAAACCGCATCCCGGCAACCTGCATTCGGATCCCCCAATGCTGAATCACCGGTTTTCTCCGAAAAGGTTCCGTCACCATTATTTTGATAGATGCGAGTACTGTTCCGGTTGCCCAGGAACAGATCCAGGTCACCTTCCTGGTCCATATCAAAAAACAGGACCAGGTTACCTTTTTCTTCAAGATTCACTCCTGCTTCAAAAGCCTTTTCTTCAAATTCCTCCTCATTTACATTTTCATATAATAAATTGGATCCTTGTTTTGCAATATACAAATCAAGAAACCCATCGTTGTTATAATCCGAAAATATCGCATCATGCTCCATACCATCATGAACAAGGCCTGCTTTTCTGGCGATGTCTGTAAACCGACCCATTTCATTCTTCAGTAATAAATGAGTAAACTGCTCTTTTTCCGGGTTATACCCTGAAATATAAATATCCTGGTCTCCGTCTCTATCCATATCTCCATTGGTAATTCGGGTTAAAACTGGTTCCCCCTCATATTCAATGGATTCTAAGCTGTTAGCCATATCCAACCCGGCTGAGGTGGTAACATCGGTAAAGCGGATAACATCAATAAGTGATTCTCCTTCCATGAGGAAACCGGGGGTAACTTCACTGAAAGAGATCACCGGTACACCTACTTGTGAGGCGGTCGTTCCTTTCAGTTCCTGGATATCGGTCTGATAGGCATTGCTAAGTTTTATCATATTATGAAAGATGCGCACTGAAGTCAGGGCTTCTACAAGACTGTCAGTCCTGATCCGGAGCAGGGCTTGCTGAAAGTAAAGATCAGCTTCATCGGGGAATACCGGTGAGATCCTTTCAATCTCTTCCAGGTTCTTAAGTGCGCCATCACCATCCTCCTTTTTGATCAATACTTCCGTGAGATAAATTCTGGCCACAAGATTTGTGGGTGAGGTATCCACGATCTTCTGCAGATATTTCTCCCATTGGTTTACAGAATATTCATCAGACTGGTTCTGATAGGATTCCGCCAGACTGTATAAGGATTGAACATGTTCCGGATCTATTTCAATGGTTTTCTCAAGTTCTTCCCGGGAGGCCTCCTCTTTATTTAAAAGATCATAAACCTTTGCCAGGTTCAGCCGGATATCCGGGTCATCCGGATTTATTTCAACAGCTTTTTTCAGCTGCGCTTCAGATTGCTCATATTTACCCATCCGCATATATACTATTCCCAGGTTAGCATATCCAAGCGCTTCCTCGGGTGCGAGCTCGATAAGTTTCAGAAATTCAGCTTCTGCCTCTTCCAGGCGGTTATCCTCAAGATAAGCCAGGCCAAGCGTTCTGCTGCTAATTATTGATTTGGATCGCTCAACCTCAGCACTATCATAGGTTGATTCCACAGTCGTTTCATCGGTTTTGGACTTATTTTTTTGGCGATCACATCCGGCAGTTATTAACTGATTAATGATCAAAGCCAATATCAATATCTTCCCTGATAATCTTTTCATCACATGCTTGTAAAGACTATAAAAATAAAATTAAAAATTCTATTGTGCCGGATTACCGGACAATAAATATTCCCGGCACAAATGATATGAATGAGGAGAAATTAAAAATGCCCAGTTCAAATGTAGTGGCAGAACCCGCGCCACTTTAATATCGATAATGTAAATACTCAATCAGAGATCGAGGAAATTATCCTGTTTATTATCTTTTAAGTTCCCGAATTAGAAAAGAAAAGTGAATTTCTTATTCTATTTGTTTAATAATCTATCTGCTGCGAGCACACAAAATATATATGACCCTGCTCCCGGCATCACATACTCTGATTGTTGCCAGAGGTAGGGTGTGTCTTCCTTTAATTCCGGAAAATCCGGACGGATAAAAGAGGTGCCTGATACCATCCCTCCGGGAATATAATTCCTCCAGTCCCTGTACACACCAAATGCTACAGTAACGGAATGGGCTCCAACGCCGGATACCAAAGAAATATTTGAGCCAGGATGGCATCCCAGCACATAGTTAAGAACCCTGAACACAAGTTCTGAATCGAACATATCGGGATATTTTTCAATCAGAAAATAATGCTCCAATGCAAACTGTTGTATTTTCCATCCCACACCCCATATTGCCGGATCCCATGGTACACCAAATGGATTTGTATTCAGGATAGAATCTAAGCGTATGCTGTAATCGTCAAGGGCTTCCATAAACGCAGCATTGAATTTTTCATCCCTGATCTGGTCCTTTACCCGGGCAATCCCCCAGGCGGCACGGCCAATATTCTTCTTTATATCAGGAAGCAAATTAATAAGTCTGTCATGATATTTTTCATCATTGGTTGTATACAACAACTCAACAGTAGCAAGAATCTCCTCCAGTTTCGTATTCCTGGGAACATAAGCATTGGGTTGAACAACAGGTTCATTAGCCTGTTCATAATCCCAGGTTTTTACGGCCGTTTCCAGACACTCAATAGCCAGCTTTTCATCATATTCACGCAATATCCTACTTGAGGATGCCAGGGCAGCGGCTACCTTATATTCCAATCCCGTATCCCTATTGGTAAATACCCAGCGATCATCCGGCCTTCCGGAATGAGTTAATGTCTTTTGTTTTTCATTTAACCTGGAATCATAAAACAATTGATCTGTCTGTGAAGCCCAATCCCCGGTTTTATTTCTGCCTTCGCGGTTTGCGATAATTCCTGCAAAGCTATGACCAGCCACTCTGTATCCTGATAATAAATTAATTGCTCCGTGCTTCACCTGTTGTACCATATCCGGAATGCCATCTGGTCTGCGCATAATTACCAGTTTTTCTTCATAATCAACAGATGTCTGGTCAGGATATTCGTTGGCTATCTCATTTGACAATGACAGGTATTGTGTTGTCGCAGCCTGGGAACCTGCCGCCAGGTCATCGTCTCCGGCATCATGCCATCCTCCCTGGTTCAGCATAGGCACTGTATTCATTGGCAAATAATTTGTTTCAGCATCTTCATATTGCCTGTAACTGTCAACATGTTCGATGGCCAGGGGTGCTTGCAGGGCATCATCAAGATGGCATGCGCCATGCCAGATGGCTGCTCTATCCCTTACTTCCAGGTGACACATCTGAATCGGGAAATAGGCTTCCAGGGTAGGTTGCCAGACATCCCTTCTATATATCTCATTATCGATTCGAAATGCATTCGATGATTGATTGCCATAACGCACAACGTAAATCCCAGGGTCAATGACGGTTGAGAAATCAAAAATTGCATATTCATAACACAGGAAATTTCCCCATTTTTTAGGAATCCCGGATTTTACAGATATCATTCCATTGTCAGGATCAACTTTATAGAGATTTGCTTCTGATAATTTATCTGTCGATTGGTCTAATTCTATAATCGCTTTTTTTTCCTGATCCGGATGATATCCGATTTGTGATATCGCGATCATGGGATCTCTTTCCCAACCAGAAATCAAATTTGGTCTTATTAACCATTCAACGGCATTGGAAGTTACCTCTGCAGGAATATTTGATCGGACCAGCAACCAACCCCTTCCGGAAAAATTTCGTTCATCAACCAGGGTCAGTTCATTACTTAAGGATTCGATGATTACTTTTCGAAGTGGATCTTCACCAGCAAGCATAAGTTTTTTGCCCTGGCCTAAAGGTTCAGGGCTTGTATTTCCATTGTTGTTCATTATCATAGGACCATTACCCTGAAGGGGAATGTTACCATGGTCATTCCCGATTTGAAATGATTTCCCATAATAGGCGGGTGGATAAAACTCAAGCGTAAAATTTAATTTATTCGCCCATTCGGAGGGTATTGGCTTCTCAAGATCCACAGATAAGCGGATATTATTTTCTTCCGTTTTAATGCGGATGGAATATTTAAAATCAAGATCCTCGTAATAAACTGTTGATATAATTTCATTTTTTTCATGATCTATTTGCCGATCTGCTTTCTCAGGTTGTTCCAATCGTTGTCCGGTTCCTGATTCGAGTCTGATAAATCCATTGGTGGCGATTCTTTCCCCATGATGGATTAATTCTATACCGCCCTGTTTACCGACCGGGTAAAAATTATGAAATGATAAAATTGAAAGACCGGATGTTTCAAGATATTCATGTTCATTGATACCCCAACTTTTTTGAGCGCTTTCCTGTGAACAGCTTACAGCCAGGAACAATGCTGGGATAAGGATTAGAATTGTTAGTTTTTTCATGATTTGAATTTTTAAGAATGGGAACACAATTAATAAAAAATACATGATCTTATTGAGGTTTGGAATTCGTTCAAAACTCAATATAATTTAAAAAATAATCTAATTATTAAGATTAATCCTGACGTAAAATGTCTTCAAGACGGAAAGTTTTGGTAATTAGTTTGTTCTCCCTTCTCAAATTCAAAGTTACTTTTTTCCCAACTTTATGATTGAAGATCTTGTAGATATCGCCAAGGGTTAATTTCTCTCGTTCGAGTCCATTTATCGAGACTATGAAGTCATTAACCCTGACATCAGCTTTTTCAGCGGGACTGTCCTTCATAATTTCTGATATTCGGTAATAATTCAAATCCTCTCCATCGGCTATTACGGTTATTCCGCTCATATTATAGCCAAAATCCTTTCTGTAGGTGGAAGGATTTTTTTTCAGGTATATCTTTTTATTAAAATAATCAAATATCACCTTGAACCTGGATAACAATTCCCCGCCAATTGTACCGTTTCTATAAACCAGCCCTATGGTATCAGGATATGATTCAGGATTCGGGAAGGAAGTAATAACATTCTCAAATTCAAATTTGTTTATTTCAATACCATCGATCATACTTATTTTTCCCGTAATAGGGCCACCCAATCCCACTCCTATACGAGCATCAAAATTAGGGTCCGGTATAGTAATGTTGTCATGGGAATCCTGGTTTAACATTAATGCATGGCTGGCTCCTAAATCCACCATTAACTTTGCGTATACCATGGTGGTATCCGTAACTTGAACCTTTGCAAAAATATAGGGTTTTGTATCCTCTATTGACAAAGGTATCTCGGCATAGTTTCTGGGTGGTTTAAAATACTGGGGTTCATATAAAGTCATGAGCTTTCTGCTGTAATCAAAACCAACTATAAAGCGGTTAAATATATCATAGCCAAGCATCCCATGGACTTCCGTTCCCAGGTGATTCCTTAAATTAAGGTAATCTTCTTCCAGAACCAGTATGGATTGATCACTGCCGATCGCCCCCTCCAATACAATATCCACATTGTTGATCACATATGCTTCCAGAATGATATAATCCCCGGGACCATTCACTGTTATCTTACGGCTATAGGGTAATCTTAATATATCTGTGATCAGTTTTTCGGTAATTATCGTTGACCTTACACCGGTATCCACTACAAAGCTCAATGGAACCACGCCATTAAGCTTTACCGGCACAACTACAAGATTGTTGTATATCTCAAAAGGTATGTGAACCTTCTTTTTACTATACATCAGTTTATAACCAAAAAACTGAGCATTGGTAATGGAAGGCCATATTATTCCAGACAATAGCATAGCAAAAAAAATTGACTTTATAATCTTTCTGGAATTCATTATACGCTGAAAATTAATTATCAATACCTTATTATACGAAAAAAAACCCTAGGGTTGTGCATAAAATTACGCAGGTGGATATGAGATTATCAGGATTTTTATATCAACCATATTATATCCGATAAAAATACATTAAAATTTAGAATTAAATTCCAGAGATTTCGGCCAATCCGTGCATAATATGACATAAATCATATGTTAATTGTCGATTTTTAATTTAAATTGCAGGTCTGTCTTTTTTAAAATGAAAGTTTCAACGACCAAACCGTTCCAGATAGTTTATTCCATATACCAGCATGAATTCCTGGGATATCTTATAGAATCTTTTGTAATTCAAAAAGACAAGAATGGAAAATTAACACTTCAGAATCAAAACATTTCATCAGCAAATGCACATGAATTTCAGTCAGGATTGGATGAGAATGATTTTAAGATCATTTCAATAATAGATAAGATCCACCAGGCAGCCATTATCAGAAAGTTTAATAATACCAGGTTAAAGCCCGCGGATTTTTTCTACAAAGTATATAGATCAGAAAATCCTGATACAGAACTTCAGGCAGAGATCAGTGCATATATCGAAGAAAAAAAGGCGAAGATCTTTTCACTCATGCAGGGCAAAATGCTGTTCGAAATGGGATCTGATGGCGAACCGGCCTGGAAACAAATAGAAGTGTTGGAGGACAGGGCCACTGTACTTTTTCATTTTATAAGAAATGAGGAAAATACGCATTATTTCCCAACCATTAAACACCGTGGGGAAAAAATAGATTTTCAATATTGTGGGGCATACCTTCCATCCAAATTGCCTGCCTGGATGATCATAGATGATAAACTGTATGGATTTGAAGGTGAAATTGACGGCTATAAACTTCAGCCCTTCCTGAATAAGAAATTTATCGCTATTTCAAGAAAGATCGAGGAGACTTACTATGAGAAATTTGTAGCTCCTCTTGTTGCCTCCTTTAATGTTTGGGCAAAGGGATTCGAAATAGTCACTGATCGATATCCTCTTGAACCGATATTTAGCTTTTATGAATTTGAAGAAGAGGCTGAAAAGGAAAAGAAATATCCGGTTTATGAAAATGGATTTGAGGATAATAATGAAGAAATCTTATTCGAGCTGAATTTTCAGTACGGGCCGCACCAATTTAAATCAAGCATAATTCAGCCTGTCAGTGTTATAATAGATAAGAAAGATGGTGAATATACCTTTCACAGGATACCCCGCGTAACAAAACAGGAAAAAAAATTCCTTTCCTATCTCAAGGATCTGGGCATTGATCTGGGAAAAGGAAGGGTTATCCTTACCAAACTTAAGGCCTTCAGCTGGATCAGTCAGAATAAAAAATCGTTAGAAGATATCGGATTCATCATTCACCAGAAAAAGACTAAGGAAAAAAAATATTTTTTAGGCAAATCATCTATTTCGATTGAAATCAAGGAAAACATTGACTGGTTTGATATCTACGCCATTGTGCGTTTTGGCGATTATGAGATCCCATTCAACGAATTACGCAGGATCATGCTGTTAAAGGGGAATGAAATCACATTGCCTAATGGAGAAATTGCGGTTATTCCCGAATCATGGCTGGTTGAATACTCTGAATTATTTGCATTCATAGAGGACGGACACAGAAGAAATGGATCAAATGTCCGGCATAAACTCAAGAAACACCACCTTGCCCTTGTAAAGGATCTGGAAAACGGGCAGCTTGCTAAGGTTTCTATGAGTACAAAACTGGAAAACCTTAGAAATTTCAAAGAAGTAGAACGCATCCCTGTCCCTGATAAATTCAAAGGAAAACTAAGGCCTTATCAGAAGGCAGGTTATGACTGGTTGCTGTTTCTTAAAAATTACCGGTTTGGCGGTTGTCTGGCGGACGATATGGGTTTGGGTAAAACAGTTCAAACCCTGGCTATGTTGCAAGAACTAAAAGAAAAGGATACCCAACATGCTTCGCTGCTTGTCATGCCCACATCATTGATCTATAACTGGGAATTGGAATCAAAAAAATTCACCCCTCAATTAAAGATCCTTGTTTACACTGGAACCAACAGGATCAAAGACGTGGAACGTTTTCAGGGTTATGACCTGGTTTTAACATCTTATGGAATTGTAAGGCTGGATATTGATCTTTTAAAAACATTTTATTTTAATTATATCATCCTTGACGAATCCCAGGCCATTAAGAACCCGAACTCAAATATTTCAAAGGCTGTCAGAAAACTGAAATCCAAAAACCGGTTGATCCTGACCGGGACTCCACTGGAAAACAGCACAATGGATCTGTGGTCTCAGATGACTTTTTTAAACCCAGGCCTTCTGGGTAACCAATCGTTCTTCAAGAATGAGTTTTTAACGCCCATAGAAAGGAAAAAAGATGAGCTTAAAACCAAAAAACTTAATTCTATTATAAAGCCCTTTATTCTCAGGCGTCATAAATCCCAGGTAGCCAGGGAATTACCTGAAAAAGTAGAAAATCTTAAATACTGTGCTATGTCTTCCATGCAGGAAGAATTCTATGAAGAGGCTAAGTCGTTTTACAGGAATAAAATACTGGATGAAATTGAAAAGCATGGGGTGAATAAATCACATTTTCTGCTTTTGCAGGGACTTACGAAACTTCGACAGATTGCCAATCATCCTAAAATGATTGATGAAAAATATCAGGGAGATTCCGGTAAACTGGATGATGTTATTTCAATGATTTCAAATGCCATTAGTGAAAATCATAAAATTTTAATTTTCAGTCAATTCGTAAAACATTTGAGTATTTTTAGAGAATACCTGAATACAAACGCTATTGATTACGCATACCTTGATGGTTCAACAAAAGACAGGGAATCACAGGTAAGGATGTTTCAGGAAAATGATAAGATCCCTATTTTTCTTATATCCCTCAAAGCCGGTGGATTGGGATTAAACCTTACCAAAGCGGATTATGTTTTTCTTCTGGATCCATGGTGGAATCCTGCCGTAGAACAGCAGGCTATTGACAGAGCGCATAGAATTGGCCAGGAAAACAAAGTTTTCACCTATAAGTTCATCAGCAAGAACACAGTTGAAGAAAAGATCATTTCGTTACAGAAACATAAAATTAAACTGGCTACGGAATTGATAACTACAGAAGAAAGTTTCTTTAAGGATTTAACAACGGACGATATTAAATCGCTCTTAGAGTAATTCACTTAATTAAATTGCCAAACCGCTTATTGAATCCATCAATACCCTGTAATCCGCCTGTATGGACCGCAATTATTTTAGTACCTTTCTTAAATACATCTTTGCCAACGAGGTCATACAATCCGGACATCATTTTTCCTGTGTAAATGGGATCCAGTGGTATTCCCTGTTTTCTTTTAAATTCGTTAATAAACTCAACCAATTCTTTTGAATATTTGGCATATCCACCATAATGGTAATCAGTAACCATATGCCAGTTCAAATACACTTTATCGTTATAGATCTTAATAAAATCCTGGATCTCTTTTCTTAAATACTCTCCTCCTTTTAGTACAGGGAACCCGATAGCGTGTTGGCTACCGTTCAGGCCGGCAATAATTCCTCCAAGTGTTCCTCCTGTGCCACAACATGACGTAATGTAGTCAAAGGGGATATCAATTTCATCGATAATCTCAGTGCAGCCTTTTAGAGCAAGCGAATTGGTGCCTCCTTCAGGAATCATATAAAAATTTCCGAACATTTCTTTCAGTCCACTCACTGTTTCGGCGGTATACTTATTTTTATATTCCGACCGTGAAATATAATGGAGATGCATTCCTTTGGATATGGCAAATTCTAGGGTAGGATTTAAGTCAGGATAAGGTTCTCCCCTGATTACTCCAATGGTTTTAAATCCATAGATCTTCCCGGCAGCAGCGACTGCATATATGTGGTTTGAATAGGCACCTCCAAAAGTGAGCAGGGTATGATGACCTTCACTTTTGGCCTGTAGCAGATTGTATTTCAGTTTGCGGATCTTATTGCCTGAAATCTGGGCATGGAGTAAGTCATCCCGCTTAATAAAAAGCCGAATATTCTTTTCAAGGAGTATATCATCCCTGATCTCCTGAATCGGGGATGGCTGAAGTGCTATTTTCAAATTCCTGATATAAGCTTTTTAATTTGCTTGTAACTTTGCCGGGTTTACCGTCAGAGAAAATATGATCATCAATTTTTCTTACCGGGAGAACTCTTTTTGTTGTTCCGGTCATGAATACTTCATCAGCCTGGTATAATTCTTCTATGTAGACATCCCGTTCTTCAACTTTAAAAATATTTTTGGCGAGGCTGATAACAGTGGCCCTTGTAATTCCCCTGAGTATGTTATCACGGGGAGTGATTACAGTATTATTCTTTACGATAAAAATATTACTTCTTGATACTTCAAGGATCTTGCCTTGTGAGTGATAGAGCACATCGTATGCATTCGCCTCTTCTGTTTTCTTTCTTATGGATATAGGTGTCAGATAATTAATGGATTTAATGTGGCTCAACTCACGCTGGTGTTCATGAAGTTGCAGTTTTATCCCTTCATTGTAATAGGAAGGATCCGGGAAATTAATTTTCTCGATCAGGATAAAAAAATTCGGATCTCCCGGGGTATAGCCATTTTGCGTATACCCCCCCGTCAAAACCATCCTTATCCCGGATTCAATAATCCCATTTTTCTCCAGCAGTTGAGCAATGGAATCCCTGATAAATTCTTTTGAATAGGGTATTTCGAGACCAATACATTCAGCTGAATTAAAAAAACGGTTCAGGTATTTTTCCAGTAGAAAAGGATTTCCATTCTGTGTCCTGCAGAAATCAAATATTCCAAATCCCCGCAACAGGGCCAGATCAGTTATACCTAGAAAAGCATTTTCCTTTTTTACGATTTTGCCGTTTAATAAGAAGTAATCACCCATTATCTAAATATTACATGCCAATATAAATAAAAGATATCAGTAATCTGAAATGGCAGATGAGATTGTGCTCACTGGAGGAAGTGTGATAGAAGAACAGTCTAGTCAACCCTGTTAAATTCTACAATGAAATTGGCACCTTTTCCCTGCTCGCTTTCACACCATACTTTCCCATTCATTGCTTCTACATATTTCTTAACAATCGATAATCCAAGCCCGGTGGATTGCTCTCCTCCGGTAGGTTTGGCACTGAGTCTTTGAAATTTACCGAATATTTTCTTTTTATCTTCATCCGTGAGTCCGGGGCCTTCATCTTTGATTTCTGCCCTTGCTTTTCCATTATCTTTTGCCAGAATAACCTTTACCTCTTTTTGTGGTGGAGAAAACTTAATAGCATTTGATAGCAGATTTTCAAATACCTGTATTGCATAGTCAGGATCAACCTGGGCATATAATTCTTCGGCCTCGATTGAAAGATTTATTTGCTTCCTGTTAATTTCATTGCTAAGATTATTATTCACATCCTTAATAACCTTTCTAAGGTTTACTTTCTCAAGCTTGAGCTCGCTTATCTTATCTTCAATCTTTCGAATATCCAGCAAGCGGTTGATCATATCATTCATCCGGTTAATTGATTTCTCTATTACCGTAATGCACTGTACCTGCTCTTCATCCAGGTTTTCACTTTCGCTTTTCAGGATATTGGCCATAGTGAAAGCACTGGTTAACGGATTTTTAAGATCATGAGCAACTATTCCGATAATGGAACTTTTCTCGTTGTTGAGTTCGATCAGTTTCTGATTATTCTCTTCAATCTCTCTTTTTTGTCGGACGATATCTTTATTGGCTTTACTTAATTCATTTCTATGCACCTGAATGTTTTCATAAGCATTCGCATTTTCCAGTGCTATATTGGCGTAAATCGCCATGTTCCGGAGTATGTTCAGGTGGTATTCATTATAAGCATTAACCTGCGGGCTTTGAACAGTCAAAACACCCAGGGGCTGGTTGTTATATATAAGCGGGATGAATACTATGGAGGAGGATTCTTTTCCTTTTAAAGGAGGATTCCAGTATTCTGGTTTATTAACATACTCCTCCTCGAAATTATTGATAATTATTTCCTTATTTTCCTTTAAGCACTCCACAGCCAGACAGAATTTTTCATCGTATGACACCTTTACCTGATCCACGTTTTCACCCGTGGTAATAATTCTCGGAAACTCAATGATCCTTTTATCACTTCTGTAAATACCAAAGCCCATTATTGATGCATCCATCAGTGAATTGAGTTTTTTATAGACAGACTCCAGAAGTGATTCGACTGTGATATTAGCCGTTATATCACGACCTATTTTGCTGAGCAACTCGAGATTTTCATATTGTTGTTTTAAGGCATCATTTTTCTTCAGGATCTCGTTTTTCTGCTCTTCCAGCTTTTTCGTTTTATATGCAACCAACTGCTCTAATTCTTCCCGCTTTTCACGAATAAATTTATTCCTCAACCAGGATATTATCAATACGACGGTTACAATGAAAAGCAGGATCATACTCCTGAACCACCAGGTTGCCCAGAAAGGGGGTCTGATGACAAATGAGAATTCAACGGGTGTTTCAGCCCATATATCATCGCTATTGCCGGAAAGGACCATGAATGTATAATTGCCGGGAGAAAGATTGGCATATACCGCGTCGGTCCTTGAAGAAACAGGCGACCATTCCGTATCGACACCTTCCAGTTTCCATTGAAATTGCACCTTCTCAGGAACAGTATAACTTAATCCCTCAAACTCAAATGTAATGTGATTCTTATTGTATGGCAATACCAGGTTTTGTGGTAAACCCGTCCAGGAAGTAAGTTGATCGTAATTTCCTAGTAGGTCTTCATCACCCCAGTCTACATCTTTATAGAAAAGCTTCAATTTCGTGATATTGGTAATGGGTGGATTTTGATTTATAAGGTCCATTTCCGGATTATAGACCATTACACCATGAATTGTCCCAAACCATAATTTACCGTCATTATCTATATAATTAGCCTTGCCGTTGTTTTCAAAACCAATAAATCCTTCATAATTGTCATAGTTTCTAATACCGGCTACCGAGCCATTCAGGTCCAGTGATACTTTATCGACACCTTTCTGACAACCTGCCCAAATGTTCCCATCGTTATCCGTCAGAATAGAATATACATTATTTGATGAAAGTCCGGCGTCCGTGTCGATTTTTATAACCGACATCTGATCATTTGCATCAATTTTTACCTGACATATTCCTCCTCCATATGTTGCTGCCCATATGTTTCCGAATTTATCCTCCGAGATTTGCATGATCCGGTACAAGCCATATTCATTATTTACGAAATTCTTTATTTTACCATCTTTGAGCCTGCTTAAACCACCTATGGTAGCAAACCAGATATTGCCTTGACTATCCATCAAAATATCGTCTACCATGTTTGATCCCAAGTCAGAGGAATTTGTATTATAACTTTCAGTATTTACGCCGTCATAGAAAAATACACCTCTTCCTGTCGTGGCGAACCAATATCCGTCATCAGTCACCATTATATCATTAATACCGACTCTGTCTGGTAATCCAAATTCAGAATTTGCTCTTTTTATTGAATTTCCATTGAATATCCACAATCCGGTCTCACTACCGATAAGAAAATTCCCTTTGTATTCTAATATTTTTCGTGTTATCCCAATAGGTTCTTTTTCAAGGTGCTGATATCCTTTCAGTTCTTTGCCGTCGTATCTTAAAATTCCGGTTCCAGCTGTGCCAAACCAGAAATTTCCTTTTGAGTCCTGCTGAATAGACCAAATAAAATAATCTTCCAATCCCTGATTTGATAAGAATGATACGAACTTGGCTCCCCCATATTTGAATAGTCCACTTCCGTTCGTTCCCATCCAGATGTTTCCCTCATTATCTTCCACCATACTTCGAATACCCAGTGCAGGCAATCCTGAATCTTTATTAAACAATTCTAAAGTATTTTCGGTGGACAATCTAGCCCAATGGAATAAGGTTTCCTTTCTGGGATTCAATAACCACATATCCCCGGTTTTATCTTCATAAAAATAGGATATGGAATTCCCTATTTCGGGAGGAAGGACGAAATCTTCCAGGCCTTCTGATTCGCTGTATAAGTACGCCTTTCCCTGTCCATCCGAAACAGCAGCAAAAAGGATCTTATCATCAATTGTTTTATGGATAAAGCCGATGGTCCTGCCTTCTAATTCAGGCAATGTGCTGATAGGGTGTTCGCGGATCACATCATCGGCAATTACATAGACTTTCTGCCCGACTCCGATGAGGATATTACCATCCGGGTCAGTTGTGATCTGACTTTGGTTCATATGATCAGATAATTCCACGAATTTTTCAGTCATATTTTCAAAACCTTCTCCATCAAATCTATAGATCATAGGATTATTATTTGCCCTGAATACCCTGAACCAGAAATCTCCGTTTTTATCTTTTGTCATCTTCTCGTTAGAGAAAAAGTTATCATCGGAAAAAGGGTAATTATTGAATGTGTTTCCATCAAATACAGTTATTCCAAGATTTGTTTTTATGATGATATTACCTTCATTATCATCGTTTATATCAGTTATGAGATCACTTATAAGGCCATCATTTCTCCTAAAGGTCTCAAAATTCCTCCCATTGAACCTGGCAAGTCCACCGCCGTTTGTACCCAGCCATAGATTAGATCTTGAGTCCTGATAAAGTGCAAATACCTGTGATTGAGGTAATCCATCTTCAACCGTATAGTTTTGGAAATTATAATACTGCGCTGATGATTTCGAAAAAAATAATATGAAAGATGAAAGTAATATGAATAGTACTTTCTGCATGTGTAGGTTTTTAGATGGCATTATTTCCTATTAAACGAATAATATACCTTTTGCGTT
>CBDUBA010000041.1:0-32114 GCA_965365275.1 uncultured Cyclobacteriaceae bacterium | reverse complement strand
TAATTTCATGTTAAATCTGATATTCTTTTCTTAGAGAAAGCAGTATTAATATCGATTTGTCTAAATTTGTTAACTTCATTAATTGCTGGGATTGCTCAGCGTATGATCCAAAATTGAATAAAATTCACAATGGCAAAAGTTAATAAATTTTCCAGTCTTGGAGTACTTACCAGTGGTGGTGACTCTCAAGGTATGAATGCGGCAGTCAGAGCAGTAGTAAGAACGGCACTTTATCGTGGTCTGGATGTATACGCCATCCTTCAGGGCTATAATGGCATGTACAAGGGTGGGAAGATGATCAAGAAGATGAACTGGGATTCGGTCAGTGGCATTATGCATAGAGGAGGTACAGAGATAGGCACTGCCAGAAGTCAGGAATTCCGGACACGGGAAGGACGTCTTCAGGCTGCATTGAACCTTGTAAAGGTCGATATAGACCATCTCGTCGTGATTGGAGGAGACGGGAGTCTTACCGGGGCAAATCTTTTCCGGGAGGAATGGCCTTCTCTCATAGAAGAACTTGTAAAAAAGAAGAAAATTACAAAACAGAAAGCTGAGCAGCATCCAAGGCTCAAGATCGTAGGGCTGGTAGGATCCATCGACAACGATATGTCGGGTACTGACATGACCATTGGTGCCGATACGGCCCTCAGGCGCATCGTGGATGCCGTGGACATGCTGGGAGATACCGCAGCAAGTCATGACAGAACTTTTGTTGTGGAGGTAATGGGAAGGAATTGCGGCTATCTGGCCCTTATCAGTGCCCTTTCTACTGGTGCCGATTCGGTTTTTATTCCAGAGAATCCTCCTGAAGAGGGTTGGGAAGACCGTCTGAGTGAAATAATCCGTACCAACCGTGATGCCGGGAAGAACGACAGCCTTGTCATTGTCGCAGAAGGGGCTAAAGACACCAAGGGAAATCCGATCAAACCACATTACATTAAAGAGATTTTAGAAGATAAGCTGGGCCAGGATACCCGAATCACCATTCTGGGCCATGTACAGCGTGGGGGATCTCCAAGTGCTTTTGACCGGTACATGAGCACGGTGTTGGGTTACAGTGCCGTGGATTACATTTTAAATGCACCGGAAGAGGAGGAACCGATGATGATCGGGATGAGAAGGAACAAAATAAAAGCTGTCTCCCTGATGGAAAGTGTTAAGAAAACCCATTCAATATATGATAACATCAATGAAGGCAATTATCAGGAAGCGATAAGGCTTAGAGGTGGCAGCTTTAAGGAATCCATAAACACCTTCCGGACATTAAGACAGGCCTCTCCGAAACCACCCCCGGAAGGGAAAAAACAACTGAGACTGGCCATTTTGAATACCAGTGGCCCCTCTCCCGGTATGAATGTCGCCACCCGTACCGCGGTCAGGCTTGGTTTGGATGCAGGGCATACCATGCTTGCGGTGAAAAATGGTTTTGATGGTCTTGTACATGATCATATCATGGAAATGAACTGGAATAGTGTTACCGGCTGGACACACCTGGGAGGAACGGTTCTGGGCACTAACAGGAAAGAACCTACAGACAGGGAATATTATCCAATAGCTTCCACCCTGGACAAACACCAGATCGATGGCCTGCTAATAATTGGTGGTTTATCTGGTTATAAAGCAGCGCATGACCTGATGAACAACCGGGATAAATATAAGGCTTTTGATATTCCGATTGTGCTGGTTCCGTCAAGTATAAACAACAATCTTCCGGGATCTGATTTCAGCATAGGTGCCGATACCGCCATAAATAATATTGTTGATGCGATAGATAAGATAAAGGAATCCGCCGTTTCCTCCAACCGGGCTTTCGTGGTAGAAGTTATGGGCAGGTATTGCGGCTATCTAGCCTTAATGAGCGGTCTTGCCACCGGTGCGGAAAAGGTATATATGCATGAATCAGGGGTAACACTCAAGGACATGATGAATGATGTAAATACCTTGAAAGAAGGATTCCTTGAAGGGCAAAGGCTGGCTCTGGTCATAAGAAATGAATATGCCAATCCGATATACACAACCGAATTTATCTCAAATCTTTTTGAGGAAGAAGGCGGGACAATTTTTGATGTTAGGAAATCAATACTCGGACATATCCAGCAGGGAGGAAATCCTACTCCTTATGACAGGAATATCGCGATCAGGTTCACCACAAAGGCGATCAACAAACTCATCGAATTTGCTGAAAGTTCACGAAATGACTGTGCCTTTATAGGTTACGATAACGGTGAGATGAAATTTACAGACCTGTTTGAATTCCCGCGCATGGTTGATCTGAAGTATTCCAGGCCAAAAGATGAATGGTGGTTAAGAATTCGTGAAATATCCGAAGTATTTGAAAGATTTCATGAATAATCTTATTTTCGGTTCTAAATTACCCGTAATTGACGTATACCTCAGCTGAAATAATGCCCCAGATTGCTCAGGGAAACAGGAGTGCCTTCGAGTCATTGTTTAAAAGCTATTATTCTAATCTTTGTGGCTATGCACTTAAGTATGTCTGGGAACTGGATCAGGCAGAGGAGATAGTACAGGATCTTTTCTTTAATTTGTGGAATAAAAGAAGTGACCTGTATATTTCTTCCTCCATAGAATCCTATTTATTCAGGGCCGTCAGGAATGCTTGTCTGAATTACCTCAAACATAAAAAGGTACGCGAAAATTATGCATCAAGCATGCAGGATACCTATAATCCCGGGCAGGGGCTGGTTGATAATCCTTTAGAAACGCTTGAACTTCAGAAAAAGATTGACGATAGCATTGAGGTGATGCCCCCCGAAAGAAAAAAGATCTTTTT
This sequence comes from uncultured Cyclobacteriaceae bacterium, assembly GCA_965365275.1. Classification (GTDB taxonomy): domain Bacteria; phylum Bacteroidota; class Bacteroidia; order Cytophagales; family Cyclobacteriaceae; genus JAGTVG01. Next base: position 29,317 of record CBDUBA010000041.1, on the reverse strand, counting down.
GATGAGCAGGTATGATGGATTGAAATATAAGGAAATTGCAGAAAAACTGGGGATCTCGGTAAAGACCGTGGAAGCCCAGATGGGCAAGGCATTAAAGTTCCTGAGGGAGGAACTTAGGGAGTTTATGGTAATATTATTACTGGTGGTTATAGAAATACTATTGTTTTTCTACAAATAGCCTGTAGGGTAAAACCAATTTGAGTTGTCATTTATTTGAAGACCTTGAATGAAAGATGAAGAGCGACATATTGACTATGATCTTTTAGGTAAGTACTTATCAGGGGAATGCAGTGAAGAAGAAGCGAGATCAGTAGAAACCTGGAGATCATCCTCAAGGATTAATCAAAAGGAATTTGACCGTCTCACCAGGCTTTGGCGGGAGGCCGATTCTATGATTGGGAATACCCCTGCCCCAGTTAATCTGGATGCTGCCTGGGAAAGATTACATGGAAGATTATTTGGTGATGAAGAAATACAGGATAAATCCATCATGCAGGAAACTGCACCCTTACCTGATAAAGACATTTCCGTAAACGGTGATGATTTGAAGCCTCCCGGAACAGTGCCAGGGAGAGAGGCAAAAGTCCGTAGTCTGTATTATTATGCAATGCGTATCGCAGCAGTGCTGATCGTGGGCTTCATCGTTTATGCTGTCTTTTTTATGACTGGCGGAGATCCTGAACAGATAGTGGTATTAGCAGATAATGATATAACCATAGCCGATCTTCCGGATGAAACCAAAGTTACATTGAATGAAAACACAAAGATCACCTATCCTGAAAATTTTAAGACGGATGAAAGAGCAGTCGAATTAACCGGTGAAGCTTATTTTGAAGTTGAACGCGATGAAGAGAAACCATTCGTGGTCCGTGCACATAATGCCATTGTACGCGTATTGGGGACATCATTTAATGTACGGGCCCTGGACGATGAAACTGAAATAAGCGTTACCGTAGAAGAAGGGAAAGTAAGGTTATCGGATGAAGAGGATGTCGCCTTTGTGATCCTGGAAAAAAATGAAAAGGGAATTTTTAACCGGACCACCGGGCATATCGAAAAATATGAGAAATCGGAGGGTGATGAGATGTTCTGGAGATCACGGACTGTAATGTTCCGGGATACGGAGCTTTCAACAGTATTTGATACACTCGAGAAATTATATGATACTGAAATTCTGACGAAGAATGAAGATATTTTAGATTGCATGCTTTCTGCCAAGTTTCAGGATATGGATATAGAAGAAATACTGGATAAAATAGCCATTAACTTTAACCTAACCATAGAAAAAAATAACAATACTTTTGAGATATCAGGCGATGGTTGTTAGATCGGTTGAAAAACTGATCTTGATATTTTTTTTACTGGCCTTCTTTCATTCCGCATTTTCCCAGGTTCCGGTTTTGAAAAGGGAAGTGAGTATGTCATTGGAAAATGCCTCCCTCGAAAAAGTATTGGTCATCCTCGCCAATGAAGCTGACTTTAACTTTTCCTATAATTCCAAAATTATTAATGTGGATACACTGGTATCCCTTCATGTTGAGAATTCTGCAGTAAAAGATATCCTGGAAATAATCCTTGACCAGGAAACTACCTACAGAGTCTCAGGCAACCATTTAATTCTGATCAAGGAAATACCCAGAGGAGAAAGAGATAAGAAAAATATAAAATATGAAATCAAAGGATATATTTTTGATGCTGAGTCCGGGAAAGCGCTTGTCAACGTATCAGTATATGATCCGACAGGTCTTGTGGCAGCCTTATCCGACAGTATGGGGTATTACAATCTGACTGTACCAGGTAAGTATGAACAGCTCAACCTGTTTTACAGTAAAAAGAATTTTTATGATACCCTTATAATCGTTAGCCCTTCCGATCAATTGATCGACATCCAAATGGCAAGGCAATATCCAGATTACGATGTATCTCCCATCGAAAGCCTTCGACCAATAACCTACACCCCGGTGGAAGAAGTAGGGATCGTTCAGAAATTCGTAGCCCGGGATCAAAGGGTTCAGGCTGAAAATATTGATGTTATTGAAACCCGGATTGGTCAGATATCGATCTGGCCTAATGTAGGCACAAATCTTAAAATGTCGGGACAGGTAGAGAATCGGTTATCCCTGAACATACTTGCCGGGTATTCAGCAGGTGTTAAAGGTGTTGAAGTAGGCGGACTGGTAAATATTGACCGGAAAAATGTCTCAGGACTCCAGCTTGCAGGTCTTGGTAACGTAGTGGGTGGGACAACCACCGGAGCACAGATCAGTGGAATATTCAATAATAACCGCCAGGATGTCAAAGGTCTTCAATTGACAGGTATAAGCAATGTGATACTGGATACCATGAGAGGTGTTCAGATAACAGGTATCAGCAATGTCTTACGGGGGACGATGCATGGCTGGCAGGTGGCAGGGGTCAGTAATTTCACCACTGAATCAGTTGATGGTGTTCAGATTTCGGGCATCTCAAATTATACTAAAAAAGATGTGGATGTATTGCAGGTTGCCGGGGTTTTCAATATAGGTGAAAATGTTAATGGATTTCAGGTCTCCGGGCTTATTAACGCAGCTCGTAAGAATGTAGGTGGCTGGCAAATTGGTGGTCTGTTGAATTACGCCAAAACAGTGAGGTTAAGCCAGCTGGCCGGATTTGGCAACCTTGCTACAGACCGAGTAAAGGGTGCCCAGATATCCATGTTTTTTAATTACGCCAAAAATGTGGATGGTGGGCAGTTCGGCTTTATCAATATTGCGGATTCCGTAGGAGGGATACCTATAGGATTCATTAGTATAGTCAGAAAGGGCTATCACAAGTTAGAATTATCTGCCGAGGAGGTATTATATGCAAATTTTACCTATAAGATGGGGGTCAGAAGGTTTTACAATATGTTTACAGCAGGTATTCAACCTGGTTCAGATGGTCCCATCTGGGGTTTCGGGTATGGAATAGGCGGTCAAATAGGTACAAGAAGGGCTGTTGTGAGCCTGGATCTTAAGGGAACCCAGATCATGGAAAATGTAGATGAACAGGCATTCAATGTTTCCTTCCGCTTCAGTCCTTTGGCAGGCATCCGTATCGTTAAACGACTTTCATTCTTCCTGGGGCCAGCCCTCAATTTACATGTTTCAGATCTGAAGGATCCTCTGACAGGAGAATTTCTAAGCAATATAGCTCCCGAAAAAACCCTCCTCTGGGAAGATGTTCCCGGAACAAATACCCAATTCCAGCTATGGTGGGGCGGAACTTTCGGGTTAAGAATTTTGTGATCTACTGAAGGCAGTGGTAACATTAAAATCATCAAAACGATCAGTTTCCCCAGAGCTTCTTGATTAAAATGATCATGTGGGAATTTCCGATCGTTTTGAGTTGCATGATTTCCTCTAAGTCATGCCCACGAAAACACCAGATCAAGTCATTTTTAAAATAAATCGCACCACGCGATAGGGGTAAGTTTCGCAATGATTGTCCTCCTATTGAATATTTTTAAATTAACACGCAATGAATACAAGGAATAAAACTTTCAAAATAATCATCTTGGTTATAGGAATGATCGTAGGGATCATATCAGCGTATGCCGAAACAGGCGACACCACAAAGATTTACCGGAAAGCACAGGCAACCTTTGCGCATCCGATTGGAACAAACGGAGATGCAGCCCCACAGGTAGTAAACAATTTTTCATTTAACCTACTTTATGGCGTTTCAGGGGGTGTTAATGGTGCTGAAATTGGGTTTCTAATCAACAACACCTACGGAAACGTAAAAGGATTTCAGTTTGCAGGAATTGGAAACAGTGTAAGCGGATCCTTAAATGGCTTTCAAGCAACCAGTATATACAACACGGTTACGAACAAGATTACAGGGGCACAATTTGCCGGTATCACGAACATAAACCGTAACCATGTGAATGGGGCGAGCATCTCCGGAATTACTAATATTATCAGTGGAGACAGCAAAGGTTTCCTTTTTTCAGGACTGGGCAATAACGTTGGTGGTATGTCAAGTGGTTTCCAGGGGGCAGGACTCTATAATCTAATAGAGGAGGAATCCAATGGCGCTCAATTCGCAGGGCTATCCAATATAAATCTGAAAGATGCAAGGGGTGCTTATTTTGCCGGTTTGGGAAATATCATAAATGGAGACAGTAGAGGTGCACAGTTTGCCGGACTTTCAAATGTTAACACTGGAACCATGAACGGTGCTCAGATCGCCGGCCTGGCCAATGTAAATATTCAGGACATGGAGGGCGCACAAATTGCGGGACTTGCCAACCTGGCAGTTGAAACTTCACAATCTCAAGTTGCCGGCCTGGTCAATGTTGTAGTCAAAGAAAGCAGCGGACTGCAACTGGCGGGCCTGGCCAATGTATCCCCAAGAGAACACAACGGAGCTCAAATAGCCGGTTTAGTGAATTATACCAGACGGATGAATGGTTTTCAACTAGCAGTCGTAAATGTTTCCGATACAGTAAAACGAGGCGTACCCATTGGATTTATAAGCATAGTGGCCCATGGATACAGAAGGTTTGAAATTGAAGGGAATGAAGTTTTATATATAAACGCCAATTTCAAGACCGGAACCACCAAGTTCTATAATATTTTCTCAATAGGTTACAGACCTGATGGAGATAAACAGCATTGGGGTATAACTTATGGTATTGGCACGATGGCTCCCATAAGTAATCGATTTAACTTCAACATGGACCTTACCGCCACCCATTTGAATGAAGGTGAGGCCTGGACCAACGAGTTAAACCTGCTGAACCGCCTGAAATTCAATGCTTCATACCTGATCACCAAGAGATTAGAGGTATTTGGAGGCCCTTCACTGAATGTGGCCGTATCAAAACTTCGAAACGCTGAAGGTGAGCTTGTCGGCAGCTCGCTTGTGCCATCCTACGGATTTTATAATGAGAATGTCAGGGGGACCAATGTGAAGATGTACATAGGATTCAACCTGGGTGTCAGATTTTAATACCGCGTATTATTAAATTTTTTAAAACCAACCAAAATATGAAATCAATATCTAAAATATCCCTTTTAATGGTTTTGATTTTAACCCTGCATGGCCTTTCGGTGAATGCACAGGAATTATTCCAGACAATAAGAGGAACCATCATAGATCAGGATTCAAATTCCCCAATAATCGGCGCTAATGTGATAGTAATTGATTCAGATCCGATACTTGGATCGAGCACAAGCCTTGACGGGAGATTTACTATCGATAAGGTCCCTGTCGGAAGGGTAAGTTTGAGAATCTCATGTATGGGTTATGAGGAGATCACGATGCCGAATTTACTCATAACTTCTTCCAAGGAACTCATTCTTGATATTTCATTAACCGAATCAGTGGTAAAAATGGAGGAGATCGTGATCAGCTCGACACCGGATAAAGGTGAGGTTCTTGATGAAATGGCAACAGTGAGTGCACGCGCTTTTTCAGTGGAAGAAACCAAGAGATACGCCGGGTCATTTAATGACCCAGCCAGGATGGTAAGTTCATTTGCCGGTGTTATGCCCGCCCCGGAGGGTGATAACTTTATTGCTGTAAGGGGTAATTCCCCAAAAGGGAACCAGTGGCGTCTGGAAGGTATAGAGATTCCCAATCCGAACCATTTTTCTGACGAAGGTGCCACTGGAGGGCCTATCAATGCTCTGAACAGTGCCATGTTGTCCAATTCAGATTTTTTTACAGGTGCATTTCCTGCAGAATATGGCAATGCCTTTTCAGGAATATTTGATATGAGGTTGCGAAATGGTAATAACCAGCAAAGGGAACATTCCTTCTCAATAGGCGCATTGGGGATTGATTTCACTTTGGAAGGTCCATTTAGGAACGGCAGTAATAGTTCATACCTGGTTAACTACCGGTATTCCACACTTGCCCTTCTTGAAAACACGGGTATAGTTAATTTTGACGGCGTGCCAAAATACCAGGATCTTTCCTTTAAAGTCAACCTACCTACACCACATGCAGGGGTATTTTCTTTCTTTGGCCTGGCCGGAAAGAGTAACCTGAAACATGAACTTCCTTCAGAAGAAAATGAAGACATCATTATTTCAAAATTCAATGTGAATTCCGAATTGGCTGTTGTGGGATTGAATCACTCCATTCCCTTAAGTAGAAATACATTCATTGAATCAGGTATTTCAGTTTCTGAAAATGGCAGCCTCTATGACGAAATGGATCTGGTCGATACAAACGAATATCAATTAATAGCCGATGAGAAACTCCGAAAATACACCATGACAGGTAAAACAGCCTTGCACAGCAAGATCAATGCACAACACAAAATATCAGGTGGGATTGTTTATACGCACTTCTTTTACGATTTTTTTACTGAATACTGGGACAAACCAAGAGATGAAATGGTGGTTGAACAGGATGAACAGGGTAACTCTGGCTTATTGCAGGTGTATGGTAATTGGAAATACCGTATAAACGACAAGCTAACCTTCGTAGGGGGGGTACACTACCTGACCAACCTGTTGAATGAAACGCACTCCATCGAGCCCAGAGCTGGCCTGAAGTGGAATTTTACGCACTCACAGAGCCTGAACTTAGGATTTGGAGTCCATAGCCGGATGGAATCTCTGCCTACCTTTTTCGTTCAGGCTCAGGGAGAAGATGGTGCTATACACCAGCCGAATTACTGGTTGGGATTCCAGAAATCCAGACAATTCGTGATCGGATATCAGAATTTCTTTACATCCAATTTAATGATGAAGGTGGAAGCATATTACCAGGATCTCTATGATATAGCCGTTGAGAATGATCCGAATAGCTCATTCTCCATGCTGAATGCTGTGTCCTGGTATACCAAAAGAGAACTTGTCAATGAAGGAAGCGGGTATAATTATGGCCTTGAACTTACGCTGGAAAGGTATTTCGCGGATACCTATTATTTTATGCTGACGGGGTCCTTATTTAATTCTAAATATAAAGCATTGGATAATATAGAAAGGGACACCAGGTTCAATGGTAACTATGTAGGAAACTTTCTCTTTGGGAAAGAATTTATTTTTACCAGGAAACCAGGTAAGTCCAAGATATTGAGCATTAATGCCAAAGTATCTCTAATCGGGGCCAGAAGGTTCTCCCCTATCGACCTGGAAGAAAGCCGGGAATATGGTTACACCCGGGTAGATGAATCCCAGGCTTTCACACTCCGTGGAGATAATATCTTCATAGCCAACCTGGGGATAGCATACCGGATCAATAAAAGAAGGACCAGCCAGGAAATTAAACTGGATATCCAAAACATTACCAATGCAGATGGCATGGTGGACCAATACTACAACAGTGCTACCGATGAGATCGAATATGTTCATCAACTGGGGATGCTACCGAACATCATGTATACCCTGGAGTTTTAATAAATCTGGCTCCAGCATTATAATTCAGTTAAGAAAATGAATATTGGCAAATTGCTTAAGTAGTTCAATCGAATTTTAGTACCTTTATGCCCCTGTTATAATTTCAGGATGGTTTTTAAGCTATCCTGAAATTCTGTTTAAAAATTATTTCGAAAAATTAAACAATAGCCGCTTGAGTCGGTTATAATCTATATCATGAGAATAACGGTATGCAGAAAGGAACACTTTAATGCCGCTCATCGTTTATATAATCCGGATTGGCCGGATAAAAAAAATGAGCTTGTTTTCGGGAAATGCAATAATCCTAGTTTTCATGGGCACAATTACGAGTTGATTGTGAAACTTACCGGGGAACCGGATCCTGATACGGGTTATGTATACGATCTTAAAAGATTAAGTGATACTATTAAAATAAATGTTCTTGATAAGCTAGATCATAAGAATCTTAATCTGGATGTTGAAGAGTTTAGGAATTTAAATCCGACAGCAGAAAACATTGCAGCTGTGATTTATAAAATACTCAGAGAAAAAATTGAAAATAAATTTGATATAAAAATTATCCTTTATGAAACGGAACGGAACTTTGTTGAATACCCGGGTTAATGGTTTCTCGCATGATGATATAGGCGATGAGCATGTATCTACATCTGTGGAAACTCCCTTAAGGACTGACGCCTTTGAAATGGATGATGAGTTAAAAATGGAACTTATCGAAAAACATTTCACTGAGATCATGCACGTCCTGGGACTTGATCTTGAAGATGATAGTCTGAAAGGGACGCCATACAGGGTAGCAAAAATGTATGTCCAGGAGATATTCAGTGGTCTGGATCCGAAAAATAAACCAGAAATCAAATTATTCGAGAACAAATACAACTACAATGAAATGCTTGTTGAGAAAGATATCTCTTTCTACTCTAATTGCGAGCATCACTTTGTTCCCATTATAGGAAAGGCACATGTTGCTTACATATCTTCAGGATATGTTATAGGTCTGTCCAAGATTCACAGAATCGTTAATTATTATGCCAAGCGTCCTCAGGTTCAGGAACGGATGACTATGCAGATTGCCAATGAACTGAAAAGGGTATTAAAAACAGATGATGTAGCCGTCGTAATTGATGCTGAACATCTCTGTGTATCATCCAGGGGTATAGAGGATACCACATCGAGTACGGTTACCTCCCATTATTCCGGAAAATTTGCAGAAGACACTCATAAACAGGAATTTCTTCAACATATTTATCACAAATGATTTGGTTGGTGAAGTTGGTTATCAGGTAAAGTCGGCTCCTTATGGAGCCGGCTTTTTTTATGGGCTGACAGGTAATCCCGTACCTTGATAAGCGTTCATGCAAAGTGGTGGTACCGAAGCACCAAATGCTGAATTGATGGCCTGGATAAAAACATTGGAGGTGTAAACATACCCCCGGTCGTTTGGATGCAATCCATCTTCGGAATACGCCCCTACCGGTGGAGCAAAAGTCGATGCTATGGCCACTCCGTCGATGACCAATCCACCGCCCATCACCGAAGCGCCCAACAGCGCATTATATGCCGTATTAATATCTGCCAGTGCCAGACGGCCACCACTCCCAGCGACAGCACCTTCAATGACAGCATTAAAAGTGGCTATGGTTGTTTTAAGCTCAATAAACTCTGTAACAGTTATGGCATATTGATCTTCAAGTGGCCAGCTTACGCCCTGTATTGCCAGGGGATTACCCATATAAAGCTCCCCGAGCACAGCGCCGGCAGACAAGGGCATCAAGTCATTCGGGGTTGTCTGCCGGGCCTGGGCATAGGGTAATAAGGCCTGGGCTCCATTATCAATCATAAACTGTGAGAGGTCAGAAAGCTCCTCATCGACTATTAAAACACTATTGGCTCCCTCGGCATAATTCAAAGCACGTATATTTCTCTCTTCCTGTGTGATCACCTGGAATTGAACCATAGCGTCCAGGAACTGGTTATAGTTATCTGCAATGTTCGACTGCAGTTGAGCTGCTGTGGCCTCATCGAGCGCAATAACATTATATGGAATGGTTGTAAAATACGGATAGGTTTCAATTTCCGGGATATTCCCCACAACACCCTTGAACGCAGGATTTACAGTGAGCATTGTTGAGATCAGGGCATTATACTGCATGGTAAAATCAGCAACGGAAGTCAAGGGGAATCCATCAGAGGCACCATACACTGCATGGATCAACACATCATCCACACCCAGCCAGATCAGGTAAAAACTGCCGGCTGCTGCCAGCGCTTCCTGCGCAATGGAAGTAACACCCGGATTACTGCTAAACCGGGCCCATAGTGGATTAAAATACGGGCTTGCCGGATTACCAGTATCCGGGATCAAGGCTTGACCAAGATACAGAATAGGTACTCCAAAATTGTTCAGACTTGCTTTCTCGCCAGTAAAAGGCAACGGAATGTCTGCGGTATTGTAAGGCGCAGGTACTCCTGGAGCACCTGCTGGTGCCGGAGCAGCTGATTCCGGTCCATCCCCATCAGGATCGAATAATACCAGTCTCCCGAGAATTATACCTTGGGCCGGATCTGATAATTGAATATTGAAACCATTTCGCGAATTAATATCCGGCTGGTTAAAGACGTCACTGCCGCCGGCACAATTCAATTGCTGCGCGATCATAACGCCCATGGAATTATTCTGCCCTGCATTGAATAATGCTCCCGCCTGGAAACCGGCAACAAATGAACTACCGACGGTTACAAATTTATCGAATGAAGCATCGCCGGAAGAAGCTCCCGGAGGGCAGGTAATGCAGCCATCCAAAGGTGGATCCGGATCCTCAAGATCTATTACCTCCTGCGCACAGGAAAAAGCTAAAAATGCGATGGAAACTATCAGGTATTTATTAAAATTTTTCATGATTCTCTTTTTTTAAATGCCTAGGTTTAGTTAAGGAACTGGTCAAAAGTTAGAGACAGATAGTATTGCTGTCCTACAAATGGTCCGCCGAGGTTCGTGCGGTAATCTCCGCCAAAGAGGTTGGTTCCACCTAACTTAACGATGGTCTTTAGCTTAGATATTTTATAATTTATCTGAGCGTCAAACACCCCAAATTCAGGAACATTCCAGATCCCGTAGGTGGACTCCCACAAAAAAGTCTCCTGCCACCTGAAATTCAGGTAGAAACCAAAATTATCGAAGACATTCCTGCCACCAACCCCCACATTAAACTTGTGCTCCGGAGTATTGAATCCGGCCCTGTAATCCGTTTCTGTCTCGTTTGCCAGTTCAAATGTCGCGTAGTTATAATTCCCGTTTAGGTATAGTGAGCGGAAAAAGTAATATGTAAGGCCCACGCCGGCTCCCCAGGAATTTACTTCAGTAGGACTGTTAACATACGGGGAAAACAGTGTTCCGGGAACGATATCTTCTCCCCTTTGGGTTGTGGGTAGTTTGCTGGCAATGATCTCATTGCCGATAAAATCCCTGTAATTGGAATAATAACCGTTGATATCAAGCATAAGTACGTTGGAAATCAATCCCTTATATCCTAATTCATAGGCCATTTGTCTTTCTGGACTAACATATTCCACATAGGCCGTCTCCAGAAGCCCTTCATTACCTCCTACAGGATCCCCGGTTTCCGGATCGAGAATCCCTCCGGATGCCCTGTAGGCAATAAAGGAATCCCATGTCCAGGCTCCGCCCTCATGTACACCATACCTTTCTGCATTTGCCTCGGCACTGCCTAAGAGTATGCCACTCGATGCCGGGAAGTAGATGAATTGAGCTTGTGTGTCAGGGTTCCTGAATCCTGTCTGAAAGGATGCTCTTATATAATGTGCATTGTTGAATCCGTACACCGCTGAGAGCCTGGGTGTCCACTGGCCTACGAAATTTTCATTTTTATCATATCGAATTGATCCAACCATCCTGAAGGCCTCCGTGATGTCTTTGGCAATCTGTCCATAGAATCCAAATTCGTCGATATTGATCCTTTGAAAGTCGGTGCCACCTTCCGGTGCTTCGTTAAAAATGGTTCCACGGGAATACAGGCTATACCGTCGGTAATTACCCCCTATCATGATCTCGGCAAAGGAGAGATTATCAAAATTATAGTTGAATTCGGCATGATACAACCTGGAATTATCGTAAAAAGAAGACCCGGGAGGATCACCCTGAAAAAAATTCGACCGCACATTGTCCATAAGGGCATCAAATTCCGGAGTGCCTTCGGCAGGCCTGTCCCGGTCGGCATAATTTCTGCCTATCGTGTGGGCAATTTCTTCATCACCGGCCGGGATTCCGGGGAGATACCCCTGCATGGCCAGCACATACATCTGGGCATATTCAGGAGCCCATTTGGTGGCTGTGGGACTGTAATATTCATTGGCATATGCCCCCTGGGCACTCATATTCCAGGAATCCGCTGCGCCTGTTTCTGTCATATATCCGCGGACGAAGAAATTGTTGGACTTCAACTCCAGTTTATGAAATTGCTGGGTGAAGTTCCGCAGTGCATATTTCTCAGCACCCTGATAGACCGAACTGCCACCGCCATACCTGTAATTATAGAGGAGTTCGAGCTTATTGCTGATTCGCCAGTGTAAAGCCACATCTCCCTTAATGCTTTGTGCATCATCATTATCCAGAATGGATTCTTCCTTAAAGCCGGTCCTTCGAAGGTCGAGGACCCCGAAAGTTCCTCCTATCGGCACAGGAATGGGCGTTTCATCCCCATACAAATTCAATCCATCGAAATTTGGATTGCCACTCAGATCGACGGTGGATTCCGGGTTGTTCCTGTCCGTAAGATAGTCATTGCCGATCCAGTCTTTTGCCCTCAGGTAGGAAAAATTAATTTTGAAGGCAAACTTATTATTAAAGGCTTTTGCATACCGTATGCTGGCATTATACAATGGATTGAATTCACCCCGTGCATCAGACCGTGTGCCCCCCCCTTTGAGCTGGACACTCAATCCCTGGTATTCAAAAGGGCTTTTACTCGTCATGATCAGTATGCCATTAAAGGCATTGGGGCCGTACAAGGCAGATGCAGCACCTGATACCAGCTCCATACTCTCTATATCCAGTTCCCCGATGCCGACAATATTGCCGGTAGGAAAATTCAGCAGTGGAGCGGAAATATCCATTCCGTCCACCAGTTGGACGAACCGGACATTGGCAATCGTAGCAAAACCCCTTGTATTCACAGCGTTGAAGTTCAAACTGCTGCTGCTTACCTGCACCCCTTTTACTGCAGCCAGGCCATCGTAGAATTCCGGTGCCGCGGTTTGCTGAATACCGATCAAATCCACTTTCTCTATGGTTGAAGGGGAACTCAGCATACTTTCTTCCAGCCGGGATGCTGAGACAACAACCTCCTGGATGAGTGTTTTTTCAATCTCCATCTGGATTTCCAGATTGCTTGTAATTACCTCTGAAACAACCAGCTCCTGTTTTTTATATCCCACCATTGAAAATACGATGGTGATTGGTGGCTGTAGCTGTTGCACCTCCAGATTGAATTCTCCATCGGTATTGGATATGGTACCAATAACAAGATCCTTGACAACCACATTTACTCCCGCTATCGGAGTATTTCTATCCGCTTCTGTTACTACCCCTGAGATCTTAATTGTCTGACTGTGTGCAATGGAAATAGCACAAACAAAGGTTAGGATTACTAACTTTGTAGCTTTGTAATAAAGTTTCATGGAACACTGATTTGGTTTAAAAATCGTATTAAAACAGATGAATTAAGGTTATTTCTTGATATTTTATTTTGGTTAACCATCAATGTACAATAAAATGTTTTACAGAGAAAGATAAATTTTTAATAATTTGATAATAATCAGACACTTAAGTAATTGGAAATAGTGTGGGGAATACGTTATTATTTCCCCTGGTAGCTACTTTGACTAGCCTAAAAATGAGGGGGGGGAGGAGTGAAACAGAAATCTGTGTTTTCTTAATGGGCCAAATCCTCAGATTGGTTGATCAGGAAATACGCATATTCAAGGTAGGGATCCCTGCTAATAAGTAGGTCTTGTATGGATACCTGTATCGGGTAGTCAACCATGAAAGGATCCCCAAGTGTATATCCCTTAATTGCAGTTATAAATGTTGTTCTTGGAATATTGACCTCAATTCCCGTATTGGGTAAATGGATCTGAAAACTATTGTCGTTGCAGTAAAACCAGCTTCCCGGTTCTTCGCCGATAAAGATGGCGCGATTATGATACCTCAGTAAGGAAATAAGATGACCGGTGGTAGACAAACAGCCTCCATCAACCAACACATAACAATTCCCCTTGAAATTATTATCCGCAGGTTGCATTGGATTATAAAGCGGTTCAAATTCCGGGACCTCTTCAAGTGATTGGAAATAGGTGAAATTTTCTGATGTAAGGTAGGAATACAATATCGCCGCGAAAATCGGATGCCCTCCCTGATTACCCCTGAGATCAATGACCAGGTTATTGATCTTTTTCATTTGAATTTCTTGGAATGTACTGTCCATTAATTGCAAATATTCATTTACATCAGGAAGTGCAAAAGAATTAATTTGTAAAATAGCTGCATTCAATTCTATATTCATAGGATGGATTACAGGCAATTTTCGAATAGTAGGTTCCATACCCGAAGAATAAGATCCGTACGATACCGCTTTGACATTAATCATTTGGATCTCGCCGTTGTTTGGTTCTTTATATTCGATTTGAAATTTTTCTGAGTTATTCAACAAGTTGAAATAGGATCCAAAATCCCGGTTTATCTCATGGTACTTTGTTGTTTTATTATAGCCTTCAGAAGGTATCATTGAAAGCAACCTGACAATAATATTTTCCATAGGAACATGGTTGATCCTGACAATTTCAGACCCAGGCATGATACTTTTCTTTTCATTAACATTCTCCAGTACCCAGGCCTTTTTATCTTTAATAAATACCCTAAAAGGAAAATAATGATTATAGCTGTGTTGCGCCTGGATATATGGCTCTGGCAGCCTGATCCCAGTATGACTACATCCTATTTTAGCTATTACCGGAGATATCAAATTGTAATATTCACGTATATTCAGGCCAGATCCAAGATTCTGTTCAATGGTTTCATACAATGCATTATAGGCTTCCTCATTCGTATAAAGATGATACTGGGGATGAATATCAGAAAGATGTCCTCTCAGGAAGTTCAGATCATCCATCAGTTGTTGTGGAGAGAATTCCTCAGTCAGGATTTTTTCGGATAAGGCAGTTGATGGATCTTTTGATAAATTACCCAACTCTTTTTTAGAAACATAGACCGGATGCCGACTGCCATCAGGGAAAACAAAATCACCATTTAATTCTGTGAGAGCATCATTGAATTGTCCATCAAAGGCTGTTTCCTTAGCCGGTATCATGAAAGAAATCATACGATTATCATATTTAATATTATTGATCTCATCATCCTGGATCATCCTTGATCCATCATACATTCTGATCTTTCCGGATAATTTCATATCCTCAGTTTCCATAAGAATAATTTCCATCCTAAACTGTTCCATAAACATGCCTTCCCACAGACCTTCCGGTTTATCTTGATTACAAAACGTCGGAATTCTTATAGTGAAAATAAGGATCCCCAAAGTGATGATTGTTGTTGTTTTATATTTCGTTTTCATGACCTTAATTTTTTAATATAGATTGTTGAGATTCAATTAACTTAGTTTTGTTGCTTAATTTAGTGTTACCATTTTATTCAAAGCAGATATCACATAGAGAGATTATTTTAATAAATACAAATGTTGTTGTGGGGCGAAAATCTGAATTAACATTAAGTTCAGGAAGAAGCAATTACAGTAATACTTTAACTACTTTCTAATCGGCAGATAGG
This sequence comes from uncultured Cyclobacteriaceae bacterium, assembly GCA_965365275.1. Lineage (GTDB taxonomy): Bacteria > Bacteroidota > Bacteroidia > Cytophagales > Cyclobacteriaceae > JAGTVG01. The sequence continues at coordinate 14,086 of CBDUBA010000041.1, read as the reverse complement.
TCAGCATTAACCAGGCTAAGGCGGCGATCATAAATGTGACCAATCCGAATATTGTAGTCCCGAATGATATTTTAATCCCGGTCAGAACGATATCCACATTAATGTCGCCAGCAGCCTTAATCGCAGCAATGGCATCCCATATACCGGTTATCTGGCCGATCATCCCCAGGGCAAGATTGAAGCTGCCTAATACAAGCAGTGTATTCAGATTTTTACTGAGGGACTGATGGTCGGGTGTTGTTTTGCTGATCTTTAAATACGTAGTATATATGATCAGGGCCAATACAATGAGCAATACTGCGGCGAGGGGAATTTTGTATGGTCCCAGGCTGTGAGCAACGACATTATCTAAGAATAATAGTACCATTTTAATTTAAATTTAGTTAAACCATTAAAAACATGATTAAAACTAGGCACAGGATTTCAAAAAAAAATTTTTAATAGACACTGGCTACCAAAACAATACTATACTCCTGCTCTATGCTTATTGATGCCGTTTATAACTCTTATAAGGTTGTATCACCCGAATTATTGGTATTTGGTCTATAATTCCATATTCTTCCTGCTTATTTCAATATATAGGTATAATTTTATTAAAGAATCATTCAGAATTGAAAGGATTACCGGAAATATTAAAAAACCCGAAGGTCAGGGTGCTGACTCATCTTATTTTCTGGATTGTTGTCCTGATTTACTACACCTTCTTTTTCGGACATCAACAGGGATATTATATTATTACTTTCAAATTTGTAATCCTGCTCATGCCCATCACGATAGGGACTACCTATTTCTTTAACTACTACCTGATTCCGCGTTACCTGCTCAGAAATAAAATTAAGTGGTTTATCCTATTCAGTATATATACCCTTATCTTTTCATTCTGGATCACTTCCCTGATCTTTCTTCCAACCATAACGCTTATTGGGCCAGGACCTGATATGTTTGATAAGTCGTTGATCGACCTCTACTTTGTTATTGTTGGTCTGTATTCAGTAAGCCTGCTTGCCATTCTGATAAAACTGTTAAAATATTGGTATGAACAGCAAAATTCAGCTATTCAACTATTAAAAGAGAAGACTGAAGCTGAACTGGCGATGTTAAAGGGACAGATCAATCCCCACTTCCTGTTTAACACCCTTAACAATATTTATTCATTAGCACTTAAAAAATCAGATCTGACTGCTGATGCTGTCGTGAAATTATCTGAAATGCTGGATTATCTTTTGTATGAATGCAACGTGGAAATGGTTGATGTTAAAAAAGAGATCAAACTTATACAAAATTACATATATCTTCAAAAGATCAGGTATGGTAGCCGTCTCGATATACAATTCAAAGCCGAAGACATTAATGATCAGAAAATACCACCTATGATCGTTTTACCCTTTATTGAAAACAGCTTCAAACATGGAGCAGGGAATCAATCAAATAAAGTATGGATAAATATCAATCTGAGGGTGGAAAGTGTCCGCATGGAATTTAATATTGTGAACAGTAAATCCCCGCAAAAAAAAGCAGACGGAAAACCTTCCCCCGGCGGCATTGGACTGGAAAATGTTAAAAAACGACTACGATTACTATATCAAAATGAATATTCCCTTGAAATTGAAGATTTATCTGATACTTTTAGTGTTAAATTATCGATACCAACAGGATCTTTAAAATGAAAACCCGGTGTATCATCGTAGATGACGAACCCCTGGCAATAGAAGCCATTCAGATGCATATTGAGAAATTTGATAGCCTGAAACTGGTAGCAACTTGTCTTGATGCCTTTCAGGCTTTCGATACATTGAACAAAACAAGGGTTGATCTAATGTTTCTCGATATACAGATGCCTGAGATAACCGGCCTGGACTTTCTTAAGTCACTTAAAAATCCACCAAAAGTAATTTTAACCACAGCTTACCGGGAATATGCCCTGGATGCTTTTGATCTGAACGTTATTGACTACCTGTTGAAACCTATATCTTTTGACCGATTTATGCAGGCTATCAACAAATTTTTCGAACAAAGTAATAGTGAATTGATGGTCCCGGGGATATCATTGAAGAACAATGAGACCCAACCAGACCATATTTATGTCAGATCAGATAAAAAGAATGTAAAAATTAAATTTTCAGAAATATTTTATATAGAAAGTATCAAGGATTATGTCAAGATCGTATGTCGCCACAGGACTGTTATTGCAAAAATGCTTATCAGTGAAATGGAATCTTTATTACCTGCAGAGCTATTTTTAAGAATACATCGATCTTATATTATATGCATCGAGAATATCGAAGCCTTTTCACATACCCACATAGATGTTCCGGGCAAAGAACTACCTATAGGAAGGAACTACAAAAATGAAGTCATACGTACACTGCAGGGAAAATAAAAATAAATCAGTTTAAAAGCCCTGAACTGATGCCAGAAATCATGAAGGGATTAGTAAAGGAGGATACCAAAACATGAAAAACATGTTCAGATTCACTTCCGGAGACCTGCACGAAACAACAATAAAATTCAGACTGTTATCGCATCTTTTTGGAGGGCTTTATCAGTAATGGAAAAAAGCAGAAATTTCCCCGGGTAAATTACTTTTCCTGTGGTAGTCTAATATTTTCAGGGCTATGGGTAAAGACAACGACCTTACCTGATATTTTCTCCAGTATAGGCCTCAATACTTTTTCTCCAATAAGTGTGGTTTGCTCCAATATTCCACTTTCAAGGGCACTGATACGGATCTGATCTTCGGCTTCAAGATAAGCGTTATCGACAGCCCTTGTTACTTCGTCATCATCCGGAAATATATTACTCCAGAAACCGGATCTTTCAAAATCATAAACCCTGGAATTCGCCATGTCAAGTTTATGATAACATAATTCTGGTGGCGGCAGTTTAAAGTAAAGGGTATCTTCTCGAATTTTAATACTATTGAGATCCATATTCCGCAGATCTATACAACCTACCGCCTCTCCGGAGGCAATCAGGGCCACTTTAAGATCAGGGGTAAAATTATAAGTTCTTAGCGCTGTACTGCTACTGATCTTCCCTTCACTTATGGCCTGGTAATCATAAATTTCCCTGAAGTTATATTTGATCAGCTCCAGCTTCCCCAACTCTTCGATCCTTTCTATGATAAGGGTTGCGTTCTTAAGTTCTACCACTTCCCTATTAAAGGAAGGCATCTTAATTCCAAGTGACCATAATAACAATACGATGAGCAATAATATCCACGGGATGGACAGCAAAGCCAGCTTGTATCTTTTAAGCATATATCTTAGATCGTGTTTTTAATTCCATTTCTCAATATCATTTACCGGGATTTCATCCGGATCAATAACCACATGTTTGATCTTTACACGGTTCCAGGTATACAAAATATGGACCATGCCATCGGCAGACTGGATAATAGCCGGATATGAAAATTCCCCTTCCGAGTTTTCCAGAACAAGGCTTGCATGCCATTTCTTTCCATCAGATGACAGGGCAACATTCAAGGGGTACCTGTTACCTCCCCATTTACCTTTTGGAGTTCCAGTATGGTTATATACAAGAATGTGTTGACCGTTATTTAAAGTTACTGCATCTATTCCGGAATTTGGATTTGGCAGTTCTGTAGCCTTATATTCAGCCCAGGTTCTTCCATTGTCATTCGAAGAAGATTCAATGATATACCCTTCCTTACTTCTACATAAAATGTTAATCACACCATTTTTATTGATCAGAATTGCAGGCTGGATCACATTAAATGGAGAAAGATGATCTACGTAAACAGGTTTATCCCAGGTATTGCTTTCCGGATGATAGATTTCCATCTGAACTTTCCAGCCGTCATGCTCCGTGCTGGAAGGACACAATAATTTATTCTTACCAATATTGACTGGCTTGTTTTTTATGGGGCCGAGAATACCATCAGGTAATCGTATTTCCTCTGACCACGAATTGCCATCATCATCAGAGTACTTCAGCATACCCCACCACTCTGATGGACTGGGTCCAACTTTATAAAAAAGATATAATCTGTTTTCCTCTGAGTAGTATAGGACGGGATTCCAGCATGGGAATCTTTTTTCTCCAACAATACCATTTGCAATCGAAGCCGGGGCTGTCCATCTATCCCCCAATTTCTTACTTATCCAGATCTCTACATCTTTGTGTTTCTCATGTGTTCCTCCAAACCATGCGGAAAATAAACCAGTTTTAGTTTCAGTAATTGTAGAGGCGTGACATGATTTGAATGGTGCCTCTTCATAGATAAATTCTTCGATTATAACCGATTTTTCCTGTCCCGTTAACTCAAGGTATAATAACATCGGTATAACAAATAACAATTTTCTGCTCATTATTCCCTGTATTTAGTGCGGTATGCTGATATTAAATTGAGTATAGCTCTTCTTCTCACTTTTCACCTTAATATTTCCATGAAGTTTATCCAAGGCCGTTTTCACTACATATAAACCAAGCCCGTTACCGTGGGATCTTTCGTTTGACCTGAAATACATTTCAAAGATACGGTCATAGTATATTTCATCAATCCCGATACCTTTATCTTCCAATAGGATATTCAGAAAATTTTTGTTTTCGGTTATTTTTAGAGATATTTCAGCATGTTTGTCTGATGAAAAAAGGACAGCATTCTCAATCATATTCAAAAAGATGATATCAATCAGGCTATTTTTAGGATCCATATCATCATATTTTTTAAGGTTTACGACCGTTTTGATGATATGCCCTTCCTTGAGTAGTTGTTCTTCATATTTTTCCACAATGGCGGAAAGAGATACAAGTCTTTTCTCTTCAAGATAATGACTAATTTCATAGAGGTTATAAAATTTCTTGAGCATATTGTCCATGCTGCCCACCGTTGTATTCATCATACTGAACAATTCCATGGTATCTTCCCTGAGATCCATTAATCTTGCGACTTCATTGATCCCCATTAAGGTTGTTAAAGGTCTTCTAAAATCATGAGAGCTCCTGTAAAATAGTCTGTCGAGTTCCTTGTTGGCTTTCTTCAGCTCGTTTGTTCTTTTATGTATAGTATTCTCCAGATCAATATTGCTTTCTTTTACCTTCTTATAGGTTAAGATCAGTTGTTTTGAGAGGGATTCGTATCTTCTTTTGAAATTAAGTATCAGGTATCCGCCGATGGTAAAGAGTAAAATAACGAAGATGTCAGAAACGAAAACTTCCATCGATTTATCGGTATACTGGTACCTGAAATCCGTATTAATATTCTCAATAACGATCAGGCTTAGAATATTTATTGAAGTAAACAGAATGAGATGGTTTCTGTATCTACTGGGTATAATTAAAAGGGATATTAGAAAGATCAGAAAAAAAATAACAGAATCACTGAAATTAAATCCTCCACCCTGAAAAAACCAGGAAAGATTAATAAGTGTGTACAGAATAATTACAAATGGAATGAGCAACTTGGGATATAGAGATTCATTCCTTGACAGGTAATAGAAAACAGAAAATATCGCAAAACCGGTCAGGTCGAGCAAAACAGAAACCAGATGTCCTGTTACGAAAATATCGAGTAGCGCGATGGCCAGTGCAGCAGCAGCACTGATAATACATGCCAGGTTAAATAACTGATATTCTAGTTGCTGGACCTTGTTGTTCGCCTGTTCCATCGATAGCGGTTTAATAATTCAAGGTTTACAAGTTAAAAAGCATTGCCAATTAATCAAAACGCTATGATAAATTAGAAAGAATGAAAAACCAATTGTTTTATTTTGAACCCCTGGAGAGTTCATCTTCAATTCTTTTAAGGCAATACAAGTAGTGAGATCTCGCCTGGGATGTCCTGATCCTATCTTTTCTCAGACTGATAGAGTTTTTTACAGAATTTAGTTCATCATAGGCCAAGGCACTAATATCTGCATTCATAGCGGAATTCTTTTTATCCTTATCTTCAGGTTTAGTGATATATTCAGAGAGCCTGTCAATCCATGCCAGCTGAAGGTTTCTTTTATAGATATCGGCAGAGAAATTCTGTTCAAGATCACCCCAGACCCCTTTTTTAAGGTCTTGCATCATTTGTTGCAGGGAATAAGAATCCTGACCTAAAAAAGATTCAGCTTCTACCATTCTGAGCATCCTATCCTTTTCAAGTAAATTATTAAGCAGGGACTTTTGTACATCAGATATCCTTTTAATTTCTCCTGATGGTTCGATTCTTCTCAGGATGTTTTCATTTATTAACCACTCGGGCGTTCTAAAAACGTAGTTATTTAAAAAACCAGTAGAACTCGACTGGATATCCACAGGCACATAATCATACACCAAACCATCCTGATCAGAGGTTTTTTGAGTTTCATAAACACCACCCAGATTATTCAATACATGGCGGGAGTACATGCCCCAGGTTCGAACGAGGGTACCATATAATTCCTCCAGATCGCTATAATCTTTTCCATCTTGAGAAGTCCAATCAATAAGATTTTCAGCTACTATTTTTAGGTTTTTAATACCATATTCGGATGCTTTCACCGGGTCATCCCCAATATTCTCAGTCTGTGCAGAGGGATCGAATCCTCCGCGGCCACTTCCGAAAAGATATACAGGGTCACCTGTTTTTTCCAGTATCCAGGAATCCAGTATTTCTTTCTCCGATTCAGGATCTTCCACTCCCGGAATCCAGCGATATCCCCAATTAATAGAATAATGGTCATAGGGCCCCATTTGCCGGATAAACCTTATCCCTTGATCTCCAGGCTGGGCTACATAGTTAAAGCGGGCATAATCCATGATCGTGGCAGCAATACCAAATTCCTGTGTGAAAGTAGCAGATCGCATCGAATCTACCGGATAGGCTGATGATGCCTTCATATTATGTGGTAATCCCAAAGCATGTCCCACTTCATGTGCAATGACCATTTTGATCATTTCACCCATATCCTCCTCCGGTGTTTGCAGGGATCTGGCTGATGGGTTAGCAGCCCCAGTTTCAACCAGATATCTGTTACGATAAGTCCTGAAATGGTTATGATACCACATAATATCGCTTTCGATTATCTCACCAGACCGTGGATCAGACACACTGGGTCCCATGGCATTTCGGGTTGTTGAAGCTACATAACGGACCACGGAATATCTTACATCTTCGGGTGAAAATTCAGGATCTTCCGCTTTTGAAGGTGGATCCCTGGCAATAATGGCATTTTTAAAACCAGCTGTTTCAAAGACCTTCTGCCACAGTTCTATACCAGCTTTGAAATAAGGCCTCCAAATTTCCGGTGTTGCCGGATCGAGGTAATATACAATCGGTTTTACAGGTTCAACCAATTCTCCACGGGCATAGGCTTCTTCATCAGAGGGATGCAAACGCCATCTCCGTATAATTCTTTTTGAGTCGGCTTTCAGTTCGGCAGATCCGTAATCAATCCGGTTTAATGTGAACCAACCTACCCTTGGATCATGGAATCTGGGCATCATTTGTTCTTCCGGCAGGAGGATCATTGACTGGTTCATTAATAAAGATATTGCGCCAGTTGAATTTCCATTTGGTGGTTTAGATGCTGTATAGGTCAACTCATGCCTGATTTCAACATTTTCAGGATAACTGGATATCCGATCAATAAAGGACCTGTCCTCATCAAGTTTACTTACTTTATAATCTTCACGTAAGTCAGCATCCAATCCACTTATAGCTTTTATATCAGTGGTGAAAAAATCTGTAACATCGATAACAAGATTTGTTGAATCGGGATTGTAAGTTTTAATATCAAAGGCATGTATTATGGGTTCATAATTATTGATTTGAACCGACAGGTTAATGGGAAGGCTGTCACTGGCCATACTTACAAAAGATTTCGTTCTTAAAAGAACTTTATCATATTTTTTCTCCCATCGGACAACCTGTTCATGCATTTTAGTACCTGCATTGATATATCCTCCTCCCAGACCGTTCGGGATCTTTGCGATCCTGCTGATCATAAGGATATCTTTGTCCATCAAATGTTGTGGGATCTCAAAGAAATACTTGTTATCAACGAGATGAACAATAAATAAACCGGAATCTGTTTTGGCAAGGGGTGTAATTACATTATAATACTGAATTTCATTCAGCAGTTTTTTATCTTCATTTGATTGCGCTTGGGCTTGCTCTTCTTTCTTATTTGACTTCCTTTTCTTCTGACTATAGGTGGTATGTGCATTGCACAGGAATAGAAAAACGAGTATCAGACAAATATTTAATGATTTTGCAAATAATTTCATTTCTCACCTTATGTAATAAAACTAAAGCCTGAAGATAAAAATAAAATATAATCTCTGAATAAAATCCGATTACAAATATTATTGTGGATTCGATTAATATCAGATACGATGTTCAGGCCTATCTGCTGCTGGACAAGGTTGAATGAAAATTTTTTGATTTGAAAATAAAAAACCCTTAAGCGCCAGGTGTCTGAGATTATTTCAAGGGTTTGTCGAAAGGAGTTTGTCGACACCTGGTCACAAAAGAGCTACAATTTTTCAGCGATGCTAATAAAAACTGCAATAGTTTAAATATCTTTTGATTAAAGCCAAAATTATTACATTATCAAAAACAAAGAACAAAGGACTTTCTGACTATACAGAATTATTAACCTTAATTTCTGTACGAATATAGAGGGTTATTTGAGAAAAATAATTCAAATAGTATAGTGGAACTTACATCAGTAATAAAATATGAATATTACCAGAACAAAACTAGGATTAAAAAAGAATAATATTATTTATATGTCTGTATTTCAGTGCTTTACATATTTAAATTATATAATTTTTACTAGGTAAGAAACTGGAACTCAAAATAAAATACATCCGATAAGCTTCATTAAAATAGACAGGAATTAAAAACCTTTCATGTCAGCGTGGATCAATCTTAACAAACTCAGACCTAAAATCTTAATTATTCAGGTATTAACGTCTTTTTTAGGAAGGGTGAAAAAAAACTCAGGAAATATTTAAAATTTCATTTTTTTAATATAATTTTTGAAATTAATATTCAGGCTTTCTTTTATAATTATCTATCTGATAAAATTAAAAGTCGTTTTTTTTAATTTCTCTTAGATATTTTAACTGGCTGAAAATATGAAATTTTTTAGATTTTTCATTTCTATCCTTTTGTCAGGAGCCTTGGTTTATATTTTGAACCAGAAAATCGGGGATATCCCCCCCCTCGGCAAACTTCTGGATCCTTTTCACGGCTTTTGGCAAAATGCGGTAAGTGATCCGTTAGATATTCGGTATGATACATCACTTCTCCAGTTGAAGGATGAAGTTCATATACAGTATGAGCTAAACCTAATTCCACATATTTTCGCAAAAAATGATTACGACCTTTATTTTACGCAGGGATATATTACAGCTCACCACCGCTTATGGCAAATGGAATTTATCACCTTCGTAGCATCCGGTCGAATTAGTGAATTATTTGGTGAAAGGGCCCTTGATTATGACAGACTCCAGCGCAGAAAGGGGCTTACTGAAGCTACGGAAAAAGCCGTTAAGGCCTTAAAGGCACATCCGGAGGTATTCAGATCGGTCCAGGCATATAGTGACGGTGTTAATGCCTATATTGATCAGCTGGAATATAAAGACCTTCCTTTGGAATACAAAATGTTTAATTACTGGCCCGAGGTTTGGGATCCTTACAAGTCCTTACTCACCCAGAAATATCTTGCTGATGATTTAAACAGCGACCGGGACCTGCAAAACACCAACCTCGTCAACCTATTTGGCAAAGAACGATTTGATTTTCTATTCCCTGATTTCCCGGAGGAGATTGAACCAATTATTCCCATTGGAACACCCTGGGAATTTGAACCTGTTGAGACTTTCAGCCCTGATAATGAGGAGGTCAAAAATGCTTTTTTCGTTAACATTATGGATAGTGATAAGGATGGGATTGGCAGCAATAACTGGGCTGTATCAGGATCAAAGACTGAAAGCGGGCATGCCATTTTATGCAATGATCCCCACCTGGGATTAAACCTGCCTTTGATATGGTATGCACAGCAATTAAACAGTCCTGAAATAAATACTTTCGGGGTGACCGTTCCAGGTGTACCCGGTATCCTCCTGGGTTTCAATGATTCCATTGCCTGGGGGGCGACCAATGCCGATAGAGATCTCAGGGACTGGTATCAAATTTCCTTTAGAGATGATCAGTGTGATGAGTACTTATACGGTGGAAAGTGGTTGAAAACACAGAAAAGAATTGAAACGATAAAGATCAAGGGGCAGGATGATTATTCAGATACAGTAGTGTATACACATTATGGCCCAGTGGTTTATGACAGATCATATATGGGAGACAGCAACAGGGTCGATTTCGCACTGAAGTGGACGGCCCATAATGCATCTGTAGATTATATGGCTTTTTATGATCTCACCAGGGCAAATAATATAACCGAGGCGCTTGCGGCTTCCAGTTCGCTTGATTGTCCGCCACAAAACTTCGCCCTGGCATCACGGTCGGGTGATATTGCCCAGGTAGTTCAGGGTAATTATCCTTTGAAATGGGAAGAACAAGGTAAATTCATAATGGATGGAAGTGATCCCAATTACGAATGGCAGGGGTATATTCCAAAAGAACATAATGCCAGGATTATCAATCCGGAAAGAGGCTTTATCAGTTCTGCCAATCAGCACCCTTTTGATTCAGACTATCCATACTATTATCACAGCAGAAGCGAAGAAAATTTCAGGAACAAAAGGATCAATTCCACATTGAATGCTTCTGAGGATATTACAATAGATGACATGAAGATTTTGCAGAATGACAATTACTATTCACTTGCCGCATCCATACTTCCCGTAATGATAGATAGTTTAAGGAAGGAAGGATTGACCAATGAACAAAAGCAGGTAGTAGATCTTTTGAAAGGTTGGGATTACATGGCCGATGCTGATCGAATTGAACCCTCCTATTTCAGGGCATGGTATAAGAAAATGTACAATTTATTATGGGATGAGTTCGAAGTGGATGTGCCTGTTGCCTGGCCCAGTGATTACACCACCATGACCATCCTGACCAAATGGCCAACAGACACTGCTTTTGACATATCAGAAACCGAGAAAGTTGAAAGCATTAACGACATTATTACCGAATCATATATACAGGGGATAGACAGTATCAATACCTGGAAAGAACTTAACAATGGGGAAGATCCTTTATGGTACAAGTTTAAAAATACCAGATTGACCCATATGACAGGAATCGGATCATTCAGCTATACACAAGTGCCTGTGGGTGGCTATGTCGGAATTGTAAATGCTACTTCCGGTAACTGGGGTGCTTCCTGGAGGATGATTGTGCAGTTGGGAGATGAAATCGAAGCCTGGGGCATATATCCCGGAGGTCAGAGTGGAAATCCGGGCAGTGCCGGATATGGCACATTTATTGATGATTGGGCCCGGGGCGAATATTTTGAGATTTTATTTTGGGGGGATTATGATGAAACACGGGAAGGTGTTTTGAATATACTATTAACAAAAGAGGCTGAGGTCGAAAATTGAGATGAGATTTTTTATAAAAGTTATTCTAATTGGAATGATGGTCTATTTTGGAGGCCCTCATTTCGGGTGGTGGTGGATTGCCGTTTCTGCCTTTGTCGGTGGGGCAGTGATAAAAAGCAGCGGAATTCAGTCGTTTTTTGCAGGAGCTTTTGGTGTGGGCCTGATTTGGTTATGGATAACCTTGAAGATTGATATCGCTACCGAATCAATTTTGACACAAAAGATTGCTGACATGTTTGGTCTTGGGCAGGTGGGATTTATTATTGGCATAACCGTTCTTGTTGGCGGATTGGTCGGTGCTATTTCATGCTGGACAGGGCACAATTTCAGAAAACTTTTCGAAAGGCGGAAGAGAGGGTATTACAAGTAATTGTTTTGTTCGGCGGTTAATGGAAGTTTATAACATTCTTATCATTGGTTGACAGTTATGCAATAAACTCGAAACAGCCAAAATAATTTAAAGACAAATGATTAATTTTTTTCTTCTTGGGATGGCTTTTATTCTCATGCACGAAATGGATGCCATTAGGTGTAGAGAATGGAGGATCCTCCCTGGGCTTTCTTATTTAAATGACAGGTTAGGATTAATTCTTTTTGTCTTTCTACATATTCCCATTTTTTACTGGATATTTTCAGAGGTACAACTCAATAATGAGAATTTCAGAATAGGGTTTGACTATTTCCTTATCGTGCATTTAATTCTTCATTTATTTTTTTTAATGCATAAGAAAAATGAATTTAAAGACTGGATTTCCTGGACAATTATTATCGGAGCAGCATTATTTGGGTTTCTTGATTCAGTTTTGAATTAAATAATACACCTACTGCCATTAGTTTGTCCCCAGTTGAAGCACAAGAGCGCAAATAGTGAATTGACATGTAACGCCAACAGTTTATCCCCAGGCGAATCACATGAGTGTAAGTATTGAAATAAATAAAATTACATTCTCCCAACAATGGGTATAAAACATTAAATCGATTACTGGTTTTCAAAAGTTTCTATTCTTCGGAGAATATAGTTGGGGTAAATAGTATAAGCGCTTACATGTCGTATTTTACCTATCTGTAACCATAATGAGCAACACATTTCGATTAAGGTTCGGATTATTTTGTGGCATTTATTATCTTGTAATATCCCATTTATTTTAACCAGCTATGAAAAAGGTCACATTATATCCTTACCAGGATAAGGGCGTTTCCAGAATAGCTATTAGATTTGATTATGACGAATCATTAATTAAAGCTATACGGAGGATACCAGGAAGAAAGTGGTCGCCAGATGATAGGATCTGGCACATTGAATACAGTAAAGCTAAGTTTTACGCCCTAAAGGAATACCTGTCTTCATCCGATGTTGATGTAGATGATTCCGCCATTTTAAGAGGAAAAGAAAAATTAAGAATTCAAGAAGGCAGTGAACGAGAAAAACCACATTCTATAGCGGGAGATGGTAGAGAAAAACCACGATTAAGTTATAAGAAGAAAGAACATTTGGATCGTTTCATACAATGGATGGAAAGCAAGCGATACAGCAGGCGATCGATTGACACTTATTCAGGATTATTGACTTCTTTTCCATTATTTTTTAATAAACAGAATCTCTCTGGAATTACGTTAGAGGACATTACCAATTTCAATCATAATTTCATTATTAAGAAAGGATACAGCATCAGTTATCAGCGACAGATGGTCAGTGCTATAAAACTTTTTTTTCATCTTATTCAGCAGAAAAAGCTTGATATCAGCCAATTGGATAGGCCTCGAAAAGAAAGGAAATTACCTGTTGTATTTTCAAAAGAAGAAGTCCGGAAAATCTTAAGTTCAATAAAAAACGAAAAGCACAGGGTATTGTTATCCTTGATATATGCTGCAGGGTTAAGGATCAGTGAATTGTTAAATTTAAAATGCACAGATATTGATGGGCACAGATTGGTAATTCACATACATTCAGCAAAGGGGCGCAAAGATCGCATAGTCCCATTACCTTTAAATTTAGTAAATGCTATACGGGAATACTATAAAAGATATAGGCCAAAGATTTATCTTTTTGAGGGGCAGGAGTGTAGAAGATACAGTGCCAGCAGTTGCCGGATGATATTAAAGCGGGCTTTAAATCGGAGCAGGATACGAAAACAAGGATCCTTACACACTTTAAGGCACAGTTATGCGACCCATTTATTTGAATCCGGAACAGACATTCGTTACATACAGAAGTTATTGGGGCATGAAAGTTCAAGGACCACTGAAATATACACACATGTAAGCAGTAGGCAATTAGAGGGTATCAAGAGCCCATACGAAGATCTTGATTTATAAAGACAAAAATAAAAACAACTATTGTGCCTATCCCTCCTTTATCTGTGTGATATCAACTATATTAGTTACCATATAACAAGTTGGCGTGCATTGAATAAAACAATAGATTAAACTAAAATATATTTTAAAAAGAAAATTACACGAAGAAACAAAAAATGAAACTAAAAAGACTTTCTAAATTATTGACGATTGGACTAATAACTATCTGCATCACAAGCTGTAATACAAGTAGTGAGAAGAATAAAGAATCAAAAAGTTCCACACCCGA
>CBDUBA010000040.1:0-32439 GCA_965365275.1 uncultured Cyclobacteriaceae bacterium | reverse complement strand
TATTTATAAATCAAACCATTGGCTTTTTCTCAGGCCCTGGGAGCTGATTTTCTGACTTCATGGGAAACCTGGTCCTCAAACTGCTTAAAGTTCTCATTAAACATGGCGGCCAGCTTTTTAGCCTGTACATCATAGGCTGCCTTGTCCTGCCATGTATTTTTCGGATTCAATACCTCATCCGGTACATTTGGACAGGTCTGAGGAATCTCCAGACCAAAGATAGGATCGGTTTCGTATGATACATTCTCCAGGTCACCATCTAGGGCAGCATTGACCATCGCCCGGGTATAGGCTATCTTCATTCTGTTGCCAACACCATATGGGCCGCCTGTCCAGCCTGTGTTGACAAGCCAGCATTTCACTTCATGCTTGGCGATTTTCTCACCCAACAATTCAGCGTATACGTTAGGATGTTGTGTCATAAAAGGTGCTCCAAAACAGGTACTGAATGTTGCCTGTGGTTCCGTTACACCCCGCTCAGTTCCGGCAACCTTTGCCGTATATCCTGAAAGGAAATGATACATAGCCTGCTCAGGTGTTAGTTTTGATACCGGTGGCAATACACCAAAAGCATCAGCAGTCAGGAAAATAATATTTTCCGGATGACCGCCTTTCCCATCTCTGGAGGCATTCGGAATATGCGATATCGGGTAAGCTGCCCGTGTATTTTCCGTTAAAGATCCATCATCCAGGTCCACACGCCGGGTGGCCATGTCTATACCCACATTTTCGAGTATTGTCCCGAACCTTCTGGTGGTATCATAGATTTCTGGCTCAGCTTCAGGAGACAACTTGATCACCTTGGCATAGCAGCCACCTTCAAAATTAAATACACCGTTATCACTCCAGCCGTGCTCATCATCACCGATCAAAGTCCTGGAAGCATCTGCGGATAAGGTCGTTTTACCCGTTCCACTCAAACCAAAGAAAATAGCGGTGTCACCATTAGGACCTATATTGGCTGAACAGTGCATAGGCATCACGTTCTTCAGGGGAAGGAAGAAGTTCATGGCGCTGAACACGGATTTCTTCATTTCTCCGGCATATTCGGTACCACCGATGAGTACTTTCTTCTTTTCGAAGTTTACCAGAATAAAAATATCTGAATTGGTCTGATCAACTTCCTGGTTGGCATGAAAACCCGGACAATCAATTACTACGAACTCCGGTTCGAAGTTCTCCAGTTCTTCCGGCTTAGCCTGGATGAACATATTCCTGATGAACAGATTATGCCAGGCATACTGGGTAATTATACGCACAGGCATCCTGTAATCCGGATCAGCACCACACCAGCAATCCTGTACAAACACATCTTTGCCCTGCAGGTAGGATGACATTCTTCTTTCCAGTTCCTCAAACTTCTCTTCCTTGTAAGGTCTGTTTACCTTACCCCACCATATCTTATCCTTGTTGGTATTTTCTTCCACTACGAATTTGTCGTTAGGAGAGCGGCCCGTAAACTGACCGGTACGTACTACCAGGGGACCGAGATGAGAGACAATGCCTTCATTTCTCTTTAAAGCTTCCTCGTACAATGCCGGAGTCGATAAATTCCAGTATTCACTCTTTAAATTTTTCAATCCAAGGGTATCCAAACCTATGGAACTCTTAGGGATAGAATTAACTGCTGCCATAATTTTTTAAGTATTATTAAACTTCGGTTATTAAAAATTTGCTTTGACCAAAATCCAAAGCATTTGCATAAAGAACTTTAATCCTTCATTTGTTAAAACAAATTTACGTTATAAATATTATTTATTATGTTATTTTTATAACTTTTTATTTATTTATTGCATACATAATATAGACTTAAAATATAATTTATTGTTATTTTTTTATTTCTGCCCGGATCAGGTCAATCCGGGACTTTAAGTTTGAAAAGGAAGCCGTGGAATGAGGCAATCCAAACGGCACAAGGCTTCCTGAATGGCCTTTGGCCGAATCAATAGATAAAAATCGAAGGCCGGTTTAAACCCTTTAACAGTATAGTGTGTCTATCTAATATAAACTGGCAAAAATCAATGATTGACAAGTTATTATTATTTACTAATCAGGAAATTCTCATTTCCGGGATGTATATCTTTATACTGTTTGCCAGCATGTACATAAGTCTTAAACATAATGTACAGCCTATTCTCACTTTATTGCTCCTGTTTGCTATTTCCACGATTTATCTGGTTTTCACGAGTCTTGTTGAAGCCGGTTTTAATCATTATTTTCCAGGGATAAAAGCCCCGGACGGCCTTTTAGTATTTCCCGGAGTATTCGGAATACTCATTAGCATTAAAATAATGAAAGGCATATTCCGAATACCCTATGTGGTCCTGGACAAAATACTGGTTATACTTTTTATATTTTTCGCTCTGTTTCAAATAAATGAATTTCTTTTTGACAATAGCTTGCTGACTTCCCTGGCATTTAAAAAATCTTTTGCTGCCGGATTAGGGATCATCCCATTCAGTCCATTACATTATTCAGCATCTGTATTCCCTGAACTGATGTTAATAAATCCCCTTACTTATCTACTCATAATAACCTTTACAATCTCAATACTATTTTTATATGTTTCATCAAAAATAAAATACCCCGGGAACAACCTGTTATTTACTATGGTTACTTTCATGGCCTTTTTATTTATAATCCTGTTCAGAACATTTCCGACAGAATTTCCGGTTCTGAACGACAGGATGATGGGCCTTAATGTAATTCAGTGGGGATTAACTTTAGCAATGGTATTAATGACAGCTTTCTTAATAGCCAGGGAAAACAACAATGGCCGTCACAAAAGGGAAATCATATTCAAACCGCCGGGAGAATACAAGGTGCTTATTATTTATCTGTTTGTATCCTTAATATCGTTGCAGACTGCTTCCATTCTAAATGCCATGTATATTAAATTACTATTTATCGGATATTTTATTTTAACCAGTTATATCATTTTCTATTTTATGAAGAAAATAGAGCGGCACTATATAAAATATGGCACAGTATCTATCATTATACTTATTTTCGTATTTTTCCTGATGGCTCAAATACCTTCAAATGAGCAAGCAGAAGTTGATAAAACAGAAATTGCCCTGAAATAAGCAGTATGGTTAAAAAAATTCATTTACCCCTCATTTCTCATATCCTGATCGATTAAGGATCCTATTCATAACTATTCCCTGGATTAAGAGCAGGGATGACATTTCACACATTATCAATATCAATTTCAGAATTTACGCCTGGTGATGTTTTATCTGTGGCTCACATCTAGGCTTTTAAATTTTTTTTACCTATTTTATGGCATCAATATTTATCTTTAGAGCCATGAATAAAACACATCGTAGAAATTTCATAAAGATTGCCGGATTAGCTGTTTCCAGCACCTTTTTCCCCAGGTTTTCAACCGGGACACCCCAACTAAAGAGCAATGAAAAAATCAGACTTGGAATTGCTTCCTATACTTTCAGGGAATTCTCATTGGAAGAAACACTCAGTATGACCTCAAAAGTAGGCATAGATTATATTGCTTTGAAAAGTATGCATCTTCCACTTGACAAACCTGATAACGAAATTCGGGATGTCAAAAATAAAGTAGAAAAAGCAGGCATAAAACTATATGGTGCTGGTGTAATTTACATGACAAATGAAGATGAGGTTGAGAATGCATTCCGGTACGCAAAAGCCGCTGGAATGAAAACGATAATTGGGGTACCAGATCACGATCTGCTGGATCTTGTTGAAAAGAAAGTGAAAGAAACAGATATCCAGGTGGCTATTCATAATCATGGACCAGGTGACGACCTATACCCCAGCCCTGAAAGTATCATTGAAAGAGTCGGGAATAGAGACAAAAGGATTGGTATGTGCATGGATATAGGGCATACACAACGTATAGGATTAGATCCTGCTTCTGAGGCGCTAAAGTACTTTGACAGATTACTCGATGTACATTTAAAAGACGTCGATAAACCAAACCCGGAAGGTGATACCGTGGAAATAGGAAGAGGCATAATAGATATAAAGGCCTTTCTTCAGGTATTAATAGAAAATCAATATCCAGGGATAGCCAGTTTTGAATATGAAAAAGACGGCAAGGATCCCCTGGCTGGTCTGGCTGAGTCTATTGGTTATGTAAAAGGTGTTCTATCATTATTAAAATAAATTTATTATGAGGCGAGTATTATTATTCATTAGTTTTTTTTCCATCATTATAACAAGTGATAGCATGGCACAATTATCTGTTTATGGCATCTTTGATGGTCAATCTGATGTTGGCGACGTGAAAATTGATGGTTCTGTGGCATACGATAAAGATACCGATGAATATCTTGTCGGAGGATCGGGAGAAAATATCTGGTTCAATACCGATGAATTTCATTATGTGTGGAAGATCATGGAAGGAGATTTTATATTATATGCTAAAATGGAATTCATTGGTGATAATCCTGAACCCCATCGTAAGGGAGGCTGGATGATCCGACAGGGGATGGACCCGAATGCGCCACATGTCTCTGTTACTGTTCATGGTGACGGATTGACAGCCCTACAATACCGTGAAAAAATCAATGGGGAAATGTCAGAGATCAGATCTACTGTAAATGGGCCGAACATTATCCAACTGGAAAGAAAAGGAGATACTTTTACCATGAAAGTTGCCAAAGATGGTGGATTATTAGAAAAAGTCGGAGAGTTTTCCATGGACATGAGTGGAAGCGTTTATGCAGGATTGTTTGTATGTTCACATAATGAATACAATTTCCAGCAAATTGTATTTAATAATGTCAGAATATCGGTACCTGCCGAAGCCGGAAAGGAGAATTCCCGTGAGGGTGTCAACAGCACGCTGGAAATCCTGAATCTTGAAACCTTGAACCGGCGTAAAATTTATGATAAGGAAGGTCTCTTTGAAGCCCCGAACTGGTCATTTACGGAACCAAATTTAATATTCAATGAAGGGGGTAAGCTATATAAAATACCGGTTACTGGTGGAGAACCTCAGATGATCGAAACAGGAGATCTCGATAATCTTAACAATGATCATGGGATCTCCCCGGATGGTAAATGGATCGCGGCCAGCAATGGCGATGAGGGCATCGGGAGTCGTGTTTATTTAATTCCATACGAAGGTGGCAAACCCAAATTGGTCACGGAACTAGGTCCATCCTATTGGCATGGATGGTCAGCGGACAGCAAGAAACTCGCTTATGTGGCTGGTAGGGAAATCAGTGAACATTACAACATATATGAGATCAAGAGAAATGGAGGTAAGGAAACCCGACTTACCTCATCCAATTGCCTGGATGATGGGCCGGATTATAGTATGGATGGGAAATATATTTATTTCAACTCCTGTCAATCAGGGACCATGCAAATATGGAGAATGAAAACTGACGGAACAGAACAGGAACAACTGACCTCGGATGAGTACCAAAACTGGTTTCCACATCCCTCGCCCGATGGGAAGTGGATAGCATTTATTTCTTATGTGGACCCTGTCGATCCGGGAGCCCATCCTCCAAACAAAAATGTAGTGCTCAAGATCATGCCTTTTGATGGAGGTGAAATAAAGACTGTTGCACATCTTTATGGCGGCCAGGGGACAATAAATGTTCCTTCCTGGTCTCCCGATAGTAAGGAAATTGCTTTTGTGAGTTACACCTACTAAACGGAAAAACCTTTAAATATTTTATCCCGGTAGCTTCTTCCTGTCGGGATTTTTTTTATTCCATGATCGACCATATTACCCTCAACAGTTTTAACCTTTCTTACTGGAATGATATATGATTTATGGAACCTCATAAACAGGCTTTCTGGAAGGGTTTCTTCAAGACTCTACAATGAGGACAGTGTAATTGTTGTTTTCAATATCTGTTTTGAGGGAATCAAAAATTTTATTTTCATTGCCTGAGATTTGGGGGAAAACCGCTACTGATCATGTTTCTTGTTATTTCAATTAGATCCGGCATGTTTTCCTTTGAATAATCTTTAATGTCAATGGCCGGATGTATGATGATCTCAGCTATTCCCGGCAACAAGTTCATGGTGCCGGAAGGCAGGATTTTCCTTGTACCGTTTATGGTCACAGGGAGGATTGGAAGGTTAAGGTCAAATGCAAACCAGAATGCCCCTTTTTTAAAAGGCAGCATTTCATGGGTTCTGCTTCGGGTTCCTTCCGGAAAAATAACCACAGAAGTCCCGTCCTTGATCTTTGATTTTGCTGAATTTATTGTTTCAATAGCGGCCTTGGTACTGGACCTGTCAATAAATATGTGACCCACTGCCTGACTGCCAAAACCCACACCGGGGATCTTTTTGATCTCCTTTTTCATTACCCATTTGAAATCGATGCCCAGGCTGGCATATAAAACAATTATATCATATGCACTTTGATGATTTACCACAATAACGTAGGATTGGTTCGGAACAATATTTTCTCTTCCTTTTATCTTTACAATCACAGGCGTTAAAATACAATTCAATTTAGCCCACATTACCCCAGCAATGAAGTGACTGATCTTCTGAGTTGTCAACAGGGAGGTAACTACCGCTAGAATTCCAAAAAAAACTGAATTGATGAGGAAAAAAGGCAGGAGGAGTATCCATTTATATAATTGATAGAGGATAATGAATATCTTTTTCATCAATACGGCAGTTTTATCCTTTCAATTTTTCGTTGCGCAATATATACAATCCAGTTTTCATTTCAAATGACATAATTTTGATAAAGATAGTCATTTAAACAAACCCCAGAATAAGGATTTAATCCATTCAGGAGTATGCCAATAATGATCAGTTGGCATTCAAACCCTGTTTTATATGGTTATCCAATTCAGTAATATTGGGTTCATCAGGAAAGCTTGATTTTAACAGAGGCATGTATGAATCGGCTTTTGCAAATGATCCTTGCTGTACATAAAGGATCACCAGGGCATAGGTAATGTCAATATTCCGCTCATCAATTGCCAGCCCTTTTTTGTATATATTTTCTGCCTTTATAATGTCACCTGACTGCTGATACGCCAGGCCGAGATTATAGTATGCTCTCAGGTTATTCGGGTTTATATTGATGGTTTTACTCAGGTATTCTATAGCTTTTTCAATATCCCCGGTTTCAGCATACAATAATCCAAGTGAATAATATGCCGGATCATATTGAGGTTCCATTTTAATAACCAGCTTGAATAAATCGATCGCTTCCTGGTTCTTACCCTGATTATGATATAGATGGGCGAGGTTAATCCGGCCCACATTAAACAGTGTATCAAACCTGATGGCCTTTTTCAATGCGGCTTCTGCAGCCTCTGGCCTTCCCTGGCGTTCATTATACCTCGCGATCATGGCCTGGCCACCTGTAAAATCAGCACGCATATCGAGCATAGCCTTATATTCCGGTAACACTTTTAAATAATCTTTACGGAATTCCTCGCTGAACTGACTCATGGGAATGTCTGTTAAAGCGTCCAGTGCCATGGTTCTGACTGATCTATAAGGATCTCTGAGGAGGGGGACAAGATATTGGTAGCGTATTTCGGGCGGGAAGGATTGCATTACTTCGGCAACAATATACCTTACTTGAGGTGCGGGATCCCCTGCAGCATTGAAGATTGTTCGGTTGGACAGTTCGGTATTAATAAATCCCAGGTACCATACAGCCGTTGCCCTCGCAATCGCAGGCTGTGTCTTATCATTTATCAACCTGACAAGGTCCGGAACAGCTTCTTCTGTACGTGTACTTCCCAGACATAAAACATCGGCATAGTTTTTAACCCTTTCCGGGCCGTACCATTCCACTACCCAGTCGCTGGCCCATTGATCCGTGCTGTCCGTATGACAACTGATGCAGGCGTTCGGAACACCATATTCAACGGACAGGTCCGGCCTGGGCACCCTGAAACTATGATCCCGTCGATAATCGTTTACCATATAATACCGTCCATCCATATGACAGTTAATGCACAGTGCAGCATCGGTGTTCATTTCATGAAAATGGTGTTCGTACAGATCGTATTTTTCCGCCTCGTGACATTGGAGGCATAACTTATTCCCTTCATATTTCAACTTGGTCGAATGCGGATTATGACAATTGGTACATTTTACATCCTGATGGTACATTTTTGTCTGTATGAAGGAACTGTAAACATAATCCTCCTCCAGGATCTGGCCGTCAGGGAAATAAAGGTGGTCCGCCAGGATCTCACCCATGTAATGATCCTCAAAAAATCCATCGTGATTGTATGCTTCTGTAAACTGAACCCTTCTTGAATGACAACGGGCACATTGATCTACCTGTTGTTCGGATGAATCTCTTCGGGTCAAAAACAAATGCTGATAAGCATCATAGGCATCCGATTCATCATAAAGGTCTGAGTTTATAAAATCGTTATGTGCCCGGGATGGCCCATGACATGCCTCGCAGCTGACATTGATTATGGTAAACAGGGTATTGAAAGAATCCGCTTCATTGATGTAGTTCTTTCTGAGATTGGTGGAATGACAATCTGCGCATGCCGTATTCCAATTCATTCCACCGCCTGTCCAGTGTATCCATTCCTTGTTTGAGATCACGAAATCAGGATACAGGTCAAACCATTTACTCGAATCAGTATCCCAGGCTATTCTAAGGCATTGATACCTCCCTCGTGGAAATTCAACAATATATTGCTGTAAAGGTTCTGTTCCGAATGTATATAGAATCTCGTAATCGTGATATGCTCCATCGTCACCCTCGGTATTTACTATGTATTTATCACCCTTTTTAAAAAACCTGGTATAAATACCATTTTTGAAAAAAGTAACATTATTGAAATCACCCTTGATAGTACTGTCATTGGCAACCATCATAGATTCATCGTGATGGGACCCCAGCCACTCATAATACTCTTTCTCATGGCATTCGATGCAAGATTCCGTACCAGCATACTGCTTGTCCAGCAGGGCCTTTGCTACTTCAGGTTGAAACGGATCCTCCTCAACTACCTCAACAGGCTCTGATCTCCGTTCACAGTGCTGAAACAATAAAAATGCCTGGATAGAGATCAATAAAAGTATGATCAATGTAAACGATCTCTTGTTCAACCCAAAAAAAATGCCCATCAGTACAAATTGATAAAAAAATAATGAATAAGCAAGGTAATTATAATGTCAGGAAATAAAAAGGCTAAACAATGCGTGCCGGATATATTCCTTTTTCTACCAGGTCCGCTATTCCCCCGGTGACAATAGGTTTGTCCTCCCTATACGTAACACCCAACCACTGCTCATCGGTACTTAATACTTTAACTTTCGACTTTCCTGCTTTTAACATTATATCTACGAAGGTAGGTATATAAAATTCCGCTTTTGGATTACTATGATTTTGATCAATAAAATTCTTAAAAGCTACATCAAGATCATCAAAGATATTCGGCATAAAACCCCAGAAATTCATAGAGACCAGATCATCGGGTTTGAGCGGAAACAACTGATCCCCCTCCTCGTAATAGATCCCTCCATCCTGTTTACCTATTTTGGTAAGTTCTTTAACATCCACAAGGTATTTGTCTGCATTCACATGACAAAGTCCCCTTGAAACTGTTCCGTGGTCAGATAAGGTATTATTCAATTTGTATCCAAGCAGGAATAACTGATCCTTATCCTGATTTCCGTTTAAGGCCTCTGCCACGGAGAAAAATGCACTTCTCCCATAAAAATCATCGGCATTAATGATCGCAAATGGTGTATTAACCACATCCTTTACCGATAACATGGCATGGCCGGTACCCCATGGCTTAGTTCTGTTTATGGTGTAATTATCTTCATATCTTTTGAACTCATCCTGGTACACGAACTCGAATTTGATCTTTCCTTTAAATCGATCTTTATAATGATTGTCAAACGCTTCCTGCAATTCCTTGCGTATAATAAACACTACAGTCGTATAACCGGCATCGATCGCATCGTAAATGGAGTAATCCATGATGGTTTCTCCGGAAGGTCCTATCCCGTCGAGCTGCTTGACACCTCCGTACCTGCTGCCGATTCCTGCAGCCATAATTACTAAAGTTAAATCCATAGATCAATAAGTTTTTAGCGAAAATAAAAAAACCACCCCTCAAAATTGAGAGGTGGCAGGAATTTATTTTAATGATAATTAATTAGCTCTGAGCTTATGCAGTGATTTAAACAGAAAATATGTGCCGGCAATGGCCACAAGAGTTAAGATAACTGCCATCATAGTATTACCATACAGTATATTTCCTATGGCAAAGAGACTAGAATATATGACGATACAGCCTATAAATACCAGAAGGATCTGGATGGGCATTTCCCAGGGTTGCCCGTGAACTTTTTCATCGATCATATCACCCTCAGCACGTGCCTCGTCCACTACTTTTTTCCAACCAGGACCACCCGGTAGGGTTAACCTGTAAAAATCTCTCAGGGTTTGTGCGTTCTCCGGCTTCGTGAGAAAGGTGGTTAATATCCATGCAATAGTGGTCGCTACAATTGCTATGATCAATTTAATTGGGAAAACAGTACCGGATAAGGCCTTTTCACCCATAGATGCATAATCGGCAGGAAGCGGATAAATGCTATTGAATGTATCGGCCAGCCAAAGGTCATTGATCCAGAATACCAGGATCACAGCATTTACGGTCGCTACCACCATGGCCACCAACTCCGTCCAGGCGTTGATTCGCCACCAGAACCATCTGATCAGATATATTAATCCTGATCCGGCCCCGGATAACAGCAGGATATTGAAAGCCTGAGTGGCATCCTCAAGGAAGAACAAGGAGAGCAGGCCAGCTAATACCATAAGTATAACTGTTGAGATCCTTCCCACCATCACCATATTTTTCTCAGTCCCCTCGGGGTTTACGAATCTTTTATAGAAATCATTAACCAGGTATGAAGATCCCCAGTTCAGGTGTGTTCCGATGGTTGACATATAGGCTGCGATGATTGAAGCTACGACCAGTCCAAGCCATCCCGGGGTTAGTTTTGACAGCATCACAGGATAAGCCACATCATCTTTCAGATATTCATCTGTAATAGCCGGAAATTCAGCTTTTATGGTAGCAAGGTCCGGATAGAGAACTATTGAAGCCAGCGCTACAATGATCCACGGCCAGGGCCTTAAGGCATAATGAGCAAAATTAAATAATAAAGTGGCTCCTATAGCATTTTTCTCATTTTTCGCAGCCAGCATCCTCTGTGCGATATATCCTCCGCCGCCTGGTTCGGCTCCAGGGTACCAGACCGCCCACCATTGGACTGCTACGGGTATTATGAGTAAAGGCACATAGACCGATGCGTCAGTAAAATCAGGAATGAATGATATCTTTTCCTGTAGTGCCGGATGCGTAAGTAAATTACCAAGACTCCCAATTTCCGGCTGTTGTATAGCCACCACTGCAGCCAATACTGCACCAAACATAGCTATTGAATACTGGAAAAAGTCAGCCCATATAACACCTTTTAAACCACCCAGGGAAGAGTAAATAACAACCACGATGGATGCACCGACCACCGTTTGCCAGGGTTGCAGATTCAGCATGACAGCCCCGATCTTAATGGCCGCGAGCGTCACAGTCCCCATGATAAGTACATTGAAGAACAAGCCAAGGTAAACTGATCTGAATCCCCTGAGAAAAGCTGCGGCTTTTCCACTATATCTTTTCTCATAAAATTCCAGATCAGTCATTACATTCGATCTTCTCCAAAGCTTGGCATAAATGAATACGGTAACCATACCAGTTATCAAAAAGGCCCACCAGGCCCAGTTTTTGGCTACTCCGTTTTCCCTTACCATCCCTGTAACCAGGTTGGGTGTATCAGCAGAAAATGTACAGGCTACCATCGATATACCCAATAACCACCAGGGCATTCCACGGCCACCTAAAAAAAACTCCGATGTATCTTTCCCTGCAGTTCTGGATGCTATCCATCCTATGGATAGAACAATTATAAAAAATATAAAGACAATAGACCAATCTAAAGTATTAAGTACCATCGTATTATGCTGTTAAATTAAAAATTTCGAAAAGATAGTATAAAATTTTTAAACTTCATTGTTAAAGAGAAACTGAAATGACTAAATTTGATATTCTTTTATTTAATCTAAATAAAAATACCTTGATAGCTGAAAAACCTATACATAAAACCATAGAATGGCTGGAAGAAGGAGAACCCTGGGTCCGCTACCGCACAAAACTGGACCTACTAGGCTCTGATGAACTGGATCCTATGGTTCAACATGATTATAGGGCCCTGACCACAGATCCAAAGATACAGGACTTAATTCGTGAACTTGAGGAATGGCCCGGTAAGGCCATTCACCGGCACAATGATCCTAAGCTGCTTTTACACAAGTTATCTTTTATAGCCGATATTGGCCTCACGATTGATTTCAAACCTATTCAAAACATAGTCGAGAAAATCATTCAAAATAAATCTGAAGAAGGTCCTTTCGAGGTGGTTCTCAATGTACCCGAACATTTTGGTGGAACAGGAGCCGATCAAACTGGCTGGATCCTATGTGATGCCCCAAGCATTCTGTATTCACTGGTAAAATTTGGAATGGAGGAAGACCAAAATGTAAATAAAGCAATAAAATTCCTGGTCCTCAAGTCAAGAAATAACGGCTGGGGATGCACCGCGGGAAGTAGTCTTGGTGAAAAATTCCAGGGACCAGGTAAAAAAGAAGATACATGTCCTTATGCAAACTTGCTTATGCTTAAGGTTCTGGCCCATACAAAAAACTGGAAATACAGTGCTGCAGCATATAACGGGACAGAAGCCCTGCTTGAACTCTGGGAAAACAGCTATAATAAACATCCCTATCTTTTTAAAATGGGATCTGATTTCAGGAAACTTAAAGCCCCTCTGATATGGTATGATCTTTTGCATGTTACCGATGTGCTTTCACAGTATTCCTGGGTAAGAAATGATCACCGTTTCCTGGATATGATAAACTTGTTAACGACCAAGGCAAACAATAATATGCAGTTTACAGCAGAATCTGTCTGGGAGGCCTGGGAAGACTGGGAATTTGGACAGGTAAAGGATCCTTCAAGATGGATAACATTCCTTGTATTGCGAATCCTCAAACGTATCGAGCTAAGTCTGGCATTATAAATGATTATGCTGTTATTGCATAGTTTATTATTCTGGCAATAGGAAGTTCTGAAATCAATCATTAAATTTCACTCTTCATATACCTGATTTTTTTACAGTGATGATACGTTTTACGCCCTATATTACGATATTTTTTTTAATGGTCTTTACGTCCTGTGATCAAAAACCGGACAAAACGGCCCCCAACATCCTTTTCATTGCCGTCGATGACCTCAGGCCTGAGTTGAATTGTTTTGGCGCGAGCCACATCATATCACCTAATATTGATGAAGTGGCAGGTGATGGCCTGATCTTCCGGCAGGCTTATTGCCAGGTACCCGTTTGTGGGGCTTCCCGGGCCAGTTTACTGACCGGAATAAGGCCGAATGTGTCAAGGTTTATCGATTATGATACCTGGGCTGATATAGATGCCCCCGGGATACTCAGTCTTCCTGCCCACTTCAGGGCCAACGGATATCATACCCTATCCAATGGAAAGGTATTCCATCATAAGATGGATAAAATAGACAGTTGGAGTGTTCCACCATGGATACCGGCTGATGATATAGCAGGGAAAAATTTTTGGCGGGATTACCAGAAGAAAGAGAATATTGAAATAATGGAACGGAGCGATGGGGCAGGACCTGCCTATGAAAATGCCGATGTGGAAGATAATGCATATTTTGATGGTAAAATTGCGGATCGCAGTATCCGGGATCTAAGAAAGCTCAAGGATATGGGTAAGCCGTTTTTCCTTGCTATTGGTTTCTACAAACCACACCTGCCATTCAATGCCCCAAAAAAATACTGGGATCTATATGACCCTGAAGAGATTGATCTTCCCGCTAATCCCTATACCCCGGAAAATGCACCAAGAGCCTCCATGCATAATTTTGGTGAATTAAGGGCCTATCACGATATTCCACCTCAGGGTCCTATTCCTGATTCTATGGCCCTTAAACTTATTCACGGGTATTATGCCTGTGTAAGTTATACAGATGCCCAGATTGGGAAGGTCTTAAAGGAACTGAAATTGCTGGAACTGGAAAGGAATACCATTGTAATTATCTGGGGGGATCATGGCTGGAATCTTGGAGAACATGGATTATGGTGCAAACACTGCAATTATGAAACCTCCCTGAGAGCACCCGTAATCCTTAAAGTCCCCTGGAAAACAGGTGGTATAAAAACGGATGCTTTGGTAGAATTCATAGATATTTATCCTACCCTATGTGACCTTGCCGGAATAAATATCCCTGATCATGTACAGGGTGAAAGTCTCTCTAAGTACTATGATAATCCCATGCTAAAGGGAAAACCCTTTGTATTCAGCCGGTTTTTTAAGGGGGAGTCTGTCAAGGATGAGGATTTTCGATACACGGAATGGTTGGACAGTGCCGGAACCCGTTATGCTGAGATGTTATATGACCACAATACAGATCCTGATGAAAATTTCAATGTATCAGGAGAGAACGCAAATACCGAAATACTGAATACTTTAAGAAAAGTAAATCTTGAGAACAGGATTGGATCTGAAATGTCAATAGAGATAAATAAGTAAACAGGTACAACCTTATAATTCAGTGGAGGTATGGGATTGAATGGTTTCCGGATATCCCGTTCTATTTGAAGATAACTTCTTTGATCTCCGGATTTATGGCTTTGATCAGTCTTTCCAACTCCTTCTGATCATATCCGGTAAAAGTATTGTAAGTTTTGTCATAAGCAATATCGGCATCGAATTCCTGCAAACAATACCGTTTACAACCCACGATCGTATTGCATATATCGAGGATATCATGGAATGAATGCTTTTGCTTGATCAGGGTTGTACGGACTTCATATTCAACATTTGAACGTGTCAAAATCCTAATTGATTTATTGATTTTACCCAGTTGAGAGGTGCTAATACTTACACCGGCGATATCCTTGTATTTATCTGTTTCCAGGGGTGCCTTGATATCCATGGCAACATAATCAACCAATCCCTCACGGACTATCTCGGATAGAATTTTAGGATTCGTACCATTCGTTTCAAGTCTTACCTGCAGATTAAGAGATTTAATCTTTTTCATCACATCCGGAAGGTCCTTATGCATTGTAGGTTCGCCACCGGAGATCACAACAGCACCATATTTCTTCTTATTTTTTTCCAGGAAAGAAAGTATTTCGTCGATTTTTGTGTCGGATGCATCCTCGTTATCAAAAATTCTGGCTGAAGGGGAATTATAACAGTAATGACATTTAAAGTTACACCCCTGGGTCAGGATAACATATGCCAATGTTCCCGGATGATGATTTTTACTTTCTTCAATGATACCCGCAACCTTCATAATAAATAGCCATTGTCCAAGTGAATATACTACTTTATATCAGGAAATACCACACCCATATTCATTAAAAATGGACTTGATTTCCATAAGAAGTACAAATTCACAAAAAATAATTCAATAATCTAGGGTTTAATATGCCCATTTAAGATAAACAGAGCCCCATGTAAATCCACCGCCAAAGGCGGCCAGTATTATATTATCTCCTTTTTTAAACTTCTCCTCCCACTCCCATAAACATAAAGGTATGGTTGCAGCCGTTGTATTTCCATATTTGCCAATATTCACTGTAACCTTATCCATTTCTACTTCCATACGTTTTGCAGTAGCTTCTATGATCCTGAGATTTGCCTGATGAGGGACCAGGTAGGCAACATCCTTGCCCTGAAGGTTATTCCTTTCCATGATCTCCACGGCTACATCGGCCATACTGGTCACAGCATATTTGAATACTGATCGGCCATCCTGGTAAAAAGTATGATAACCCATATCCAGTGTTTCATGTGTCGGAGGATAAGCTGACCCCCCTCCTTTAATCACAATAAAATCCTTGCCAACGCCGTCACTTCTCAGTATTGCATCCTTGATAGTATAATCCTCCTCGGAAGGTTCAAGAAGTACTGCTCCTGCACCATCACCAAAAAGGATACAGGTATTCCGGTCAGTATAATCGATAATGGATGACATTTTATCTGCCCCTATAACAATAACTTTCTTCATTCCCCCAGCTTTGATAAAGTTGTTGCCAGTCTCAAGTGCATATAAAAATCCCGAGCAAGCAGCAGCCATGTCAAAACTCATTGCACCTTTTATCCCTACATTTTCACAAATTACATTTGCTGTGGACGGAAAGAACATCTCAGGAGTAACTGTGGCACATATCAGCCCGTCGATTTCATCGGGGCTTGTATTGGTCTTTTCAAGTAATGATTCTACTGCCTTAGTACCCAGGTATGCAGTCCCTAATCCTTCTCCTTTTAATATCCTTCGCTCACTTATCCCGGTTCTTGTACGAATCCATTCATCATTTGTGTCAACCATTTTCTCAAGTTCAGCATTGGTTAATACATAATCCGGCACATATCCTGATACTCCAGTTATGGCTGCCCCTAATTTGTTCATCGTCAATTTTTTAAAATTATTTATCTCGAAAAAAATATTCCTGCAAAAATATAAAAATATCTTATAAGCAATGGGATTTATACGGGCTTTATACTCATCCTTGTTTATTTAATAAAAATCCTGAAGATATTTCAGTGAATTCAACGCAGCTTGAGGATTTTTTGTGTATGGATTTTCCCTCCGGATGACATCCTGATTATATATAAACCTTCCTTAAAGTCACTAAGATCGTATCTCATAACTTCATCAGAATCACCCGCATCGATCAGCACATTACCAAGCAGGTCGTACAAAGTCACCCTGTCGAACTGACCCTCAATATGAATTATACCTGTAGTAGGATTTGGATATATCTTAGGTTTCAAAATAGATTCTTCAGCAAATCCGGTAGGTTCTCTGTCTCCAAAATATGGTCTTATCATCAGGCTGCCATGATGATCGGTATTAGGGATCCATTCTCCGAGTACATTATAAAATATGCGTTCTCCGGCATCATGTTGTTTATCGAAACCTACTGCCATAAATGCATTTGTTCTTTGCTCATAACCAACATAGAAGGTATCGGTAACATAGATATCCGATAGCGTAATGGTCTGAAACTCATTAAAACTTGTTATGGGTTCAATGGCCATATCCTGACGTTCAAATAATAAGTCATCCGGATTATCCGTCAGTCGTCTCCACACCCTGAAACTGAAAGCAGTTCCTGCCTGATCCCGGCCAATATTAGGAAAATGGATATCAACTCTGTTGATTATATCTGGTTCCTCCATTACAAACATGTAAGCTAACTGTCCGTCAAGTTGTTCTAATCCCAGGCCAAATTCAGCGGTACCATCATCGGTGGCAAAATAATTTGTAATCGCATAGTCAAAGGAAGTGGTATCATTTACACGGAAATCAATAACGCCTTCGGATATAGTATCTCCCGAACTGATATAGAAATCCATGGTAAGGAAAATCGAATCCGATGTAAGATCCAATTTATTTACATCGAGTTCATTTATATTCAATGTTCTACGCTGGGTTCCCTGTAATGGTGGATTTACTTCCGTATTGAAGTTCAATGTATCCAGGATTTTATTCTTATCAAATGTATCCCTGATAATAGCTGTATATTCTATTGGCTGGAGCAGATTATCCAGGTTATAAATATCGACTTTGGAAGGAATAAGGAATTTATCCGGATCGGTTATAAACTGGTCAACCGGTACTGCGGAATATCCATCGAAAATATAATCCGGTGGATGAGTAATTGCCCTGTCAATAAAGGTCAGGTCGTTGACACTCCGTCCTTTATTAAGATATACATAATCTATATGCCATGAATCATATGACCCTGATAAACGGGCCTTATTTTCAAATTTAAATTGAAAGGCAGAATGAAGAAAACGAGGTTCAACCTTATAGATCACTTGCTGGAATGTATCACTGGAAATAGCCCGGTCACGGTCAAAAACATCTATCACTTCCCATTCATTCTGTTGGTTCCTGAAGAAAAGTCTAAGCGAGTCCTCGGCATCCGGAATTTCCGGGAACCCATAAAATTGCCAGAAAAAGCTCAGGTATACCGAATTGATTTCGGTAGGCCCAAGGGTGCTGAGATTTACTGGCTTGGATACCAGCGAATCAGCAATCCCCACAAGTTCCTGGTTGGCATTATATATACCTCCATTGCCTGTGGCTCCATCAAAAGTGGCTACGCCCAGTGTTGGCGGCTTTATGCCCAGGGTATAATTTATAAGTACATTCGGACTGTTTATCCAGATATCCGGGCTGGGAAATCCACCTCCATAGGAAAAGTCATCCCAAACAGGCAGTAAAAGGGTATCATCCTCCATGGTTCTGGCATTCCAATCCTGGTCACGCTGGGTCTGGGGGGGAGTTATATGAGTGATTCTTAACTGTGCGATTCCCCTGTAACTGATCAGGAACAGGAGTAAGATAACAAATACTTTGCACCTATATTTTCTCAGGACTATCATTCCTCGTTATTAGGCAATTCTTCCAATGGTGCTTCACCAGCAATCCATAAATTCACCGAACGACCAATACGAACCATAATTTCAGGTTGAGGACTCTGGCTGACCACTGTGCCAGGCACCGATTCAGGTGCATCAATGTATTGGATCTCTCCTACTTCCAGGTTTGATCCCAGGATTAATATACGCGCTTCCTCAAGGTCCAGTCCCCGGGCATCAGGCATTTCGAAAATCACTTTACCAATTCCATCTCCTATCACCAGATCAATTGTACTTCCCTTTGGCAATAATGTCCCGGGCTCAATAGTTTCCCCATTATACAGTTGATCCAGTACAGCATTACGGGCCGGATCTGCTTCATAGATCAATTCTCCCCTCAGCAATCCGTAACTCTCCAGTACACGCTCAGCGAAACTTAAAGTGCCATCAATAAGGCGGGGCATTCGAATACTCGGGGGATTCAAGGCATTTAGTGTTAAAAAGATCTTCCTGTTTTCTTTAACCTTTTGTCCTGGTTCAGGATATTGTTTCAGAACCGCCAAAGCCGGGTAT
Organism: uncultured Cyclobacteriaceae bacterium; assembly: GCA_965365275.1. GTDB lineage: Bacteria > Bacteroidota > Bacteroidia > Cytophagales > Cyclobacteriaceae > JAGTVG01. Next base: position 13,370 of record CBDUBA010000040.1, on the reverse strand, counting down.
GAGCTGTTATAACCGGAATCCTCACTTACCTCAAATCTGAAGTTACGGTCTGTTAGAAACTCATCCAGATCATCATAAACCAATCCTACAATATTAGGAACAGTTATCGATTCCCCATGATGAGAAGAAACAGGCAGATAAAAATAGAATACGGATAATACAATCAGGACCGTAATAATCCCTATATACAAAAGGTGTTTTATGAGGTCAGTATAATTCTCAGCCTTAAAAATCTTCTTGATAATAGTATTCATAGTGTCTGAAATAAGACCGGGCAAAGGTAATCAATCTATTTTGCCCTGCCTTATAAATATTACGTCAAAAGAATAAAAATCATATAATATTCTACAAGATTTTAGAGCGATGATTCAAAATCACGTTTAATTCGGTTTGCCCTTTTAAACTTTTCAAAGGCATTTTCAATTAATTCTGAGATCAGCTCTGAATAGGAAATACCATCCAGCTTCCACAGCTGGGGGAACATGCTGATATGGGTAAATCCCGGTATGGAATTTATTTCATTAACAAAAATCTCACCATCTTCCTTTAAGAACATATCTACCCGTGCAAAATCTTCACAATAGAGGGTTTTATAGGCCTTTATGGCAATATCCTGTATTTCACGCGCAGTAGGCTCATCTAACAAGGCTGGCATATCGAGCTTTGCCCCTGAATCGTCCACATATTTTGCATCAAAGGAATAAAAGTCATGGCCTCCGACCACGCTGATCTCCCCAGGTTGAGAAACTTTAGGATTTTGATTGCCCATTACAGAGCATTCTATTTCCCGCCCCTGAATGTATTCTTCGATGAGCACCATATTATCATATTGAAAAGTATCTTCGATGGCTACTTTAAATGATTCACCATCTATAACCTTGGAAACACCCACAGAGGAACCGGAGGCAACTGGTTTTACAAAGAAAGGCAATCCCAGGGTTTCCTTAACATAGTTAAAATCGATGACATTCTTTTCTTCTACCGAATAGGAAAGGAATCTGGCATTCTTAATGCCGGCTTCTGTTAATAAACGTTTTGAACAGACCTTATCAAATACTACGGCCGATCCCAACACCCCTGTGCCAACCATGGGCATATTTACGGTACGAATAAGCCCCTGGATACTTCCATCTTCTCCGTCATTACCATGTAAGACCGGGAAAAAGATGTCAATATCACCCAATCCCCTGCCATCTTTCCATTTATAGAAGATATCCTTATCCTGGGTTAATTTAACAGCTATTGGTTCTCCTTCCTCAATATTAAATGTGAAGTCTTCAAGATGATACCATCGCCCCTTCTGGCTGATTCCGATCAAAATGACCTTATAAAGGTTTTTATCAATGTGATCAAAAATATTTTTGGCGGATCTTAAGGATACTTTATGTTCAACGGATTTACCTCCAAACAATATAGCTACAGTCTTAGGTTTGGTCATGCTAATAATTTTACCTGTTTAAAAATACCCGGGTAGTTTCATTATATGTATTGCCTACGGCTTTCAGAATATATATACCACTCCTTTCCTGGACAAGATCAATCTCAAAAGTCTGATTAAGTACGTTATCCAATTCCTGTCTATATACAATTTTACCTGTCATGTCTACAACCTGCATTATAACGTCCTGTCTTTGGTCTGTTTTTACCGATACATAAAAACTGCTGCCTTTGGAAGGATTGGGATGAGCCAGAATGGAATTCTCCTCTAATGAAATATCCTGTGTAAATCCAGTTATGAACATTTCAATATTATCCAGGAAGAGGTTATTTCCGTTCAGGTTCGTTGAAATGAATGCAAGTCTTACATTATCAAGGCCGGCAAACTGTTGGAGATCCGCATATCCTTTCTTCCATTCTGCTGATCCTTCAGGCAACCAGGGACCATCTGTAGACCCTGTTTCAAGTTGCTCGCCTGAGGCACTGAAGATTGTATATGGCCATGTGGCTCCACAGTCAGTCGAAACTCTTAATTCCAGAATATCTTCTGTTACTGATCCCAGGGCATAGGAAAAATCGAATGTGATATTGGCTTCCTGGGTAGATCCGAGGTCAAGTACCGGGCTCACCAACCAATCTGTCTCAGCAATTTTCAGATAATCATACATGCGTATCACCACAGCACGATTTTCTTCAAGGTTTACCGGAACATCCTCTATTTCCCAGGTTATTTCGGAATCCGGGTTATATACTGACCATAGGGTCATATCGAAACCTGTAGATTCAAATTTCGCCAGGAATGGAGCTACATCCTCCTGAGAATTCGCAAGAAAGTACTTTTCTACATCAAACTCCGAAAGATCCAGGGTATCCACTTCATTTGGCTCTTGAATCCCTGCTTTTAAATAGTATTGCCCATCATCAAGTTCGATCATTCCGATCTGAGTAGAGAGGTCCAGGATTCTCACTGACCCGGGCGTGATGGTATCACCCTCAATTTTAATATTATATTCCGTTTCGTCCAATGTTAAGTTAACTGTAAATGAAATAACATCATTTGAACCACTATTTTGAACAGATATCCTTGGTTGAAACAAATTATCGCAGGAAATATCAGTCGGATTCAGGATTTCCCTTACAATAAGCAGGTTCTGGTCTCCACCTGGCGGATTCAGTCCTGGTGAACTTAACAAGCTGAACCTCCTGGGGCTATTTTCCAGTACGATACGCATTCTTTCCATTTGATCGGCGGTGAATATATTCATACACCGGTCATAGGAATAATCCAGAAAATTCTGGTACATGTCTTCGGAACCACAGGTAAAGGGATCAATATTGCTGCATGAACCGTAACTGTCGTTGGCCTGGGGGGTATCATCACAATAATCTGTCCCATCGCATCCGACAACATCTCCCCATATATGGCGTAATCCAAGATAGTGACCAACTTCGTGGGTTGTGGTCCTGCCTCTGTCATAGCTGTTAAATAAATTGAAGGATCCATAAGTCCTTGATCCGAAAGCCAGATAATGAATAACCACGCCATCTGTTTCACGGTCAAAGGGAGGGACTGAACCGGGAAGACTGGTAATGGGATATTGAGCATATCCGAGATAATTATTTGCCAGGTTGGTTACCCAGATGTTTAGATAATCCTCAGGAGGCCACATGCTCAGTGATTTCAGTTCAATATTATCGGAGGAGTTTTGTGCGTTCCATTCTGTCTTGCTCCCCTGAACCCGTACGATACCATCTGTTTCCTGACCGTCAGGGTCACGTTCTGCCATATGGAACTCTATATGTGTGTCAGCAGCAACTGGTTTGAAGATCTCAGGGGTATTAATAGTATCACCGTTCAGCCTCCTGTAATCTTCATTTAAGACCGCTATCTGGGATAATATCTGGGCATCGGAAATATTTATACCTTGACCCTCGGATTCTCCATTATGTATTATATGTATCACAACAGGAATACGATAAATCTCTTCGGCTGAAGGTCTGTTAATTTGAGGTAATGATTCTTTTAGCCGGATTTTATTACCCATCCACTTTTCAAACTGTCCAACATCATACAACCCGTTAAATTCTTCATTCAAGGCTTCATTGTATGGAACTGTTGCACAACGTTCCTGGGCATGGACCATCATCCCGGCAAAAACCGATATACATGTTATTAAAACCCTGGCAAATTGCATACGACACATAATCCGGGTAAAATTAGTCTTTATCCGGGATTCCTTTATAATAATTATCAATAAAACAAATAATGATCAAATCAAAATTACCTGAATAATGGGGAATAGACTGACACCACTTCTTCAGATCATTAATACAGAATATTAGGGTTGAGGTAATAGCTTATGGTTAAATAATTTATTATAAATACTCCAGAGGAGTAATATTTATTGCTTCAACTGATTTAATTTCCGGAACTTCACGTTTGATGGCCTCCTCAACACCCGCTTTAAGCGTCATGGTTGACATCGGACATGATCCACAGGCTCCCAACAATTCAATCATGACGACATTATCATCATTTATCTCAACAATTTTAACATCACCACCATCGGCTTCCAGATATGGCCGGATCTTATCCAGGGCGGCCAGTACCTCTGCATATAATCTCTTTTTTTCGGGTGTATCAGGATTCATAGCTTCTAATTTTTAATTTCAACGACCTGGGTTTTATCAAGTGTTGCATTTCTTATGGCAACCCTTCTGGCCAGTTCCTGAGCCAGGTCGACAAATGCAGCACTCGTTATATCATCCCTTAAGACAGCCGGGTAGCCTTCATCTCCGCTTTCCCTTATGCTTTGTACCAAAGGTATTTGCCCTAATAAAGGGACATCATATTGTTCAGCTAAACGCTTTCCTCCTTCTTCCCCGAAAATAAAGTACTTATTACCGGGTAGTTCAGCAGGGGTAAAATAGGCCATATTTTCAACGATTCCAAGTACAGGTACGTTGATCTGGGGTTGTTTGAACATCTGAAAACCCCTAATGGCATCAGCGAGAGCAACTTTCTGCGGGGTAGTAACCAATACAGCTCCTGTTACGGGTACAGTCTGAACCAGGGTCAGATGAATATCACTTGTTCCAGGAGGTAAGTCAATCAATAAATAATCCAGTTCTCCCCAGTCTGCATCGGACATAAACTGTTTTAAGGCAGAACCGGCCATGGGACCACGCCAGACAATGGCGCTGTCACCTGGTGAGAGAAATCCAATGGAAATAAGCTTGACTCCATATTGCTCAATAGGAACGATCATATTTTTCCCATCCTTCTGAATCACCTCGGGCTGCTCGTTCTCACAGTTGAACATGGTAGGGATTGAAGGACCAAATATATCCGCATCTATCAATCCGACCCTCGCACCTGATTTTGCCAGGGCAATGGCAAGATTTGTGGTCACGGTAGATTTTCCTACCCCTCCTTTTCCTGAGGCCACAGCAATAATGTTTTTTATATCAGGTAGAATCGGAGATTCTTCTATTACTGAAGTTACATTGGAAGACATATTAATATCTATCTCATATCCCTCTCCTGAGACCTCGCTAACAGCTTTTAAACAATCACCCCGGATAATTTCCTTCAGCGGACATGCTGGCGTAGTTAATTCAACCGTAAAGGATATTTTCTTGTCAAGAACCTCAACATCCTTGATCATCCCCAGGGAGACAAGGTCTTTCTTAAAATCAGGATCTATGACTGTACTTAAAGCCTTTAATACATCTTCTTTTTTTATCACTCTGCTAATCATTTTTAATGAAATGTAAAGTTAATTAAATTTAATCTAAATAATAATAAGCCCAGGAATGCTTTTAACGTATAAAAAGGGAAAAATTCTAATATTTCCAGCGATTGGGAAAACTTGTATTAAAATGAAGTAAATTGCAAATTAATTATATTCTGTATGAAAGCATTTAAGATCAAGACTCTACTGTTAACTAGAATTATCCTGTTTTTAATTTTGATTACCGGGATCCATGCATATGCCCAGGATAAGAAATCCGGAAAGGATGATAAACTGGAAAAGATCATGGTGATGTATCTCGGATCTAATTATGAGAACAGGAAGTTGGTTGAAAGTGAGATTACTTTTTATATTAACGACAGTGGTTTTGAGGCGCTTCAAAGTTATAAGTATTTTACTGTCACACATATTCCTGGCGCCGATACCATAATTATGGCTCTGGAAGACAATGGATTTGATGGCTTACTGGTCGTTGAGGTAGTTGATGTGGACTTAAAGAAGGAAAGGGTAAATGCAAAGATGACCTATGGGCCTGCCCCCGGTCAGGGGACACCATACTTAATACATAATTATTTTTCGGTCTACTTCAGATATAGTGAAGGGTATGACCGTATTAACACTAAATTTGAACTGGAAACTTCCTTGTTCCGGTTAGACGACAAAAGCCTGATTTATTCCCACACATCCACTGCCTATAATAAGGGGGATATCGACATCGCACTTGAAGGATTTGCCAAGAAAACAGCAAATAACTTAAAAAAGAGCAAGAAATTGTTAAAGACTAAATAAGAAGAGAATAATTAATTAAGGTTTGAGGATCAGTGATGAGTCCATACGGGAAATAAAAGCACGCATCGACATCGTTGATGTGATCGGAGATTTTGTTAACCTTAAAAAATCCGGAAGCAGCTATAAGGCACTCAGTCCTTTCACGAATGAGAAAACACCTTCATTCTTTGTTTCCCCGGCCAAGGAGATCTACAAGTGTTTCAGTTCCGGAAAAGGGGGCGATGCCATCAGTTTTGTGATGGAAATGGAAGGGATCAGTTATATAGAAGCTTTAACCTATCTGGCAAAAAAGTACGGGATCCAGATAGAGACCCGGGAGGAAACTGACGAGGATATACAGAGACAGAATGAACGGGATAGCCTCTATATCATCACAAATTTTGCCAACAAATACTATATAAATACCCTTTGGGAAACCAGGGAAGGACAATCCATCGGATTAACCTACTTTAAGGAAAGAGGATTTACGGATGACATTATCCGTAAGTTTGAATTGGGATACAGTCTTGATCAATGGGATGCATTTTACAAGGCAGCCATTGAAAAAAAATATGATGAAAGTATTATTGAGAAGGCTGGTATGATCATTAAGAAAGATCAAAAGGTCTATGACCGGTTCAGGAACCGGGTTATATTCCCGATTCATAATCTAACAGGCAAACCAATTGCCTTTGGGGCAAGGATACTGACTAAAGAAAAAAATAAACCCAAATATGTAAATTCTCCCGAAACACTGATCTATCATAAAAGTGAGATACTATATGGTCTATATCAGGCCCGGCAGGCGATAAGGATGAACGAAAACTGCTATCTCGTCGAGGGATATACTGATGTTATAGGCCTGCATCTTGCCGGGGTGGAGAATGTGGTATCCTCATCGGGAACATCCCTTACTGAAGGACAGATCAAACTGATCAAACGGTATACCGATAACATAACCATATTATTTGATGGAGATGAAGCAGGTATAAAGGCTTCAATACGGGGCATAGATATGATCCTTGCTTCCGGATTAAATGTAAGGACGGTTATTTTCCCCGATGGTGAAGATCCGGATAGTTATGCGCGTAAAATCGGATCTGAGGAATTTAAAAGATATCTTGAATCAAATGTAAATGATTTTATTTCCTTCAAAGCAGAACTTTTTGCAAGGGATGCCTTGAAAGATCCTATTAAGAAGGCGCAAACTGTTAAAGATATAGTCCAGAGCATTTCAAAAATTCCTGATCCTGTTCTACGATCCATTTACATCAAGGAAACGAGCGGAAAATTAAGGATCGATGAATCGGTATTAATAGCTGAATTGAATAAAATCCTTATTGCAGAAAGAAATAAAGTCAAGAACCAACCGCCTCCGCTTCCGGATATAGAATTAATTGAAAAATCCATAGATGTTCAACAGGAGCCGGTCCTTGAAGTTGAAGAAAGCATCAAATTACAGGAAAAAGAAAGCATTCGGCTATTGATCAATTATGGCCTTAATAAGATAGAAGAAGAGCATCATCTTTATGAATTTCTATTGAAGGAACTCGAAGATGTTGAATTCCAGACACCGGTTTACAACAAAATTCTTGAGATATTCAAAGATCAATTAAAAGAAGGGCACATAATTGATGCTGATTATTACATTCAGAATAGCACACCGGAAATTAAGAATGAGATTATTGATCTTATCACGCAAAGATATGAGATAAGCAATAATTGGGGCAATAAGAAAATTTTTGTCCCCAGGGAGGAAGAACTCCTGAACCGCTCAGCTTATGAAAATATTATTCGCTTAAAGCATAAGATCATCAAAAAACTCCTGGCTGATAATATGAAAGAAATGAAACGGCTCAAGGATGATGACGAGATCGAGCGCCTGCAAAAGGTAAATATTGAGCTCAACAAAATAAAGGTTGAACTGGGCAAGAAACTTGGGATTATCGTTGGAATATAATAATACCTGGGTTGATTTTGATTATTTTCGTTCCAGGAAATGGCTTTCCTGATATCGAACTAACAATGATCCCTTATAGATCCGAACTTATTATTTCAACGTATTGGAACAGCATCCATTCAGAAGTCAGCTCTGTTTTGTTTTTTCAAAATGGGCAGTAAAGTGCCTTAGAAATTCAGGCTCATAAGTTATCCTGAATCCGGATGCATTCTCTTTGTGCTCTTTTACAAATCCAAACGTTTCAATCACATAGTCTATATGACTTTGAGTATATACTCTTCTCGGTATAGCCAGTCTGACTAGCTCCATTTCAGCAGGGATTAAGTTTCCCGAACTGTTATATTTTCCAAACATTACCGATCCTATTTCCACAGAACGTATTCCACCATGTACATATAACTCACAAACAAGAGCCTGTCCGGGATATTCTTCTAGGGGTATGTGAGGATAGAAGGCTTTTGCATCTACATAAACGGCATGTCCTCCTACAGGACGGACTATGGGTATACCCATATCCTGTAATTTATCCCCAAGATAGGTAGTGCTTCTGATCCGGTAATGTAAATAGTCCTTATCAAAAACTTCAACTAATCCCCTGGCTATGGCCTCCATATCCCTGCCAGAGAGTCCTCCATAGGTTGCAAAGCCCTCACGAATGATAAGAAGATTTGTGCAGGCGTCAGCCATTTCCTTATTTTTAAGGGCTATAAATCCTCCCATGTTTACAAGACCATCCTTTTTTGCACTCATTATAGTCCCATCCGCAAGAGAAAACATCTCGGCAGCAATATCGGCGTACGTCCATTTTTTATATTTTTCTTCCCGTAAAGCAATGAAATATGAATTTTCAGCTATCCGGCAGCTGTCCAATAAATACAGAATTCCATATTTCCGGCAAATCGCCTGTACATCTCTCGCATTTTGCATACTCACAGGTTGTCCGCCCCCGCTATTGTTGGTTACCGTAAGTATAACCGCGCTTACATTTTCAGGACCATGTTTTTTTATATTGTGTTCAAGGAGGTCAATGTCCATATTCCCTTTGAAAGGATAAGTTGAAGATGGTATCTTACCCTCGCTGACAATACAGTCTATCGCAGTAGCGCCACTATATTCAATATTGGCCCGGGTTGTATCAAAATGTGTATTGCTAATGAAAACCTTATCTTTCCCCCCCAACAAGGTAAACAAAATACTCTCGGCTGCCCGGCCCTGATGTGTGGGTATAATATATTGAAATCCCGTCATGTCGTGAATTACATCCCGCATTTTTTCCCAGCTTCTTGCACCGGCGTACGATTCATCGCCCCTCATGATCCCTGCCCACTGTTCTGAGCTCATGGCTGAAGTGCCGCTGTCAGTAAGAAAATCTATAATCACTTTGTCGCTATTTAGAAGAAAGGGATTAAAATGTGCCGCTTCCAGGTATTTTTCCCGTTCACGCTGAGTCGTCATTTGAATGGTTTCCACCATCTTTATTCTAAATGGTTCTATTATCGTTTTGTGCTTCATTGGGGCTTAAATTCTGTTTTAATGGTGCATAATGGAAAGAAAAACGGGAATAATCAACCTCAAACCATAAAAATTCTTTCAGGATCTTTCCGTTTTTCAGGATCCGGGAATAAGCCAATTAATTCCATGGAATAGTACTATTGAAATACCTGCCGGGCATGGTGTTATGACATTAAAAATTGGACTTTTATCGAACATTGTTTAATTTGTGCCCCGATATTGATGAAATCTTTACTTATTTTGATCTTATATCTTAAAATCCTTTCAGATTATTTTTTATTGTTCAATCGGCAAGGATCCAAAAAAAGTATGTTTTGGCATCAAATAGATTCGTAAGTATATTTAATCAGCTGATAGACGTGAAGCTGGGAATTATTGGCGCCTTGTTCATGGGCAGTGTGGTTTTTTACATTAATGCTGACCATGGCCCATTTCTGGCCTCAATAGCAGCCCTAAAGCAAGGTTTATATACTTTTTTTATCGGGGGGATAATTCTAAAGATCCTGGAATTGATCGTAACGGGGATCAACAATAAGATTTGGGCGTATATTTTTTCTGTGGTTGCAGCAACAGTAATTACAGTTGGACTGGTTTATCTTGTGCACAGCATGAAAGGAACACCAAAACCATTTGAATCAACCATCCCGACTATTTTATTGGCGCCGATAGGATACATCTATGTTGCCAGGATGAAGCGTAATAATAAAACCATTCCGGGATTTAGAAAAAAGAGTTGATAATCATTCTTTTAAGCCATTGGACATGACCCCGGCATTGGGGTTTCCTGTGTGTCAATCATTTAATTGCAGCCTAAATCCTTTGCAGTTCTAAACGATTTGAAAAATGTCTAATCTCAACGATGTTTTGTACTGCCGGGGCCCGTCCGTTAAATACTGATGGCTATACCAAAATAAAAACCTAAAAGAACTCATTTAATTAATGTCCTACTTATCTGAAAAGATAAGTTGAACAGCATTATTGTTAATCTCATATGAAAATTGTCCATCCAGGCCAAGCGACTTTAATACGCTTTCCAGGTATTCGTTATTAAAGGCGCCAGTGTAATTCCAGCCTCTGTCTGGTTCCCCATCCCAGGTAAATTCAACACCATACCATCGTTCAAGTGAATTGACCACGGTTTCAAAATCAGCATGTCGAAAAGATAGCACACCATCTTTCCAGCAGGTATAGTCATAGGAATCCTGTATATCATCAACATCGAATAAGGATTCCCTGAGGGAATAAATAGCTTTTTCCCCCGGCACAAGGGTTGTTTTCAAAGGCATTCCCGGAATTAACGAAGAAAAAAGATTTTCAATCGTTAATTCCCCTTCATCAAGGACAATTTCGATATCACTATTATTATAAAATGTATTCACGTTAAAAGAAGTACCTGTAGCGGTAATAGCAACATTACCTGATTTTACCAGAAAGGGTCTGGTTTGATCCTGCTTTACCTCAAAATATGCTTCCCCCGTAAGGGAAACAGTCCTGGTTTTTTCACCAAAGTTTGAAGAATACTGTAACTTACTATCAGCATTTAACCAGACGAGGGAACCATCAGGCAGAAATACTTTGGATATTTGCCCCATTGGGCTGAATTTCTCAATCATTACAGGCTGCCCGTCTATCTTGGAAATCTCCTGGTTTATAACCAGTTGTCTATAGGAGAATACACTGAGAAGTATCAGGGCGAGTCCGGCAGCACTGACTGCAATAGTCTTAAAAACAGAAAATCCAATTTTGAAGTGAGAACCTTTTCTCCGGGGTGTTTCCCTTTCCCAGACCTTCTTAAAAGTGCTGTCCGTATTTAAAAGTTTTCTTTCCTTAAAGCCTTTTAACGCAGATTCCTGTAGAATCTTAAATTCGAGGTAATGCTCATCTTCTTCCAGGATCCAGTCTTTTAGTTCCTTCTCTTCCCGGTTGCTGGCATCGCCTGCCAGGGTTCTTGATATTATTTTATCGATATTTCCTTTTTTAGGAGTCATATATTCCGAGACTGCGGCTCTATTATACTAGACCTTTATTTTGGGATAAACCCCCAAGCAATAGTCTAAATTTTTTTATGCTTTGAAATTTTTTCACTAAATTTTGCATCATTGGAACCTAAGTATTCCCTTATACTTTCACGAAGCGTTTTAACGGCCAATGCCAGGTGATTTTCAATAGTCTTTACCGAAAGATCCAGTATTTCAGCCGCTTCTTTATATTTAAGGCCATCTATTACCACCATTTTATAAATGATCTTGCGCTTCGGCGGGAAATTGTTGATTATGTCCTCAATCCTTCCTGAAAGTTCATTGGTTAGAAATTCGCTTTCGGGATTTATGATCTCATAAGTATAACCAGTATCCTCAATATCCTCAATTGAAATTTCCTCTCTTCTTTTCTTATAATATGTTATACACTGGTTTTTTACCGACTTGTACAGATAATATTGTATATCCTTAATGTCTTCGAGCTTACTTCTGTTCCTGAAGAGTTTTAAGAAAACGTCAGCAACAAGATCATTAGCCATACTCGCGGAAGAAATGTAAATGGCTGCAAACCGTACCAGCTTAGGGTGAAAAATCTCAAAAAATTCCCTTGCGGCTTCTTCATCGGAATGTCGTGCTATTCGAACTAATAACTTCTGAATATAGAGTTTATCCACAACGACCAATAAATTATCAGGACCCTAAAACGATTTTTTGCGCTTACAAGGTACAAAAGAATGCCCAAAATGTATAAAAAGTAAATTAATCAGATTTAAATTTAAATTTCTTTATATTAACGAAAGAGACAATTCCTTGAAATCAAATCATTACATATGAATAATCAATCACCTGATCATGAAAGTACAACGCTGACCGGATGGCGGCAGAAAATGAATGTGATCATCTTTGGGACTGATACATTATGGGGTAAAACGTTTGATATTGTACTGCTGATAATTATTATTCTAAGCATACTCACTGTAATGCTCGAAAGTGTTAAAAGTATATCGATTCACTATGGCAAGGAGCTCAAAATTATCGAATGGATCTTTACGATCATGTTCTCTATTGAATACGTTGCCCGTATTATAACTTCCCCCAAACCCCTAAAATATATATTCAGTTTCTTGGGGATTATTGATTTTCTGGCAATCACTCCTACTTTTCTCAATGTATTTATTAAGGGGAGTCATGCGGTTATTGTTATCCGGTCTATCCGGCTGATCCGGATATTCAGGATCCTCAAGCTGGCCAGATATATGGGCGGTGCCCGGACTATCCTGACCGCGCTCAGAGCTAGTATACCCAAAATCGTTGTTTTCCTGGTTGCTGTAGTCAGTCTGACAATCATTCTGGGCACTTTCATGTATTTGTTTGAGGGAAATCAGAACGAAGGATTTGCCGATATCCCTACCAGTATATACTGGGCCATTGTCACTTTAACAACAGTAGGCTATGGGGATATTACACCCATTACTTTACTGGGAAAAGTAATGGCTTCAATAATCATGATCCTTGGTTATGGAATTATTGCGGTACCAACAGGTATAGTCACCGGTGAGTTCATACAAGAGAAAAAATTAAAAGACCAGATAGCCTGCAAAAGGTGTAATAAAACCGGGCATGATATGGATGCAAAATTCTGTAAATACTGTGGCGAAAATATCAAACTCTAGGTTGTTCCCAGAGTTGTAGAATTTATGAAATAATTTCTTTATATTCTTTGACACAAACAGGTTAAGGACCACGCACTAATATCTTGTTATACCGAAGGCTAAAACCAGTCGTTTGCTCATACAATATCCGGCCAGAAAATTAAAAGATTAATAAAGTGAATCGTGTGATTTTTATCATCAGAAAAGGGCTCAAAAAAAGAAGCATAAAAAAAAGACTTGAGGAGATAGAAGGGGTTTCTACCTTCACTCAAGTCCTTTGTTCAACCAGCTATGTTCTACAAATTTA
>CBDUBA010000039.1:0-32498 GCA_965365275.1 uncultured Cyclobacteriaceae bacterium | reverse complement strand
CCCTGAAAGGGATCGCTTCACCGCAGGAGAAGCAATCTAAAAATATACTTACAATGTTTCTTTCAGCCACCTGAAGAATTCTTTCTGCCATACCAGGCCATTTTGGGCCTTCAATACCCAGTGGTTTTCATTTGGGAAGTACACCATTCTGCTCTTGATACCTTTGAGTTGAGCGGCTTGAAATGCTTCAAAGGCCTGCCCATCGGGCACCCGATAATCCTTACCCCCATGCACGATCATGATTGGTGTATTCCAGTTATTAACAAGATTGCTTGGATCAAATTCACTATACGTTTTCATGGCTGCTTTGTTGTCATTTTCCCAATATGGGCCGCCATTATCCCAATTCACAAAAAACAGCTCTTCTGTTGTGCCATACATGCTTTTCATATTGAAAATTCCATCATGGGCAATAAAAGTTTTAAACCTTTTTTCATGAATTCCTGCCAGGTAGAAAACAGAATATCCTCCAAAACTGGCGCCAACAGCCCCCAATCTGTCTTTATCCACATATGATTCTTTTGCCAAATCATCAATTGCTGAAAGATAATCTCTCATTGGTTGGCCACCATAATCCTTGCTGATGGCCTCGTTCCATTCCACTCCATACCCTGGCATTCCTCGTCGATTTGGAGCAACGATAATGTAGCCATTGGCTGCCATGATCTGGAAATTCCATCTGAAAGAATAGAACTGAGTAAGTGCTGATTGCGGACCTCCCTGGCAATAAAGTAATGTTGGGTATTTCTTAGTTGGATCGAAATCCGGGGGATAGATCACCCAAACCAGCATTTCTTTTTTATCAGTGGTTTCTACAAACCTTTTTTCAACTCTGCTCAACAGAATCGTATTATAGTGCGCATCATTGACATGAGTCAGCTGATTCATCGATCCATCAGAAAGGCTTATGGAAAACAATTCGGCTGCATGATTCATATCTGTTCTGGAAGCAATCAACTTATCGCCAGCTATTCCAACAAGACCACTAATATCAAAGTCTCCTTTTGTAATTTGCTTTACGACAGGTTTTTTCTTTGTTTTTCCAGGATAGTCCACCTCAAAGAGTTGAATTGTTCCATCAATGGCAGCATTAAAATATATACCTGATCCATCCTGCTTCCATAACAATGAAATGACGGTTCCATCCCAATCCTGAGTAAGATTTATTGTAGTTGATCCCATTCTGACAATAATGTCATTTTTATCTGCTTCATAACCATCTCTTTTCATACTCAACCATGCCAAAGCACCGGTAGAAGAAAACAGTGGATGTGTATCATAACCCATCATTCCCTGTGTTAGATTGCTGGTTTTTTGGGTTTCAATGTCATAAGCATATAAATCTGTGTTGGTGCTCGTTGCATAATCTTTACCAGCCTTCTTTTTAGCTACATAAATTATCTGTTTTCCATCCGGACTCCAGGTATAATCTTCTTCACCTCCAAATGGTTCGGTCGGACAATTGTAAGGTTCACCTTCCATGATATCCACACCATTGGCTTCATTGCCTGCATACAGAATTATATGATTGAATTTGCCATCCTCCCAGGTATCCCAGTGCCTGTACATCAAATCATCATAAACCATTACGTCAGATTTATCCAGTTGGGGGTAGTAATCCACCGCAAAAACTTTCTGAAGCTTCACTTCTTCTACCGAAATACGATGAGTACCCGCTGGAGAATTATGTCGATCTGCCACCAGTGACTCACCATTCACAATCTCAATAGCCTCCCCGCCTTCAACTGGTATCAAAAACTGCTTACTGGAAGCTATGTTTTCATCAACGTCAAAAGTAGTGACACTATAGACAATTGATTTTCCATCCTTGGTTATTCCCATGGCACTCACGCGCCCTAATTTCCAAAGTAACTCTGGGGTCATTACATCCTGCGCTTTAGTGCTGTAAAAAACAAGAATGCTGACCAGTACAAATATTATCCTCTTCATTTTATTTATCTGTTAATTAATTCATTGTACAAATCTAATAGAATAATAATCAATCCATTCACAATACCTGTCCTTCTGAAACTTGTTTCTTTAAAACCTTTTCAGTTTCATTCCTTCCATTGGTGACTTTAGCAGAGATTAATAATATATACTGGATAAAAAAGAAAACAATGACCTAATGAAGATCAGTATATCCTTTGAAAAGCTCGCTGGTATGACTTAAATTAGTTTCAATTATTCCATCTTTTAATTAAAAATGAACAAAATTAACCTCTTTCCAATTGGCCTAATGGTTGTTATGTTTCTGAGTTGCAGTACCAGGAATGATAAGGAAACCGTTCGTCCCAATATAATCTATATTTATACTGATCAGCAGCACTCCAAAATGATGAGCTGTGCAGGGAATACATGGCTCGAGACGCCTGCAATGGATTATATTGCACAAAATGGGATCCGGTTCACACGCGCATATACTACGAACCCGGTATGCTCGCCTGCCAGGGTCAGCTTAATGACGGGAAGATTTCCCGGATATTTTATAGATAAAAATGGGAACCCGGTCAAGGAAAATGTGGGTTCCATGAGCATTCCCGGAATATCAGAAGAGGTTCAAAACACCACCCTGGCTACCTATCTCAAAAAAGCGGGGTATCGCCTGGCATATGGTGGCAAAGAACATCTCCCTGAATCATTAACTCCGGAAACCTTAGGTTTTGAAGATATTACAGATGATGAACGGGATGAATTGGCTCAAAAATCAGCTGAATTTATAATGTCGAAACCAGAGGAACCCTATTTTTTGATCATTTCTTTAATTAATCCCCATGATATTTGCTACATGGCTATCCGGGATTTTGCAGAAACTGAACATGAGAAAATACTTTTGAAAAAGGGTGAAACTGAACTTGCCACGCTTGATGAAGCATTAAAGTGGCCTGAAGGGATCAGTGAAGATGATTTTTATAACCATTATTGCCCTCCATTACCGCCGAACTTCGAACCACAGGAAGATGAACCCAAAGCCATCACCTGGCGGATCAGTAAAAGAGATTTCCAAAAGAATGCACGTGACCATTATACTGAAAAAGACTGGCGCCGGCATCGATGGGCCTATTCGAGGCTTACAGAGGAGGTCGACAGACAGATCCAGATCGTTTTGAATGCCCTCATTGAAAGCGGTCAGGAAGAAAATACACTTGTATTGTTTTCCAGCGATCATGGGGATATGGATGGAGCACACCGTCTGGAACATAAGAGCCTTCCATATGAGGAATCTGCCAATATCCCCTTTCTAGCCATGTGGAAAGGACATATACCCGCTTCACAGGTAGATAGCATACATTTAATATCCAATGGCCTTGACCTGTTGCCGACACTTTGCGATTATGCAGGCATTGATGGAATGGCCGATCCCAGGGGGAAGAGCCTCAGACCATTGTTTGAAGGAAAAGATGTTGAATGGAGGAAAAACCTGGGCGTGGAAAGTGAGGTAGGTAAAATGATCGTGGATTCCGAAGGGTTTAAATATGTCAGGTACAATGTAGAAGGTATAGAAGAATATCTGATGGATCTGAATAAGGATCCCTATGAAATGACTCATTTTACGCATCAGCCTGAATATTCCGATAAAATAGATGAACTAAAAAGCATATATGATCAGGTGTGGTTTCCGGAAACACATTAATCTATATCTTTATACTTGCTGGTCACATTTAACAATTTAAACGAAATGTTTCCATTGACAAAGACACATACTCCTAATAATATAAATTTAAAATGCGCAGATCTATCATTACACTTATTCTCATTGGATTCTTAATACTGATAGAATCTTATGTACAAGCACAGAATATAAAAAGCACCTTTGAAGTTGAACTTGAACAACTCGCAAATATCAATCTTTTACCCAGGTACCGTGATCGCACTTCGGTGGCTATGGAATCCTCATATGACAGAACGGAAGGAAATGATGATGGGTTCTCAGGTAAGTACTCCTATATAAGAAAAGAAGGACTGCGCCGTCTCGTTATTGCAGACCTTGAGGGACCCGGTGTTATTCAACGTATCTGGACACCTACCCCCACGGAAGATACGATTCAGTTTTATTTTGACGGTGAAGCAGATCCAAGAATCAGTATCCGGTTTATTGACCTTTTCACCTCGGAAGTTTTCCCCTTTAAGTCACCCCTGGTTGGTAATGAAGTTGGAGGATACTATTGCTACCTACCCATTCCATATGAAAAAAGCTGTAAGATTGTATACCTGGGGGAAAGAATTCAGTTTCACCAGATCCAGCATAGGACTTTCCCTGAAAATTCAGAAACTATGTCCTTTTCACCTGATCTTACTGATGAGGAAACAGCAGCACTTCATAATACTTTGAAAAGATGGGAAGTCTATAACCCCCAGGAATTATTTGACCAAAACAAATTGAAGGTCATTGAAAAAGAGGTATTAATTAAACCGGGAGAAACAGTTAACCTGGCCGATATAAAGGAGGGCGGGCGAATAGTCAGGATGGAATTCGAAAATTTAACCACGATTGATGACCCGGATTCTCATTTGATATTGAGGGCAAAATGGGATGATGATAAAGAATATGCAATTAATGCTCCAATAAGACATATTTTCGGATATGCTTTCAGAAAAACATCAATGAGATCGCTGCTGATAGGCGCGGAGGGAGATTTGCATTATATAAATTTTCCAATGCCTTTCGATAAATCGGCCAAACTCGATTTAAGCTATCTGAACAAAGACGAGCAACCCCAACCTGAAGAAAGATTTACTTCAAGGATCTTTATTCTGCCGGATAAAAGGGATACATCGAATGAAGGAAAATTTTATTCCTGCTGGCGCAGGGAAAATCCGGAGATCGGGATACCTTATACTATTTTTAATCACGAAGGTAAGGGACACTATGTTGGAACCATATTAATGTGTCAGGGGATTGAAGAGAATTTGAATGGCCATATCTCCACCATATTTTTCGAAGGGGATGATATAACAACTATTGATGGCGAACAAACGATGCATGGAACCGGATCGGAAGATTACTTCAACGGAGGTTGGTACGCCGTTGGTGATCGCTGGGATAAAGCGTACAGTCTTCAACTCCATGGTTGCCTAGGTTACTCAATACCGTTGGCCCGTACAGGTGGGTATCGGTTCTTAATTGGAGATAAAGAGACATTTGAGAAAAGTTATAATCTTACCATTGAACACGGACCGGAAAATAATAATTGGCCGGTTGATTATGCCTCAGTAGCGTTTTATTATGGTGAAAACCCGACTTTTAATGGTATTGACCCAACAATAGAACTTTCCGGGGATTTCACTCCACCGAAAGAAATGGAGATATTGCCGATAAGTCATTTCAGTTTTCAGTCTTTCGGATTTCCTCCCGATGAATTTACACTATTCAGGAAAAGAGTTAATGGTAAACAGGTCTATGTAATGCACAGCCATTCCGACAAGGGATATGTTAAAGTAGATTTGCAAGTAGGGGTAGAAGGCACCTATGATTTGTATATTTCATATTTTAAATCTCCTGATAGTGGCAAGCTGCAAATCTTCCAAAGGCAAAAGCCCGTTTCAGATGAGATCGAAATCAGTGCAGCCGATTATGAATATGTGGAGAAAGAATTATTTGGGGAAATCACAATTAGTGAGCAGGAAGCACCCTTAACTTTTCGGATGAAAGGGGAGAAGGGAAAATCTGATTTCATCCTTGATCGTATTCATCTTGTTAGAAGAGACATTGAATAAGCACCTGTCTAAACAGGATATTTTCATTTATCGGTATTCTTAGTAACATAAGATTTGAGAAGAAATATCCCTTTTTGAGCAGGAAACCAGGATTTCCGCTCTATGAACTGCTTTAACAAGCCTCCGTAGTATTTTTTCCTTGTTCTGAATGGTACTTTCCAATTCTCGTACTTGTTAATCCATTTGTTGTACTTGTTAGTCTGGTCTTTGTAGTTCTCAGTCTGGTCTTTGTAGTCGTCAGTCTGGTCTTTGTAGTCGTCAGTCTGGTCTTTGTAGTCGTCAGTCCATTCTTTGTAGTCGTCAGTCTGGTCTTTGTAGTTGTCAGTCTGGTCTTTGAATTTGTCAATCCATTCATTCTAGACGTCTGTCCACTCATTGTGTCTCTTCCAAAAATAACCTGTCTGAATCCTACTGAATTCTAAACTGGTGATAATAAAGAAATACTAATAGCATCTTTATTATTAGTTAAGTCACATCTTTCCGTTCTTTGGAATAATCGAGGTAGGATTTTTGGGAGATTATATCCCGGATCCTGCTTATTGTATCAAAAATTTCCCTGAATGACGTATAGAGGGGAGCTATGCCCAGGCGGATATTATCCGGTTCTCTGAAATCAGGAATGATGATGGACACTCCTTCTGGCGGGTGGATCATGGCCTGGTTGATGCGATAAGCTTCATTATGAGCAATACTGATATGAGATCCCCTTTTATTAACCTCTTGGGGTGATCCCAGTTTGCATCCAAGGGGTACCAGCCAGCGGTCGATCAATTCAATCATATATTCGGACTGCTTCTCACTTTTATCACGTATGTTGTCGATTCCTGCTTCCCTGATGATGGCTAGCGCATCTTCCATGGCCGACAAGGATAATATGGGAGGTGTGCCGGTCAAAAATTTTCTTAATCCTTCTGCTGGTGAATAAGTAGTTGAAAAATAAAATGGATCATTGGCTCCGAACCAGCCCTGTATAGGATTTTGCAATCGTTCCTGTAAATCCTTCCTTATATACAAGAAAGCGGGTGCTCCAGGGCCGGAGTTCAAGTATTTATACGTACATCCTATGGCCATATCCACCTGGCTTGCTTTCAGGTCGATCGGGATGACACCAGCACTGTGACTCAAGTCCCAGAGAATCAGCGCATCCTTCTCATGGGCAAGTCGTGTGACCTCGGTCATATCATATAAAAATGAACTTTTATATGCAACATGCGACAGGCATAAAAGCCCAGTCCTTTCATCAACTGCAACCTCAAGTTCTTTCATCCCAACTGTCAACCCATCCGTACTTTTCGCCAGTTCTAATTTCCATGGAGTATACTGATTGGCAAGACCCTGTAAAATATACAGATCGGAAGGAAAATTCAGTTCATCGCTTAGGATCTTATCCTTCCCTGATTGGAAATGGATGGCAGCCCAGGCCAGCTTATAAAGATTCACAGATGTGGAATCACTGATGATCACCTCACCAGGTTCCGCTCCAAGCAATTCACCGATCCGATCACCCAGGTCTGACTGTCTGGTATACCAGGATTCATTCCAACTGCGTATGAGGCGGTCACCCCAACGATACTTTATGTCTTCCTCCAATGATGTGATTGCTACCTTTGGTAATCGTCCCAGTGAATTACCATCCATATAGATCATAGCGGGATCCGGGATCATAAATCTATTCCGGAAGGTATTGAGTGGATCTGATGCATCCTGCGTTTCAGCATAAGAAGAGTCTACAGAAAATTTCATTAATTCTTGGATATTAGTAAGGCCTTCGCCTTCGAAACAATTTTATCAGTCCAGAGAGCATACATCTTTGACGAAGGATGCAATCCATCATCTGCGATCAAAGTCGAATCCGTCAGAGCGGTTCTGGATATCCCGGTAACATCAATATAGTGAACGCCCATCTCCTTAGCGTAATTAGAGTTTATCCTGTTATATTCATCGATTTCTTTGCTGATCATTTCCTTATTGCGATCAGCAGCAAAGGGAGTAACCCCCCAGTCCGGAATTGAGATCACGATAACATTCCCGGTTTCACCTCCTGCAAACACTATAGCTTGCTGAAGCAGCTCCTTAAATTCAGTATCGTAATTATCGATATCCAGTCCCCGGTATTGGTTATTTACACCGATCAACAGGGTAACCAGGTTATAAGGAGGTGTTAAAGCCTCCGGATTGATAGCTGCTTGTAACTCATCCGTGGTCCATCCAGTTCGGGCAATGATCACGGGTTTTTCCATATTCAGGCCATCACTTCTCAGCCGTTCATAAACCTGGTAGGGAAAGGAAGATTCCGTAGGAACGGATTCCCCAATGGTATATGAATCACCCAGCGCAAGATATGTATAGGTTCCCATATTTGAAGTCCCCCGGCAACCTGAAATCGAAAGGATAAATCCTAGGGATATAACTAATTTCATCATTTTTAAACGTTATTACTCTATAATGCTGCTTAAATTAACTTGGAAAAATTGGAAAGGTTTATTAGGGGAATTAAAATTATAAACAAAAGGAATATGTCTACAATATAGCCCCAAGACTATCTGGTCCAAATTCTATCAGTAATTACTCCATGACAGCTATTACATTGCCCCGTTGTTAAGGATGAATTCATATATTTTGTAGTCAGGGCTCCTTCTGCTAAGGCATATAATCCGTTTTCAAAATCAACATTTTCAGTTGTGTAAAAATTACCATTTTTATCCACCTGAACGGTTGCCCTTAGAGTTCCTGCTCCATTTGGATCTGTATATAGTCTAATAGTTGCACCTGGCAAAACCGACATTAAAGTACTGTCATATACTGTTCCTGCTATCTTAAACGCACTTTTGCCAGACCCACCGGGTTTATGACAATCCATGCAATTCTGTCCGGCTTTGTGACTCTCTGATGAATCATATGAACTGATTTTGGTTTCATTATCAAAATCGTCATCCTCACATGATACAAATCCAATGAATAGGAATAAGATTCCAGTCAAAAAATATACGTTTCTTCGAATCATATTTTAATTTTTTTCTGTCTTAAGTTTATAGGTTTCAATTAACCAGTAGTGTTTTCTCTCATCATTTCCTTCCTCCGCCCTTGCTATAATTTACAAATCTCCATTAAAGTGATATCATTTCAAAAGTAATCTAATTTCTTATCAAACCACCTTAAACTCTTCCCATACCAGAAATTTATTTTGTTTGTTGCCTTGTGTAAATCCTGAAATTCATATAGTAATCTATTTATTGGCTTTGTTATTATTGTCATGAAGTTGTACATCATATTTTGGTACGTTAATTATTAATTTTTAAATTGTGAGAAATACACTTTTCTAAAAAAATCAGTGCTATGACTATTCTAAAATCACATAATAAAAAAACAATAGGTCTTCTTAATTATAGATTTTTTGTTGTATCGCTAATATGCGGCCTTCTCTTACTACTAACCTCCCTGCAACCTAAGCCGGATAATAAACAGGGAATAATTAACTATTTGAGATCTCTCGGAAATGGATCTTATTTGTTTGGCCAGGTAGCCACCTGGGTCCATAATGAAAATCCGGACATGGACCATGAAAGTAACTGGCTAAATAAGGTTTATAAACATACAGGCCTATGGCCAAGATATGGGATTACTACGTATGATTTTACGGATAATCCGTTTTCCGATGAGGAATGGAATATGGGAGTAAAGAAAATGTGGGATAACGGCTTGATCGTGGGCATATATAACTTTTTTGCAAATCCTGCCGGGGGAAATGCTTTTCGGGAAAGTTGCGATATTGATCCAATATTTGAATCTGGAACAAATCCCACCAAAACAAACTTTTATGCCCAGATGGACCGAATGGCTGCTAACCTGAAGTGGTTGGGCGATCAGGGAATTCCTGTTATCTATACACCTTTCGTAGAACAGGATGATGATAATTCAAAATGGCATGCAAAGGACGGTCGTGAGAATGCAGTTAATTTATACCGTCTGGTCCATGATTATTTTACAAATGAAAAAGGCCTTAAAAATATTATTTGGGCCTATCATACCCGCGAATCGGATGGGGCCCTTGAAGGATTTTATCCGGGGGATGAATATGTAGATATATTGGGTAAATCAGGCTACGGTCCTGATCTGAATTATCCTGAATATGAATGGGCCGTTGAAAAGAAAAAGCAGGGAAAGATCATCTGGTGGGGTGAGCTGGGGATAAACAATAGAAACGCACCACCACGGGACTGTATGGATTTATTGGAGAAACTGGATAACAGCTATCCTGAACTGGCCGGATTTGTATTCTGGAGTGATGCCGGATATTATAACGTCCTTGGGAATCTTAATGGCCCGGAATTTATGGCTGATCCGAAAATTGTAACCCTGGAATCCAGATAAAACAATCTTTCATATCGTCACAAATAGATTTTTCGACGATTAAAATTCGATTAGGTAGGAAAGGGAAAACTTATCCTACATTTCTAGCATTTTATTTCATGGAAGTTAAAATTAGGAATAGGGGCTAAATATCTCTATCTTGTTTGATTAACCAAACTAAAACAACCATGAAAAGACAATACCTGTTACTAATGGCTACGGTCATGGTGCTGGGATTCTCCTGTGCACCGAGTATTGATGTGGAAAAAGAAAAAGCAGCAATTATGGCTGTTATTGAAGAGGAAACGGATGCCTTCTATGCCCGTGACCTGGATAGAATGAATACCGTTTATCCTGATGATGGCGATGCCACCCATATGAATGTTAACGATTGGGGATATGGTTATTCCACCAATTGGGATGGTGGAGCTAGTTTTACCGAGTTTTTCGCTAATAATCCGGATCCTGCTGATAACAATGAAAAGAAAACGAACTGGAGGATAAGAGTATATCCAGGGGCTGCCTGGGCATCCTATGATAATGAAAACTACAATGAAGATGGTGAACTGAT
Source organism: uncultured Cyclobacteriaceae bacterium (assembly GCA_965365275.1). Classification (GTDB taxonomy): domain Bacteria; phylum Bacteroidota; class Bacteroidia; order Cytophagales; family Cyclobacteriaceae; genus JAGTVG01. The sequence goes on along the minus strand of CBDUBA010000039.1, from coordinate 21,859 downwards.
TAACTCAAGCAAACATGATCAATTCCTTGAAAAACAAGATGGGGAATGGAAGATTGTTTATATGTCTATTCTAAGGACCACCGGATTTGACAATGCAGCAAAGAACGAAGAGATTTCCAGCCTCTACCATGAACTTAAACCTGAAAATGTTGAGAATATTCTGGCAGATGATTTTGTTGGGCATTTCAATGCAGAATTTACCTGGGATAAAGAAGGCCATTTTAACTTTCTAAGTAACAATACCAGCATGAAGGATACAATAAGCGGACAATTAGCCGAAGGTAATATAGTAGCGACCTCATTTCATAGAACAGGCACATTGGATGGACAATCTGTGAAGGCTGACGTGATGCAAATAAAAAGATTTGAGAACGGAAAAATTGTTGAGATATTCGAATATACAGATCCCGGACAATGGGAAGATTAATAAGATATTAAAACAATCAAATATCATCCCGTTATAACAACGGGATTTTTTTTGTGCTGGAAAAGAGGGCGCCAACGCATATGTTTCAATCTAGATTTTCAGTTTTTTATGTTTTTTCCATATCTTCAAAATTATGAATAAACTGCATCCTGGTGTCTGCAATTTTTTGATCAAGGATTAATTATCCAACCGAAATACAGGTTTCAGGAATATCATTTTATATAACATGTTTTAAGACAATGAAAAAAAGCATAATATTATCGTCCTTCCTTTTGATCCTTGGTATAACACTTCTCTCCTGGACATTGTCTGTCCGGGAAGAGATCGATAAGGAGGATGCCTTCACCCGGCATGAAGAAAGCTTGTTGCCGGAAGGGAAACAGTGGAAGTTGGTATGGCATGACGAATTTGATGGAGATCAACTCGATACCACCAAATGGGGATTCCGTCTACACATTATGCAAACACGGTATGAAACATGGGCCACCGATGCCTACGAAATGGATGGGAAGGGGCATCTGCTATTAAAAGTGTATGAGAAGAATGGTGATTATTTTACCTCACAGCTTCAGACTGGGAGTAATTTTATGGACAGACCAGGCAATCAATATGGAAAAACGACTCTTACGTGGCCTATCGCTAAGCTGGAGAAACCAAAATTTGTCCATAGATACGGGTATTATGAAATGAGATGTAAACTGCCGGCAGAAGAGGGATGGTGGGTGGCTTTCTGGATGCAATCTCCAACCATTGGCGCCTCACTGGATCCGTTGGATGCGGGGGTTGAAATTGATATCATGGAGAATTTTTCAAGGGATGGAATTGTAAGCCATAATATTCATTGGAATGGATACGGTAAAAATCATCAGGGTGCCGGTTCAGGACCCATACAAGTCGAGCCTACTGATGATGGATTTCATACCTTCGGACTTGATTGGAGCCCCCTGGGATATGTTTTTTACGTGGATGGAAAAGAAACCTGGAGTATCTCCGGACCTGTATCACACCGGGAGCAATTCATCCTGGTCTCAGCTGAGTGCAAAGGATATCGTGAAGGATCACCAGCCCCTGAGTTAAAGAAAGCCAAGTTACCCGATTATTTTATAGTTGATTATGTACGTGTTTACGATGAGATCTGATTTTTTAACAATATACATTGCCATTATTAAAAAAATCCATAATATTTGAAAATTGTGGTATAGATCAAGGGCAGATGATAATTCCTATAGAACTCCTAAAATCAAAGAATGCGTACTTCTATGAGGCAAGAAAAGATGAATATATTTTTCTTGAAGAAGATCCGGCATTACATTATTATCAGGTGATATCCGGAACAGTAAAAATGTCAAGTTATAGTGAAGGGGGACAAGAGTTCATTCAGGGCATCTTTAAAGCCGGACAAAGTTTTGGTGAACCAGCTATTTTTGGGGACTTTCCTTATCCGAATAATGCCATTGCTACAGAGACATCTGAAATCGCAAAATTACCGAAAGAATCATTTTACGAATTGCTCCAGGAAAATTTCGATATACAAAAGAAGTTCAATTCTCTTTTGTCAAACCGTTTAAGATACAAGGCAATCCTTTTAAAGGAAATTTCTTCTTATTGTCCTGATCACGTTATTATGACCCTTCTGAAATATATTCGGGATAACAGCAAGGAAGAGAATAAATCTAAATTCTGTGTTCCCTACACCCGACAACAACTGGCAGATATGACAGGACTACGGGTAGAGACAGTGATCAGGACTGTAAAACAATTACACAAAGACGGGAAACTGGAAATTAAGGAGCATAAAATCTTTCTGAACTAAATTCCCAGATTATCTCGGAATAAACTGAAATCATATCCTTAACCCGACCTAAGATTCTTCCCTACAGAATACTTAAAACAACTTCATAAACTCAAGGATCCCTTTTATCATTCCTTATGATTGAGATCATAAGCGGGATTATGATTTAATCCTAATTTCGCTTCAAAACCATATTAAATCTAAATTCAATTTAAGGGCATGATTATTAAAAAAACATCATTTTTCAGCTTATTAGTTCTGATAATTTTGAGTTCATGTGGTGGTGGATCCGGGGATGAAGGAAAATTTAAACCTCAAAAAATGCTAACCTTTGAGGAAGCCGTAGCCGATTGGAAAAATCAGAAAGGTATAGGGCCGATAAAGTCGATAGAATTGGGAGAGTTCGATGCTGAATTAGCTAAAAAGGGCGAAGAGATCTATATTTTGAAGTGTACGGCCTGTCATACTCCGGAGGAAGAAAAACTTGGACCGGCACCCCAGGGGATATTTAAAAGAAGAACACCTGAATGGATTATGAACATGATCCTTAATCCTGAGGATATGGCGAAGAAAGATCCTATTGGGAGAGGACTTCTTATGAAGTATAACACGGTAATGGCTAACCAGGGATTGACTGAAGATGATGCCAGAGCTGTATTGGAATTTTTCAGAACATTGGAATAACAACACTTTTATTATAATCAAAAAAAAATATCATGAGATCAAATACAACAATTTTTGCCTCTCTCTTAATTGCTTCAGCTTTTATATACACAAGTTGCGGCAATGGGGGCAATGGTGGCGGAGCGTTAAGCAATGCTGGTGTTGCTGAAAAAGTTTATGTGGCCCCGGGAGATTATGACCAGTATTATGAATTTTTTTCTGGAGGTTTTAGTGGCCAGGTTTCCGTCCATGGACTGCCATCCGGACGATTGTTAAAGATCATTCCAGTTTTCAGTGTAGATGCTGAAAAAGGATATGGATTTAATGAGGAAACAAAACCATTACTTATGACTACTTATGGTTTTGTACCCTGGGATGATTCCCATCACCCGAAATTATCCCAGACAAATGGAGAACACGATGGTAATTTCCTGTTTATCAATGGAAATAATACACCTCGTGTAGCCCGGATCGACCTGTCTACTTTTGAAACGACAGAGATCATCCAGATACCGAACTCAGCTGGATGTCATGCATCTCCTTACCCAACACAAAATACCGAGTATTTAGTTGCTGGTACAAGATTCAGTGTGCCGATCCCACAGGCGGATGTTCCTATCAGTAGTTATAAAGAGAACTTCAAAGGCACATTTACCTTTATAAGCGGCGGTCAGGAACCAGGTTCAATGGATGTTGCCTTCCAGATCCTGGCTCCAGGATATGATTATGACCTGGCACACTCAGGAAAAGGCGTATCTCATGGCTGGTCCTTCTTTACAAGTTACAATGTAGAAGAAGTAAACACACTTAAGGAGAAAAATGCCTCCCAATACGACAAGGACTATATTGCTGCTGTTAACTGGAAAAAAGCGGAAGAGTATATCGCAGAAGGTAAATTCCAGGAATGGCCATCAGAATATTATCATAATTATTATGATGATCATACGCATACGGCAACTTCGACATTGAAAAAAGGAGTTAAGGTATTGATCCCTTCAGAATGTCCAGGTCTGGTATATTATCTTCCCACACCGAAATCACCACATGGTGTTGACGTCAGCCCTACCGGCGAATTTATTGTAGGAAGCGGTAAATTATCCGCCGATCTTACTGTGCATTCTTTTGAGAAAATGCTGGCGGCCATAGAGGCCGAGAACTTTGATGAAGTAATTGACGGCATTCCGGTGATTAATTTTGATGCTGTTGTGGCAGGTACGGTTTCTTCCGGGGGCTTAGGACCTTTGCATACTGAATTTGACGGACGTGGTCACGGATATACTTCCTTTTTTATATCTTCAGAAGTGGTCAAATGGAGTTTGGAAACCTATGAAGTGGTGGACAGGATCCCTGCTTACTACTCAATAGGTCACCTGAGTATCCCTGGTGGTGGATCAATGAAGCCGTGGGAAGATGGTAAGTATCTAATTGCCATGAATAAAATCACGAAGGACAGGTATTTGCCTACAGGTCCGGAAATGGCACATTCGGCTCAATTATATGATATTTCAGGCGATAAAATGGAATTGCTACTGGATTTCCCAACTATGGGGGAACCCCATTATGCACAGGGAATTCATGCATCGAAGATAATTGATAGACAAGTTAAGTTCTTCCCGCTTGAGGAGAACAACCACCCGTATAAGGCATTGACAGAGGCGGAAACAAAAGTTGTGAGGGAAGGAAATGAAGTACATATTTATGCTACTATGATAAGGAGCCATTTTGCACCGGATAATATCGAAGGTATAAAAGTTGGAGATAAAGTTTTCTGGCATATTACCAACCTGGAGCAGGACTGGGATGTTCCTCACGGATTGGCGGTAATGGGAGCACAAAATGCTGAACTCCTGATTATGCCGGGGCAAACAGAAACTTTGGTATGGGAACCTAAATCGGAAGGTGTATATCCATTCTATTGTACTGATTTCTGTTCAGCGTTACATCAGGAAATGCAGGGGTATATACGAGTTTCACCCAGGAATTCAAATATTAAAATGTCCTGGAGTCTGGATGATGACGTTTTCGGAGATTAAAAAAATGTATTTATAATTATGAATTAACTGGCATCATAGCGGTTTAGTTATGATGCCAGTTTTTAGTTTTTTTATTCACAACTATTGTTAATTAATGCGGAATCTACCAAAGATCATATTCATAATAGGTGCCATTGCACTTCTGGGTACTTTTCTCTCCCCGATCTGGAGAATAACACTGGAAGCGCCACAATATCCCAAAGGCGTGACCATGTACATCTGGATCAATAAACTTAGCGGTGATGAACCGGGGACATTACAGAATATAAATATCTTAAACCACTATGTTGGGATGAAAATGATTGAACCTGAATCTATTCCGGAGCTAAAATATTTCCCAATGGTAATTATAGGTATGTCTATTCTCGGGATATTATTTGGATTCATCAATAATAAAAAACTTTGGATATCCTGGGGTATCCTTCTGCTTATTCTTGGGGCCCTGGGCATGTATGATTTTTACCTTTGGGAGTATGATTATGGGCATAACCTGTCTGATGAAGCGCCCATCAAAGTACCTGGACAGGCCTACCAGCCACCTTTGATAGGTTCCAAGATGTTGTTGAATTTTAATGCCATCTCCTACCCGTATTATGGGGCTATTTTTGTAGCTATACCAATGATTACTTCATTCTTTTCCGTTTATCTGAAAAGGAAAGGGGCTAAAACTGATTAATAGTTTAATGTATGAATAGATTCCTGAACATATATACTGTATGCCTGGTTTTATTAATGTTGGCATGCAAACCCGAAAGTCAGCCTATTAGTTATGGTTCTGATATGTGTGAATTCTGCAGGATGTCAATAGTTGATCAACGATTTGGATCTGAGATCGTAACTCGGAAAGGTAAAATCTACAAATTTGATGCTGTGGAATGTATGGTCAATTATCTGGACAAGAGGGTAGAGGATGAATCACAATTAAAATATATCTTAACAAATACACTGGATAAACCAGGGGCATTGATCGATGTGGAGGATTGCTGTTTCCTGATTAGCAAAAATATGCCCAGTCCCATGGGTATGTACATCAATCCATTTCTAGTAACCGACAATGCTAGCCGTAGTCAGGTGGAAAACTCAGGTATAATTCATGATTGGGCTGGTTTAAGAATCGAATTCAGGAAAGATAACTAGGACATCAAGATGGTTAAAATTTTATATCTGACCGGATTACTTTGGCTGATAATACACCAGATTGCATTATCATCTACTATCCGGGTAGGTCAATACAACCAGATTTCCTCGATACAGAAAGCAATCGATGATGCTCATCCATATGATACAATTCTTGTCTATGAAGGAACCTATATTGAATACAATATCCGGATCACTAAACCTTTGTATATCATTGGTCAGAATCTTCCTGTTATTGACGGAGATCACCAGGCAGAAATAATTACCATCATGTCGGATAGTGTACTCCTCAAAGGTTTTCAGGTACAGAACGTTGGATTCTCCTTTACAAAAGACTGGGCAGGCATTAAGGTCGACAATAAAGATTATGCGATAATAGAGGATAATATTCTGCTGGATACCTATTTCGGAATATACCTGAAAAAATCAAATCATACGGTTCTGAGAAATAACTACCTTAAAAGTAGGGCGGAAAACGAAGTTAATTCAGGAAACGGAATACATCTGTGGTATTGTGAGGATATATTAATCCAGAATAATCAAATCAGTGGTCATAGAGACGGAATTTACTTTGAATTTGTGGAATTCAGTAAAATACTTAATAACACAAGCGAAGAGAATATCAGGTACGGTTTGCATTTTATGTTTTCAAATCATGATGATTATATCGGGAATGTTTTTAAAAACAATGGAACCGGTGTGGCTGTCATGTTCTCGGATCATATAAATATGAAAAATAATCAATTTATTAATAATTGGGGGTCAACAAACTATGGTCTCCTTTTTAAGGAAATATATGATGGAGAACTATCCGGGAATTTATTCCAGAACAATACCGTGGGTATTTTTGCCGATGGGTCCAACCGCATTAGAATTATCAATAACGAGTTCAGAAATAATGGATGGGCCATGAATATATTCAGCAGCTGTATGGACAATGAAATAGCCTATAATAACTTTTTATCAAACACATTTGATCTCACAACAAATGGACAAAGAAATACAAATGATTTTCATGATAACTACTGGGATCAGTATTCCGGATATGATCTTGATAGGGACGGTATTGGCGATGTGCCCCACAGACCGGTCCGTTTATTTTCATACCTGATAACCAAAGTGCCCGAATCAATTATTCTTTTAAGGAGTTTTTTCATAGATATGCTTAATATTGCAGAACGGGTTGCCCCCGTACTTACCCCCCAGTCACTTGCGGATGAAAGACCCAGGATGAAGTTGAATATTTATGATTGAAATTAAGGAAATCCGGAAAAGTTACGGTAAACTGGAAGTATTAAAAGGATTTGACTTCTCTCTTTCTAAAGGAAAGATAACAGCCGTATTGGGGCCAAATGGATCCGGGAAAACAACACTGATAAAATCTATTCTGGGTTTGGTTATCCCATCGGATGGTGAAATTCTCATCAATGGCAGATTAATCAAAAATGACTGGCTATACAGGAATAAAATAGGATATTTACCTCAGATCGCAAGATTTCCCGATAATTTAAAGGTTAGGGAGATTCTCCGGCTCATTGAAGAGGTGCGGAATGAAAAGGGGGATTATGATGATCTGATCGATCAATTTGATCTTAAGGATTTTCTTAATAAGAAACTTCGGTTGCTTTCCGGTGGTACACGGCAAAAAGTTAATATAGTCCTTACTTTCATGTTTGATTGCCCTTTGTATATTCTGGATGAACCTACAGCGGGGCTGGATCCGATTGCATTGATCAGGCTAAAAGAATTGATCCTTAGAAAGAGAGAAGAAGGAATGACGTTTCTAATTACCACCCATATTATGAGTCTTGTGGAAGAACTTGCGGATGAACTGATCTTTCTCTTGGAGGGACAGATCTATTTCAAAGGTACTTTTGACCAGATGCTCAAAGCACAGAAGGAAGAAAATCTTGAAAGAGCAATTGCTAATATTTTAGAAAAAGAGAATGAGGAAGATTCTGAAATATAGCTTTTTTGACCTGATCAGAAGCAGATGGAGTATCGTTTATTTCCTGTTTTACTTTATTTCAGGAATGATATTGCTGTATTTAAGTAATGATGTTTCCAAGGCGATCGTCAGTCTCATGAATATCACATTTATCCTGACCCCTCTAATAGGTACCATATTCGGGATAATGAATTATTACAATTCTAGAGAGTTTATTGAACTATTGCTGGCCCAGCCACTCCAAAGGAAAAAACTGTTTATGGGTTTGTACTTAGGGATTAGCCTTTCCTTGTCGCTTAGTCTTATTCTTGGGATGGGGCTGCCATTTATTTTCTATGGGATAGCTTTTAGCGGGGCCATTAAAAGTTTACTTACCCTTCTATTGTCCGGTGTTTTTCTCACATTTATCTTCACGGCTCTGTCGTTTTATATTGCCCTCATTAATGAAAACAGGTTAAAGGGGTTCGGGATGGCCATCCTGTTCTGGCTTTTCATGGTATTCATTTATGACGGCATATTTTTACTTCTGCTGCTCTTCCTTCAATCTTATCCCATTGAAAAATTTGCAATAATATTGTCTTTGTTAAATCCAGTTGATTTAAGCAGGATCCTTATTATGCTGGAATTGGACGTATCTGCATTAATGGGATATACAGGTGCTGTTTTCAATAGATTTTTTGGTACCGGAGCAGGTATGCTTATCTCAATTTCAGCTCTTTTATCCTGGACAATAATACCTGTATTTTTGATTATCAGGAAAAGCGACAGAAAGGATTTTTAGCGGGTGAATAACGATGTTTAATAATTTGGATTTAAAAATGCCTAATATAAGACATTAGTATTCTGGTTTAGCTCATTTCCCATCGTACACCGATTTATCTGACTATTAATTAATCCAATCTTTAGTAGCGTACCATAGTAAAAGAGGCTGTATTTCTGACAGCCTCTTTGAGGGGATTCAGTTATATGGTTGTATAACTATTATTCCGGTGGAAGCAATACCGCATCCACCACATGTACAACACCATTTGAAGCATCAACTGAACCGAGGATCTTTGCACCTCCGACAAAATATGCATCGTCTTTCACTTCTACCGACACGTTTACACCCGTAGCCTGACCCAATACCATTCCATCCTTCAGATCTTCGATAGTATACGTGCCGGGCGTGGCATGATGGGTGATGATCCGCATGAGTGTCTTCTTATTTTCCGGTTTTAATAAATTCTCTACAGTTCCTGCCGGTAATTCGTCAAATGCCTCATTGGTCGGGGCGAAAACAGTCAAAGGTCCGGGATTTGCAAGTACATCAGCCATCCCGGCAGCCATCACCGCGGTTACAAGCGTAGTGTGATCTTCCGATCCGGCCGCTATCTGAACAATGTTCTTTTCAGAAAGATCATCCTGAACCGAGGCCTGCCCACCTTTTATTTCAGCTCCTGAAGAACTGCTGGTCTCCTGTTTACTACCATCACCTCCTCCACATGCTGCGAATAAAAAAGTGATTAGAGTGATAAAAACTATACTATTCAATCGTTTCATCTTATTGAGATTTATTTAAAAATTCATGCCCAAGATATTCATTTGATATGAATGATAAATATGATCTCAATCATAAGGATTTGTATTTTTCAGACTTGTCTTTAAATTTTTATTGTTAGTTTAACAGAGCATTTCAATACTAATTTTTGGATGCATAAGGTGTGAATCAGAGGGATTATTTAAATTATTTTTTATGTAGTTTAAATTGACTTAAAGGATTTAGACCAGATTTTGATATAAAATGAAATAGAAACTACGGAAACTTTGACTATGAACATTTTTAACAAGGTCTTATTGATCAAATTGGTATTACTTGTTTCTTATCAAGTAAATTTGCTTGGTCAAAATTCGATAACGCCATCAAATACCATAAGGATTAAAGGAGATTCCCACGAGGAGATCATACGAAAGGCGGCTCATGTGATCCCGACAGAGGATCAGTATAATTACAAAAAGCTTGAGTTTACCTGTTTTGTTCATTTTGGTCCCAATACTTTTACGAGAATGGAATGGGGATCCGGTAAGGAAGATCCCAAAATATTCAACCTGAGGAACCTGGATACGGATCAGTGGTGTGAAGCGATGAAAGCAGCGGGCATGAAGCTTGTCGTGATTACAGCCAAACATCACGATGGTTTCGTACTCTGGCAGTCCAGATATACTGAACATGGTGTTATGTCATCGCCATTCAGGGATGGTAAGGGTGATATTATGAAAGACCTCTCGGAATCATGTCAGAAATATGGAATTAAATTGGGCGTATATCTGTCACCGGCAGATCTGTTTCAGATAGAAAGTAAAACCGGGCTATACGGAAATTTAAGTGAGTACACCATGCGTACCATTCCAAGACCCGTAGAAGGGAGGCCCTTTGAAAATAAGACAACTTTCCAGTTCGAGGTAGATGATTACAATGAATATTTTCTCAATCAGTTATTCGAACTATTGACTGAATATGGACCAATTCATGAGGTCTGGTTTGATGGTGCTCATCCCAAGCGTAAGGGAGGACAAACCTATAATTATACCGCATGGAGGGAACTTATTCGGACCCTGGTGCCCAATGCCGTAATATTTGGAAGAGAGGATGTGCGATGGTGCGGCAACGAGAGTGGTAATACGAGGGATTCCGAGTGGGACATTATCCCTTTCGAGGAAGACCCTAATGTAATGATAAAATTTACTGATCTAACAGGAGAACTCGGCAGCAGAGAGCATCTATATGAAGGCAACTACCTGCATTATCTGCCTGCCGAAACCAATACCTCGATCCGCGAGGGATGGTTCTACAGAGATGAGACGGATCAGAAAGTTCGAAATGCGGATGATGTTTTCGATATATATGAGCGTGCAGTAGGAGGGAATTCAACCTTTTTATTGAATATCCCGCCAAACCGTGAAGGGTTATTTTCTGCTGAAGATGTGCGTGTATTGGAGGAAGTAGGAGAGCGGATAAGGGAAACCTACGGATCCGATCTGCTTGCTGGTTCTAAAGGTCCGGCTGAGATCCTTGACGATGACGAGTACAGTTATTTTATCGCAGAGGATGAGCGCACTGCCCTTATCCTTGAAGTCCCTGAACAGATTAAAGTCAACCGCTTTGTTATTCAGGAAGCAATATCAACACATAGTCAGAGAATTGAAGAACATGCGCTCGATGCATGGATAAATGATGAGTGGATAGAAATCGCATCCGGCACAACGGTCGGGTATAAAAAAATCCTCCGGTTTGCTACTATTGAAACCAGTAAATTTCGGATCAGGATCCTGAAATCCAGGCTGGAGCCGACCATTAACCATGTTTCTGCTCATTATTACAGGAGTAGATTGCCCCAGATTGAAATTGTACGTGATCGCAAGGGAATGGTAACACTAACTCCTGAAAAACATCAGTTCAAGTGGAAATCACATGGCCTCAATCCCCTGGAGAACCTGAATGCTGATATTGAGATTCGATATACAATGGATGGTTCAAAACCTGACAAGGGGTCGGTGCTTTATACTGGGCCATTTTTCTTAAAATCAGGAGAGATCCATGCTATGGCCATGGATAATGATGAGATGGGTAGCGAAAATTCTTCTAGATTCGGGATACTAAAGTCCAGCTGGGCATTAATCGAAACCAGCAGTAAGGATGACAATAACATCGGTATCAAAGCCTTCGATGATGATGAAACAACATTCTGGGAAACAAAGGAAAAAAAGAATCACCCTCATCACCTCTCAATTGACCTGGGATCGGAGTATACCCTGTCAGGGTTTGCGTATACACCCTCAACCTCAGGGAAAGACGGCATGATTGAAAAGGGAACAATATTGACAAGTTCTAATGGTAGAAAATGGAGCGAATTAGAGGCCTTTGAGTTTGGCAACCTGATAAACGATCCAACCAAACGGACCTGGACTTTTAAATCTCCCGTGAAGACTAGGTATATTAGGATCCGGTCTGACCTTGGTGCTGGTGGTAGCAACTCAGCAAAAATCATCGAACTGGATTTTTATGAATAATGTTTTATCATAATTGTATGAAACCTATCCTGATTTTACTGATTTTATTTATTTTTCTTAATTCTTCAACCACAGCGTATAACCGTCATTTTAATGATGGCAGACATGATCTTATCTTTGATCAGTTACCCGGTTCATGGGATGAAGGAATTCCCCTGGGCAATGGTATGCTGGGAGCCCTGATATGGAAAAAAGAAGACAAACTTCGCATTTCACTGGACAGGGCCGATCTGTGGGACCTCCGTCCGATGGAAAACCTGGAGACCGATAAATGGAAATTCAGCTGGGTGTATGATCAGTGGAAGAAGAATAAATATAAAAATGTACAAAATCAGTTCGATAAGCCCTATGATCAGTTACCCGCCCCGACTAAAATCCCGGCTGGAGCACTTGAATTTGATCTGGGCCCTTACGGGGATCCAAATTCTATACGTCTTCTCCTTCATGATGCTATTTGTGAAGTAAAGTGGGAAGATGGTAAAAGTATGCAAACATTTGTTCATGCTTCAAAACCAATGGGATGGTTTAAGTTCCAGGGATTTGATAAAGATCTTATTCCTATGCTAATGCCACCGCCTTACGAGAACACCGAAAAAGAAAAAGAAGATATTAATTCAGTAACAGGCCAAAACTTGTCCCGGCTGGGTTACCGTCAGGGGGAGGTAATTAATAACGAAAATGGTTATACCTATACTCAGGAAGGGTGGGGTGGTTTCATTTACCAGATCCATGTGTCCTGGAGAAATGAAGGAGATGTTATAACAGGTTGCTGGAGTATCAGTGCATCCTTCCCGGGATGGGATGAAATGCCCGATGCGGTGACTATCGTTTCGGAAAACCTGAATGATTCTTATGATGCGACCTGTAAGGAGCATAAGGGCTGGTGGCAGAAATACTGGAGCCGATCAGATATAACATTGCCCGATAAGTTACTTGAAAAGCAATATTACCTGGAGATGTATAAATTTGGCTCTGTCGCCAGAAGCGATACTCCCCCCATATCCCTTCAAGCTGTCTGGACAGCAGATAATGGGAAAATACCACCATGGAAGGGGGATTTTCATCATGACCTGAATACCCAGTTAAGTTACTGGCCGGCATATCGGGGCAACCAGATGGATCTTGAAATAGGATTTATAAACTGGTTATGGAAATACAGGAAAACCTTCAAAAAATACACAGAAGAATACTTTGAGGTTGGAGGCTTAAATGTACCGGGTGTGACCACCCTTACGGGAGAACCTATGGGCGGGTGGATACAGTATTCCTTCGGCCCAACTGTTTCAGCCTGGCTGGGACATCACTTTTATTTACATTGGAAGTATACCATGGATAATGATTTTTTAACTGAAAAAGCTTATCCATGGATGCGGGATGTGGCAGTCTACTTAGATGAATTATCGGTTGTGGGTAATGATGGCAGGCGAAAACTACCCTTAAGTTCAAGCCCTGAGATCTTCAATAATTCGAAAAAGGCATGGTTCGATGAAATTACAAATTACGATCTTGCCTTGATCAGGTGGACGTATTCTGTTGCAGCCGAATTGGCCAATGAACTTGGATTGACCGGAGAAGCCGAGATATGGAAAACTAAATTGAATGAATGGCCTGAATTTGCAATTAGTGAGGGTGAAGGACTCATGTTTTCTGAAAATGTGCCTTATTTTGAATCACACAGGCACTTTTCTCATTTAATGGCCATTCATCCACTAGGAATAATAGACATATCAATGGGGGAGGAAGAAAAGAAAATTATTAATAATACAATACGAAACCTTGATGCCAAAGGTCCTGAACATTGGACAGGTTATTCTTATAGCTGGCAAGGCAATTTAAAAGCAAGGGCTATGGATGGGGAAGGTGCCGCAAAAGCATTAAAGATATTTGCTGAGGCATTTTGCTTGCCAAATAGCTTTCACGTAAATGGCGACCAATCCGGGAAGGGGTATTCAGGTATGACATACCGGCCATTTACCCTGGAAGGTAACTTCGCCTTCGCCTCAGGAATACATGAGATGTTGCTCCAGAGCCATACCGGAATCGTTCATTTATTCCCTGCTATTCCGGCGGAATGGAGTAATGCAGAATTCAATAACCTCCGTACCGAGGGGGCCTTCCTGGTATCAGCAAAATTGAAAGATAATAAGGTGGAACAGGTCATTGTTGTTTCAGAAAAAGGAGGTCAATTTCGATTGAAAAATCCTTTTAAAAGCCATGATATTTCTATAGGAGATAATGATTTTACTTTTTATGATGATACAATCATCTTAAACGCTATAGCAGGCGAAACTTATATTATACAAGCCAATTGAATATTCTATCTCCCCCTGCACATTAATGCGTAAAAAGTACCGGGGACACATAATTTGACATGAAAGTTCTGCGATTCAATTTTTAATTTCTGAAATCTATAATTACCGGCAGGTGATCAGATAATATAAGGGTTGTATCATCAGAAATGACTTCAGCCCGGATTACGGTGGATGCGGTTTTTTTATCCGCAAAAACATAATCCAGCCTTCTTTGATCTCCATGCTCTCCCTCTTTTTCTATCAAGGTCGGAAAACTTCCGGTAAACCGGTAATTCTCGGATCGCATTTTGTTTTCGAGATCAATGAAGCCACCGTCGAGTAATTTTTGAATTACTCCGTAATCTAGTCGGCCATCACGGAGATTCACTTCCTTATAAGCACTATCTCTTTCAGCAAAAAAAGGTTCCAGTCGACCATGCCCATAGAAAATTGAATCATCAGGTGAAAAAGTATTGAAATCCCCGGCAAGGATAACACCCGATCCTTCCGGGAGTTTATCGATATCAGAAATGATCCAGTCTATTTCTCTGTTTCTGGTTTCCCAGTTGCTGGGATGAAGGTGGATGATGTAGAAATATGTATCCCGGATTTTTACTCGTAATAATCCATGATGGAATCCTTCAAAAAACCGCTGCACATCCTCTATGGGGTATCTGGAGCTTACACCTGTCGGAAATCCATCGGTTTTCAGGAGTACAGTATATTGATGTCCCCATTTTGCGGCATCTTCAGCCAGTTTCCCTGGGGTATATTCATTCAGTTCCTGGAGTGAAACAACATCAGGGTTCTGTTCCTGCATCCACTGAATCCAGCGGTCCTTCCTTTCCGGAACTTGCGTGAATCCATACCATACATTGTATGTGATCAACCGGAAGTTGCCAGACGATTCGTTTGTATCCTTTTTTTCTGTATTACAGGACATAACTATTGCAAAGGGCAAAAATAAAAGGAAGTATACCCGGAATTTAGTCGTCATATAAAAATCATTTCTCTTCTGAAATACAATATAAATACTGGAATCCCCTGATAAACAGTTCATCGCCGGAAATCGCAAAGGATGAAAAATTGCCATCATCAAGACTGTTTTTAGCTAAAATTTCAAAATTTTGATTGTCTTTCACCACATAGGTGATCCCACTCTCAGAACTAATATAAAGCCGGTCTTGAACACCAACAGGGGAAGCGTATATTGTTCCCGTTCCTTCGAGTTTCTGTAAACTGTAGTATTCTGTTCCGTCCAATGCGTTAAGACAGGTTAATTGCCCATTATTTGCCCTTAGAAAATAAAGCCGGTCATCTATTATCAATGCTGATGGCGTATAAGGTGTGTTCTGATTATATTCCCAAAGTATGGCATCCGTCCCGTTTATATTCCCTTTCGCTTTCGTTAGATCAATAGCTTGAAGAGCATTACCCCTGAAGCCACTCATCATATAAACAATATTTTTATATAGTATAGGCATAGGTATAACATTATTCGTCATTCCTGTTCCCTCCCAGATGATTTCACCTGTTTCAAGGTCATAGCTGCGCATATTGGTTGTCGCATTCGTGAGGATTTGATCTTTTCCGTTCACATTGATTATAACAGGACTTGACCATGATGTGGCTTCATCCCTGGGAATTCTTTTTATATCTTTACCGGTTTTTTTATCAATAATATATAAATAAGAATCTCCTTCATGATCCCATATGATCACCATTTTGTCACCATATAAGGCAGGCGAACTCCCCTCGCCAAAATCCATCTTTTTTTTCATTTGACCAAAATCACGACTCCAAATGATATTTCCATCGAAATCGAGGCAGTATAATCCCCGCGAACCAAAATATGTATAAATAAATTCACCGTCAGTTAGCGGGGAATTAGATGCCCACGTTCCCGTTCCGTGTGTACCATCCACAGGTTGTTCTTCACATACTTTCGTCGTCCAGACGATATGACCATCGCTTCGATCGAAGGCCATAACAATAAAGTCAAAAACATTTTCAGCATTATTGGATGGAGGACCCCGCCTTTCAGTAGATTCTTCTGTGGCCGTTTCTTTCTTTTCCACGTTCATATCTGTTTTGACAGCCGTACTTACAAAGATCAGATTGTCCCACACAATAGGTGTTGCATGCCCTCGTCCGGGAACCTCAACTTTCCATTTTATATTCTTTGTCTCGCTCCATTCGATTGGAGGATTTCCTATTGAAGTGTATCCTGAGTTTTCCGGCCCGCGCCATTGAGGCCAGTTGCTTTTGTAACTAGATGAATACTCTTGCGCGATGACCTCGTTAAATAGACTAAAAATAACGAGTAAAAAAATTATTGATCTGAGCATGATATTTTTTTCTTTAAATATTATTTAAAAGATAAAGATAATTTGCAGAATATTCAATACATTTTTTTTACTAAAGTTGTGATCCGAACCATCAGAATGGACATTATTTCTATCATTGTTAGCATAATTTTATTTAATTATATTTAATAGAGCCTGCAGATATTCATAACTGTATTATTGTTGTCGGAGAATATGGGAATTTCTGATCATATGGTATATATTAACGATAATTTTAAAAGAAGAACAAATCCTGGAATATGAGATTTTTTAAATTTTTACTTATAATTTATCTGGCATTAGGCTTAGTGAACTGTAATCCTTCAAAGGAAAAGGATTCAGGAAATGCTTCGCCGAATATTATTTTAATTTATCTGGATGACCTGGGTTATGGCGATGTTGGGGCATATGGATCTGTAGCCTTAAAAACACCGAATATTGATAAATTGGCAAACGGTGGGGTAAGGTTTACCGATGGATATGCTTCCTCGGCAACCTGTTCACCAAGCCGTTATGCCCTGTTGACCGGCACCTATCCATGGAGAAATGAAAGGGCAAAAATTCTTTCAGGAACAGCACCCCTTCTGATCGATACAGCCCAGATGACACTTCCCAAGATGTTAAAAGCAAAGGGGTATAGCACAGGCATAGTCGGGAAATGGCATTTGGGACTTGGAGATGGAAATGTTGACTGGAATAAGCGGATATCCCCCGGTCCGAACGAGGTTGGATTTGATTATTCATACATCATGGCGGCAACTCAGGATAGAGTGCCTACCGTTTACATCGAAAATGGCTACGTGGCAGGTAGGGATCCTGACGATCCTATTCTGGTGAGTTATCAGGAGAATTTCCCCGGGGAACCTACAGGTAAGGATAATCCGGAGTTGTTAAAAATGAAATGGCATCATGGGCACAACAGCAGCATAATTAATGGAATCTCCCGGATAGGTTATATGAAAGGTGGAGAAAAGGCAAAATGGGTGGATGAAGATATGGCTGATGTGTTTTTGGAAAGGGCTCAGGAATATATACTGAATCATAAAGATGGCCCATTCTTTTTATATTATGCTCTACAGCAACCGCATGTGCCCCGAACACCTCATGAACGTTTTGTTGGCCTTTCCGGGATGGGGCCGCGTGGGGATGTAATCGTTGAAGCCGACTGGTGTATCGGGGAACTGGTTAATACCCTTGAAGAACAAGGGTTACTGGAAAATACACTGATCATTCTATCCAGCGATAATGGTCCTGTCTTGAATGATGGGTATTATGATGATGCCGTGGAGAAATTAGGTAATCATAAACCCTGGGGGCCATTACGAGGGGGAAAATACAGCTTGTTTGAAGCAGGAACACGGGTTCCATTTATAACCTACTGGAAAAGCAATATAGAGCCTGCATCCTCAAGTGCTTTGATATCGCAAATAGATATTTTTGCATCATTGGCTCAACTTGTCGGAAGTCAGGAGACTACTCCTGATAGCGAAAAATTGCTGGACGTATTTTTAGGTAAAAGTCAACAGGGTAGGGAAGAACTAATTCTTGAAGCAACCACAAGGACTGCCTTGAGAAAAGGAGATTGGGTGATGATTCCTCCATACGATGGTCCTGCTGTTGCAGCACAGGTGAATATCGAACTGGGGAACTTTGAAAAATATCAATTGTATAATCTTCAAGATGATATAGGAGAACAGAACAATCTTGCGGAATCTGATCCTGATAAACTTAAAGAAATGATCGAATTGTATCGGGAGATCAGAGGTTTTGGTTCTGACAGGATAGAGCAACTGGAACTAAAATAATTTTAATGAATTTGTTTATCCTAAAATTATAATCTGTAAGGGATACTAGTCTTTTTCTCGATATGGATTAATTCCGACTACCCGAATAATTTTTATGCTATTATATTGAGATTTATCAGTAAATTGTATAATCTAATTTTCCCCCTACTTCAGTTTCTAAGTACCTCAAATAATAAAAAAATATAAATCACTCCGGCTGAACTTAAAAATTCAGTATGATGTTATCTATATATAGCATTATAGAATAATTATGGGATTCTAAAATGGATTCTACGAATTTCCTCAATTACATTAATAAATAATATAACATCATGAAAAAGCTATTATTCATCCTGACATTCCTATTAATTGCAGGATCCCTCTTAGGGCAAACTCTGCAAAAAGGAAACCTTGTTGGTGTTCATGTAATTACTATTGAACTGAAAAAAGGAATTACAATGAGTGAATTCCAGAAGTTTCATGTAAACAAGCTTATACCTGAATACGAAAAAAATTATCCCGGGTGGCAATTATTCCTTGCACAAGGCCTTAGAGGTGAAAATCAGAATAAATATGGATGGATAATCATAGTGGAGTCGGAAGAAGTCCGTGACAATTATTACAATGATGACGGTTCAATAACTGAATTTGGACAACAGGCCGCAGATAAAATGAAGCCAATACTCCAGGAAGCTGAAGAATTTGGCAAGCTTCACCGATCTTATACAGATTGGCTCATATTATAGAATCCCTGGAAGGTGTTGTTAAATCAACTTCCCTTCTTCACCGGATATTATTACTTTTTCTATCGATATATTTCCTTCTTTCATCTTAACGGATACTTGTTCTCCTATTAACTGAACCGTCCCAAATCCGGAATTTGTAGATATAAAACAGGTAAAATCACCGATTTTTGAATCTATGTGGAGCGTTTTATCTACAGCATCATATCTAAGGCCTGTCAAACCCTGTATTAATCCATAACTGGCAAGGGCTCTTGCATACCAGCTGCCGCATTCATATTCATTAAAAGGATTTCTTACCTGGCCGTCATACCTGTCCCGGCAGGTTCGTACAATATCCAATCCTTCATCCACAAGTCCTGCAAGCATTAAATGAGAAGCGACCTGGTATTCTATCCCGGTCCACACTTCATTGCTGTACACAAAGGGTAGGGAAGGCTGTTCCCCTTTTGGCCAGGAACAAAGAAGCAAACCACCTTCATCCCCCATGGCATAGGTAGGCCTTTGAGGATTAACGTGATCCGTAAGGTCATGCTTGAGATTATACTTATATATTGCATTCAAATGACTTTTGACTTTTTCTGTATCAACAGGATCTTCCAATCCGCACATCCGGGCGATCCATACCCCCAGCACTCCATCAGAGATACAGCCTTTACCGTACTGGTATTTCGGGCCTTCCTTTTCGAGTAATGCCCGGGCTTCATCGGAGTAATGACCTCCCATGGACTTTTGTGAAGCTTCAATGGGATTGGCAGCATTCAGGCCTTCCACCTGGACCTTTTGATAGAAATATTCTCCATCATATAATTCCTCTTCCATGAATTTGCGGCCTTTCTTGAATAGTTTTTTGTATTTAGAGACATTCTCTTTGAGGGCATTCCCCATTTCAGTTATGGCAAGCAGGGCACCCAGGTAAAAACTGGTGCACATCCCATTCGGTCCCCAAAATTCTATGTCATACGTATTATGGTGCGGTTCTTCCAGCGCCCCATGTTCCCTTGGGTCCCAGGTTGCGATGCAATAATCCATACTGGCCTTTACCATGGGGTACATCTTCTTAAGCCACTCCATATTACCATTAATACGCCATTCCCTGAACACTTTCATGATACCTCCCAGTTGTCCGTCAGCTGCCGAATAAAAACCATGATCTGCTGGCCGTATGGGCAGAAAAGCCCTGAAAGTCTGATGACCTTCCATACTCTGGCTTTCACAGAATTCGGTATATCGCAAACTTCTCTCCATGGATGGGAAAAGGTGGGGTATAGCCTGAGCATAATTCCATACATGGGTACAGGAACCATGACAGCAGCCCCAATTGTCCCCGCATCCTTCATAATTCCATAGCCTTCCATCATACTGTCTCATTACGGTCGGAGACTTCAGGATCGTTAGGTTAGCTGCTACCGCCTCAATAACTTCAACCGGAAGGGTGCTGGAATAAAAAGAGTCTGTAAAAGCCATGGATCTTTTGAAGAGGTCATTGTAATTTGTTTCAAAATACTGCATGATCCCTTCAACGTTAGTGAACTTGCTGGAATACCAGGGTTTATAATTTTCTCCGTCAAAATCTTTATCATTTGGATCTAATCCTTTGTCGGAGGGGGAACTGCAGCATCCGGAAGCCGGATCACATTCCGTATTATTTCTGGCTCCTTCATCATTCCCGTATCTCAGATCAGAATCCGGCACATACCATGCCATAAGAACCCGAATGGTCTTCTCCTCGCCGGGGCCGATTTTGAAAGGGACATAGATCGATGCTCCGGGTGCATCCTTTTCCACCGGATCAACCTGCTTTAATTCTCCGCTTTTGATGGTATCCCAGATCATAGTGAGGGGATCCCACCATCCGCCACGGAACCAGCAATAGTCTACAACTACGCCTGGCTCATTACAGGCTATAGCAAAGTCCGCTTTGAGCGCAGGATTGTCATCGGTTCCCTTTTCAGATAGTATGAATCCATTTTTAAGGATATTGATTGAATTTGTTCCACCATTTACGGTAAGGAAATTTTTGGAATTATAGGAAAATGTGCCCTCAAGGGGTTGTTTACTTGTATTTTTGAAATGGTATTCAAAACCTCCAACCGGCACGCTTGAATTGTCCGGATCGTTCGGAATAAAGGGATTCCAACCGGTGACTTTGATTTCGAGCGGGATGTCATCATCCTTTAATTGCATGATCCCGAATGGAAAACGCGCCTTGAAGGTAACATCATTAAATCGCGGCAATCCGTATGTGTTGCCACCCATTCCGTTACCGGCACCTCTCTGTCCGAATTTCTTCCAGTCAGGAACAGGACCCTCAAGAACTTTGGCTCCCCTCTCAAGGCCTTTGATCGAAATAGCAGCAAACATGCTGGGTTCATTGAACAAGTCAGGTCTGTGTCTTATTGACATATGAGATATGGCCCCGGTTCCTTCCATGCAGAACATCCCCGTTCCCATGCCACCGATTGGAAACGCGATCCGGTTATTGAATGCACCCTGGTAGGCCCCATTGTATGCTCTTTTATTTTCATGTTGCTGTTTGGGAGAGAACATTTCTTTTTTCAAATGTTTTTTGTCTTCAGTGACTTCAGCAAAAGATACTGGAACAGCGGCAGCAGTGGCACCCACAGCACCAACCTTTTTAAGGAA
>CBDUBA010000038.1:0-33765 GCA_965365275.1 uncultured Cyclobacteriaceae bacterium | reverse complement strand
CATGGCTTCCTCTTCACCCATCTTATCGAAAAGTTCTTTCATTTGGTTGTCATCAAACACAGCATAATTCGGAATAGGTCTGGTAAGCCACCAGGTATTGTCGTCTAGTCTGAATGTACTGAATCCAAATGTGGCTACATTGTTATCTTCCATGGCCTTTTTTAAAGCGCTTGTAGTTTCCATATACTTGAAAATCTGAGCGGGGATCACAAGATCCTCATGAATCATATACAGCTGTGTGTCGCTATCCTGGGCATTGACCAGGTTCAGGGAAAATGCCAATATAATGGCACCTGCAAGAATAGTTCTTGGTTTCATAAGATTAGGGGTTTTTGTGTGAATAATGGTTAATACAGTCTTTGAAAGTAAGAGATTAAATTCAGATTTCCAAATGTATTTAACAGAGAGGTGAGATCAGGCAAGAATCACATTTACGCCGGCGTAATAAAAATCTTTAATATATTCCTCTCCCAGATCGGAATCAGTCGCAATATGCTGAATATCAGATGGATAGCATATATTGGTCAGCTCTGTTTTTCCAAATTTACTGGAGTCTGTTACAATGAAAACTTCTTTTGATTTTTTGATAATATAGTTGGATATTTCTGAACGGAACAGGTCACGCAGGGTAAATCCTGATTTCGGAGTATACCCGTCAATTCCAATGAAGGCTTTACTGTAATTGATTTGGTCAATACAGATTTTGGTGATTTTTCCTACCAGTGTTTCACTTTGATGTTGGTATAAACCACCCAGTAGGATAACGTTTGCTTCAGCATTTTTCCGGAATTGCTGTGCGATATAAACGTTCGTGGTAATGATCCTCACATTTCGTTTTTTAGCTATTTCACGGGCAAGGAGGGCATTGATCGATCCGGATTCTATAAGAATGGTTTCCCCTTCATTTACATATTCTGCTACCTTCCGGGCTATTTTCAGTTTCTTATCATAATTAACACCCAGTCTGTTGGCGAGGTCATCGGCATCTCTAAGTACGGCTCCGCCGTGGATTCTTCTTAAAAGTCCCTCTGACTCCATAAAATTCAGATCCTGACGAATGGTTACGGAGGAAACCTTCAGTCGTTTAGAAAGTTCATTTACGGAAACCTCGTTTTTGTGGCCCAGCAGGTTGAGAATACTCTTTTGTCTTACGTTTAACATTATTCCAATGGTAAAGATGCTGCTCCAATTACGCCTGCGTCATTTCCGATCTTACTTATAACAATATCAAGGGGATCAAAGATCATATCGCGGGCATATTCATAAAACGTCTTTTTGATCTTCTCCAGATAAATATCGCCCCAGCTTAACAAGCCTCCTCCCAGTACAATAAGTGGCGGATTGAATACCTGAAAAATATTATATAATCCCAATCCCAGGTAGAATCCGCTATCAAGGATAACCTCTTTTGATATGGGGTCCCCTCGGTCAAAACCTTCTTTTATGAATTTTCCGTCAATGGAGGAATAGTCAAAATCATCCGTTATGTCCATCCTGGTCTCTTTTCCTTCTTCAATTTTCTGTTTATACAAATGGGGGAGTGCCATTCCACATGCACAGGACATAAGGCATCCTCTATTCCCGCATGTACATAACAGATCTTTGTCCGGATTTACAATGGTATGTCCAAATTCACCGGCAGTACCTGTAATACCCCGGTAAAGCTTATGATTTATGATTATACCTGCTCCAATTCCGGTACTGATCGTAAGAAAGATCATACTGTTATACCCTTTTCCGGCCCCAAAATTGAATTCACCGAATGCCTGTGCATTGGCATCATTATCAAGAATAACTGGTATTCTAAAGTTGGACTGGATGGCATCCCGCAGAGGATAGTTCTTAAATCCTTTCAGGTTGGATGTTGTGATCATCACACCATCCCTGAACCTAAGGTGGCCGGCACATCCCATGCCGATACCCAGCACATCTTCTTCTTCAAGTTGGTTTTTTCTGAACAAGGTTTTAATATTCAAACTCACCTGTTCAACGAACAGGTCTTCCGGCTTATCAACATGATCGTATATGATCGATTTATCAATAATATTACCATCATGGTCAACCAGTGCAGTAGATAACTTCGTTCCTCCTATATCTACACCACAAAGGACTTTTTTCATAGATATTATTATAAAAAATGCTCTGTCCGCGCAATGATATCATTTTGCGTGTCAGGAGACAATGTAGTAAAAAATGCGGAATATCCGGCAACCCTTACGATCAGATCCCTGTATTTTTCCGGATCTTTTTGAGCAGCCAGGAGGGTCTCCCGCGATACTATGTTATATTGGACATGCCATCCTTTTAGATCAGCAAAAAATGTCCGGATTATTGATATCAGTTTCTTTTTATCCGTATCATGCCTTAGGGAGGCTGGCGAAAGTTTTTGATTTAAAAGAACGCCGCCCATAATACGGTTCGTTGGTAGTTTTGATACTGATTTGAAAACTGCAGTAGGACCTTGTGTATCAGTTCCTGAGGTAGGAGAGCTCCCTTCAGCGACAGGTGTAAATGCTTTTCGGCCGTCAGGTGTTGCTGGAACAACTGATCCCGATGGTACATTGGCTGAAATGCTGGAAGTCCCTGCATAGTACTGGCACCCGATGGGTCCCCTGCCATACCGGGTTGTATGATAATTGCTCAACTCATTGATAAATTCCATATAGGCCTCTACAAGAAGTTGATCAACATAATCATTATCATTGCCGTACTTGGGAGCGAAATTCAGCAGCATCTGTTGGATCCTTTCTGCTTTTTCTCCGATGAAATCGTTTTCTATTGCTTCCAGAAGATCTTCTTTGCTGATTTTTTCATCCTCAAATACAAGTTTCTTAATGGCGGCCAATGAATTACCAAGGTTCGCGATCCCAACCTGAAGGCCTGATATAAAGTCATATTTCGAACCTCCCTCTTTTATGGTTTTACCTCTTTCAATACAACTGTCAACAAAAGCGGAACACAATATATCAGGCACATTTTCTTCCAATGCAGTATCCACAGCAGTATCAATTTCTACTGTCTTTCTGGTATAATATTTAATTTGATGTTTCCACGCTCGAAATAAATCTTCATAAGAGTTAAAATTTTTAAAGTGCCCAATACCTCTATGAAAAGTTTTGCCGCTGCGTGTATCCAATCCATCGTACATGGCGGCCAGGAAAACCCGCATCAGGTTGAGGAAACTCATTCCCGTGCATCGGTAACCCCACTTGCCCGGCACTGCGATCTCAATACACCCAATGGCAGAATAATTGTAGGCATCTTCTTTTTCTACCCCTAGTTTTAACAGTTCAGGGATCACAATTTCATCATTATTAAATGCCGGCATGCCAAATCCCTTTTCAATGACTTTAAGGCATCGCATTAAAAAGGCATCACTGATGTTTTTATGAAACCTAACTGATAAATTCGGCTGAGTTAGTTTCATATTACCAACGGAATCCAGGATGAGATAACTGAGATCATTTACAGCATCCCTTCCCTCTGAAGTTTGCCCTCCTATGGTTACATTCTGGTAAAGGGGGCCTCCCGCCGAAAACCTGGTATGTGCCCATGGGCGGATCTTATTAATGGATAGTAGTTTTATCCAGGTGTTTTCGAGCAGCTCAATAACCTGTTCATCCGTTGTTTTACCAGTTAATACATCCTGCTTATAGAAAGGGTAGAGGTATTGATCCAATCTCCCAAGAGATACAGAATGTCCATTGCTTTCAATCTGCAATACCAGTTGAACAAAAAAGGTTAATTGCAATGCCTGCTGAAAATTAACCGGAGGTTTTTCGGAAATATACCTACAGTTCTCGGAGATGGTTTCAAGTTCTTTGGTGCGGTCAGGATCCTGTTCCTGTTTAGCCAGATATTTTGCCAGGTCAGCGTATCTTTTGATAAATGCCGACATAGACTGAATACCAATTGTAAGGGCGTCATAAAACTGGGCTTTTCTTATGCCTTCCTTGGTATATCCTTTGACTTCTCCGGCATAAGATTTTATCTCATTGAGATATCCTGATAAGCCTGTTTCCAGTATTTTAATGAAATCAACAGCGATATGGGCATCACCGGAGGTGAGGTTTCCCGTGGCTTTAATGATGGCTGCATCGTGAATATCCCGCAATTCCTGGGTCATCAGAGCCCGTCCCTTATCATAAAGCACTTTTCCTTTCCACCATTTTGCAATTTCAAGTAACTCTTGTTTATGGTGTTCGGTTATAAAAAATGCATCTCCAGGTCTTTTGTCAAGGTCATCCATTTCTTCGGGTAACCAATCGACAGCATATTCAGGAAAGATAGGGGCAGCCCGTAGTTGAGAGGAATGGTTGCCGACAATGAGTTCCCCATCATCAATAAATATGGTCATTTCTTTTAAAGTCTTCTCCAATGCCAGGGCCCGTCTGATTATTACAGGCTTGTCTTCGTTTTCCTTATATACTGATGTATAGAATTTTGCCCTTTCAGTGCATATGGAAGGCTTTGCGCTGAGCACTTTTTCTCTAAGGGCATTAATTCTTTTTGAGATCTTTTTGCTTTCGTTAATTTCTATCATTTTATCCTCCTATTTTGGCATTCAGTCCTTTTAGATTAGCAAATTCCAGGTAGGGAGTGATCTCACTGTCTGAAACCGCTTTGTAATTGCTATATTGAAAATCCATTCCCAGCATTTTGTATTTTTCTGATCCAAGGGTATGATATGGGATGAAATGTATTTCAGAAACCGACTGAAGGGAAACAACTAGTTTGACTATTTCCTTCATCTCCTCCAATGTATGGTTAAAGCCTGGAATGACAGGAACTCTTATTATTATATGCTCTTTTAAGTCATCCAGTTTCTTTAAATTTGCCATGACCAGACCGAGATCACCTTCAGTAAATTCCTGGAATTTTGATCCATTAGTATGCTTCAGGTCCACAAGAAAACAATCAATCTTTCCCAGGCATCTTTCGACCTGTTTCCAGGTAACATGAAGGGTAGTTTCGACTGAGGTGTGGATATTATTTTTCTTGAGTTCATCCAGAAAGAATTTTACCGAACCGTTTTGAGATAATGGCTCTCCTCCCGATAAGGTCACGCCACCTCCACTTTGCTGGTAAAAAAGCTTGTCTTTTTCTATTTCCTTTAAAAGTTCGACAGCACCAAGATTCTCTCCAATTACTGTCAATGCTTTTGTAAGGCATTTATCTCTGAACTCTTCTGTGTTTTTGATTTTCGTTCTGTCTATGGAGAGGCCGCCATTTTTAAGGCTAATGGCTGGCTCACCCATTTTAATGCAGTCCCCAAAATTCTTACAAATTCTATGATCATACATCAGGCTGGGCCCATAGGTTTGACTTTCGGGGTTTGAGCACCATTTGCATCGTAAAGGGCAGCCTTTGAAAAATACTATGGTCCGTATACCATCTCCATCATGAATTGAATATCGTTGAATATTAAATATCATGGATTTCAGAATTCTTTATCAAAGATAAGAGCTTTCGAATGAAAGTAAAAGTAATTTCGAATGAAAGTTTATCCCCGATCTAGGGATGATTACATCACAGGTTATGCACCGGTATAGATTATTGTTTTCTCGTCTTTAATTTCCAATATAAATTATGCAATCATCGCGTTATATTCTTCAATACAGAGGTGATTACATTACGGAATATCGAAAATATAAATTACGGTTTCATCATGGATTAATTGCAGAAATGATTCTGTATATCACAATGTACAATGCGCTTATTTTCTAAAAGATCATGGAGTTCACTGCACCATATAATAGATGTTTGTCAGCCATTTTGCAGTGTCAGGCTCATTGGCGGGATCAGTAATATACTCCTCTATCACCAATTCATTTAAGGTCATTCCATTTTCTTTCATATAATCATCTATGGCATAGTGTGCTTCTGCACTACCTTCGTATGAGCCAAAATATTCGATTTTAAGGGATTTCCCACCAACCTCAATTACATCAAAGCCCTCGATATCCGCCTGATCAGCAATAGGAATGCCTGCCGCCATGTCTGCCACACTGTTTTCCATATCCCAGGTATAATACAATCCACTTGGTGCTCCGGCAAGGGGAAGCCCAAGTAATTCTATCTTCTGCATTATATCAACAAAATTTGTGGCGTAGAAATTCTGTATCTCGCTGAAATTAAGAGAAGCCCTTTTAGCTACATAGTACTTAGGCTTCATATCGATTTCATTAATGAAGTATCCTCTTTTAGTGTGACTGGATATAAAGGAAGCAACCTGATTTTTAAGGTTTTGCAATCCTTTCTCATACTCCGGACCGATCATATCTTCCATACTCATAAAAAGCCCCATAAGGTTCATTGGTCTATCCAGATTACCATCCATGCCCCAGGTCACCTCAATACCATCCGGAGTTTCTTCAAATTCATAATATGTAAGATCATGTGCCTCCCAGGGGGCTGTGAAATCAAGTTTCTGTTCTATTCTGTTACCCGTTACGGAAATCGTAGTTAAAGAGCCTGTTCCAACAGAATCATTTCCTGACCACGAATACACAGAGCCAACTTCCCCATCAATTCCGGTAATTTCATACGTCATATTAGGATCCAGGTCCGACCAGGGACTCCATTTTATGAAGTTTTCAAATTTAACCACCTGCTCAACAACAATATTTGTTGGAGCATCAATGGTTACTGACCTTTCCAGATTATATTGTGTCGGTAGTACCATAACCAGGATAACAGCGATCAAAATGACAGCGGCCAGAATAATTCCGATTACTTTTAAGATTTTCATGGTCTTTTTTTATTGTTTAACCTTCAAAGATTAGAAAATTGTTTTTGATAAGCAAGATAATTTACCTGATATAGGAACCGGTGTAAATACTTACCGCGGAGGATTATAAAGGATATAATAATATTATTTTACGAGAATTAAAGTAATATGAAATTAGTATAACGATTTAAAAGCATTTTCGTAAATCCATTCTAATGACGGTTTGATTTTTGACTCAATCATTTATTCACCATAAAATTTTTAAGATCATGTTAAAAAAAGTTAACCTTTCATTTTTTATTTTAATATTTTCATTCGCCTTAATTTGGACTTCCTGTGCCACAAAAAAAGCTTCCGGTCCCAGTTATGTAGGTAACTGGAAATATGAAGTACCTGAAATGCCAGGAGACAATACAGGTGTCCTGGTTATAAGTAAAGAAGGGGATGCCTATAAATGCATGGCACTAACTGATTCAGGATACGAACAAAATATGGATAATTTCGATATTCAGGATGGTAAGATTATCGCTTCTTATGATTCACAGGGGACTTTGGTGGAGGTAATGGGCACCATAGAAGGAAATACTATCTCCGGAACCATTTCCGCCCAGGGCATGACCATGGATTGGTCTGCAGTTAAAGTAGAACAATAGTTCATTAAAGAGTGATTTTCAATATAAAAAGAAAAGCCCCGGAGAACCTATTGGGAGTGTAATTAAAGGACTGATCAGGTTCTCCCGGGACTTTTTTAGCTTATCATACCGGTTTTTTACTTATGTAATGGTTTATAATTATCCATTTTCTATTCTTAATGTAGAATCATGGAAAAGGTCACCCAGATATTTAATTTTTTTTTTGGTTAATTAAGGATTATTCTTTTTTAAACCTGTATCCGGTCTTGTTACAAAATAAAATCCAGTTGCAGTAATAAGGGATATTATGCCGGTACCCCACCATAGGATGTCAAATCCTAAATGTGCGATTACCCTGGATCCCAGAAAAGGTGCGATAATGAGGGCAACAGAAAAAGAGATGGTGTAAAGGCCCATATAGGATCCTCTGTTTCTTTCATTTGATCTATCCACTACAAATGTAGCCATAAAGGGCATAGCAAAAATCTCAGAAATGCTCAGGATAAGCATGGAAAATATAAGCAAGGCTATGCTATGACCCAGGTTTAACATGGCAAAGGAGATGCCCATCAATATCAATCCTATTACAATCAATGAATGCAGGCGCAATTTTTTACTCAGAATATAGACCATAATCATCTCAAGGGTAAATACGGTAATTCCATTTACGGCCAGCAGCCCTCCGATCAACTTCTCATTCAGATCGTATACTTCCCGGTAATATATTGGCAAAGTCATAAAAAGCTGAAAAAATAACGTGGCAAAAACACTGGTCAGAAAAATAAACAAGAGAAATTTTTTGTCTGCGTATGCCGACTTAACTTTTGGTATGTCATTTCCAGGTATTTTTTTGGCAACTTTAAATCCTTTCCTGTTCTTAAAATAGATATAGAATACAATACCAGCCATAAAGCAGGTAATGCCATCGGCAAAGAACAACATCTTGTATGAAATAGTAGCCAGTAATCCGCCGGCAAGGGGACCGATCGAGAAACCGAGGTTTATAGCCATTCTGTTCAGGGAAAAACTCCGCGCCGTATTTTCAGGTTTCGAGTAAAAAGATATGGATGCAGCGTTTGCCGGTCTCAGGCTTTCGGCAATCATACTAACCATGAAAAAACCAGCCAGCAGCTGGTAATATCCTGATATGAAGGAAAGAAAAACGAAAAATATACCACTAATTACAAGACTAAGGAATTGTACAACAAAATGCCCATACCTGTCCGTGAGTTGGCCCCCCAAATATCCTCCTGCCAACGAACCGAGCCCATAGCTGCTCAATATAATTCCTGTTTGCTCAACACTGTATCCCAGCGATCTGGTCAGGTATACACTGAGGAACGGAAGAACCATCGTCCCGCTTCGGTTGATCAACATGATCAATGATAGCATCCAGGTAGGTTCTGAGAGTCCCTCAAAGGCATTACGATATAGATCAATGATTCTTCGCAAAATCGGAGTTTAAATGGCTCATTCTGAGCCCGTCAATTTAGTATTGGATAATTGATCAGACAAATATATGGATTCCTTTACCTATTTTATCGCAAGGGCGACATGCTGTTTAAAACAATGTGCATAGTTTTGCCGTAGGTATAAGGAAAATATTTATGTTACTTACCATACATATCGGTTTATCTCACAAATTTGCAGATATACTCTGTTAGGATATCCTTTCACATAAATCAACCAGTTTTTCCATTTTATACATTTTAATTAATTAAATCTTACATTTATTATGATTGAGTTAATAAAACAACCATGGCCATGGTATATATCAGGGCCTATAATCGGATTAATGGTTCCATTAAGCTTGCTTATTGCCAATAAAACATTTGGAATATCCTCCTCTTTACGGCATATCTGTGCAGCCTGTATGCCGGGAAACATAGATTTTTTCAAGTATAACTGGAGAAAGGAAATCTGGAGTCTGTTTTTCGTGGGTGGTGTATTGTTAGGGGGTATTATCACTAATAAGTTTCTTACCGTTGAGACGAGTATAAACATATCGGATACTACAAAGATGGAATTAAGTTCATTAGGGATTTCGGATTTCAGCAGTTATATGCCTGTGGAGATTTTCAGTTGGGACAATCTGTTTTCCTTTCAAGGCTTCCTTTTTATCGTCCTGGGTGGATTTATGGTTGGATTCGGAGCAAGGTGGGCAGGAGGCTGTACCTCAGGTCACGCCATATCAGGATTATCCAATTTTCGTTTCGTCTCGCTGATAGCCGTAATAGGCTTCTTTATTGGAGGGTTAGTTATAACACATTTCGTTTTCCCTTTCGTATTTTAATGATCAAACTAAAATTCAAAAACTATGAGAAATCTGAAATTTATGATACTTGGAATAGTTTTCGGAATTGTCCTGACAAAATCCGAAGTGATATCCTGGTTCCGGATTCAGGAAATGTTCCGTTTCGAGGCGATTCATATGTATGGAATAATAGGATTGGCTATCATAATAGGAGCCATTTCAATACTTCTGATAAAGAAATTTGAACTCAAGACCTTCTATGGAGAGGACATATCATTTGAACATAAACCTTTTCATAAAGGGGCCGTATACGGAGGTTTGATCTTTGGATGCGGCTGGGCGCTGACCGGCGCCTGTCCCGGACCCTTATTTGCCCTGGTAGGGAATGGCTACAGCATTATACTGGTCTCCCTGATCAGTGCTTTGTTCGGGACCTGGATATATGGTTTTTATCAGAACAGGCTACCGCACTGATTGATGGCTTTACCCTCATCCTAACATAAGTATTGTAAGCTATCGATCAAGAAATATGGATTATAAACCTTCTACTACTGCCTTTAGTTTAACACTGACTTCCTCGGCAACTTTTGTGAGCTCGCTATTATCCATCATCCGCATCATTTCGGCCGGATTGACCGAAACGACCTCCACCATATTGCCCTCCAATTGTTTTACAATTACCTTGCAGGGGAGGAATACACCAATGTTGTCATCAATCTGAAGGGTTTTATAAGCATATCCAGGATTGCAGGCACCCAATATCTTGTAGGGCTTAACATCCGTATTCAGTTTTTCATTGAGTTTCTTATCCATATCGATCTCGGTAATAACACTGAAACCATGGTCTTTTAAACTCTCTCTTACTTTTTCTACTACTTCTGAGAAATTACCGGAAACCGTTTTTTTAAAATATAAGCCATCGGTTGAATTATTCATCGTACCGGCCTGCATGGAAAATCCTGTGAAAACTATAAATAAAAATGTAAATATCAATCTCATAATACATCATCTTTAGTGTGAAACATAATTCAATGCAAATATATGAACAAATGAACATACATTAATATGAATAAGGATATTTTTATAATATATGATGGTTAATTTTGGATAGGGGATAAGTATGAAGAATTTATACTGCTGGTTTGTAGCCTGCTTATTGAATTAAAAATCTTAGATAAATATCCCTCCGGTAAACCCAATCCTTATTTTTTCTGAATAGTAATGGGATATCCGAGCAGGTCAAAGAAGGGTACGTTAAACCTTGCTTGGCTTCCCAATCGAACTGCCTCATCAATTGAATAATCCTGGTACCGTATAAGCCAGGCCATCCAGGAATAAGTCGCACGACCAGCGGATCGGCAATGAATAAGGACTTTGCCATCTGTTTTGTTGATGGATTTTCCCATCTTGTCTATGGCATCTGCCTTATAACCATCGTCTCCACCCATAGGAATATGAATGTATTTGATCTTTTTTGACTTAAGATATTTGGACTCATCGAAACTAAGATGGTCCATTTCATCATCAGTGCGGAGGTTGACCACAAGCTTTATACCTGCATCAATTAATGAATCCAGGTTCTTCTGCATGGGTTGGCCTGCGAGAAATACATCTCCCGCAAAATACAAATTATATGATTTGTCGATCAGCACAGGATCAGAAATTGATAATTTTCTTTCCTGGCTTAAAACAATCGAAGAAAGTAGCAAAAGGAGCAAAAAAAGAGTGTACGTTTTAGCAGCCATTTTTTTAGATTTTAGTAGAAACTTAAAATTAATACTTTCTACCGGCTATTAAAACATACACTCCCGGAAATTGAGATTCAGCTCCGCCTGATGAAAGACGGGAATTCATTTTACCTGTTAATAATATTTTTATGAACAGGAAGTTCTGGTAGATTCAACGCTTCTTTCAGATCCTGGTATTCTATCATGCGATCCATAATTCTTCCTGAGGCCCAGAAATCTCCCGGAACTACTACCACTCTGGCTATCCAGTTATCCGTATCATTTGCTGTCAGGTTATCCAGAGAATATGATGCATTCAGGAATAAGCGTACATCATTCTTAGTAAAATCATAGTTATATACGAGTGTACCTCTTTCATCGATGATGGTTTGTGGTACTTGTCTCCATACCTCAAAATCTTCTCCATCAACTGTTTCTACACCCCATAATAGGTATACCAGGGCAACATCAGAATCCAGACCTTCAAAATTACTCGGATAGGTTAGGAAAACATCATAATTCGGGGCGATGAAATTAATATCCTCGAATTCCATGACGAAACCACTTTCCCCGGCTGGTCCTGCCAGTCCTTCTGGTCCTGCAGGTCCTGCTGGTCCCTGCGGCCCCTCATCTCCTACACATCCAAAAATGCTAAGGATAATTGCTATGGCGATAATATTTGTTAATTTTCTCATGACAATAGTTTTTTTTAATTATAAATGCTAACGTCCAAAAACTGTTCCAATTTTTTAAACTCAAATAAAAATTTCAATTTCAGCCTTTTATCCGTTGATTTTAATAGGTTTATTTTTAATCAGACAGTTCTGGTTCAAATTTGAATCTTTATTGCTAATAATGTATTATTCATAATTGAGAACGCTGGATTTGACCTAACCATTTTGATCCCCCCGATTTAATTAGGTCTGCTGCAGCAAGATTTATTAACGCGATCACATCCAGCTGATTTAAATTATCATATACTGCTGATTTAAATCCAGAGAATGATTAATGTATAAAGTCTTTATCCACTTTTTCTCCTGCAGTAACTCGAATAGGAAGACGATTTTGAGGAGGAGGAATAGGACAGGTCGCAAATTCGGTATAGGCACAGGGGGGATTGTATGCTTTGTTAAAATCTATGACATAATCTCCATCTTCAGCGGATTTTTCTACTACGATAAACCGACCGGCCCCATAGGTTTCCAATCCGCTGGTTTCATCTGAAAAAATGGTCTGATACCTCCCGGAATCACCTAAAGCCCATACATCAAGTCTATGATACCGGCCATTAATCCTGAATCCAACAGCCCCGGAGGATGTGATCCTGCTGGGATCCCCGGCGGTTGTGGTGGTTTCAATGACCTTCGGGGTCATATGAGGTTCATATTGCGCCTTTAAGCGCCATACCGTATCGATGGGAAAATTGTCGATTTTTGTAAGTTTTTCTATATCAGGGTTCTCACTATCCCTGAGCCTCACATAGATTTTATCAACACGTTTAATTATATACCATGTGAGGGATCCGGCCTGAAGAACAGTGGGTGAGCCACTTTGATCAGTCATTAAAGTCATTTCAGTAACAATCTCATCATTATGCCTTACTTCGACATCAGGATTTATCTGAACGGAAACGATCCCGTTTTCCAGCGTAAATGTTCCAATGAAGTCCTGAGTGTTTGGATTAGGAAAAACGAAATCATTAGATTGATGTGCCCCAAACGTATTTTTACCCTCCTGCAACTCAAAAAGACCGGCAAGGCTTAACCAGTTCTTTTTCAAACCCGTGATACGCCTCTCCTGCCATGATGTAATAGAAGAAACGTAATCATTAAATTCATTAGCCTGTTTTTTATTATCTTCCTTGTTAGCTGGCTTATCTGTGCATCCCAGGATAAACTGAAAACCAAGAATTATAAGAAATGCCTTATGAAATTTAAAAAATGCATCTGTAATAAACATCATACCTTTATTTCGTCTTTTAGTTATTGTGTTGGAATTTTAATAAGTATTGCTACAAAAAATGAACTTTCAGAGCCCAAATCAGGTTGCCAAAAATACAAATAATTGTTCACAGCACAGGAAATTTTTAAAAATTGATCTTATGGCAATGCGTTCTATTTAATCTCTTCTGAATAAACTCATAGCATGGCAACTATATTGAACTTTATCTTGTATTGTTCATTGTAAGGCTTCTCAAAAGAAAGATATTGTCGATTTGATTTCATTAAAAGTTAAAAGTTATGTTAAAACTTATATAAATTCCGGAAATTAGTTGAACATATAAAAACAATTTTAAGTTACTGTAGTAAACTTGAATAGTTAACAGAATGGCCTGGGAAACGATCCTGAGTATTAAAAAAGAAATTAAAAAATTATATACCGATCAATCTGATCGGGATGTTCCAGGGCAATATACCCACCAGAAAAAAATAGCTGAATCAAGGTCAGATGCATTTACAGTGAATATTTCCTTTACCGATGAATCAATAAATAATTCAAATTTTGATGTAAATGTGCAAAGTACAGATCCTTTTCTATGTAAAATCTCCTATAACCCAAGAGTATCATTAATTAACAGGAATCTTTTTAATTTATATTTACCATATGCTATTCTTCCCTATTACGCAGCTATAAACAAGAAAATATATGTTGTTACACATTTTGCCCAAACACTTGACGGAAGGATAGCCTCCACCAAAGGAGATTCAAAATGGATAGGCAATCAGGAAAACCTGATCCATGCACATAGGATGAGAGCACTCCTTGATGGGATTCTTGTGGGCTCAAAAACAATACAATCGGATAATCCATTGCTATCGGTTCGTCATGTTGCCGGTGATGATCCAAAGAAGATTGTAGTAGGAGGGGATCATTTAGATATACAAAACTATCAAATTTCAGAAAACGAATTTGTCTGTTTCAGCCAGGGTAAAAAGAAAAATGCTGATAATTTTATTTTGAAAAAAGATGGTGGTATTTATGATACATCTAAAATACTAAATAAACTCTATAAGCTGGGATTAAGAACATTATATGTCGAAGGGGGATCTTACACCACTTCTAATTTTCTTAGTCAGAATAAGATTGATCAGATTCAGGTTCATTTCGCACCCATTATATTAGGATCGGGTGTTACAGGATTCAATTTTGGGGATGCACAGTACTTAAAGGAAGCGGTATATTTTAATTCTTTCAGGTATCATCCACTTGGGAATCAAATGATGTTTATAGGTGAACTATAGAAAAATGGATTCTTACAAAGGATTACAACTATGGCATAATGGAAAAGGGCAAGCCCGGTTTACGGATATAAACCTTTCTTCGCAACAATTAGCATCCAATGAATTAATCTTAAAATCCCACTACTCATTCATTAGCGCTGGTACAGAAAGAACAATTATTACATATCCACCCAATATTGAATCTGTTTCAAAAGAAATGGCTGTCCCATATATGGATGGAAATTTTAATTCAGCATTCACCTATGGATATTCTCTTGTGGGCGAGGTTGTCGCAGGACCACAAAAATGGCTGGGAAAAATTGTCCATGTCATGCACCCTCATCAGGATTATGCTATAGTGAACGAAAAAGACATCACTTTTATTCCTGAAGGGATAACACAAAAAACAGCAACCCTGGTCAGCAATCTTGAGACGGTCGTCAATGCGGTTTGGGATTCCGGCGTGACAATCGGTGACAAGGTACTTATTGTTGGATTTGGCAATGTAGGTGCTTTATTAGCCTCCGTGATCAGAAGAATACCAGGGATCCAGGTAGATATCCTTGAAACAAATTTATTCAGGAGAGATATCGCAACAAAACAAAATTTCAATGTGGTAACAGGTGCCCATCCGAAATTGAAGTATACCATATCCTACAATACTTCTGGTTCCGGATCGGGTTTGCAGCAAGCTTTAAATAATACAGCTATCGAGGGAAAGGTTGTTGAATTAAGCTGGTTTGGGCAAAAAACAGTTTCATTGGAATTGGGGGAGAGTTTTCATTATGGAAGGAAACATATTATTTCTTCGCAGGTCAGCAGGATTCCCGTAAATAAGAGACAACATTTTAGTTATCAATCCAGAAAAGATATTGTATTAAGAATCCTGAATGAGATAGACTTTGATTTCATGGTTAATGTGGAAATTCCTTTTAAGAGCGCTCCTGAATTTTATACTAAACTTATTAAGGGCGAGATTAATGAAATTGGATTGTTGTTCAATTATAAATAAAATAATCGATGTTTACTGTAACTGTTAGAGATCATATAATGATAGCGCATTCCTTACCAAATCCCGGATTTGGGCCTGCCCAGAATATGCATGGAGCCACTTATGTTGTGGATGCGGAATTCAGCTCGGAAGATTTAAATGAAATGAATGTGGTAATTGATATTGGTGAAGCAACAGCATTGTTGAATAGTACATTGTCAACTCTGAATTATAAGAATTTGGACGAAATAAAGGATTTTGATCATGTACTCACGACAACAGAATATCTTGCCTGGTTTATACATCAGAAAATATCAACAAAACTCCCTGAAAACATTAGCTTGAAAATTACCCTTCATGAATCGCATATTGCCTCTGCTTCTTACGAGGGATAAAATATAGGATCCAGAGAATTGAATTATTGCAATTTGCCTGATATTCCTTTATGAAAATGAACAAATTAGATATTTGATGGCCAAAGATAGATCCACCTACAAATGCCTTGTTATCCTAACAACACATTTCGGGATGAATTTTTCCGGAGGAAGTACCGCAACCCATGAAATATTTCTTAGGCTTGAAAATGAATTTGATCAAATAGTTGTGGTTTGCAGCAAAATCGGTCGACACCGGTTTAAAAAAGTAGAATTCAGGATATATAGTTCTCCATGGAAGGCATACAAAATCTTGAGATCCCTAAGTAACAGGGGTACAATTTATTACGGTGATTTTTATAATTCAGTGCTTTTTGTGTTAGCAAAGAAGAATTTCTATTTTACCTTTCATGACAACTGGCCTGAATTGAAAAAAACGTCTTTGAATAATTATATTAAATCGATTTTCTACATTCCAGTTTATAAGGCCATCATAAGATCAGCTGAGAAAGTTATCACTGTTTCTAAATATAAAGAAAGATATATTGAAAGGTTGAATCCCAATGTTAAGGTGATATATAATGGGTATAATGCTTCCAGGGATAAGGATCCAACTCAATTCAGGGGTAAAAATAAAATTATTATGGTCGGTAATATCGACCGTAGAAAATATCATATTGCTTTGAAACTTTTTAAAAGCCTCGATCCGGATTTTGAGGGGAAGATCGATGTTTACGGACACCAGATAAATAAGGTTCTGGCTAAAAAATTAAATTCCTTTTCTTTCGTAAGTATAAAAGGATTTGTATCATATATCCCGTATCAATCATACAATTGCCTCTTGCATACTTCATTTATTGAAAATCTACCTATAGCTGTTTGTGAATCTGTAAATCATCTTCTTCCTGTTGTTGCATTTGATGTTGGAGGTATTTCGGAAGTAGTAAACACATCAAACGGAATTTTAGTGCCCCCATATGATATTAAACTGATGAAGAGTTCCATTGAATCTATTCTTTCGGGGAATCAGGTATTTTCATTTTTAAAAAATGATCTGGCAAAGTTTGATTGGGAAATTGCAGCCAGAGAATATTCGAAGATTATGCAATTATGCTAATATCAGTAATTATCATATTGGTATATATTAGTTTCATTATTGAATTTCTAATATGGCCGGTGCCAAGTGAAGCCTCTACAGGGCAGTTATTGAATAATTGGAGATCCAACAAAACAAAGCATAACCTGATCTATGCTGTTATTTTTGTATTTAATACTTTTTTTACTCTTGCACCTTTATTGGTTTCGTTGTATTCATTATTGTATATGAATCTGTTTGATATAGATGTATTTACATATATTGGATTAGCATTAGCATGGATTGGCAGGGTAATTTCCGTGTTGGGCGCTTACACACTACATAAAAGCAATTTAAAATTCCTGGTTACGGATTCAGTATTCAAATGGAGTAGGAATCCTATAAGTCTGGGATTATTTATAACATTCTTCGGTTTACTATTGGTAATTCCTCATTTCTTAATGATTATAGGGTATATCGTTTTTGTAGCCAATATAAATTATAAAATTAGTATTGAAGAGAAGTTCTTGCAGCAAAAATTTGGAGATAATTATCATGATTATATCAGGTCCACACCAAAATATTTGATAAAATGAGATCGGTACAAAATGATATACAAGTTGCATTTGATGAGTTGTACCAAAACAAGGGATTCAAATATCTGAGGCCCAGGGAAGCCTATGAAATATTTGCGGGTATTCTTTCGCCCGGGAAAGGAGAGAAATTTCTTGATGTAGCATGTGGGCCTGGAATATTATTGAAGGAAATGGCAAATGCCGGTGCAAAATCGTATGGAATTGACATATCCCCTAAGGCTGTAGATATGTGTAATCTTTATTGTCCGGAAGCAGAGGTAGTTGTTGGAAATGCAGAGAATCTTCCTTTCCAGGATAAAGAATTTAAATATATCAGCTGTATTGGTTCCCTGGAGAGAATGATCGATCGTAAAAAAGCCATTGCAGAACAAGTTAGAGTAGCCAGAGATGATGCAAAATTTTGTTATATGGTGCGTAATTCAAACCATATAAGTTGGAAAATATTCATGAAACCATTAAAATTATATAATCAAAAAGCTCATCAGGATGCAATGGATCTTCAAAATTGGTACGACTTGTTCAGATCCTGTGGGTTGCGAACTTTGTCAATCTATCCTGACCATTGGCCGTATTACAGGCTTAGAAAACTGATTCCTATCTGGAATAGAAATATTGATTACTCTAGAATAAGAAAGTTCCCATTTAGTTTGAACAGGGCATATGAATTCATATTTGTTTTAGAAAAAGATGACTGAAACAAATAATATATATGATAACCTGATCAGGTTTGAATCGAGAGGTCGACAGGGAATCCCTTATCCTGTTCATAAAAAACTGATCCGGCCCTATGGAAAGCTGAACCTGCTTGATTGGTTAATAACGATAATCTCATTCAGCAGAGAGGATAATGTACTGGATGCTGGTTGTGGAACGGGTAATACCCTTTTCTATCTTTATGATTTATTCCACATACAGGGAACCGGCATCAGCATAAGCACAGAAGAGGTGGATTATGCCAAAAAGTATGCTCAAAAAAATGAACGGGGTGAATATTTAAAGTTTGAGCTGGATAATTACCTTTCTTATAGCCGACCTGGAGCCTTTACCAAGATCTTATGTATAGAATCACTAAAACATGCCATTAATATTGAAAAGGCAATTAATAATTTATTGCAAAATTTATCTCTGGGGGGAACATTGGTGATTATTGATGATTTTATCAAAGAGGATAGCGGAAAAATAAAAACACAAAAGTTATTGTGGGAGTCACCGGCTTTTAATAAGGAAGAAGTATATATTGATGTCATTAGAAGAAATCCAGCATATCAGCTTAAGACATTCGATCTCACTAAGTTTGTGCCTGTACGACCTGTCTGGAAATTGAACCTGATGATATTTTTATTAAATATGTATAAATGGATTGTATCAGGAATAAATATCAGGAATGTAAAGACTTATATTGGGGGCTTAATATTGGAAAAACTGTATGCCAGGGATAAAGTATCCTATAAGGCTATAATTATTGAACATAAAACATCAAAATAATGAATAATCAGGAAAACACAAAAGTTAAAAAAGGGATCATAAGCACAAAGATCTATTTTGACAGGGCCAGAATGTATCTGGGTTATATCAATTTCTTTATGCTGAATATAGTATTATTAAACTCTTCAGAAAATGGGTTTTTAGCGAATATGGTAAATCAAAACCGGGTTGTCTGGATCCCGGTTCTTTTCGTTTTTTATACTGTAGTACTGGTATTTATTGGATTTCTTGATACCAAATTGGGATTCAGGCAGGAGGAGATGCGCAATAATGCGACACACAATCCTGTTTTGATGGAAATGATCGACTCGATCAATGAGATAAAAAAAGAGGTTAAGAAGGATCAGAAGGGCGATGGATAGATCTGTGATAAATCACTTTGTTCACGATGGATATCCCAAATGAAACAATAATAAGTGCTGACGAAATCATTACTAAGGGGGTATACAAATCTTTGTTTAAAAGAAATGGCAACAGAAGCGAAAAGAAAAACAGAACGGCTATAAATGACCTGACCTTTTTCCCTGGTTTAGAATTAACCGGTTCCTTCATCCAGTAAAATACTAACCCATATACGTATCTCATACTTCCTGGGATTATGATCCAAAAGGCGAGTTTTTGATCCATATAGTGCATGCAGGACACGAAAAAAACGAATAGAGCATCAATTTCCATATCCAGATATTCACCTGCTTTACTCGTTTGATGTAGCTTTCGTGCGACTGCACCGTCTAGTCCATCCAATAGGATCACTGATGCGAATATTATGAGTAAAGTTAAATCCGATAGTGATTTATTGAGCAAAATGGTTATTAGGATGACAATCAATCTGGACAAGGAAATCCAGTTTGGATATCCAATCAATAGTGGAAATTTTGGAAGGAAATAGGGTAACCTGCGCAGGTAAATCCCAAAAGATAATACGGATATACCCAACCAATAGATATAGGACCCGGTCACCAGGGCGGAAATAAAACCAGCCAGGATGAGGAGATTATTAGCTAAGGACCATCTTTCATAAAATTGTTCAAATTTGTAATCCTTCTGGCTCATATTCTGGTAATTTATCATATCCGGTTCCGAAGTTTTTCATCAATTCTCTAAGAATTATGGAGTACATGGCTTCATGTCGTATAGTTTTTAAATTATTATCAAACAAGGATTCCCGAAACCCGTATTCTTTAAATCCATCAAGAAATAATTCATTTTTGGTAATGATGTGAACGGGTGTGCTCAATCCATATTTGTTATTATCGTTTAAAACTGGTGGTTGGTGGTCTCCAATAATAAAATATATATCATTGCTTCCTCCCGTGTTATTAATAAAATCACTTAAAAGTTCCAATTGATATTGTATGGCATTTAAGTAATTTTCAATGGTAGGTTGACTGAGAAACCCCCCTCCATAGTCAGACCTTCCTTGACTTTTATTTAAGGTCCTCCAGTCATCCACAACTTCCAGAGCAAATGAAAAAGGGCTGTGGGAATTTTTGGTCAGAAACATTAAAGCATAAGGCCCGGGAGTTTTTTCAATGATCTCCCTGCCTTTATTAATCGAAAACTGATCAGGAGGAAAGTCTCCGAATCCATATCGGTCTCCCGTATAATTTAGATCATCATACAAGATCCATTGATCGATAGAATAGAACGGGGTAAGATAGGTATAATCTATCTTTATCCTGGGATTGGGCTGAATTGGATTAAGGAAATGCGTGGTATATCCCTGATTTTTAAGAATCCGCATTAAATTATCTGAATTGTAAAACAACGGATTTCTGAGGAACCTTTCATAATGAGCATGTTGAGATATTTTATATCCATAAAAAAAAGTGGAATAACACAGCCAGGAAAAAGCCGAGGTGGATGGGGCCTCGGAGAGTGTTGATACCATATGCCATCCAAGATTCTTTAAAGAGGATTCGTAAACATTGTACATATCGCTGTAACGATCTCTCATTTTCGGATGTTGGAGAAGTATACTTCCATAGGATTCAATGAATAAAAAAAATAAATTAGGACGTTTTTGGAGGTTGAAATTGGAGCACGACCGTATCTTATCCCCTTTAAATTTCTTGAATATTTTTTCTTTCCTGAATAATTGATTCGATAGTCTGATGTTGTAGTAAATTCTGGCTGCGCCGATTATGAAACGCATTCTTTTTTCTGCATAGAGTATCTTGTTCCCTAATTTCACATAGAACCTGATTATTACATAAATACATATCAGAATGAACAAGCTTCCTATTATGATATCAAATGGAGTGGTCTTAAATTGAATGGTATATCTGAGGAATTCAGAAAATCCAAAATATATAAAATACAAAACAGCTATCCCCGCAATAAAAGATAAAACTGTTTTTACTTTTGATTCCCTCCACAATATGGCCAATCCTGTTTTGATCAATGATCGATCATTATAGACTGAAGGATATACCTGATATATGGTCAGGAATAAATTGTGATAAAAATTGAACAGAAACAGAATCAGGTAATAAGCACTTACTAAATATATCGGAAGATCAAACAACTTGAATTTCAAGATCAGGATAAGAAAGCTGACATCAATCAAATACCTGAAGAAATCCATATTGGTGCTATCAAAGAATCCCGCTTTTTTAGCTTTCAGTTTATCCAGGTAAGGGAGAAAATTTGAATTGTGGTAATTGAAGATATAATTGGGCAGGAACTGTAAATAGTTAAAAACCAGGAACAATCCCCAGAAGATTAACTCATTCTTGATCATTCAGGTATAGCATTTAAGTAGTATTAAGTTTATTAGATTTATAGG
This sequence comes from uncultured Cyclobacteriaceae bacterium, assembly GCA_965365275.1. Taxonomy (GTDB): domain Bacteria; phylum Bacteroidota; class Bacteroidia; order Cytophagales; family Cyclobacteriaceae; genus JAGTVG01. The sequence continues at coordinate 11,892 of CBDUBA010000038.1, read as the reverse complement.
TTTCTCCAGGCAAATTATAGGAATTTAATAGTTACTAGAGCAGTATCTTGGTGAATTAGTGCTTAAATAAATTTATCAATTCCAGCCAATCCCCAACATTCTGTCCGAATTGTTCCTTCATCCTTTCATTCACCGTTGCCCTTATTTCCTCAGGCCATATTTCCCTGCCATGAATTGCACCCATAACCGCACCCATGACCTGTGCGTAGGAATCTGTATCATGACCGAATTCCATCATCAACTGCATGGAAGCCATAGGATCATAATTAACCATTTCAGCACAGGACATGACCACTACAATGGGAACCCAGGCTTCCCACCAGTAAACAGTTTCGAGGTTTTCTTCAAGTAAAGTAAATAAACGGGCAATATTTCCTCCGGCTTTTTCAACAAGATCATGTGACAGATCAAGCCATTTGACCAGTTGCCGGTTCACATATAAAATGTTATTATAATTATATGGATCTATCTCACGCATGGCCGTTTCAAAATGCTGCCAATTCCCATCTTCCTGTAAACATCGAGCCAATCCGGCCACAAGGGCCGAGTTAATATCCTTTGCTATACCTATATCGAAATAGCCCAGTTCATAGGTCTTTTTATAACACCATTCCGGATCATCAGGATTTAAAGCGGCTATTGGCAAGAAAGGCATTTGTCCCTCCATCGTTGGTACCCCGCCCCAGATCCGTTCCACCGGATAGGCATTTTCGCGTTTCCCAAGTGCCCAGTTTGTGGCATATGCTATTTCCGGGATCCATTCATCGTAATTATCCTTATACTTATCAGGAAGTGTATTTCTAAAGTCCAGGACGGATTGGGCAAAATTCCGCATCGTTAATTCTCCTTTATAATCTTTTAAAGTATTAAAAAAAATCAACTTGAACCTGGTATCATCCGTGATGGTGCCCGGAGGTCCGTATGATTCCCATTGGGCAAAAGGCTCAGCTTCCTTCGGGTAAGGACGTAACTTAAATAAATTCCCGAGCTCTTTTATTCCTTCCTTTGTTAATTTCTTATCTGTTGTGGACCAGTAACTGCGAACCGGGGGATGAACAAATTCCACCGGTCCTCCGGCAGCATCTCCTATGGCGGAACCGATCAGCATGCCTTCTATTTTTGATTCTACAGGGGGAGCTGAATTTTCAGATTCTTTGTCAGTCTGATGTATGAAGATCTCCAAAGAATTCCATGGTACTGCCCCTCTTAGGGATAATGTACTGGTCAGTATTAAAAAAATGACGGCATTAATGGCTTTGATTAACATATCAAATAGAGTTCTGGGATAAGTTTTATTACATATGATCCCAATTTAATAAAAATAGAACATATTCCAGCTGATGCACAGCTTTCAACTTAGGGTAAAATCAAGCAATTGCGAATTGTATATCTTCAAATCAAAAAAATGTAGAGAAAATCAATAAAATCTATTATTTTGTCAGGGAGATAATTCCGGTTCAATTTTTATATGACTTAAGTACTACCATTTTTTTAAAACGATGATTAAGAAAGCTTCCCTTTTGGTAATATCTGCCATGATGTTTTATGTGCTGACTGAGTGTGTCAGTACTAAACCTTTTGTTACTGGTGATCCTTCTGGCCGTACACCCAGTGCTGAACGCGAATTCCGTGCCGCATGGGTGGCCTCGGTAGCCAACATTAATTGGCCAAGCAAGCCAGGACTCCCAGTTGAGGAGCAAAAGCAGGAAGCCATCCAATTGTTGGATTTACTAAATGAGAATCATTTCAATGCAGTCATTCTGCAGGTTAGACCACAGTGTGATGCTTTATATGAAAGCACATTGGAGCCCTGGTCGTTGTACCTAACCGGAGAACAGGGTAAGGCACCTGATCCTTATTATGATCCCCTGGAATTCTGGATAGAGGAAGCACATAAGAGAGGAATTGAGTTGCATGCCTGGTTGAATCCCTACCGGGCGCATCATACTGTTGGTGGGGAAATTACAGAAGCTTCTATTGTTAAAAAGAGACCTGAATTGGTTGTACGGCTTGAAAAGGGATTCTGGTGGATGGATCCCGGATTGCAGGGCACCCAGGATCACTCCTATAATGTGGTCATGGACATTGTACGACGATACGATGTTGACGGTATTCATTTTGATGATTATTTTTATCCTTACCCTTCTTACAATAACAATAAAGATTTTCCGGACGACAGGAGTTGGAAACAATATAAAGTGAAAGGTGGAAAATTATCGAAAGGGGACTGGCGCAGAGAGAATGTAAATACTTTTATAAAAAGATTATATAAGGGCATTAAGGCAGAAAAACCTTATGTAAAATTCGGGTTGAGCCCGTTTGGGATTTGGAGACCCAATAATCCTCCTGCAATTGCCGGATTTGATCAGTATAGCCAATTGTATGCCGATGCAAAATTATGGATCAACGAAGGATGGATTGATTATATGACCCCCCAGTTGTATTGGTCCATCAATCAGCTGCCCCAAAGCTATCCCGTACTTTTGGGATGGTGGGCCGGCGAAAATAAAAAGGGGAGACATGTTTGGCCCGGTATGGCTATCAGTCGTTACACAGGAGAAAAAGGCATTGATGAAACCATTAACCAGATCATGGTTACCAGGGGAATGTTGCCGGAAAGCCCGGGGATGGTGCATTGGAATATCGGGCCGCTGGTCAATAATAAGGAATTGGCACGAGCTATTTTAAATGGGCCCTACAAAAGGCAGGCCTTGGTGCCACCATCAAGCTGGTTAAGTAATAAAAGACCTGATGCTCCGGAAATAGAAATTGATTTTGAGGATGATACATTAAATATCAAATGGAAGCATCCTGCAGGGGATGCGATGGGATCCTGGATTGTCTATTTCAAGTATGGATCCATGTGGAACCATAATATTCATGGCCAGCCAGTAAGTTCAGATAAAGTTCCAGCTTATGTTCTGAATATGGGCAAACTTGGTGATGAATATCCAGCAGATATGGATGATTTGAAAGAATTACTAATACCCCTTAAACAAATTGGTGTTTCTTCTGTGGACAGGTTTGGGAATGAAAGTGATATGGTGCAGCTGCCCGTTAATACTAATCCCCAGATCAATATGACTGGGGTTGATAAAATCCTGACGGAATATTTCGAAAAGAAAACTGAACCAGTAGTTGACCGAAAAGTGGTATTGCCGGGAATTGATGTCCTCGTAAAAGACCACCTCGATCTGATCCGTGATAAAAGGATCGGGTTGATCACCAATCCTTCCGCGGTAGGATCGGATCTTCAGAGCAGCATTGACATACTTGCCGGGACTCCCGGGGTAAATCTTGTCGCATTATTTGGAGCAGAACACGGCGTAAGGGGTGCCAAGCAGGGCAAGATATTTCTGGAAGGGGAAGTTGATCCCATGACAGGAATACCGGTTTATAGTCTCTATGGAGATTCCTATTCTCCCAAAAGAGAGTGGATTGAAAATCTGGATGCCCTTGTTTTTGACATCCAGGGTGTAGGATCAGCCTGGTATACTTTTAAATATTCCATGTCATTTGCCATGCAGGCTTGTGCTCAGATGGGCATTCCGTTCATTGTGCTTGATCGTCCAAATCCACTTGGGGGTGAGATCGTCGAAGGGCCTAATCTTGATCTGGGTGGAATTTTCAGGCATCCACTTCCTTTACGTCATGGCATGACCTATGGGGAACTGGCAAGCATGTGGAATGAAACCGAAGGGTTTTATGCAGATCTTACGGTTATTAAAATGAAGGGATGGAAGCGTAATATGACCTGGGATAAAACCGATCTGTACTGGGTAATGCCCTCACCCAATATGGGAACGCTTGAAACCGCTATTGTATATCCTGGACAATGTTTATTCGAGCGGATGAATATCTCAGAAGCAAGGGGTACAACCAAACCTTTCCTGATGACCGGTGCACCATGGATCGATCCGGTGGCTGCAGCGAAAGACCTCAATTCCAGGGGTATCGAAGGAGCAGTTTTCAGACCAATATATTTTATACCGAAATCAGCCAATCCAGGCTCAAATCCAAGGGGTAAACCCTGGAACCGCATGTGTGGTGGGGTAGAGATCATGTTGACGGATTTCGCTGCCTACCGGTCTGTTGATGCTGCAGTTCATATAATCGATGCCTACAGGAAAACCAACCCTGATTCACTGGTATGGTCTCCGCCGGCCATTATCAAACGTCTGGATGAACCGGAGATGACCGTTGAGAAAGTAATTGAAGCATGCCAGGCCGAAATTGAACCCTTTCTTGATGTTCGAAGTAAATATCTCCTTTACGAATGATGTTCAATAAATATTATATACTTGCTGTTCTTATAACCGTGCTTTTTGCAGGTTGTAGATCAGCCAGCGTAGTACGGCAAGAGCCTCCTGTAGTCGAAGAGGCATTCTCCCCGGATTCACAGGATGAATTAAGGGGAATATATGTTTCCATCAATTCAGATGGATCCCCTGATCCGGCTATACTTGAGAAAAACCTAAAATTGGTGCTCAAAAAAGCCTCAAATGCCAATTTTAATATGATTTTCATTCCTTACAGGAGCTACACCGAAAGTATGAATTCCAGTGGATACGAATTGGAAAATAACTTTTCCAATCCGCATCTTGAAGCCTTGATCGATGATTCCCATCAGCTTGGATTAAAATCCTGTTTCACAATAAACTTGAATGATTTACTTGGCCAAAATTCTCTGGATAGTTTCAAAGCCTATTTAGTTCAAAATGAAGTGTCAACTGAGATCCTGTCCACTTTAATGCTGGATCCAAAACTTAATGATTCACCTTCTATATCTTCCGATATATTATTCTCAAATCAGATATTTCCTTATCTGAAATCCTTTATGAAAGGTGAGGTGAGAAAGATCATTGAGGTTTATGACATTGATGGTATCAGCTATGACCTGACCTATTGGACTCCATCAGGTGATTCTTCTGATACCCAAACCGAAAACAAGGAATCGCAGGATCTTCGGGTTGCTACTAAGGAAACCAACTTTCTGGAGATAAGATTTTTAGATATTCTGGAGGATATTGTAGTGGAAACCATGATGGTAAAACCATATCTTTTGCATTCTATAACATATCCTGGTAATGATAACCATGAATTTATGCTCAGCATCATGGAACATAGAATTGTAGATTTTATTACACCTGCGTTTGATTTAAATGATGATAGTCTTGTTGATGAAATGTCGGGTTTATGGAATCTTATGGATGATTATGATCCTAAAACGCACGAAAGCATATTTCCTGGTTTCAGAAGTGTTAATCAAGAGGATGGCAGGGCTGTTTTGGATGATCTTATAGCATTCAATAAAGAAATGGGAAGCCATGGTTCTTGTATTTTGGTTAACATTCTGCCAGACATAATTATGGATAATTTCATATTTCCATATAAATTCCCTGATTCTGTATTCATTCCTGAAGATCTGAAGAAGCGTTCTCCTTTCGATGTAGCAGGATTAAAACTAAACCATCTTTTCATTACTCAAGATAAGGATCCGGGAGTCCTTGAGCTAAGCAACACCCGAACCAAGATCATGGATTCAAACAACAATATTGGACTAGTATTGGCAGATCCAGACAGCATCAATTTTGAGATTGAAGGCCGTAATACCCTCCTGACTACCAATTATTGGTCTGTACCCTACAGGTATACAATATATCCAGATAGCGGGGCAGTAAGAGAGGGAGCCTGGGTGGAATTCAGAAAGATGCCATCAAATTTCACAAATGATCCGATATATCATTTTTTATGCAAGACGGAATACCCTGCTACTGCCCGGATTGATGGCGAAACGCTCAAAGTGTATAAAACCGGAATATTTTTTAAAGAGATTGAATTTAAAGAGGGTTCAAACCGGATTAGAGCGGAGGTCCTGACATCTGATTCCCTGACTGCATTTTATGAGATGGAATTTATCTATAAAAAAGATGATAAGATCAGACCTGTTTTTCCTTTATGGATAGAACCTGGATCAGTTAGACCATCCATGGATCTTGAATTACTTTCAGAAGACAATGTGACCATAAGTTTCCAGGGATCACGAGGTCAACGTGGATACATCGAATTGTATCCTGGCGGAGAAATGGTCAAGTGTTCCCGCAAGGATTTCGAAGGACATAGCCAATATATGGCAGAAATCCATTTAAACGAGATGGACATTGACAGGGAATACCAATTCATTTTAAATCTCGAGACTGACGTGGATACAATCGAAAACAAAATTTATAAAGTTCCTATGGAGAACACGATCACGGTACGAAATCTTGATGATTATCCAGTGGTTAAAATCAAGGATGAAAATACCCGGCTAACCTATAACCTGGGTCCCATTCGTTTGGGCGGCCCTATCCGTTCGGAACTCGATCCCGGAGTAATGATGAAAGTCAGTGGCAGGATGGGGGATCATTACAGGATCAGACTTAATGAAATTGAGAGCAGTATAGTCCGGCAGGATCAGGTGGACGTATTGCCTTTGGAAACCCTGCCGCCTTCATATTTTATAACCAATATATCCTGTGGCCCCGGATCGGATGAAGATATTGTAAGCATACCATATCTCGAACCGGTTCCATACACAATCTTTCCTGAACCGGATCAGAACCGTATTGTTATAACTTTATATGGTGTAAAAACCAGCAGTACCTGGATCAGTCATCGCCGAGGGAGAAATATTGTCGATAAAGTCACCTGGCAGCAAACAACACCGGAGACCTACCAGGTATTCGTGAATATGAAAACAGCCAGGATCTGGGGCTATGATCTACAGCCCGATGGAAGACAGCTTGTCCTTAGAATCAAATCAGTGCCTCAGTATGAGTTGAATAATGAAAAGCCACTGACAGGATTAAAAATAGCGATAGAAGCAGGACATGGTGGAGAAAGTACGGGTGCTGTTGGCCTGTCGGGATTACTGGAAAAGGATATCAATCTGGATCTTGCACTCAAATTAGGGGCTCTATGTGAAGAAATGGGCGCTGAAGTAATTCAGGTGCGTAAAACTGATGAAACCATTGGATTACTTGATAAAAGGAGTAAAGCGCTGGCTAGCAACGCCGATCTGTTGATCAGTATTCATGCAAATGCAGCCGGAACGAGCAGGGGATATCTGCGTGTGCCGGGAACAAGTACCTACTATAACAATCCTTTCTGGGCCCCGCTGGCGGAAAATGTATATGACCGCTTACTTGAACTTGGCCTGGCAGAGTTTGGCGTGGTGGGGTCTTTTAATTATACGGTGATTAGGGTTTCACAAATGCCGACTATCCTGGTGGAACAGGCATTTATGACCCATGCAGAAGATGAAGAGAAGCTGGCTGATCCGGAATTCAGGGAGAGAATGGCTGGTAAGATCTATGAAGGCATAATTGATTATTTATCTTTTATGAATGATGATTCAGATTGAGCAATTATGAATTAAAATATCATTCATTTATGTATTCCAAAAAACATCCCTTTCTGTCTGATGACTTCCTAATCCCAGAAAAGTTGGAAAATGAACATTTTCGGATCAGGATGCTTACTGTCAATGATTTGGTCAAGGATTATGAGGCTGTAATGACAAGTATTGATCGAATAAAGGGTGTTTTCGGCCCAGATTCTGACTGGCCTACTCAGGATCTGACATTGGAGCAGGATCTTATTGACCTGGGATGGCATCAAAAAGAATTTCAGCGCAGATCATCTTTTGCATATACTGTCATGACTTTGGATGAAAAACAATGCCTGGGTTGTGTCTACATTTATCCTTCGGAAAAAATGGATTTTGATACAGATATTTATTTCTGGGTCAGGGATAGTGCATTCAAAGATGGTTTAGATTCTATATTAAGTACCACAATAAAAGCATGGTTGGAAGATGAATGGCCTTTCCGGAGGATTGCATATCCCGGAAGAGAAATAAAATGGGAAGAATGGTCCAATCTTAAATAATGTATCAAATACACTGCAAGCAGAGCGACTAAAAATATAAGGGATTTCAAAGTGAAATACGTATATGGATTGGTTACGGTGGTTGCCTCTGTGATTTTAATCTCAGGCAAATTTTAAAGATTGATTTAATATGGTGGTTTAGCGAGTTATTTATTGAGTTCTTAAGAGCATCTTAACCATTTAAAACATGATTCCAGGCACTAAAATGTACCTGGAATCCTTTTCAAATTACTTAACTAAGCTTTCAATCTTCCCGGAAGGTTGTAAAGGATTCCCATCCGGATCGACAAAAATTATTTCATCCATTTCAAGTTCTTTTAATGATGACAGGATTTTTTCCTTATCTCCAACAACAAACCAGGTTAATTTCTCAGGTTCGACTAACTCATTTGTTAAGGTATGAATTTGATTCAGATTTAGATTTCTTACATTTTCATCATATTTCTGATAATAATCATCGTTAAGTTCATAGGTAACGACTTCGTCAACAGAGGCACGTACCTGATTGTTGGTTTCCCAGCGACCTGGTAATTGCATGATCATATTATTTTTCACTCGTTCAAATTCTTCTTCAGTTATCAGCCTCGATCCATTTATGTCCTCAAACTCTTTGGTGATTTCTTCGATGGATTCTTTTGACTTGTCTCTTTGGACAGAAGTAAAAGACAATAAGGGTCTTTGTCCTTTGGCATCGAGAATGATTGCTCCGGCACCATAAGACCAGTGCTTATCCTCACGGATGTTCATATTGATCCTTGATGTGAAATCACCTCCAAGGATATTCATAATAGTCTGCTTGGCTACCTCTGATATTTTACCATAAGGATTTACCAAATATCCGGATATTAAAACTGATTGTTCAGATTCTGGGCGATCCATAAGATACAATTTATTGGGTTCAATCCCGGATACTTGAGATATGTTTTTCTTCGGGACGTTGCCTTTTTCCCATGCGTTAAATAGATTGTCAACTTTATCTATTAATTCATTCATTATCAAATCACCAACAACCACAAGTGTAGCATTATTTGGTTTGATCCAAGTGTCATAGAATTTAAGCATATCTTCACGTGTCAGTTTTTCAACCTCATCTTCATAACCGGAACCAGTCAGGGGTTGGCTGTACGCATGCCCTTCACCGTAAATAAATTTAGGAAAAATGCGAAGAGCCATGGAAAATGGTTGTGTATGTTCCCGCCTGATGTTATTGATCTGTTCATTTTTCAATCGATCAAATTCTTTCTGGTCAAAGACTGGATTTAAAACAATATCAGAAAATATCTTCAACGATTCATCAAGCGAGGGTAGTAAGGTATTCATTCGGACTACGGAGTTGTCCAGATCAGAAAATGTGTATATGCTTCCACCTAATAATTGAAGTTTATCACTAATCTGAAGCGCTGTGAGAGATTTGGTGCCTTCATCCATCAGGTTCATAGCAAGACTTGACGTGCCCGCTACGGAAAATTGATCAGAAGCGTATCCGGCATCAAATAAGAGATCAGCTGAAACTGTGGGCGTATTTTCACGTCTTGCAAGTACAATTTTTAATCCGTTGTTCAAAGTAGCTGTTTCCAAATTTGGAAAACTTGAAACAGGCTGCTCTGTGAATGCCGGCAATTTACTACGGTCGACATCCTCACCAGTTACAAAATATTCCGGAAAGGGTTTACATACAATTGTATGACGTCCACTACCAAGCCAGAATTTGATTGCTTCATGAATATCCCTTACACTTGCTTCCGCAATTTGCTCAAGGTAAATCTTATAAAAATCAGGATCATTTCCATATACCTCACTTTCCGCAAGAATATCAGATTTACCACCAAAGCCACCGATTCTTTCTGCTCCTTTGATAAAATCAGCAAATATATTGGATTTAGCCAGGGTCAATTCTTCCTCATTTGGCCCGTTTTTAATAAATTCCTGTATTATCTGATCAGCTGATTTTTCAACATCCGAGGCATCTTTTTCAGGTTTAACATTAATGGTTATATTAAATGTTCCCGAAATCTCTCTTGAGTAATTGTAGGAGTAGGCGGACGATGCCACCTGATCTTGGTAAACTAATTTTTTATAAAGCCTGGAACTTTTTCCTCTGGACAATATTTGTGATGCCAGATCCAAATGTGCTGCTTCCTCGGTTCCCCATTGTGGTACATTCCAATACATGCTGATACGGGTTTCAGAAACCCGGTCTAAATAAGACTGTCTTGTATCTTCTGAACGTTTTGATACATCTACATCATAACTTTTTAAAGTTGGGCCGGAAGGAATGTTACCAAAGTATTTTCTCACTCGTTGATAAATATCTTCTGGATCTACATCACCAGCAATGACAAGGACAGCATTAGCTGCACCATAGTAGGTCTGAAACCATTCTTTCACATCATCCAAAGAAGCAGCATTAAGATCCTCCATGGAACCAATTACCGTCCAGGAATATGGATGACCGGCAGGGTAAGAAGCTTTAGTAGACATTTCATATTCGCGACCATACGGTTGATTTTCTCCCTGACGTTTTTCGTTTTGTACGACCCCTCTTTGTTCGTCAAGCTTCGCAGAATCTATGGCGCCCAATAAATTTCCCATCCGATCGGATTCCAACCATAGAATTTGATCAAGTGCGGAAATAGGAACATTTTGAAAGTAATTCGTGCGGTCACTATTTGTTGTCCCGTTCATATCTGTAGCACCGATACTTTCCAGTAACAAAAAATAATCCTTATTATAATTTTCACTTCCATTGAACATTAAATGTTCAAAAAGGTGCGCAAATCCGGTTTTCCCTGGATTTTCATTTTTAGATCCTACATGGTACCAGATGTTTACAGCAGCTATTGGGGCTTTATGATCTTCATGTACTATCAATCTTAAGCCATTATCCAATACATATTTTTTGTATTGAATATCAATATTTTCTGGATTTACTAGATTCGATGGTTGGGTATATCCATAATACGAAATAATACCCATGAAAATTAATACAATAATCTTTTTCATGATTGGGTTGTTTTGGTGGAAAAAGGTGTTTTTTGAAGCTATTCTTTGATTTAATTGACAATTATGCTGTAATAACAACTAATAAAAAGCATTAGTTCCATCTAAGGGTAAAATTTCAATTTGTTCACAAAAAAGTATTCTGATTAGTCTCTTTATTCGACGACAAACTTTCAAGGATTTATATATTTGATATACTTTAATCCGAGGATAAATCCATATTTTTGGTTATACAAAATAATCTTTATTGAATATGAAATCTCAGCCTGTTCCATTAGCAATAGGTATTATTTTTTTATTGTTTTTCAAGAGCATTCCAAAGGAAGAGATCAAAATGACCGATGTATCATACGGCTGGGCCAGGACTTCTGTGAATGCGGTTATTTTCCGGCAAAATTCCCTTGTAACATTTAAGGATTATCAATATATCGCCTTTTATGATAGCACGGGGTATGTGAATTTGGGAAAAAGAAAGACAGGGTCAGGACAATGGGTAATACATAAAACCCAATATGATGGTAATGTGCTGGATGCCCATAATTCGATCAGCATCATGGTCGATGGAGATGGCTATCTTCACATGTCCTGGGACCATCATGGACATAAGCTCAATTATTGCCGGTCAGTAAAACCGGGATCTCTTGAACTGGGGCCGAAATCAGAAATGACAGGAAAGGTGGAACGAAAGGTCACCTATCCCCAGTTTTATAAAATGTCAGATGGGGATCTCTTATTTGTTTACAGGCATGGTTCATCCGGAAATGGCAATATTGTATTGAACCATTACGACCTGCAAAATAAAAAATGGCGGCAATTACACAAAAATCTGATTGGTGGGGAAGGAGAAAGAAATGCATACTGGCAAATGTACCTTGATAAAAACGATGTTCTGCATATGTCATGGGTTTGGAGAGAGACAGGAGATGTAGCTACCAATCATGATATGTGCTATGCAAGGTC
>CBDUBA010000037.1:0-35202 GCA_965365275.1 uncultured Cyclobacteriaceae bacterium | reverse complement strand
TTTCCCATACATCAATGCCATAACCATACCTGTTTGTTGCCGGATTTATGAAAAAAGAACCGGTCAACCCTCTTTTTACAAGGTTCGGGACAGTGTGGTCCTTATGCGACATCATGCTGTCATCAAAACGCAAGGTGTATGCCCCCTTTTTATTATCTTTCCATTTAGCAATGATGGTATTACCGATATCTGCTGATATAGGATGGGCGAATAGTATAGAGGCTGATAAAAGAACTAAAAAAATTTCCCGATATGTTTTCATAAAAGTACTGTCTTGTTGGAATATTTAAGGTAAACATTTATCCTTTTTAATTCAATGAATAAACAATAATTACTTGGTTGGCATAATGAATTAATGCACTATCTGCAGGACTGACATCCTGATCAGGTCAATTTCAAAATTTGGATCTACAATCAACTTATACGCATAAAACGCAAAGTATTTATACGCATAAAAATAAATTTGTGCGCATAAATTTATAGGATTTTATGCGCATAAATGAAGTGATCTCAATCAGAATCCATTACGGTCAATCCCCTCGGATGTTGCGAAGACTGTTAAAATCCTTGGTGTGAGATATAGTTGATTCTTACTTTATTTAATACTGAATTTCTTCTGTTCGCTGGCTGAAACCGGGAAAGGTTCATTCCAATCCTTCCAGGCTTGCAGAAGTCGCTGAACCAAGTCGGAATTTTCCATAGCAAGATCTTTTTGTTCTGAGAGATCGTCCTTTAAATTGAACAATTGAACTTCCGTGGCAGAAGAAAAGATTATTTTCCAATCTCCCGCCCTGACAGCACCCTGATTATGGGTCATCCAGAACAGGGTATCATGCGGTGCTGACTGCTTTTCCCCTTTCAAATAAGGCAGCAGGTTAACACCATCAAGATATAGATCCGCATCAATCTTTTGATTTGCTGCGGACATAAAAGTAGGGAAAAGGTCTAATGTACTTGTGGTCTTATTATAAACTTGGCCTGGATTCAATTCGGCGGGCCAGCGGATAATAAAAGGTTCCCTGTGCCCTCCTTCATATCTCTGACCTTTATTCCCACGAAGATCACCGGCAGATCCAATTAAGGTCAGTGGCCACTCTTCCGGCCAGCCCCTGTCATAGGATCTCCAGTAAGCCGGTCCGTTATCACTGGTAAAGGCTAATATGGTATTTTCAGCCAATCCCAGTTCCTCCAGCTTAAACATGATCTTTCCTATATTCTCATCTATTGAGGATACCATACCAGCATATATTCGGTTGGGTTCATTCTCCAGGTGTTTAAATATCTCCTTATATTTTATATCGGCCTGCAGCGGGGTATGCGGCGCATTATATGCCAGATACAGGAAAAATGGTGAAGTTTGATGTTTAACGATAAATTCCATGGCATGCCTTGTTAGGCGGTCCGTCAGGTATTCAGCACCGGGCCGTGGAGGCCCCCACCCATTGGGTTCATCATAAAAATCCGGGCTGTCTACACCCAGATAAGTCCCGGTATCATTCGGATAATAGGCCCCTTTCCAATTCATCAGGTCATAGCATTCATCCACATAGGGTAAAGCTTCCGGGGTAATATTCCATTTCCCTATATGACCTGTTACATAGCCTGCTTTTTTCATTACCTGTGGTAATATCAGAATACTGTCCGGCGGTCCCCAGTTATATCGTTGCCATAGATCAGGATTCCAGTACACACCCATCCGTTGCTGATAACGTCCTGTCAGCAGTGCCACCCGGCTGGGGCCGCATACAGAACACATGACGTGGGCATCTGTAAAACGTACACCTTCCCGTGCAAGCCGGTCGATATTGGGTGTGGGAATATTTTTTCCCCCATAACAACCTATATCCCCATACCCCAGGTCATCCACCAGGATCATTACGATATTGGGCTGTGATTTAGTGTCTTTTTTATCTTGTTCTTTGCATCCGCTGAGAATTAGTAGCGCTACTACAATAACAGTATTGAAGCATAATGAATAGACATAGTTTGTTTTTTGCCCGCGGTTCATAAGGAAAAAGTCATAATGAAAAAAATAAATAATTAGTACTTTCAATTTAATATAAATAATCGCAAAATCCTGTTTGAAGGTAAAATTCCAGGGACCAAATCGGCCACAATTTTTTTTATGCAGCAATATTCTGCATTGATTTCACAACTTTGATAATGGGGATTATTTTTAGGATCGTTTTCGGCCTATTTTATTTCAAAAATTTTATCTTGAATCAGATAATTAACATATCCAATCTAACCTTAAATTTATAGTCAGTGCAAAGAACCAGGGTTAGCTGAGAAAATCCGGGTATTCTGTTCATTATTTGATTTTTCGATTAATCCATTCTCATTCCGCTCAGATCCATTTCAAAGTTGGCTATTCCTACTGCGATAATAGCTGTAGGAATGCCTACACCTAAAGTTACTGAAAGGGCTTTACTGGCAGCTTTATTATATAAATGTATCTCCTTAATACTTTGCGGATTGATTAGTATTTCTGATTTCTGATGTTTTTTTGGTTTGTCCAATATTCCATATAGTTCCTTGTTTTGAAAGTAAAGAAAATCAAAGAATAATTTCCTGTCATCCTGGGTAATGATCTTAATACTTTTAACATCAGATTTTACCGCTTGCTCGATCGAGACCGTTTTTTTATGATACACAGTGCAGTTCTGAAATATTAGTAGTATTAAAAAAATTATTGCAGTCTTCAGGGTATATGCAATGAGCTTTTTCATAGGACTATAATTTAATTAAATAAAATTTTAGACTCCATCGGAAAACCAACCACCGGAACAATCTTTACCCCAGCATTCAATTATTACAGCTACAGTTCCTATAAGAATAATTCCGGTTGGAATCATTCCAATGACCAGAAAAACAGTTCCAGCTGTACTTTTCTTTTTATTATATAGATATATTCCTTTTATATTCTCTTCCAGTAAAAGCACTTCCTTGTGATGTTTGATCTTCATTTTGCCATATAATGTATCATGTTCTAAAAAATAGGAGTCGAATCCATAAGTCCTTCCATCTATAGTTATAATCCTATCTTTTGAAATGCTTTGATCAGAACCAGGTTTAATCTCATCTATTTCTACTGAAGGGATCTTTATGTTCAATGTATCTTTTACGCGTTTAGTGGTTAAGCCATACAACATGCCATCATCACGGTAAAAAATTCTTTGATAGGCAGATTTCCTATTATCAATAGTTTCAATCTTCACTCTCCCTCCATCAGTGACCTTTTTAATACTTACTGGTTTCTTATCATAGATTGCGCAACTTTGTAATAAGAAAATCAGACATAGTAGCTTAGCGGCTATTTTTCGGGACTCAGAACATGGAGCTATCGACTTATTTTTTTTCATGGCAATTATATTATTTGTGATCGTTAAATTACAATAGTGTAATAAGTATCCCATATCGGATTTTACCATTGAGATCTTGATCAGTTGCAGATTTTGCAAAAGTGGAGAGCGGTTAGTTTATTGTTATTAAAAAGTAATAATTGAAGGCTTTAATTATTATGTTGATCCGGAATTATAATAATATATTTTTTGTCGTTAAAGCAGTTTCTAAGGACAAGGCTTTATTTAATCAAAGGTTATACAGCCCTGACCATAGCAATCGGTTGAGAAGGTCAATAAAGATAATAGAATCAGGCCCGTAGCAACAGACCCAATGGTTAGAAAAACCGTGGCAGCAGTACTTTTTTTCGGATTGTAGAGATATATTTCTTCAATCGTTTCAACGGATAGGGGCATCTCAAGCCGGTGCTTTAAAAATTGTTTGCCAACCAATGAATCATTTACAATATGATAATGATCAAACGTATAGGACATGCCATCAATTGTTTTAATCATGTCCTTTGAATATCCCGATCCTCGGGGATGAATGACCTTTACTTCCTCAGTGGGTATGATTATTTCAAGTGTATCCGGGTATTTTTTATTGGACAAACCATATAGTTCACCATCATTTTTAAAGTAGATGCTTCTATATTTTTCCTTTATCCCTTCCCTGGTAAGGATTTTAACACGGTGGTCGGTTGTTGCTTCCTCCAGGCTCACAGGTTTTTTGTCGTATATGGCACATCCATGTGAAAGGAATGAAGCCGATACGAGAATTGCCATAATGCGATTGAATTTATTTGCTTTTCTATATATCCCAAATGAATTCATGTATTGACTTATAGCGAATAACTATTTCAATTGAAAAATGATTAATTCCCGAGAAATCATAGTTTACCTAAACAAGTGGTTTACAGGTAATTTCTCTGAATACCAAATAGTAATATAATATAATTTTGGTAATAATAAAATTTTGAATAGTTTAATGAAAAAAGGGTTTATTTAAATTAATCTATATAAATATCTGATATTAGTGATAATAACCGCCGCATTTGGCATTAAAAATTTGCTAATTAAATTCCAAAATTTTTCAAGAAAGGAAAATATCTCTACATAAAGGAATTCAAGAAGAAGGGGAACGGCTTATAAACCGAGGAAAGTTAGCAAGTAAAAGCAGAAACATCAGATTAATATATCCTCTTGAAAGAGATCTAAATTTTATAAAATCATATTTTAAGCTTAATCTTCAATTTCTCCAGTCCACCTGTGATGGTGACGATCAGAAGGGCGAACAACAGTGATTTGATGATCCCGATATACCCTGTCCGCAAGAATAAAGGCAGGGAATAGCCAATAATGGCATAAACGCCATAGTAAAAATAGGGAACCAGGTAACAGGTAAGTGTAGACCGGCCTGCAGGTCCGATGATGGCGGCCCATTTCCGGATGTTCATGATATCAGCCAGTATATACAGGATACCAAAGCTGGCAAATCCGATCCCGGCACAAATGGCCGACCATGAAGGAGTTCCACCTATTTTTTTGATGCCCCATTCCGGGCGTGTGATGATCCCAAAAACAATAAAAACCAGTGCCAGTGCACCCATCAATAACAGGAATTCCCTAATCTTCTCTTTTTCATTGAACTTGATATACAGAACAGAGGCCAGCAATCCGCAGGCCACAAGCACATAATTCGAGGCGGGAATAATGATCTTTAGATCCGGGAACCCGGTAAAAGGTTTAATCTCCTGTTGAATATTCAGAAATAGAAAAACCAGAACCAGCAATGATGTCCATACCAGACGGCTTCCAGCGAAGAGGTATAATGTTGCCACAACCAGGTAGGCCCAGCCAATCAAGCCCAGTATCCCCCACCAGTGTGGTCTCATCCAGTGCGGTTCTTCCACAGATCCTCCTGTGTAGATCACAGCCAGATAAATGAGTATCAAAATACCAAGTACTTTCATTACCCCTTCCGGGATCTTTTTAAAGGCTTTCCCATCAGGATACAAGTTCCAGATCAAGACAAAAGCGGTTGCCATCAGGATCTGGTAAACCGGTTTGCTGATGCTAAGCAGCTCCCTGTTAATGTTTTCAAGGTTGACCATAAAAAATCCCATTACGATCAACGCCAGGCTCCTGACCAGAATGTGTTGGAAGATCTGAAAATCCGAATCACCCTTTTTACGACGTGCTTTAAAAGCAAAAGGAATAGAGAGCCCTACGATGAATAAAAACAGTGGAAAGATGATATCGGCAAAGCCTAAACGGTCCTCTCCACGGGCTGCATGACCAAGCCACTCCGGAATTTCCCGCAAGGTCCAGAGATCGTTGACAAAGATCATGAAATACATCGTCAATGCCCTGATGATATCAATCGAAGCAATTCTGTTTTTAGGAATCATAATATTTCTTTTTTAACCAGAAGGCTACCCTGACCAGCAGGATCAAGGCTGGCACTTCTACCAATGGCCCTACTACCCCGGCAAAGGCCTGCCCCGAGTTCAGCCCAAAGACGGCAATGGCAACAGCAATGGCCAGTTCAAAATTATTTCCAGCTGCTGTAAAGGAAATGGAAGCGTTTATATCATATCTCGCACCCAGTCCTTTACTCAAGAAAAATCCGATCAGGAACATTACGGCAAAATAGATTAGCAATGGAATGGCAATCCTGACAACGTCCATGGGGATATGCACTATTAGATCCCCTTTAAGGGAGAAC
This sequence comes from uncultured Cyclobacteriaceae bacterium, assembly GCA_965365275.1. GTDB lineage: Bacteria > Bacteroidota > Bacteroidia > Cytophagales > Cyclobacteriaceae > JAGTVG01. The sequence continues at coordinate 29,133 of CBDUBA010000037.1, read as the reverse complement.
ATGATCACGATCGTGAACAAAAGTGCGATCAAAGTTATAGGTGAAATTGCGGGAATAAATTTAGATCTGTACCATTCCTCACCTTTGAGCTTTACCAATATTAACCTGGTCAACAGACCTGCCAAAAAAGGAATCCCAAGGTAGATGGCCACACTTTCAGCTATGAGCAAGATTGATATATCCACAATTGCACTTTCATATCCGAAGAGCATTGGTATTTCTGTGATAAATAACCAGGCATAAAAACTATAGACAAATACCTGGAAAATGCTATTTAAGGCAACAAGTCCTGCACCATATTCACTGCTTCCATCCGCCAGATCGTTCCAAACCAGTACCATAGCGATACATCTGGCCAATCCGATCAGGATCAAACCCACCATATATTCAGGATGATCTTCAAGAAATATATGCGCCAGAATAAACATTAATACAGGGCCAACAATCCAATTCAATACCAGGGAAAGGGATAATACCTTTACATTTTTAAAAACCCCGGGCAGAAGTTTGTAATTCACTTTAGCCAGGGGGGGGTACATCATCAGGATCAGGCCAATAGCAATAGGGATATTGGTAGTTCCACTGCTCATGGAATCTATCTTTGCAGCAACACCCGGGAAAAAGTATCCCAGACCAACTCCTAGTCCCATAGCCAGGAATATCCAAAAGGTCAAATACTGATCAAGAAAAGAGAGCCGCTTTCTTTTATTTCCCAATTTAAATTGTTCCTTTAGAAATTTTGTAATTAACTGTATTAAGGTTTTAATCCCGGTAAAAATGATACGTGCCGGACATCAGGTTCGAAGATAATTAAATTCAATGACTAATAGCAATACTGAAGGTATTCTCATCATTTCTTAGGAAATTTTATCAACGCTGTACAAGGTAGCATGTTCGATCACTATTATCAAAGGATGGAATTAAACTTTTGTAATTGCTGGTTTTATGGGAATTACATCTCCGAACAGGTGCAAATCACAATCCGGCCAAGCTACCGCATTCTATCCATGCCGGTTTGTCTCTGGTCTCAACAAACATACTATCCGTATTAAAGTGTGGATTTTCAACACTTGCTGTAACATTCATTTCATCCATCCAGGTGTGAAGTTCAGTTAACAGTTCTTCAGCCACTTCGTTTTCAGTTAATATCAGGAGGATATTTGGCTTATCTTCAACAGAATCATTTTGGCATCCGGCAAACAAAAAAACCCCACCAAAACAGGATAATAAGAAAACGGCGGCGGTTAGCGGCCCTAGCTTTATTGGATATTCTATTTCTTAAATCCTTGAAAACTTTAATCCAGAACAATATCCTTATTCAGGTTCAAAAATATAAATTCAGGATTCACTGACATTCATTCTTATCTGCTGTCGATTTTCATAATTTTTCTTTATATTGAACAGAAATTACATGCGAGTAGTACTTTATATTTTTAGTTTCTGTTAAAACTGTATAAAGTCCAATATTTCAAACTGATTTTTTTAAATCTACAGGTATCATCGTGGAATCAGAGGCTTACACTGATTAATATGGATCCCAATAAAAACGCAATTTGCTTTTGCATATATTAAAAAGTATTAAACTATATTAGAAATGAGAAACCCGAGTGTACTATCTATTTTAATTATCTTCAACCTTGTCATTATCCAATCACTGAATGCACAATATTGTGTCCCACTTAAAGTGGAGGATATTGATTTCCAGGTAACGCCCAGGTTTGTACAAGTAGAAGCCGAATGGTATCCCTCCTGGATTGAATTCCAGGGAGGTCAGAAAAAATATCCGGAAAGCCTTCCCCCCCTTCCCAAGTGGGACCACCCTTTCATGAAGGATGGTCTTCCAAGCGCTATGCATGAGGATTCCTATGCATCTGACATCAGCAATAAACAGGGTCCTGTTCCGGAAAATGCAAGGGTGCAGTATTTCCAGGTCAGAGAAAAGGGAAAGGAATTCTCCGGCATGTGTCCCTCATTTGCATTCGTTGATGAAAATACCATGGTGACCTTATCCTTCGGACGGGCAAATACTACATTACTATTGATCGATATTGAAGATACCTTGAAGGTACTCGATGCCATGCCGATCCCGGGCAGAGGGAATAAGGCCATGGAACTGGCGGGTAAAAAGGCCCGCATGGCGCTTTTCAGAGACACTTCGGGTGGGGCCTATTTCTTCCTCACTAAAAATAATGAAGTGATCATTCCAGGGCCTGACTATCGCATATTTTATATCCCCATCGAAAACAGAAAATTCGAGAGAGACAGATTGTTGTCGTACGAGATCATGGAGGAAATTCAGAAGGGTGATCTGATCCATGAAGGACTGTCTGCAAAAGAAGGAGGCAATAAATTAACAGCCGTGATGCCTGACAATAAGGGGCATGTATGGTATACATCGAAAATGGGCATAATAGGAGTAATAGACCTGAAGGATACCAAAAAAGGGGATTATAAGGAAAAAGGGATATGCCCTAAAACGTACTCGCATATTATCGGAGAATTTGGTGTATTGAAGAAGATCGAACACTTTTTTGGACAAAAGTATGAAAAACTCGAGGATGTGGAGTTTTACGATGAAGACTTATCTGATACGGAACTCAGAAAGAAATTCAGGGAGTTTTTCATGTTGGAGCCGGATTCACGGGAAGAGATACAGAACTCATTTTCAATCGGACCTGATGGCGTTTATATCGTTTCCAATATAGCGCTTTATAAATTCCGGTTCAATGATGAGACAAAACAGATCGAGATGGACCCTAAATGGCAGAAAACATTCAATGAAACTAATGATCTGATCTATGCCAATGATGGTACACAGAAAAAGGGACAATTGAATAACGGGAGTGGGACAACGCCAACTTTGATGGATGACCGCTTCGTTGTCATTGCTGACAATGATTACAATCAAATCAATATGGTCATTTATTCTCAGGAAGATGGAAGCCTGGTAAGTAAACATAAAGTATTTGAATATGACAGCAGTGCTTGTGAAAATTCCATTGTGGCGTATAGAAATAGTCTTATCATTGGGAATACTTTCAATTACATAGATCCCTTTAAAGAAAATGAGACCTCCGGTGGAATTAACCGGTTCGATTATAATGAGAAAACCGGGAAATTCGAATTAAAGGAAGACTGGCCCGCAGAATTTATCGATGCACAAACCGCCACCCCTAAAATGTCCACTGAAACGGGCACGATCTATGTTTACAATCGACAGGAAACATCCGATGACGGGTACAATGACTGGCAACTGACAGCTATTGATTATCAAACCGGCAGAAAAGTTTTTTATATCCGGCCTACTTTCGATAAAGGTGAATTTGACGACAGCATCAATTTCCTGATGAAAGCATTTGCTTTAGGCAATAAAAACTACGAACAGAAGGTATTCAATAACATCTGGGCTACTTATACCTTCGGGCCAAATAACAGCATCTATATTGGTGCTTACAGAGGATTTCTAAAATTTTCCTCCGATCCCATACCGGACGGTAGCGCCAGAAATCGGTTTTAACAGATCCAAATCCTTGACATCAGTAATCAGAAGTAATAGAAAATATTTAAAATTTAACGACGTCTCATAAAGCCATATTTATACTATCCCGCATAGATCATTCTCCTATATTTTACCTGAACAACCGTATTATATGGCAGTAATTTTTCTGCATGAAGGCGGAATTTTTTGAAAACAATCATCAAACCATGCTCAAGATTAATGTAAATGGTATTCTTTCTTATTTCGGATTTTTGATTAACTTACATGTTGGTTTAGATCCTAATTGAGATTTATCCATTAAATCCACTACTAAAAATTACAACCATGATGCTTAAAAATTCTATCCTATTTTCTGTTTCCCTGCTGTTATTCAACAGCGTCTTTGCTGAGGACTTGTATCAAAAGGCTAATGCTTTTTTAAATTCCCTTTCTGAGGATATAAAATCAAAAGCTCATTATACCCTGGAAGATCCTGAAAGATTCAATATTCATTTTGTTCCGATCGTAAGAAAAGGGGCTAGTTTTCATGACTTCAACAGGGTTCAGAAAGAACTTGCTTTGGACCTGTTAAGGGCTTCATTAAGTAATGAGGGCTTCAGGAAATCCCTGGAGATCATTGAACTTGAAAAAGTCCTGATTGTAGTGGAGAATAACAGGAATAAAATGCCAGATGGCAGCCCGATGAGAGATCCGTTAAATTATTATCTTTGGATTTTCGGCAACCCATCTAAGGATAATTTCTGGGGCTGGCGCTTTGAAGGCCATCATCTTTCATTAAGTTTTACCTCCAACAATAATCAGATTGTTTCTTCTACCCCTTCCTTCTTTGGATCAAATCCCGCTATTGTAAATGTGGATGGGTTTGATCATCAGGAAGTATTGAAATCAGAAACTGATCTTGGATTTAAGCTGGTGAATTCTTTTAATAAAGAACAGTTGGCCATTGCTCTTTTTTCTGACACCGCTCCGAAGGAGATTATTACCAGAAATAACAGAAAGGTAGAAAATATCGATCCCATGGGGATAGGCTATGCTCTTCTTAATGACAAGCAGAAAGAAATGTTCCTGGATCTTCTGAATGTCTACATCGATAATTATGAGGGCGGTTATTCCGAAACCCTTAGAAGAAGGATCCAGCAGGCTGGCGTAGAGAATCTTTCATTTGCCTGGGCGGGGAGCTTAAAACCTGGCATTGGTCATTATTATCGCATTCAGGGGCCCATGTTACTCATCGAATATGACAATATTCAAAATAATGCCAATCATGTACATTCCGTGGTTCGGGACCTGTCGAATGATTTTGGTGAGGATGTGTTGAAAGCACATTATCAGGATGCGCATTAGCACAGAATATACATTGTTTTAATAAGATCGAATTCGAATCAAGGTTGAAATCCTTATTTAATTTGTGAAGAATTTATCACGATGCCACTTCCTCCAGTTGAAAACAAAAAAAGCCACAGATAAACCAGAAAACTGGCATCCGTGGCTCTTGATTCACATATCAAAATTATAAAGAGTCTCCAAAATCTTCCTTGAACTTGGCGATCAGCTTTTGTGGCCAATCCGAAGTTGGTGCAAGACGGCCCATGAAGAACCGCAACACCGGAGGCTCATCCACGAATTTCAATCCGCCAACCAGTTCCCGGTTCTGGTAGAGCCAGTTCACCCGGTCAATCAGGTATTCAGTCTGAGATAAGGTAAATACTCTTCTCGGGAAGGCGAGTCGTAATAGTTCCACATCCGCCAGAATATCATTCCCATTTTCATCACGAACACTGGAAATAGTCCCTCTCTCCATTCCACGGCAGCCTGAAACGATAAACAATGCAGCTGCTAATGCCCCGGCAGGATATTCTTCCTGGGGTACATGGGAAAGGAAATCTTTGGCATCAACATGACAGCCCAAAGCACCTGCTGGCATCACGACAGGAATACCTAAGGTATCAAGCTTCTCAACGGCATATTTAATGAAAGATGGAGACTGATTAATAACCGTCTCATCAGTCGTTTCATATAGTCCAACGGCCATGGCTTCAATTTCACGTACAGACATACCCCCGTAGGTCAGGAATCCCTCATATAAAGGAACGAGGTCCCGCATTTTCAGGAAAAGATCATTATCATCGGTACAGATGCCACCACCACGGGTAGAACTCACCTTACGGCTTGAAAAATAAACCAGTTCGGCCAGACCGGTCATGGTGTGCAGGATCTCCTTGATGCTGGCATCCTTAAATTCCTCTTCCCTCTGCTTAATGAAATAAGCGTTCTCTCCAATAAGGCTGGCATCCAATACAACCATAAGCCCATGTTCATCTGCAATCTTGCGAACTTCCCGCATATTCTGAATCGAAAAAGGCTGTCCTCCTATAAGGTTAGTCGAAGCTTCCATCCGGATAAATGCCACACGATCCTTACCATATTCGGCTATCACATCTTTCAGTTTCTGAATGTCTATATTCCCTTTAAAGAGAAAATCGCTTTTGATCTTCAAGGCTTCATCTGTATAGATCTCAAGTACCTTACCACCGTTGATCTCCATATGCTCCTTGGTAGTTGTAAAATGGTAGTTCATTGGGATCACATCCCCTTCCTTTATAAAAACCTGGGATATGATATTCTCAGCTGCCCTTCCCTGGTGAACCGGAAGGAGCATCTTTTTATTGAATACTTCCTGCAAAGCACTTTCCATTCTGTAGAAACTTTGCGATCCGGCATACGCATCATCAGCCTGAAGCATGGAAGAGACCTGGTTATCACTCATCGCATTGGTTCCGCTATCTGTAAGCATATCCAGGAAGATATCTTTTGTGTTCAACAAAAAAGTATTGTAACCACCTTTCTCAATAGCTTCAAAACGCTCCTCGATAGGCTTCAAAAATAATTTCTGGACTATTCTTACTTTATGAAGTTCAACAGGCAGTTCCTGGCCGCTAAAAAATTTGATCGTTTTCATGAATATTTAGATTATAGTTTATGATGACAAAAAAATGTAAATGCGATTTCTTCCCCGTAGTATCTGTTTCTTATCTAAAAGAATTGTCGAATTCAAATTCTAAAAAATACTCCTTGGGGGTTTCATTCGACTATTGTAAAAAATTTTTCCAAATATGGTCATTATTTAATAAAGAAGATATTTTAAGAAAGGGTTTTTATCAATTTATCGCTTGATTTTAATCAAACACTTCCCTAAATATATCATTAATAACCATTAAAAATTGAGATAATTATAAACCATTATAAATTCTCGATGTTAGCTGATATCAGTTTTTTGCTTCCTTTTGGGAACCGGATTTACCGGATGTATCCTTTTTGGAAGAATCACTCTTTGCTGAATCTTTCACTGTTGATTCATCCTTCCCCTTGCGGCCTACACTGCGTCCAACACTATCAAATCCTATTAATGCAGGTACGGAGAGCTTCTTTTTCATGCGTTGATCACATTCATCACACCGGATCTCAATTTTCCCGATCTCACTGACCGAATGCTGTACTTCTTTAACACTGCCGCATGCTGAACATTCGTAATCGTATAAAGGCATATCCCATTTAATTTATATCAAAATTCCTGCAAATATATGAGCATCAGGCTTAAAGCTCCAAATCATAAGCCTATATAACACTTAAATTTCTATAAACAGGCAGTCATTTCAGCATGAAATGCAAGGAGATTTTTTATTCGAAGTAAACATATCGCGCATCATTATAGACTTTCATTAATTATCCTTTACATTTATATATAGATTTTTTACATTTTCATTTCCTGATAATATACTTTTTAAATTATGGAAGCTTTAAAAATCAGCACTAAGACATATTTCTTTTTAATATTTGTCATTTCTTTCATGGCTCTGGCGAAGTGTCAGGCACCTCCCCCGGCTGAATCAGATCTCATAATTCCGGATGCTTTTGAACAAAATAAAAGGCTGGGAGGCGGAGCGAACGTTGGAAGCATTCTGTACCGTTGGGATATTTGGGATGAGGAGCGGGAGAAAGACGAACTAGATAAGCAGAAAGCACTGGGGTTAAAAGGTGTACGCATCAATACGCGCCCTTATTTACATGCGGAAGAAAATCCACCCTATATATTGTCTGCCAAATTTTTTGAACGGCTCGACTGGTTGATAAAAGAATCCCTGGACAGAGGGTTTACGGTGATTATCGATCAGCATCAATACCGGGTTATGGGGAAAGATCCCATGGGGTTACACGATATATTTCTTGAAACGTGGCGCCAGATGGCAGAACATTACAAAGATTATCCGGATAATGTCTATTTCGGCTTATTGAACGAACCCAATAATAACCTGACGCCTTATTTATGGAACTATTTCCTAATGGACGCCTATGAAATTCTTCGTGAATCCAATCCAACACGAACCCTTGTGATTGGGCCTGGGAACTGGAACAAGATCTACGAACTGGAAACACTCGAACTTCCGGAAGAGGATCGGAATATTATCGTTGAAATACATTTTTACAATCCACACAGCTTTACCCACCAGGGTGTTGCCGGTAGGGAGACTGGCGTAATCTGGCCAGCATCGCCGGAAGAAGTCCAGGCCCTTGAAGACGAATTCAAATTTGCAGCAGAATGGGGACAAAAAAATAACCGCCCTCTATTCCTTGGTGAATTTGGGGTTAATAAGGCTGCGGATGAGGAATCTGCCGCCCGATGGTTGAGAAGTGCACGTGAACAAATGGAAAAATACAATATGAGCTGGTCGATGTGGAACCTGATGGGATCGAATTTCGGGATGTATGATGAAGAAAAGAAAGAATGGATCATGTCCAGGAAAAAGGCCGTGATGCTGGAATAAGATACTCATCCCAGTTTATTAATGCGCAATCCTGTATAGAGACGGAATTTAAGATTAATAATACCGTAATTCCGGGAATGCAGCTTTTAAAATGATTAAGGGTAAAAGAATGATATAAAAACTAAAACTATATAAAACTTATTTATCATGAAGAATACAGAATCCTCAAACGTTTCACGGCGGCAGTTTATCAGAAAATCCGGTTTACATGTTGCCGGTGCAACTGTTGCCTTAAACATTCCTACTATCATTACAACGCATGCAGCCCCTGATCAGCAAATCAATATCGGTCTGATAGGTTGCGGTGGTCGTGGAACCGGTGCAGCCCTGGATGCTGTCCATGCGGCCACCAACAGCATTTACCCGGATTCAGGATACCATACTGAGAACCCGGTAGAAGGTGCCCAGGCAACCCAGAAAAATGTAAAGATCGTGGCTATGGCAGATGCGCTGGAAGATCGATTGAGATCCAGCCGGGAACAGTTCAAGAAAGTTGGCATGGAAATTAAAGATGAGCATTGTTTTGTCGGATTCGATGCCTACAAAAAGCTACTGGAGATCCCGGAGATCAATTATGTTATTCTGGCTACTCCACCACATTTTCGTCCCGTTCAACTCAGGGCTGCCGTTGAAGCCGGCAAAAACGTATTTATAGAAAAACCTGCAGCTGTCGATACCAATGGTGTCCATTCCATCATTGAATCAGGTGAAATAGCTAAAAAGAAAGGCCTGGCTATAGGAGCAGGTACACAGCGAAGACGAGATAAGTCCTTTCAGGAAGTGGTAAAGCGTATCCATGAAGGTGAAATAGGAGATTTGCGGTCTGGTGTTACTCGCTGGCTGATCGGGGAGCTTTGGTACCTGGAACCACAGGCTGAATGGTCGGACATGGAAAACCAGCTCAGGAACTGGATGTACTATGAATGGTTATCGGGAGATATTTTCGTGGAACAATTCATACATTCTATCGATCTGATGAATTGGGTTTGTCAGTCCACACCGACCAAAGCGATTGGGCTTGGAGGAAGACAGGTCAGGACCGGAAGTACCTTCGGCAATGCATATGACCACTATTCGGTGCAATATGAATACCCTAATGACATCACCATTTTCTGTCTTGACCGTCAGATCAATGGGTGTGCAAACTATATCGACGATGTATTTATTGGTGCCAAGGGGCGTGGACATTTTTCATATCAGCACACAGGTATAAGCATCAAGGATGGTCAGCCCTGGCGTTATCGTGGGGAGAAGAATAATGCTTATCAGACAGAACATGATGATCTGATCCACAGTATCCGGATCGGGGAACCCATCAATGAGGCCAGACAGGTTGCTGAATCAACCATGACGGCCATTATGGGTCGGGAAGCGGCATATAGTGGGCAGGAAATTACCTGGGATCAGATGATGTCTGCCAAACAGGATTTCACCCTGGACAAGTATGAATTCGGAGATCTGCCTGTGACACCGGTACCCATGCCCGGGAAGTACAAGTTTACTTAGGGATTCCTAATTAAAAAGATTTCTGGTGTGATGAGTCTGTGTGATTAGACGTCAGGAATTAATAATCTTCTGCATATGCGGATGGTTAAAAAGAATCATAATAAAGATTGGTCATAGATTAATTTAGAAAGGGCATTTTTAGTGGCACAGGAATATATTTACTAGATTAATATATTAATACACTTTTTCAATTCTTAAATTTTTTAATTTATGGATAGCATAGGTATTGGCATAATCGGCTGCGGGATCTGGGGAACTATTCACGCACAGACCTTCTCATCATCCCCCTTCACTCAACTAAAAATAGTCTGTGATATGGATAAAGATAGGGCTGAACATTTATCCCAGAAATTTGGCGCCGATAAATATACCACCGACTATCAGGAAATTCTTTCTGATCCGGGAATAACAGCCATATCAATAGCTACCCCGGATCATACACATACTCAGATCGTACTGGACGCGCTTCATGCCGGCAAGCATGTGCTCGTTGAAAAACCCCTGGCCACTACGGTCAAAGATTGTAAGCAGATCCTTGCAGCACGAAATGTATCCGGGTCTATTTTAATGGTGGATTTCCACAACCACTGGAACATCCCATTTATGCATGTAAAGAAGATGGTTGAATCGGGAGAACTGGGTGATTTACATATGATCAACATCCGCTTGAATGACACAATATATGTTCCCACAAAAATGCTTAGTTGGGCATCAAAGTCTTCGCCAGTGCATTTCTTAGGAAGCCATGTGGTTGATCTGATCCGATGGATCACGGGAGATGAGATAATAAAAGTATACTCAGTTAGCCGGTCAGAAGTACTCAGGGAAAAAGGTATCTATACGCCGGATTTTTATCAATCTATACTTGAATTTTCCAGGGGTACTACGGCTTACGTGGAGAATTGCTGGATCCTGCCTGAAAGTTCACCCAATATCTTTGAATTTAAGGGTGATTTTACAGGATCAAAAGGAAGTACCTCCGTCAATGTAAGTCATCATCGGATGATTGAAAAATATACAGAAGAAGAGACCGGGTTTCCTGACGTTTCCGGTGTTGTTGACCGGTATGGACAGGCCCTTGGATTCTGCACTGCATCGATTGAACATTTCATAGATTGTGTCCAAAACAATATCCAACCCATGGTTACCGGTGAAGATGGATTGGTGGCCACCCAGGTTGTGGAGGCCATGGAAGAATCAGCAAGAACAGGTCATCCCGTTAAACTTCAATCTATTATTGATTAAATTTCAGGATGACGAATACATTTGTCTTTATTGATTGGGCTCTCATCATTGGATTTCTGATCGTAAGTTTATCCATCGGGCTGTTTGCAAGAAAACAGATTGTAAATATTGATGATTTCCTCCTGGTTGGAAGAAAGCTACGATCCTTTCGTGGGATCGCAACGCTCGCCAGTACGGAGATGGGCCTGGTCACCATTATATACTTTTCAGAGGAAGCATATTCCAATGGATTTGTAGCCATATTGGCAGGAATCATTGCTGCCATAACCATGTGGGTTATCGGGAGTACAGGATTTATAATCAAACATTTAAGATCCTTAGGCATTAGAACGGTACCTGAATATTTTGAAATGCGGTTCCGCCCGGGGGTACGCTGGATCGCCGGGATTTTAATATTTATTACCGGCATTCTGAACATGGGAATCTTTCTTCAGGTTGAAGGACGATTTCTTTCGATTACCATGGGATTTCCACCTCATACCTTACCCATAATTATGGGGATAATTCTGGTAATCGTGGTGTCTTACACTATGCTCGGAGGGATGTACTCTGTGGTGATCACGGATATATTCCAGTTTGTCGTATTACTTGCGGGAATAGTATTGATAAGCTATTATGCGTTCACCCATGCCGGAGGTTTTAATGGCATGTTCGATTCAGTCCGTGTTCATTACGGTGATGCAGGATTTGATCTACGGGAAGCTCCCAAGTATGGTTTGTTATTCATCCTCTGGACAGCACTATATTATACCGCCGGATGGTCCTCATGGCAACCTGTAGTTCAGCGTGTATTTAGTATGAAGGATGCAGATACTGCCAGGAAGCTATACCGGATAAGCAGTATTTTCATGTTTTTCCGGGCCTGTATGCCCATGTTATGGGGTATTGCCGCATTGGCTGTAATAGGTATAATCCCGGATACTCAGACCGCTCTTCCAAACATGTTAATACGTATTATACCTGCTGGCATGATCGGATTTATCATGATCGGTTTCCTATCAGCATCCATGTCAACCTATGACAGTTATTTATTATCCTTCAGTGCTATTTTAACACAGGATATCGCAGGCCCCGTATTCAAGCACCGCATGGATGAGAAAAAGCGCATGATGTTCATTCGGGCAGGTATCATTGTCATCGGGATTTTTATTTATTTCTGGGGCATATATTATAATTTCACTGAAACAGTTTTTCGATATATTGCCCTTACAGGATCACTTGCATTTGCCGGAACCCTTACTGCACTTGTCGGAGGTATCTATTGGAAAAAAACCAGTACAGCCGGCGCATATTTTGCCTTTATAGCCAGTGCAATACCTCCTGTCACTTCATTATTGGTACAGGAGATTAGCCCTACCAATGCCGGATTGTTAAGTTTTATATTGGCACCTCTATGTCTTATAGCAGGCTCACTTCTTTTCCCGGATAAAAAAATCGAGTCGTTATAGCGTGTACCCGTTGTTAATGAAGTCAACTTTAAAAACAACCGATCTCTTAAAGGAAGGTAAAGACAGGTTACCACCACTTAAAACCTCTGTGGACCAGGTATCGGTCCAGGGATCATAGGCCTGCGAATTTTCTATCTCTACATCTGTGAGAAAAGTTGTAAGATCTACGGTAAGATCCTGAAGTAATTCCGGCTTAATTCCTTTTTCAAATTCAGTTCTCCAATCGTTGTGTATGTCCTTACACCAGGCGATCAGGGTATTATTTCCCACGAGGGCATAGATCCGTAATTTATCATGGGGTATCATTACAGGCTCAAATCTCTCTTTTACAGGATCAATTCCTTTAACAGCTTCGGCAAATCGGTCAAAAAGGTACCATTGATCGAACCTGTCGATAGATTGCCTCCACCACCAGGCATTTCCTGTTCCAGCAGCCCCTGCAAAGAAAGGTGCAAATAATTGATCATGGTTTAGCACACCTACAGTATCCAGGGCATAGATATCAGAATAGCCGGTATGCCTGGGTTTTACAGCCCCTGTTTCCGCCAGAACCACCGGTTTCCCGGTATTAAAGTTCAGCATTTCACGGACAGCTTCCGCGGCTAGTACATCCGCCGGGCCATGACAAACTTCCCATCGGGCTCCCAGGTCCAGGTAACGGTGAACCTGTGTTACGTCATTTGTCTCAAGTAACATCATCGGCCTGTACATTTCTTCCCGGTAACCTTCATAATCGTAACTTCCCAGGCTTTGTACAGCCAGGTTTTTGGGGAACAGTCTGTGTAACTCAGGCAACATGATCTTTGTCCACTCCAGATAATCCCCCTTCACGCAGTTGACCTCATTCCACAGTTCCCAGGCAAAAATTTCCGGCCGGTCTCCGTACCTTTCCTGGTAGAACTTTAACTTTCTTTTGAACTGTTCATGCCCCTGCTCACTATCAATAAACTCTTCCATGGAAGCGTAATATCCACCATTCGCCACATTATGAATAATCTTGTCAGACCATCGGTTCTTCTCCGCCGGGCAATCCCTGAAGTATTCCAGGCACATCTTAACCTTTATCCCATTTGCATAACATAACTCCAGAAAACGATCCAGGATTTTCGCTTTCTCAACATCGTATACCCCACTTTTCTCATGTTCTATATCCCAAAGAGGAAGACCCAGCCATACCCTGCAATAATTAATGCGGTTAGCTGCCATTGTCAACACCACCTCTTCCAGTTCATCTTCTTCCGGTGGATTAACAAGATTAAATCCATTCGGGATATAGGTGGAGCCATTGCTTAATTCAAAATAAGCCGGATTTTCAGTGCTTACCTGAACATAGGCATCCTTATCATCAATGTTTTCAATTTCTTCCTTTTCAGGAGAACACATCAGGAGAGGAATCAATATAATGAGTGAAAAAAATTGCGCAATGGATCTAATAATGTACATGTCTGAAAAGTTTAAAATATGAGTCTTTCAATTTGTGATTCTAAAAAATCATGGCCCACGGCAAAATTATGGCCCACGGCAAAATTATGGTCCACGGCGGTAAAATGATCAGGCCCGCCACGGTCGTTGCCTGTTCAGATTGGAATTCAGTACATTCATGGCTATGTTAACATCATCGACGATCTGGAAATCATACATACCGACACAAATGAAATCAGCTCCATTTTCAAAAGCATATTTGAATCCGACCTCGGGATGTATAGCCCCGGCGGCAAGTGTCTTGAAAGCAATCCATGGAACATCAATAGATTTCATATACTCAATAGTATCTTCCGGATCAGTACACCAGATATTATCATGCTGGTTCTCTTTGTTTGCAGACCAGTAATTGGTATGATGAAGGGTTTTCATCCAGAAATCAGGTTTCAATCCATAGTCCACACAAGCTTTTACTGTCGCCAGTTTATGTCCGCCAATTCCAGCTGGCAGACCATTTGCCTTAATCAATTCTAATGTTTTACCAATTTCCTCCATCCTACCCTGTTCCACCATCATATCTGCCATCCCACCATGCACGTAGCAGGCACTGGCTCCATTATCAATTGACATTTGTGCACCTTTCAAGGTGTCTTCTCCTCCGCAATCAGATATGAACTTTATCTTTCCGATCTTTCTTTTCCAATATGTATTAATAACACGGCATAAAACAGGATTCGTCAGGAATGCATTTATTCCACATTTTTCAGCCATCAGAAAGGTTTCATAGACTTTATCATCATGGAAATACGACTTTACCAGCTTCGATACATAAATCAGGTCCCTTGCATGCGCCCATCCACCTATCAGGTTCCCTCCCAGTATGACACGGCTGAATTCTTCACCAGCTATGGTAGTATGAGGGACCTTCTCAGTCAGATCCTGGAGGCTTGTGAAATTATAGGATTTGATGGTGGCACTCGTAACGGCATCCGTCTCCTCGAGAAATTTCTCTTCATAGCTTATCCATCCCTTCTTCTTGATGGCCGCAATAACAAATCCGCCAAAAATGGGCAGGGTAGCAAGGTTTTTCACCAGCTCTCTCCTGCTCAATTTTACTTCATCATAATCCTTATCACCTGCTTCCTGTGCTCCTGCTCTCTTAACCTGCATCATTTGACTTCTTATCAGACTTATCAACCTGTCAAGGCCGGGAAGGCTTTTTGGAGAAACAAACAGAAAAACGCATAGCGCCATTAATTCAACCAGGTTTTTATTAACGATCAGGTATTGCCCTTCCGTGGGAACGCCAAAATCCATGCCCAGGAAGGGCGGATTTGCAACATAATAAAGTGATAGCAAAACGATTCCAAATGCAGAAGCATACCTTGTTAAGATTCCGAAGAAGAGAGATAAGCCGATAAGTATCAATCCCCAGATGTTGAGAAAGTCGACTATCGCCAAAGCTTCAGGATTGCCGGCAATGCCTTGAAAAAAGTCCGCGAATATCCATTTGGATACCGATAGAAAGTTAAAAGATGACCAATTTGGATCCAGCAGTTTAGAGATTCCTTCGTATAAAAAATGCCAACCTATGACTGTTCTGAGCAGGACCAGGAAAATTTCCAGGCCTTTTCTGTTGTATAACTTCGCTTCCATTTTAAAAAATCGGTTTGAATGATAATACAATCTAGTTAAATCGCAATTTTATTCAAACTTTCCTGCAAAAAATAGGGATTCCTTTTAATTATTATTTAAGGCAGGTTTATAGACTTATTCTTAAGTTATATGTCTTCCTGGCCGATTCATATAGATGCGCTGCCTCAGTATAATCCAGGGTCTGCTGGCCATCTGAGTAAGCTTTCTCGGGCATTTGATGAACTTCTACCATGATCCCGTCTGCACCCGCCATGATACTGGCCAGTGACATGGGAAGAACATAGTCCCTGATCCCTATACCATGTGATGGATCTGAAATAACCGGGAGATGTGTTTTTTCCTTAAGAATAGGGATCGCATTCAAGTCCAGGGTATTACGGCTCGCTTTTTCATAAGTCCTTATGCCCCTTTCACACAAAATCAGTTTTTCATTCCCGCCGGAGAAAACATATTCAGCAGAATACAATAATTCATCGATGGTTCCGGATATCCCACGCTTAATCATCACAGGTTTGTCCACCTTACCCAATTCATCCAGGAGGTTGAAATTCTGGGTATTTCTTGCCCCTACCTGGTAAATATCGATATAATCATACATTGACTCAATCTGAGATACCTGCATAACTTCCGTTATGATCTTGATACCAGCCTCCCTGGCCAGTTTATGCCATATTTTAAGACCATCAAGTCCCAGGCCGCGGAAGGAATAGGGAGAACTACGCGGCTTATACACACCTCCACGCATGATCCTGATGTTGTTCTTCTTGAGATGGTCCAGTGTAGATTGTATATTTTCTTCCCCTTCTATAGAACAGGGACCAGCCATGATCGAGAAATTATTCTCGCCGATAAATATCCCATCGCCAAGATCGATCATCGTTGGATTTACTTTCCATTTCCTTGATACCAGCTTGAAGTTATCAGAAACAATATGTATATCTGAGATACCTGGCATAAATCCAAGTTCCCGTATATCAAAATTTGATTTCCCGATACCAATCAGATAGCCTCCAATCTGGGTAGTGACCTCGTTGGCACTATAGTTTATTGAATGAAGTTTATTAATAATTTCATCCTTCTGTTCAGGGGTGATATCATTTTTCAACTGTATGATCATAATTTCTCTTTTAATTTCCTTTTACACTACGGACATAGCCTACAATATCCTCTTCCAGGTTATCACTATTCTTCAATACATTTATAAAAGCACTTCCAATAATTGCCCCATCGGCATAGTTAACAGCCTGCGAAAAACTCTGATGATCAGAAATACCAAATCCAATCATTAACGGGGATTTCAGATTCATCCGCTCTACCCTTTTGAAATAGTCAACCTGATCCTTAGATAGTCCCTTTCTGGCACCGGTTGTGGAGGCAGAAGATACCATGTATATGAAGGATTGGCTAATATGATCTATTTCCCTTATGCGGGCTTCACTGGTCTGGGGGGTGATCAGAAATATATTTGCCAGATCATGTTTTTGAAAAAGGGCTTCGTATTCATTCTGATATTCCTGAACAGGCAGGTCTGGAATTATTAATCCACTTACACCCGCATTCTGACAATCCTGGCAGAATTTCTCCATGCCATATTGATAAACAGGATTTAGATAACCCATTAAAATAACTGGGACACGGATCTTCTCCTTTATTTCACTGACCTGCGTAATTATCTTTTTAAGTGTGATGCCGTTTTCCAGGGCTATTTTATTGCTATCCTGGATTGTAGGTCCATCGGCCACAGGATCCGAGAACGGGATTCCCACCTCAATCATATCAGCACCTCCTTTCTGAAGGGCCATCATGATACGACCAGTATCCTCGAGTTGAGGATACCCGGCTGAAAAATATACTGAAAGCAGTTTTTCAGATTTTTCCTTAAAAGCGTTTAAAAGTTTTTCCATTCTTAATCATGTTAATCTGGATTCATCGGATTATGGTATACAGACCCAATTTACCCGACCCTTTATCAGTTAATCAATCATTTATCAGTATCCACCCCAGTTTATAATGGTTTCCAGGTCTTTATCACCTCTGCCGGATAGGTTCACAACGACCAACTCATCCCTGTTGAATTCCAGTTTTTCCAGAATTGCCAGGGCATGAGCTGATTCTATTGCCGGAATGATACCTTCAAGTCTGCTCAGTGTGATACAGGCCTGCATGGCCTCATCATCCGTAACATTATAAAAAGATGCCCGTCCCGATTCATGTAAATGAGCGTGCAAGGGTCCGATCCCGGGATAATCAAGTCCTGCCGATATAGAATAGGGCTCTACAACCTGCCCGTCATCTGTCTGCATCAGCAGGGTTTTACTTCCATGGAGGATGCCCGGTTTTCCCAAGGCTGTTGTAGCTGCTGAAAAACCACTGTCCACTCCTTTGCCAGAGGCTTCCACCGTGATGAGATTAACCCTTTTATCATCAAAATAATGGTAGAATGCTCCAGCTGCATTACTTCCTCCACCCAGGCAGGCTACGATCGTATCGGGATAATCACGACCTTCCGTTTCATTAAGTTGCCATTTCATTTCTTCGCTGATCACGGATTGAAAACGGGCCACCATATCCGGATATGGATGCGGGCCTACTACCGATCCTATGATGTAATGCGTATCCACCGGATTATTGATCCAATGTCTCATGGCTTCATTCGTGGCATCTTTAAGTGTTTTATTGCCACACTCGGCGGCTTTTACCTCCGCACCCAGGATCTTCATACGCTCGACATTTGGACGTTGCCTGGATATATCCAATGAGCCCATGTAAACAGTACATTCCATCCCCATGAGCGCACATACAGTGGCTGTAGCTACGCCATGCTGGCCGGCCCCTGTTTCAGCGATGATCCTGGTTTTGCCCAATCTTTTAGCAAGAAGGATCTGCCCAACCGTATTGTTGATTTTATGGGCACCGGTATGGCTAAGGTCTTCCCTTTTAAGATAGATCTTCGCTCCGATCCTTTCGGATAATCGTTCGGCCAGATACAGGGGAGTCGGCCTACCTACATAATCCCTCAATAGTTTGTAGAACGAGTCCTTAAAGGATTTGTCCGACAGGATCTCCATATAGTTCTGACGAAGCTCCTCCACGTTGGGGTATAACATCTCAGGGATATATGATCCTCCAAAATGTCCATAATATCCATTTGGGGCTACATTGTAATCCGTATTCTGATCAATCATATGTATAATTTGTCAAATTTTCTTCTGAATAATTTTATCTTTTCAGGATCCTTGAGGCCCGGTGAAATTTCCAACCTGCTGTTGGCATCCAGGGCATATAAATAAGAATTTTTGATTTGCTTAACAAGATCTATGTTCTCCAGGCCAATCCCACCACCCAGGAAGAAAGGGATACTGAAAGGGTATTTTTCAATAATTTGCCAATCAAAGGGAATGCTATTTCCACCATGATATTTTCCTTTCGTGTCAAAAAGAAAATAATCAACATTGCCTACATAAGGTTCCATAAGGTTAAAATCAAAATCTTCCCCAACTGAAAACACTTTAGTGATTTTGAGGCCTGATCGCTTTAATTCAATACAGTCGGTAACAGGTTCCTTACCATGCAACTGCACCATATCCAGTGAAATTGACGAGGTGATCTGTTTTATCTTATCTATGCTTTCATTAACGAATACGCCAGTTTTCAATATTGATGAGGGAATATTCAGCTTACTCAGTTCATCCAAATTTTCACCGGCATACCTTGGTGATCCCGGATAAAATATAAATCCCAGATAGTCCGGCCGGTATTTGATCACCTCGCGGATATTATCCGGGAATTTCATTCCACATATTTTTAATTTCAGGTTCATAGATATCTAATTCAATCCCAGCCTCTCTCAATTTTTATTTTCAATATTCGTTTTTATCAATAACCGATTAGGAATCCATATCCCATCATAAGATCGAAGATTTTCTATTGAAATAAATTTAGTTCCTTTGATCACCCAATTTTTCTTTCAGCTTAGAGATAAACTCAGCGCATGCCTTTTCCGGCCTGCTTTGTGTCATAAAATGTTCCCCCATCAGGAATCCCTGAAATCCGGCCTTTTTCAGATATATGATATCTTTCGGATCATGGATACCACTTTCAGAAATCTTCACATATTCATCAGGGATCTTATCTGAAAGCAACACTGATGTTTCCAGATCAGTGGTAAAGGTTTTAAGATCCCGGTTATTCACACCAATAATATCAACTGAATCATGGATGTTATTAAGCAGTTCCTCCTCATTATGTACCTCCATCAGCACTTCCAGGTCGAGTTCATGGGCCTTCTCCGCTAACTGCCCAACTTGGACAGGATCGAGTGCAGCGGCTATCAAGAGTATTGCATCTGCGCCAATCGATTTTGCCTCTATTAACTGATACTCATCGACTATAAAATCTTTTCGAAGAATGGGGCAGAAATTGTATTTTCTTGCCTGTTTCAAATCTTCGCGTGATCCTCCGAAATATTTTTCATCTGTAAGAACCGATAATGCGGAAGCACCTGCCTGCATATAACCGATAGAAGTTCTTTCAATGGATACGTGCGGATTAATGACACCTTTCGATGGCGATCTTCTTTTTATCTCTGCAATAATCCCATACTTATCCTTCCTGAGCAGATACTTCTTCAGTGAAACCACCGGTGCTTCAAAATGGATGCTTTTCTCCAGCAATTTTATGGGATAAAGCTCCTTTCTTTGTTTAACCTCTACCCTTTTAAAAGCTATAATTTCCTCCAGTATATTCATGTTGTATATTTTACTATTTTAAACAGAGACTTATCCCTTGTTCACTTCAATAAACTTATTAAACCTTTTAAGCGCTTCTCCTGATCTAAGTGCTTCCGAAGCCTTATCTATAGCCTCCTCTACTGAACTGGAAAAGCCCGAACCATATAATGACATCCCCGCGTTGGCAATCACCACATCGTTCTGGGCCCTGGTTCCTTTCCCTTCCAGTATCCCATAAAATATCCTGGCTGCTTCCTCTACATCTTTCCCCCCGTATAAATCAGAAGGATCAGCTTCAGATAGTCCCAGGTCTCTTGGATTAAGTATAAACTCATTATTCCTTGTGATCATCTTGAAACCGCCGGTCAGGGAGATCTCATCATACCCGTCTAGCGCATGAATGATAGCGAACTGGCTATCTGATCGCTGATAGAGGTAGGCATATAACCTGGCAAGTTCGAGGCTAAACACACCAACCAGTTGTTTCTTCACAAAGGCTGGATTGACCATTGGTCCCAGCATGTTGAAAAAGGTTTTAATGCCTAGTTCCTGTCTTATGGGAGCCACGTTTTTCATTGCCGGGTGGAAAAGTGGGGCATGCAGGTAACATATGCCGGATAATTCAATACTCTTCTTAAGTTGTTCCGGTTCATTGCTGAACTTCGCCCCGAAATGTGCCAGGATATTGGATGATCCGCATACCGATGAAACACTATTATTTCCATGTTTGGCTACCGGTTGCCCGGTAGCAGCGACCAGAAATGATGACAAAGTCGAAATATTGAAAGTATCCTTCCCATCCCCACCGGTTCCACATAAGTCAATGGGATCGTATTCGGCCAGATCTAAAGGGATACAGAGTTCCAGCATCGCTTCCCTGAATCCTTCCAATTCGTCAACCGTAATGCTCCGCATAAGATATACCGTAAGAAAAGAAGCCACCTGGCTGTTGTTGTAGGCACCCTGGGCCAGGTTTTTCAAAATTTCTTTGGCATCGTCCTTATTCAAGGATTTATATTCGAACAAGTTATTTAAAACCTCTTTCATTTTTAATAATTATTCTTCAGTTAAATTTCTTTATTTTCCGGAATATTGTATTGAACAATCCTCAGGGCAATCCAGACTCCGGTTTGCAGGGACTGAATCGTAATATCGAATCCATTCTTTTATCATTTTTAACTTAGTTCTTTAACCAATTCTCTACCATCAATTTGCCATGTTCAGTCAAATAGGCTTCAGGATGAAACTGCAGGCCTCTCACATCATACTTATTATGCCTTAAGGCCATTACAACCCCTTCATTATCCACTGCAGTGATTTCCAGGTCACCATGCACGGTTTCCGGAATTACCGCCCAGCTATGATATCGACAAACCTTAATTTCCTCCGGAACACCCCTAAAAAGAAAATCTTCAGAAGCCAGTATCCGGGTTTCTGTTGTGATCCCATGAAGCACAATCGGCATATTATACAATTCTGCATTGAATACTTCCGCGATACCTTGATGACCAAGGCATACGCCCATGATGCTTTTACTTGGCGCATATTCCTCTATCAGCTTTTCCATAATTCCGGCATCTTTTGGCACACCCGGACCTGGTGAAAGGAGGATCTTGTCATATACATCGATCTCCTCGAGTTCGATCTTATCATTCCTGACAATATCCATTTCTCTTCCATATCCCAGTTCACGTATAATATGCACCAGGTTATAAGTGAACGAATCATAATTATCAAATACCAGTATTTTCATGCCCCTCTTAGTTTACAAATTCCCCGGCATCCTTTAATGCTTTCCGTAATGCCGCCAGCTTGTTATTGACTTCCTGCAACTCACTTTCGGGAACCGATTTAGCGACCACACCGGCTCCGGCCTGATAATACAGGGTATTGTTCTTACTGAAAAACGACCGGATCATTATGGCATGGTTAAAATCCCCATTGAATCCGAGAAAACCGATTGCTCCACCGTAATAGCCCCGCTGTGTAGGCTCATACTTATTGATCAATTGCATCGCCCTGTGTTTTGGCGCCCCGGATAAGGTGCCGGCAGGGAATGTATCTGCTACTATACGTACAGTTGAAGTATTCTCCCTAAGATTTCCGGATACCTTGGAAACGAGATGAATTACGTGTGAATAGAACTGGATCTCCTTAAATTTCTCAACTTCCACATCCGATCCGTTTCTTGAAAGGTCGTTCCTGGCCAGGTCAACCAGCATTACATGTTCTGAATCTTCCTTTGGATCATCAGAAAGTTTCCTTGCAAGCTCAGAATCATATTTATCATTCCCACTCCGTTTGAATGTGCCGGCGATAGGGAATATACTAGCCCGGTTGTTTTTTATAACGATCTGTGCCTCAGGTGAGGAACCAAATATCTTGAAATTGCTATAGTCAAAATAGAAAAGGTATGGAGAAGGGTTGATCGCCCGCAGAGCCCGGTAGACAATAAACTCATCTCCTTTAAAGCCCGATTCAAACCGTCTGGAGAGCACTATTTGAAAGACATCTCCCAGGAGACAGTGTTCGCGGCCCTTTTCGATCACCTTTAAGAATTCCTCATCCGTAAAATTCGAGGTCTCCTTTGAATCAATATGGAATTCATAGGTTGGAAAGTTCTTACTGCCGATCAGGGATATAAGATCATCCACATTTGAATCGGAAGTATCCTCCTCCAGCTGGTGATCAAAGACAAACAATTCACTTTTAAAATGATTAACCACAAGCACATTCCGGAATACCGTGTAATGGATCTCAGGAACATCATAATCCGGCTTTTCAGAATCATGCAATTCGATATCCTCGAAATGTTCAACCGCATCATATGAAATATAGCCAAACAAGCCGTTTGTTATAAAATTATGCGATTGATCTGGGGCTTTAAACCCTTTAATAAATTCACCCAGCAAATCGATCACCTCAGACCGGTCTTTAAGACTGATATCTTCATGGGAGCCATCAGGATAAGTCATTGACACGAGCTTCCCCTTAAGAGAGAAAGAGGCAATTGGGTTACAACAGATATAAGAATAGCTGTTATCTGCTGCATGATAATCTGAACTTTCCAGCAGGAAAGTATTGGCAAACCTGTCGCGCAGCTTAAGATATATGCTCACTGGTGTTACCACATCCGCTATCAGTCGTTTTGATGAAGTTTTAAAAGAAAAAGTTTTCAAAGCCATAACAATTTATATAAACAAAAAAAGCTCACTGTAATCAGCAAGCTCTATATATTTTTGATATACCCGTACTTCTTTTTACAGCTGAAAAATAAATTTCTCAGGCCACCACCAGTACAAAGTATTTCTATTTTCTATCATATCGCAGACAAATGTAGAAAGTAAATTTAATTTTGAAAACATTAAGAGCAAAAATTTGCAATGTTTTTACAATCGGCCTTTTTTTTTAAATAATTGTATTTAAAACTGCTCTAAGGCCTATATAAACGCAGAAATGCCTGTTATTTCCTTTCCCAGAATAAGAAGGTGGATGTCATGGGTACCTTCATACGTTATAACCGACTCCAGGTTCATCATATGTCGCATGATGGGATAGTCACCGGTTATTCCCATTCCGCCAAAGATCTGCCTTGCTTCCCTTGCTATATTCAGTGCTACTTCCACATTATTTCTCTTCGCGAGGGATATCTGTGAAGAAGTGGCTTTCCCTTCAGTCATCAGTCCCCCCAATCTCCAGTTCAGCAGTTGAGCCTTTGTAATTTCCGTAAGCATTTCAGCAAGTTTTTTCTGGGTCAGCTGAAACGAGGCAATTGGCTTATCGAACTGTATCCGCTCACTGGCATATTTCCGGGCTGATTCGTAGCAATCCATTGCCGCCCCTATGACGCCCCACGCAATACCATACCGGGCCGAATCAAGACAACCCAGGGGTGCACTCAGGCCATCTTTGCCAGGGAGGATCTGTTCCTTAGGTACTTTTACATTATCGAAAACCAGTTCACCGGTACAACTGGCCCGCAAAGACCACTTTCCATGGGTTTCCGGCGTTGTCAAACCTTCCATATCCCTTTCAAGGATCATCCCCTTGATCCTGTTCGTTTCATCCTTAGCCCACACGATAGCAATATCCGCTTCAGGGGCATTAGATATCCACATTTTCGATCCATTCAGGATGTAATGGTCCCCTTTGTCAACGATCCTGCTTTTCATACCGGCCGGGTTTGAACCGAAATCCGGTTCTGTTAAACCAAAACATCCCAATAACTCACCGGAAGCAAGCTTTGGCAGATACTTTTCCTTTTGTGCTTCAGATCCATATTTATAGATTGGATACATTACGAGCGAACCCTGAACGGAAGCAGTAGATCGCATTCCTGAATCACCCCTTTCAATTTCCTGCATGATCAAGCCATAGGAAATGTAGTCCATTTCCCCGCCCCCATATTTTGCAGGGATAAAAGGCCCAAAGGCCCCGATATCTCCAAACTTTTTAACTATCGTATTTGGAAATGTTGAATTCTGAGCCCATTCTTCAATAAACGGGGTAATTTCTTGTTTTACAAAATCACGCATAGCACTTCTGACCAGGATATGCTCTTCCGTTAAAAGCCTGTCAATATCATAAAAATCGGGAGATTCAAAATCATCATAAAAAGATGACTTCGGGCTTGATGCTTCCTCAGACATGGGATTAAGTTGTTTTAGTGAATTATATATACCAAATTTACAATTATAATGTTATAAGTAAATAACAGGTAAATTTTTTTAAGGTGTATGTATAAAACTGGCTGCCATCAGGACGTTATGAAGATGTTGGTATCAGGCAGTCTATGGGGTCTATGTTAAGAATTCTTTCTTTAAGCCTTATCATTTTTATTGCAGGCGTAAACCTCCTGTACGCACAGCGGGTGACCGTAAACACCTATTTCGAAGAAGGGGATACCAGGATAAAAGAAACTTTCATGGTTCTTGAAAGCAATAAAAATGTGCTTGACGGAAAATATATGTCATTTTATCAGAATGGGAATATCAAATCCGAAGGTTTTTACCAGAATAACAATCCAACCGGCTACTGGAATTATTATTATGAAGGAGGTAAGCTCAAGATGCGGGGGCAGCTTAAAGGCAATTCCAATTATGGATTATGGAAATACTACTATGAAAACGGCCAGCTAAGCATGGAAGGGAATATTTACAATGGGAAACGGGAAGGAGAATGGAGGTTTTATTTCGAAAGCGGTTCCAAGAAAAGCCGTGGAAATTTCAAAAATGGAGAAAAAACGGGAATCTGGAACCATTTTTATGAGGATGGCACTTTGAAAGCCCAGGCTTATTATGAAGGTGATGTTGGTTTTTATAAGGAATTTTACAACAATGGCAATGTAAAAGTGCAGGGTTATAACATTGATGGCAAAAGTGATTCAACCTGGGTATATTTTTATGAAAATGGTGGCAAACAGGCGGAGGGAAAATTTAAAGAGGGACTCAGGACAGGATTGTGGTCTTATTATTATGAAAATGGTGAAATCTCAGCCTCCGGGAATTATGAGGAAGGCATCAAGAACGGACCCTGGACATATTATCATGAAAATGGGACTAAAAGCTCGGAAGGAATTGAAATAAAAGGACGTAAAGAAGGGAATTGGAGAATATATGACAATGAAGGGTATATGAAGGGGGAAGGTTTTTTTCAATCAGGATCCGGAGAATATAAAGAATTCTATGATAATGGCAACCTGAAAGTGATCGGAAAAATGAAGGATGGGATCCATGAAGGGAAATGGATGTATTATTATGAAGACGGGAGTCTTGAAGGTGAAGCTGATTTCATAAACGGAGAAGGAGACTATACCGGGTATTATCAAAATGGGAAGATCAAGATGAAGGGAAAGATCAAGAATGGGAAAAATGTTGGCAACTGGGAATTATATAAGGAAGATGGCAGCGTAGCCGGATATTACAGACCCATATATGAAGATGACAAACCGGTATTCAAAGTGGGTGACCAGACCACAGTCGTTGAGGCCCAGGGCGATTATATGAAACCGGATTAT
The DNA here is from genome assembly GCA_965365275.1 of uncultured Cyclobacteriaceae bacterium. Classification (GTDB taxonomy): domain Bacteria; phylum Bacteroidota; class Bacteroidia; order Cytophagales; family Cyclobacteriaceae; genus JAGTVG01. The sequence goes on along the minus strand of CBDUBA010000037.1, from coordinate 2,788 downwards.
AAATACAAAAAACGAAATAACAGGTATTTTACGCCGGTTATCAATGAATTCAGGGGTATTATTATAGCAACTAACCCCGTAGCTCCAATCCTGAGTAGCCTCCCGCTGTCACTGGAATTCTATTTCCAGGAAAGACTTGGATACGAAATTCAGTTTAATATTATCCGCGATCCATTTTTTAAGAATAGTAGTTCATTAGATCCTTATGATCTGTATCAGAGGGGATTTGGGATTGCTTTCAGGCAGAAGTTTTACCATCCTGAAAAAAGTATTGGCATGTTATATTTCTCACATGAAATAAGATATACTTACATCCAGCATCAGTTCAACGCCCTTGATTCTGCCAACCTGTCAAATCAGGAAACCTATACCGTGAGTGCAAGGGAACAACTTTATGAGTATTCTCTAATGATAGGAAACCGATGGATGAAATTGTTTGGACAGACCTGGAATGTAAAATCAAAACAATCCGGGATAACAATAGATTTTTTCATTGGTGTTGGGATTGGATACAGGGATTTCAAGAAAAATTATGAAGACAATCCTTTCTATGACAAAAAATTTGATGATCTTCGCCAGGGTAGTTTTGCCATAACTCCTCGTTTTGGCGTTAATATTGGTTATGTATTTTAATTAAAGTCAATGTGATTTTTTAAAGCTATGTATTTAAAGAAGTATATTATTACTTGCTTATTCTACCTGTTGGCATCCGTATCATTCAGCCAAATTCCATCAACAATATTTTCGAACGTTGAGGTCCGCATGGATACCATGATGTTCAACACAAGGGATAACCTGGCTGTTTATAATGGACAGAATCATTTGTATTTCCATTTTAAAGAAGAGAATCCAATCTGTGAAGTAAGGGTTTATCCGTACAGAGACGATCTTTTCTCCAGATTGAAGCTGGTAAAATCAAACGATTTTACGGTATTGGATTCAATGGTAAACTTCAATGATGAATATTATCGCTTTAAAATCAGATTCCGCAACCTGTATAACGCTGATTTTCTGAATTTTACCTTTGCTGTCAGCAATAGTGATTCTTCAGAGATATCTATGGAGGTGATTCCCCTCCTGCCGGTTACGACCACGACAGTGGAGTTCATCCCCTTGAATAACGAACTCTTTATTGGTGAAGAAAAAGTGTTCCCCCTCATCACTGATAATATCCGCAATGTGTGGATCGATAATCTCTGGACAACCGACAAGTTAATCAATTACCGGCTGTCAGAGGAAGGCGGAAAAATGTATTTGCATTTGATATCCAGAAATTATGGATTTCAGATGCTCGAACTTCATATCAAGACCAAAAGGCCCTTTCTTACTGAATTTGGAACCCTGAGTTACGATTTACCGGTGATCCGTGAGGAATTCATGGTACGCAGGAGCCGGCTCAGGTTTTTAAATATCGACCGGGAGTATATCATCCATGATCCACAGAACCTCGCGGGATATGAGATCCAGATGCAAAGCAATCCATCCTTAAATCCGGGGCGCACTTACAGGATAGAAAACCAGGAAGAACCCGGAGGGGCCCTGATTGCAGAATTATTTGTGAAAAGTCATATCGACAATGGACGGATGCTTTGTATTCTTCGTCCATATTCCCTTCACCGGATAAACCAGGGATATCTCTATATTAAGGAAAATGACCAGTCATTGTTTATTACCAACCTGGATATTATTCCTAAACCACAAATAAAAAACATACAACTTTTAAGGGAGGGGATGGATTGGACGACCAATCTCTCGGTACATCCAGGGGAGACTGTAGAATTAAGAATGGAGGGTGAATCCCTGCAGAAAGCTTCTTTTGAATTTGAGGGTGTGAACAACATCACTCTTGACACGCTCATACATAATGAATACGTGACAACCTACGTATTGAATATCCCAATTGATATTTACAGCCGGACCATACCCATTTATAATCATGGTGAGAAAACAGGTTTTGAGCTAAAGGTGCAGGAATATAGGAGGCCTCGTGAATTTGACTACATCACCATTGAAGGGAATGGATTTAAAAGGCAGGTTAATACCATAGGGAATACCATTTTAACACCTGAAGTTATTCAATATTTAACTTTAAAATTTGACAACAACAAAATTGATTCGGAGGGCGAATTATATGGCCAGCAGCATCTGAATATCACGGTCACATTAAGAGGCAGGAATAATGAATTGCTTGAGATAAAGGAATTTGAAGACATAGTAGTATGTCCAGGGCCATTTTCTCCCAGGGATGGTTTCTACCGGGGTAATTGCTCTTCCAATGTCATAAATGTTAACAATTATCTTAATAAAAAAACCTACGATATAGAATCATGGTCAAAAATAACCGTCGAGATCAGCAATGACAAGAATATTTATGACGGAGCGGGGTTTAAAGAAACAATCGAGATAATATATGAGAAATATTGGCGATTTGACATTGAAGTTTCCTTCCCGGCAGGGTTGGTCACCTATGGAAGTGAGTCTGCAGGGAATTTGACAGGGATCAGTATGGCTATGATCGCACAATTCAGTTTTTACCAGAAAAACAGGATCAACCGGTTGCAGCCTTTCAAGGTGGGTGCCGGGTTTCTCGCGCTCGATGCTTTTAATTTTTCAGAAAATGATGACAACCGGGACCTGGCCATAGTAATATTAGGTTCATTATACCCTACAAGAAAAGATAAAAAACTAACCTTCCCGCTTTACTTTGGTGGTGGTTACAAACTGAATGCCGAGGAATTTTTCTTCCTGATCGGTCCAGGCATCAGGATCAGTTTATAAGGACTGATTT
>CBDUBA010000036.1:0-35337 GCA_965365275.1 uncultured Cyclobacteriaceae bacterium | reverse complement strand
TTGCTTTAATCCCACTTGTTCTTTTAAGGTTTTAGCCAAGCAAAAATATAACCAGGCACTCATCATGGATCTTTTGTCAGGTTTTTTCTTGGTAAGATTGTCCTTGATTTTATCAGACAGTAAATGGAGTTCGTCCTTAATCGTAGATTTAATATTTGAATTAAAGGAACCGCAGCCCTCAAATGAGTCAACAGGTTTAAGCTGCCCGATACCAATTAATACTGAATCAATAATATCCGGATAATTATAATGGCAAACATCAATTCTGCAAACCTGATTTTCCAGTTCTTTGTTCGCATTATCTTTTAGCAGGCTTTCATACAATTTCCAATCCCATTTCAATCTGGCAATCAGTAATCTAACCAGTCGCTCCTTTTCGGTATCTCTTTCGCCAAGATATTTTGTAATTTTATCAAGCAACTCATCATTCAAATTATGATCATCTGCCTCCTCAATGTCATCAAGCCATTTCATAAGCGTAGAGATATAAATTTGTCCTGAAAGACTCCTTCCTGATTTATCTTTTTCCAGGACCTGTTTCCCATGTCTTAAATGATTTTTGCCAATATCTTCTAAAACAATGTTTGGTTTTAGATTTGCAATGGACTCCTTGATATAGTTGATGTGTTTTTTGTATTTAAAGTGACAGACTTCAAATCCGGAAATAAGTTTTCGGATCTGAACGACTTGCTCCGGAATCCCACCTAAATTGCCCTCAAATGCATTGATATTCCTAATTTCAGAATCATCTGAGGGAATTTCAATATTTGACCATGGATTCATCCTGGGCTACTTATTTCAAAATGTATTAAAACTTTTCAAAATGCTGATTTAGATCAGCATGACCTTATAATTGCGCGCCTATTTTTTGTTATGGTATTACGCCTAATTAAAGTTAGCAAATACAGAATTATAATACAATAAAACCAATCTTCCTTGATTCAGACTCCAAAAAGTATTTAGTACATCGTATTCGGATTGGCTGATTGAGTTGGTATCTTTTGAATGGCATCCCAGTGTTCACATATCTTCCCTTCGTCATCAAACCGGAAAAAGTCCATTGTCACATATTCATCATTACCAGGCCAAGTTTGGTGTGTATGTAATGCTACTAAATTTCCTTCTGCTATGCAACGGACAAATTCAATTGATTTTTCCGGGTATTCTTTTTGCATTCGTTCAAAATAGTTGATAAATCCGTCTATACCATCAGCTACATCAGGATTGTGCTGAATATACTCATTGCTTACATACTGTTGAACAGCATCTTTTGGATTCCCTTCATATGCTATTTTATAGAAGCTTATCGCATTTTTCTTGTTTTCTTCCAGATTCATTATTTAGTTCTTTGAGGTCTCTTCAGAATCTATTCTTTTAATATTTATGAATGGACTTTTCATGAGGTACAGAAAAGTTTGTTTATCATCTTGGTCAAACTCCTTTAAGCCATAATTCATTTTTTTGATACTTAATTCCTTGAAAGTACCAAATATCCTATCCCAGATGATAAATATATCTGCAAAATTTGAATCCGTATAATATTGATCCTTATGGTGGTGCACTCTGTGGTGATCTGGCATAACCAGGACTAATCCCAGGGTTTTGTTAATCCATTTGGGGTAGCTGAGGTTGGAATGTTCTAAAAAGAAAAATATGTAAACAATAAAATAATACAATCCCATTGATAAAACATCTGTTCCGAACAAGGCCGCAGTTAAAATGTTGCCCGTTTGATAGACCAGAATTAGTTCTAAAGGGTGGAACCTGAATGTGGTGGAAGAATCCATTGTGGTATCGCTATGATGTACCCTGTGTAATCTCCATAGTAATGGAACAAGATGGGATGCCCGGTGGATCCAATACGTTGTCAAATCATACAATATCACGCTTATAATCAGTTTTATCCAGAAGGGCAATTCTATTAGATATAAAATGCCAATTTGATTGTTGTTTAACCAATCTATGCAATAGACCTGAATAGTTATAAAAAAAATATTCAGTATAGTTAGTGTAATTTGAAATAATATATTCTGAAAAAGGTGCTGCCCTCTGTTTTTAAATTGAAAGGGCGTTTTAGATATCTGTTCAAGAGAGAAAAAGATTACAAGTAATCCAATGATTAGATAATTCTGGTCGATATCCAGGATTCGACTTAAAGTTTCCATATTTCATTTTTTAGGCAATATCCTATTTATAGTAACCATATTAATAATGCCATTTAAGAAAATTACTATTTTTATAAAGTTAAAATTTTTGAATGTTTAAGTATAAAAAGGTTTATGTCATGTAGATAACCTTTGGAATACTAACAAGGGTTATCCCGTTAAAACGTCGAAGCACTCCTCTCAGTGTATTGATCATACCTTTATTTTTAACATTAAGATGAAGTTTGAGAAAAGATGTTTTATTCTTTTATCCTGTTTCCTGCAACAAAATTTTTGACATCATGAGTAGCGAAAATAAATCGATACACGAATTCGACCTGAATTTAATCTGTGAATATTATTCGAACCTGGAACGACAAGGGCCCGGCAGCCCTGAGGTCACAATAAAAGCATTAAGTTTTATCGATAATCTTACGGATAAATCCCGGATTGCTGATATAGGCTGTGGATCTGGCGGTCAGACTATGACCCTGGGACAGCATACTGCCGGAAAAATCACAGGATTGGACATGTTCCCTACTTTTATTGATCAATTCAATCTGAATGCAGCAAAGCTGAAGCTACAAGAAAGGGTAAAGGGTATTGTCGGTACAATGGAAGATCTTCCTTTTAAGCATGAAGAGTTGGATCTAATATGGTCAGAGGGTGCTATTTATAATATCGGTTTTGAACGTGGGTTAATCGAATGGAGGAAATTCCTCAAAACCGGGGGGTATATAGCGGTTTCTGAGGCGTCCTGGTTTACAGATTCACGACCGGTTGAAATAGAGAAATTCTGGGAAAATGCTTATCCTGAAATTGATACCATCGCCAACAAAGTTAATCAGATGCAAAAAGCCGGATATATTCCTGTGGCCAGTTTTATATTACCAGAGAATTGCTGGCTGGAACACTTTTATTACCCCCAGGACAGTGTGCAGGTTGATTTCCTCGCTAAATATCCCGACAAGGAAAATGTAAAGGAATTTATAGCAAATCAGCGCTATGAAACACAACTTTATTTTAAGTTTAGAGCATTTTATGGTTATGTATTCTATATTGGCAAAAAGTATTAAACTTAAAATATGGATACACAATTAATCAATAACGGGTATAATACCTTATAATTAAAACATACCACTTTATTATTTGTAAAAACGAACAATATGAAAATCACAGAGTTTTTGAGGGCCCTCCTGCTACTATTAATCACGTTTTCTTTGCCCAGGGTATTTGCTCAATCACCAGTATCAAACTGGTCTTATATTGAGGTGGATAATGACAAAGGCAAATGGGGAGATTATGATACTCCCGAATGGCTCAGGTACTTTGGTCTGGATATGGGAGACCTTAATAACGATGGCTTCAAAGACATCATGAGTGGTCGATGGGTTTATCTAAATCCTGGTGGCGATATGTCTGGAGAATGGAGAAAAATTGATATGGGCCTGAATATAGATGGAATTCTCATAATGGATGTGGATGGGGATGAATTTGGTGATGTGATCGCGCAGGCATTACCCGACGTCTTCTGGATGGAAGCTAAGGATCATACAGCCCAAAACTGGAACGCCATTAAGATCGGCGAGGTGCCAGCCACTTCTCACGTCAATAGCCAGGGATTTAACAAAGCCCAGATCATAGCCGGAGGTAAAGAGGAATTTGTCATAGCCGGCGATGGTAATATATATTGCTTCGAAATCCCAGAAAAACCTGAGAAAGGAAATTGGAAAATAACACTTGTTGCGCCCAACACCTCAGATGAAGGTATTGGTGTAGGCGATATTGATGGGGATGGGGATATGGATATTGCTGCCGGACGAAGACCAGAGGGTGGTATTGAACCACTAATTATCGTGTGGTTTGAAAATCCAGGTGATGGTAGCGGAAACTGGAAGAATTTTGAACTGGGCAGTACCAACCACCCGGCTGACCGTATCGCTGTTGCAGATGTAAACGGGGACCATAAGGCCGATATAATAGTTTGCGAGGAACGCTATCCCGGCCTGGAACCGGATGGGAATGTTTTCTGGTATGAACAGGGGGACGACCGGAAGGCGAAATGGAATCGCCATCGGATCGTTACTCAGTATTCGATAAATAACCTTGATGTACTGGATATGGATTCTGATGGAGATATGGATATCATTACCTGTGAACATAAAGGCCCTGAACTGGAACTTCAGATGTGGGCAAACGATGGGACAGGGTCGTTTTCAAAGATTATACTGGATAAGGGAAAAGAAAGTCATCTTGGGACTCAGGTTGCTGACCTGGATAATGATGGAGATTTCGATATTGCCAGTATCGGATGGGATGATTATAAATTTGTACATCTCTGGAGAAATGATGAATTAGATCATGATACACGTCAATGGCGCCTTGTATCTTCGGTAAATGGAGAAATTGAGGTGCCCAATTCTGGAAATCAGCAAACCGCTTCACTCATTGTTGATGTCGATAAAGATGGAGCCATGGACTTTATTATTTCTGAAAGGACAGAGGCTCCATCATTGACTCTGTTTAAATATTCAAATGGAAAATGGGATAGACATATTGTTGATGCTGATCCATTGCGCATCGAGGCCGGTTCCGCCAGCTACGATATTGATGGCGATGGAGATGAGGATATTGTATTTGCCGGAGAAAGCCAGAGCAATGAAGTATGGTGGTGGGAGAATCCATATCCGGACTTCAATCAGCAAAAGCCCTGGAACAGATATACGATTAAAAAGTCAGGAGGTAAAAAACACCACGACCAAATGTTTGGGGATGTGGATGGAGATGGTAAAGTGGAACTTGTGTTCTGGAACCAGGGTGCCAATGCTCTAGTGCTTACCGAAATACCGGAAAATGTAAAGGATGCGGATGAATGGCCAATGTATCCCATCTACAAGTATTCTATAGATAGTGAAATGGAGCCAGTTGTCGGCCTCAACGGTTATCCCGGCTGGCAATCCGTCAATGAGCATGAAGGGCTTGCCTTTATCGATATCGATGGTGATGGGCTGAAAGATATAATTGGCGGAGGAAGGTGGTTTAAATATGACAATGGCGAGTTCATTGAGAACATCGTCGATGCGAGTTATACCTTCAGTCGCAGTGCGGCGGGACAGTTCATTGAAGGTGGCAGGCCAGAAATTATACTATCTGTAGGTGATGGTATCGGACCAATGTATATGTATCGATGGCATGAATGGGAAGGCTGGCAGGGAAATAAGCGGGGTACAGGTACATGGGAAAAAATAAAGTTGCTGGAAGGATTGGATAACAGCCATACCATCGACGTGATTGACTTTAATGAAGATGGTCATTTGGATATTTTCAGTGCCGAAATGCGCTTTGGAGAAGGCAACCCAGATGCGAAAGTTCGTATCCTGTTGGGCGACGGCAATGGCAACTTCAGGGAAATGGTAATTGCAAAAGGATATGGCGTCCATGAAGGCAAGATTGCTGACCTGGATGGGGATGGAGACCTGGATATCCTGGGTAAACCCTACACATGGAACGCACCATTACTGAATATCTGGATCAATGAGGGCCCTGATACTAAATAGATATTTTCTACCCCATAGGTTTTGTCTGCTTGCGGTAATTCTAATTTTTATTTATAGTTGTGGGATTGGAAAACGCGATAGGGAGGGATCTTCCCTCCATATAGATATCTGGTATGGTAATCATCAGAGTTTTGGGAAACCGGGATTAACTCAGAAATGGATCAATATTCTTGGTAATGTTTACACTGAAAATGGCATTAAAGGCCTGACTTATACCCTCAACGCTGGACAACCAAGGGAACTCACCATTGGTTCGGATCTTCACCGTCTTGCTGCGACAGGAGATTTTAACATTGATATAGATGTAAATGATTGTAATTCCGGTGAAAACACTGTGGTGATCAACGCAATTGATTCAATTGATAATGCCACCAGTATGCAGATTGAGTTTTTTCTGGAGAAAGGCAACCGTTGGCCATTACCTTATAGTATAAAATGGTCGGAAGTGGAAAAACTTCAGGATGTGGTTCAGATAATTGATGGTCATTGGGAAATAACTGAGCAGGGATTGCATAATCTGGATACATATTATGACCGGGTTATTGCTATTGGAGATAATTCCTGGAGAAACTATGAGGTTTCAACTACGGTAATATTTCATGATTTCGTACCTCCCTCGGAAGGACCCCCTACCTACAATGTTTCTCATACTGCAATAGCCATGCGGTGGTCTGGCCATGATGAAGATGACCTTCAGCCGCATCGAAAGTGGTATCCCCTGGGAGCAACTGCCGAGTTTCGGTTAACCAAAAACCTCGACAGCTGCAGATGGAGAATATTTGATGGGCCGAAACCAAATTCAGTAAACTTTCATACAGAACAGCCAATTGAGGAATATCGAAAGGTACGACTTAATAGGAAATATGGCATAAAACACAGGGTGAGAACCATTGGCATTGATTCAACCCTATATCAGGTCAAATTATGGCCTTACGATGAGCCGGAACCTTCGGAATGGGATTTTCAGGGTATAGAAGTTGAGGAAAATTATCCTGCAGGAAGTGCCTTGCTGATCGCACACAACACAAGTGTCACATTTGGTGATGTTACCGTAAATCCTGTGGACCTATAAAATATAATAGAATGAATAAAATCATTACTTTTCTACTTATAACTTTAACCGGCACCTCCCTTTCAGGCCAACCCAAGCCAGGGGATGTTTTCAGGGAATATATCTGGTTGCCTGACCTTGCGGTCGAAGAGGGGGGTAAATTTCTTCGCGTGGGGGGCAAATTGGATTATAAGATAAATAGTGGACATTTCCCGGCGAACAGGCATGATGATGGACATGTTTTGTTCGGGCAATATCTGAAATTGAACCAGGCTGTGAGCGCTGAACTGGTTGTCGAAAAACTTGGTTCACATGATGATACCCGAAACCTGAGGGTCTCGATAAACCGGAATCCATCCATCAGAATACCTAATGCCAAAGGAATTCCTGAACCCGAATGGGATTATATGCATCATAACTATCCGGTTGTGAATATCCCGCTTGATCACCTCAATGAAGGTTGGGAAAATACCTTCCGGTTCGATGTAGACTCGGTACAACGATGGAACTGGCCCCAGAACATCATTTATGGATTGGTATTAAGGATTTATTATAATCCTGAAATAGCTGATTTTAAAACAAATATTATGGGGATAAGTCAAGGTTCGGCTTTGGAGAGGAATCAATGGTTAGGCATTGAGAATCCCATACTAAACATCCGCCAGGTTGAATATATAGGATTTTATGATGGCCTGAACCATGAAGGTGACGGTATCTATACACAATGGCATTACCATTACTTTCGTGGGAGGGTGATCCATCACATTGGAACAGCTGATATGTTTCCCTATAAAACCATATGGGATACGTCCTGGATTCCGGACCAGGAAGATATAAAGGTTGCTGCCAGAATCGTAAGTAATTCCGGATTGATTTATTTCACTGAGCCAGTTGAAAGGCTAAAATTGGACCGGGATTATATTATTGAATTGTGTAAGCCCTTTGATCAGCCCAAAAACTGGGTAACCCGGGAGGATGAATTTGAATCCATGATCAACGTCACGGGCGATCCCACTAGAATAAAAGAAGCAAGGATCTACTGGACAAGTTGGAGCCCCTGTTACGCCAACGGCATTTATATAAATGGGATAAAAGTATTCGATAAGGAAGGCCCTTGCTACGAATACATGGCACACGATATAAAAATTGAAGATATTTCAATCATCAAACAGGGTATTAACATTATTAAAACCGGAAAGGAACCCCTGCATGATGGACAAATGGTGCACGGCATGGAAGTTCAATGGCCCGGGATCATGTTGAAGGTGAAGTACTTGAAATAAAGAGACATGGAAAATATTATATATTGAATATTTTTTCTGGCCAGGATCAAAGAAGGATTAAACAGGCTTTTTCAATAACAACAGTATTCTTTTATTTATGAGTCTCGCATTTTCTGCCTAAAACCGGGGGTGAACTAGCTGCTTAAGAAAAGGCCATTTCACGATTATACTTATTACGATACTCCTTCGGTGATAGTCCGGAATATTTTCTAAAAATTGTTCTGAATGCTTTTTCATCGTTATATCCAATACCATACATCACCTCCAGAATTGTTTCAGTCGTGGATTCCAGTTTCTTTTTTGCAGCTTCAATTTTAACTCTTTGAATATATTCCAGCGGCGTATTGGAGGTAGCTTTTTTAAATCTCCTGAGAAAACTGCGGCCATTTAGATTCACCATATCTGCAATTTCATCGATGTACAGTTTCTTATCAAAGTTTTTCTCAATAAACACTTGCGCTTTTTTTACAGGTTCGTCTGAATGTTCCTTTTGGCCGCTAAAGATCATGAATTCACTTTGGCTGATTCTGTCAAACTCAATTTCAGAAATTTTTGAGCACCATATGGCTGTTTCTCTTCCAAAGTATCGCTCTATTAAATAAAGTGTGAAATTGAGGATTGAGTACGCCCCACCACTGGAGTATATCCCATTGTCTTCACAAATTATTTTTTCAGGTACCAAATTCACAGTAGGATATCTACGCTGGAATTGTTCATGAGCTGTCCAATGTGTAGCACAGGATTTACCATGTAACAAACCTGTTTCAGCCAGAATAAAAGCCCCTTTACATAAACTGGCAATCTCAGAGTCATTTTGTATTCTCTGGGTTTTGATCCACTTTACGAATTCTGCATTGTTGTCGATCTCTTTTTCCAAATCACCACTTATCGGTGAGACTATGATCAGATCTGTTTTTAAAACTTCATTTATTGTGACCGTGGGTTGAATGCTGAATAATCCCTGATAGAGGACCGGATCTTTCGTAAGTCCCACCAGGTCTATTTTAAACGGATTTTCCGGAAGATCATTCAGTTTTCTAAAATAGGAATTTGCCATTCTTAACATATTGAAAGGGGCAATAATGGTATCAACAATACTATTTCCTGAGGGTACAATTACACTTATATGTTTCATGATTAATTTGAACTATGGGCAAAGATATGCAAATAAAATGTCGCAAACAACCCTTTATAATGTCGAAAAAGACACCCTTAATATATGTATTTATTCCATAGTTTTGTATTGAATCATTACTAAACTAAAAAAAATAAATAATGGACAATCAAGAAATTACAGTAGTTTACAAGTGGACGGCAAAGCCTGGAAAAGCTGAAGAACTCAAAGCAATTTACCGGGAAGTAGAAAAACAAATGAAAGAAACAGAACCAGGAGCACTAAGGGTTGACTGTTATTTCGATGAGGCGGCAAGTGTCCTTATTGTATCTGACATATTTCAGGATGGAGCGGCCTTGGGCCAGCATCTGGGTACAACTGCCGCCGGACATTTTCCGACCTTGCTTCAAATAGCAATACCCGGACCATTTTGGTTTTGTGGCAATGTACCTGAGGAGTTGAAACAGGCGGCTATCGGAATGGGATTAGACGCAACATTTGCACCCAGGATTTTTGGTTTTGATAGAAATCCTATCCAATAATAAATTTAAGACTTAACAATCGACGGGGTAAGAAATATTTCTCCGTTGATTGTTTTACGTGGTCCGCAGTGGTTGTAAGTTCAGAGGAAAGCTATGGATTTACAATGCTCTTGTGTAAGATTCTTACATATAAAGATAGATGCTCCTTTATGCACGACTTACATTTTATTTTCAGATTGATTCACCTGATCAATAATCATCCATATGATAATTTCTTATGAACCAGTCTTATCATGATAATTTGCATCAATCCACACCTTTTACTTTTAATTTTACCCTGTAAATTGAAGTGCGGGCAGTTATGAATAGTTGATCTCTTTCTATCCCTCCAAAACATACATTTGATGGATTTTCAGGCACCGGGATGGTTTCTATTAATTCTCCGTCTGAAGAAAAGATATCCACACCTTGCTTTCCACTGGTCGTTAAATATACATTCCCAGCTTCATCCAGAGTCATTCCGTCACAACCGGCATCAACGAATAGAGTTTTATTAGACAAAGAACCATCTTCTTGAATATCATAGGCATAAGTTTTCCCTGCCTCAGGATCGGTTACATAAAGAATTTTCCCATCCGGAGTTCCCAGAATGCCATTTGGCGTATCCAGATCATCACAGACTCTGGTAACTGAATTATGGTCCGGACTGATGTAATATACATGCTTGCCATCCTGAGGGAGCGGTTCATCGCCTCCGTATTTTGGATCCGTAAAGTAAACCCCGCCTTTTGGATCAGGCCATAAATCGTTGGTCTGGTTGAATCGATTACCATCGTATTCAGTTGCAATGGGTTTGTAATCCCCATCAGGACTGGTCAAAGTAATCTGTCCTTTTTCTCCCTCACAGGCCAGCAGGTTTTCATCTTTATCAAAATATAATCCATTCGCCCGGCCACTGTTTACACGGAAAGTGTCAAGTTGATCTTCCAGTGTCCAGATTAAAATTAAGTGATTAGGAATATCGGTAAAATAGACATTGCCCTCAGAATCAACAGCAGGACCTTCAGTGAAGCTAAAATCCCCGGCTAGCTTTTCGACTTCACCCAGTACGAGTGATACAGATTTTGTTTCCTTATCCTGATCATTGTTTTCTGCTGATTTATTCTTACAGGATATCAATGCAAGGGCCAATAGGAACGCGCTAATATTTTTCATGATGAAGCTTATTTGGGTTATACTTTAAACATCAAATTAATTCTTAAAGATCTATTCCAAAAGTTAATGATTTATTAATTCAAAAATTCATATTCTGTAAGTAATATCTGGATATTCTAATCCTTGCCAGCTATTCATCAACTGTAGAGGAGCCTACTTCCCGATGTAATTTCCATTCACCATTTTCTTTTTTCAGGATCACCAGAAATGAATTTCTAAGTTCAATTGTTTTTCCTTCTTCATCCGTATAATATACAAGACTTGTTCCCCAATCATATGCCATGGAGTCATTCATAATATGGGTTTCTGTAGGTTTCATGATTATGCTGTCATAAGGGAACTTTCCCCGTTCCCTTCCAAGCTCAAACATTTTATTCCATTCTGCACCTCCTGGACCAACAATTTTAGCATCTGATGATATCCATTTTCCCATATCTTCATATCTGCCCTCTTTCAGTGTAAGAGAAAAACCGTCACGTAAGTTCTCAATTTCAGCTAATTCCTTCTCCAAATCTAATTTCTGCGTAAAGTCAGTGACAGGCTTATTTTCATGCTTACATGAACATAGCAAAATCATAATTATCAAAATGAATACATTTTTCATTCTCTAAACATTTGTTACAACCTAAACAATAAGTAAATGCCCCATGCTATCCCAACCCGCAAATTAAGATATCATTTGTTTGCAGGAAAGGTAAATCGAATAAATAATCGATAACCCAGGAATAAAAAATTGATGTAAAAAACCAATTGATAAAGAAAAAAAATGTCATAAAAGCCTTACAACAAGGATTATTGATTTGAGTACTATCAAAATAAGAAAGAAGGTATATAGTTGAATTTCATTCAAGTGATCTTGAAAGGAAGATCAATAGATCCTGACCAATATCTGAAAAAACACAACCAAATTCATGATCACATGTCGATTCCTTATAGTAGAACGGTATTCCTTCTTCCTTCAGAACTGTAAGAAAATCCTGCTGATAAGGTGCCAGGAATGCTGCTGCTAGGAGGAGGGAAGTGTCTTGTTTTTCCAAAATAATATCCCTGTTTTCTGCTATCCATTTATTTGGGCTGCAATTTTCATAATAATAGTTTGAGTCCTTGACGATTGATGGCCTGTTTCCTTGAAAGGACAGGAAGTCTTCCCAGGGCATATTCGAACCGTCCAGAGATATAACTCCCTTAAAATATTCAGGGTGTTTTGAGAATAAATACAATGCGCCTGCACCCCCGGCTGACCATCCCATGATCAATCGTTTTTCCTTATCGGTTGGGTAACTTTGATCTATATGCGGGATCAGATATTTTATGATTTCATCTTCAAGTAATGGATCACCATCGTAATGGTTTGTCCAGAATCCTTCCCCTCCATCCGGGAATACCACAATGTGCTCCGGGATAACTTCATTTTTTGAATTTAGTATTAAAAATTCAGCTACTTCTTGAGCCATCCAATCTGCATAATGGCCATTCAATCCATGTAAATAAAAAATCACCGGGTAATTCTTAACTTTGTCCTTGTAGGATGGTGGGACCAGAAGCCCGAACCTGATCGTGTCATGTTCATCAGTAGCAGGAACAAAACTTTGTTTAATCAGGGATTGACTCTGGGACAACAGGGGACTGGAAAAAAGTAACCCAATAAGGGTGCTTACAATGAAGCTAATAGAGAGTTTCATCTTTAGATCTGATTATGAATTATTGATTCAGGCCAATCATGGGAATAAAAATTGAATGCCCTTTTGTTTTGCAAATGGAAATTAAATCAAATGTTATTCACACAATTCTATTTTTAAAATCATTTAGAGGATTTTAAGATCTTACTTAATATCTGCAATGACCATATTTCTGTTATCCCAATAGTTATCATCTTTAAAGCCAAAGGCAGTAGGACTGTAATTCCCCACAATTTCCACATTAACCATTTCCGGTACATCAATATCCAATAACCAATAAGCTGCATTTACAATTAATCTACGGGTGCCTGCTTCCAGAAGATCCGTGGAACATCCAATTGTAGAGGTAAATGACTTACCTTTCGAGCCTCCGGGGATCTGATAACTTTTAACCCAGGCGATTGGCATCATGGGATCGTTCTGATCAATCTTTTTACCCATTTTTTCAATTTTTTCAGGCAGATCAGAGTCAGTGGGACGCATTCCCAGCCGCGGATCATTTTCATCATATTCCATCGATCGATTAATGCACTGTCCAAGAACAAGGGGCTGAGCATCACCGGGAAGAGGCAGCCTGACACCGTAAACATCTGTTGGCCCCCATATGGACCCATGTTCAATACCATTCCATATCGGATGATCTTCTGCACCTTCAGCTTGTAAACCCCTTGTGCTCTGATTTCCATGATCCCCATGGTGATTGATCCATTTTTCACCCAGGATTAACCTTCCAAATCCGCCTTGCCATGGTCCCTCTTCATTATTAAAGTTCCCATAGTGATGATAAGATGAGAGAGAATCTTGCTCTGTAAAATTGAAAGCATGTGTTGCTGTCCTGATCCCTAAAACAGGTTTACCACGCTTAAGGTAGTCATCTATCCATTTCATCTGTGCATCAGGAAGCGCACGAAACCGCGTAAAAATGATCATCAAATCAGCCTCCCTCAAGTTTTCCAGACCAGGAATATTATGAAGGTAATTTGGATCAACAATCCCCGGTTTATCCGGATCCTGTGCAAAAAGCACTTTACAGTTGAATCCATGATGCTGGTTCAGAATTTTGGCGATCTGGGGCATACCTTCTTCAGACCGGTATTCTTCATCTCCGGTAATAAAAACTAAAAGAGGTTTTTCAGGATCTCCTGTAAGGTAAAATATCTCCATCCTCTCATTATCTGATTCATTTTCCATACCTTGAGATCCGGATTTATTTGTGCAAGCAAAAAGAATACAAATCGGAACAATTAAGAGGATTAATTTTTTCATTATTGAATCTGATATCTCTATTGGAAATGTAAAAAACTCAGTAGTTCCGGGGTAAAAACGAACCGGTAATAAATAAAAATTGTTTAATTTAAAGATAGTTAACCAGAATCTGGAATGCAATTGGAATCCGGTAAGAATTGCAGTAAAAATATATTTTATTAAAGTTAATCTCTGTTATTAATCAAAAGGAGGAGATTTTCTTCTTTCTTCATATTCTTTAATTAATGCTCTCGTCTTTTTAATGTAAAAATATGGATCTGTGTTTTCCCCGTAATCTTCATACGTGTAGGAGGATATTTTCTTTGGTACAGCTGGCTCAATCTGCGTGCCCTCATGCCACTCATTGAATGAGGTAATACCAATAAAATCGGGATTCGCATGGATGGCACTTACAAACATCTTTTCATAGTACTGCCCTTCCTCCCTGTTCCTGGTATTTTTTTCATTCCATGGCCTGATCCTGGTATCGATATATCCGGGTCCCACGCAGGGCACAAAAATCAGATCATTTTCCTCTGCATATTCTGACATCGACGGCCAGTTTGATGTGGTGCAACCATAATGAAAACCATCACTGGCATAGTAGGTATATACACCATCGAACCCGGATACTAAAGCAAACTCTCCATCAAGCCGCAATGTCCAGAGACTGATAAAAACTCCATCCAGCGATGTGTTTCTTATGCTTGATATGCTGTCAGGATTTAGTAAGCTCTGCCACTTCTGGTAATTTAGTTTATAGGAATTATACAGGTAGTAGAATGGCTTACCATTGAGCTTGTAAAAAGCCGGGTGTTCTGAGTATTTATCTATAATATACTCAAGGTGTGCCTTGAATTCTCTGGTTGTTTTATAAATTGGTTCTATGTGAAACGCCAACTTCAATTCATGTTTATGCGCTATTTCCAGATAAGCTAAAATTGATTTATCCGAGAAAGAATCCTTGCCCCACCAGCTGATTGCCACAACACCTATGCCTGCTTGTCTGATTTGCTTCATATGCAAGTCAATGATTTCCGGATCATTTGAGCTGTAGCAGCCAATCTGTGGGAAATAGTTCGCCCCAATATCATCCCCGCCAGGGTAACTGCCAAGGTTATTCCAGGTGGAATCTGCCCAATGCGGTATGATTGGATGGTTCCAGTTATTATATGCTCCGTCAACTTCGGGATTTCCGTACCAGCTGTAATAGAAGGTGTGAACATTATAATTTACCGGAGGCAAAATAGTGGCCTTTTCTCCGCAGGAGGAAAGAAAAATATAGTAACACAGAATAAGCAAAAAGGATTTATTAATATTCATAGCTTTCTTGCTGCTAAGCAAATTATTTCAATTCTAAAAGGGGTCGGTATATGAAAAATATTAATCCTTACTTTTCGTTTCAGCCAACTTTTTATTTAATTATCACCATCAAGTAATCTTCCCAGTCCACCGAGAATAGAACCCTCGCCTTTTGAAGAACCACCTGCTCTCGGAGCGTGCTGGATGACTCGATCCGCCAGGCGTGAAAATGGTAAACTCTGCAAGTAAACTTTCCCGGATCCTCTAACTGTTGCAAGAAATAATCCTTCACCACCAAAAAACATAGATTTCAAATTTCCAGCTCTTTCTATATCGTAATCTAATCCTCGTGTAAACGCTACTATGCATCCTGTATCAATTAGTAGTGTTTCATTTTTTAATTCCCTTTCAATTATTGTTCCTCCGGCATGCAAAAATGCCAAACCATCACCCCTTAACTTTTGTAGTATAAATCCTTCTCCACCAAAAAAACCAGCGCCCAGCTTTTTGTTAAATTCGATGGTTACTTCAGTTCCTTTCGCAGCGCAAAGAAATGCATCTTTCTGACATATGATTTCTCCATTAACGGCTTTTAAATCGATAGGAATGATTTTCCCGGGATATGGTGCGGCGAAACTAACTTCTTTTTTGCCCTTTCCCTCGTTTGTGAAATGCGTTAAGAAAATAGATTCTCCCGTTAGGACTCTTTTCCCAGCATCTAATAAATTACCTAAAATTCCTTTATCAGGTTGTGATCCATCACCCATTTTCGCCTCAAATCTAATACCTCTATCCATCCAGTTCATTGATCCGGCCTCGGCGATAACGGTTTCCATAGGATCCAATTCAATAGAAACTACCTGCATGTCATCTCCATGAATTGTGTAGTCAATTACGTGTGAACTCATTGCTTTATTTTTTTGATTCGCATTAATATTTATTAATCGTCTTAAAAATCACCTGTTTTATACGCGGTTACTATTTTTTCAATATAACCTCAATCTTTCAAAATAATGGATTATTCTTCAATTCAACTCAATTTTATCAATCAGTAGTCTGAAATTCTCAGGTTTTTTATTACCTATTAAAAAAACTATTTCTTCAATATAATCATGTGAAAAATTCGGCAGATCCAATTTTCTTCCCCTGTAAGAAGGATACAAGTTTTTTAAAGGGATCTCAATTTCCTGCCACGCGCCTGAGGTCTGGAAGGTGGTAATGTATGAATAATAAGTGCTCGTATTATCTTTGACTCTGAATTGATAATTTTTGCCATCTCCTTTGAGTCTTATCATTATACTGCTGCCCTTATCTACTTTTACTTTTTTAAATTGGTAACGCACAGAGGAGAATCCACCATTATTTTCTAATGATATCTGGCCTTCAAAAAGCCCAAAACCTTCCGGGCTCAATTTAAAGCTACCTGATGATCTTCCTCCCATAACAATATCGTCAACAATTTTCCAGCCTCGGATATCTGAATTCTTGTTAAAATCGAAAATTAAGTGCGTGGACATTGCAGATATTAATAGAATAATTCCTGTCAGATATTTCAAAATTCTTAATTATAATTATTTAAAACCGTTGACCGGAAAAATGACCTATGGATTATGCTTAGGAACATTAGTATTTCTAAAGATAGTCATTGGTAAAATACAAAGCAAAAATGTATGAATCCGGGTACCTATATCAACAGTAGTTATATTGTTCTGAAAGTTTATTTGACCTTGCTTTGATTTAGAGTATATCTGTTTATACACTGTTTAGTTTATTTTGCATAAATCTTTCCGCATTTCTGATGTGGCCTCTTAGTTTATCTTCCGGCATCCTCTTTAAAGTATTAACAAGCATTGATGTTCTAGGGTTTGAAAGGAAGAAATCCTGATGTTTATTAATGAATCGCCAGAATAACCCATCCCAGATCTTTTCCCAATCCCCCTTGGTATAATTGCTCATCTTTTTGATATAATTTGAACCTGCAACATATGGCTTGGTTGCAAAGGTTCCACCATCTGCGAATTGACTCATACCATATACATTGGGAACCATCACCCAATCATAGGCATCGATGAACATGAGCATAAACCACTTGTAAACCTCATCCGGATCGAACTCACAGAGAAGCATGAAATTACCTATTACCATTAGTCTTTCTATATGATGGCAATACCCAGTGTTCAGTATTTTCCGGATAGTCTTGTCGATGGGCTCGATTCCGGTACTTCCATTGTAAAAGCATTCTGGTATTTTTCTATCGAATTTCCAATAATTTCTAGTCCTTGAATAACTCCCCTTAGATATATACATGCCCCGGATAAATTCTCTCCAGCCAATGATCTGCCTAATAAATCCCTCCAGAGAGTTTAATGGGATATCTTCTTTTTTGGCAAACGTAAGACTTTTGTTGACAACCTCCTCCGGTAGGATCAGGCCAGCATTGATCAATGGTGAAAGGACACTGTGATTCAGGATGGAATGTTCTTTAACTATTGCATCTTCATAAACACCGAAATCACAAAAGCGGTATTTCAGGAATTGATCAAACCATTCGATAGCCTCCATATGCGTAACCGGGTACCATCGTTTTTTTGATATATGTCCGGGATTATTTCCGAATTGCTTCTCTGTATATTCAACAGCCTCATCCCAGAGATCAAACCTGCCTGGAAAATGAACTGCAGGTGGAGTTTTCCCCTTTGGGTATTTCTTACGATTTTCAGTATCGTATGTCCATTTGCCACCTATGGGTTGATGATCATCATCCAACAATATCCCCCGCTGTTTACGCTGTTGTTTATAGAATGTTGTTTGAAAAAAAGATTTTTTCTCAGTTCTGAAAAATGATGCGAGATCTTCCTTAGAATTGAGAAATTGAGGATTGGCGTATATCTTTAGTTCACAGTCACGAGCTATTGAATTAATTCTTTTTTCAAGCCAGTTATCCACAGGGTCAATAACATGGATCTTTTGGATTTTTTTTTCATTTATTACCTTATCAAACCGGGAAATATCAGAGATATCACTATCTGAATCAATGTATTGTACAGTAATACCTTTTCCTTCCAGGTATTGCTGATAGTATTTCATGGACGCTCTGTGGAATGCAATTTTCTGTTTATGGAACGGGTACTGTCTGAAGAAAAGATACTCTTCTATCAAATATACCTCATGGCCATTTCGAATCAATGGACTTTCTGCGAAGAGCTGGTTGGGGAAAATGAGGTTAATTGCTTTCTTCATGGTTTTAGTACTTTTATGCATTTTTTCCAGTAGGCAAAAAATGATGGGAAATACCCGGTAACATCACACAGCCAGTCTCTGGATTCTTCTTTCCCACGATAGTGGCGATTTGTTGGATGTTCTTTGAAAACTATTCGATCAGAATTTACCTGTTCCATCAAATCTGAAAATTCGCCAACGAATACCTGCATACCCTCAATGTTTTTAGTTAGCTCAATAGCAAAATTTATACAATTTTGGCTGACAGGATTTTCTTTGAAAAACGAAGGTTCAAGCAAAAAGACGCGTTGCGCATCTTCCTGCGGATGCCAGAATGGATCCAGATTGTAATAGTTGTAGACAAGTGTTTTTTTATCACGCTTAAGAAAGGGTCGTTCGACTTTCGGAAGCGATGTCTCAAGATCAAATGGAATAGTGTTGATCAATACCTCCGGAGTTTTCAGGCTGTTGAACTGATCATAATCAATGTCGAGGAAAGTGTTTTTCTGCATACTATGAAAGAACTTGTTGATATTATCCTGGTTGGCATAGTACTTTTTCTTTGAATTGGTTCCTGCCACCCATTGCCAGCTCAGGTGATTGCTGGCCAGGTCCCCGTCGTATAAATGACCATACATCCATTTTGCAGGATTTAACCAGTGTGATTTCGCAACATTACAGCATAAAGAAGCTACGTACATGCGCATATGGTTGTGCATATAGCCTGTTTCATAGAGTTCTTTTATCGCATTATCAATGACTTGAATACCCGTATTGGCGTTTACAATTGCTTCCGGTACTTCATAGTTCGTAACAGGTGTTTGTTGATTCTTAAGGTCAGACATGATCTGGTCGTCCTTTACAATCCAGACCTGCTGCCAGTAGTCCCGCCAGGCTAATTCCTGTATAAGCTTTTCAGTCTTTTCCCATGACAGATCTAAGGATATGATGTGCTCATAAACTTTCCTTGTAGAGATCACACCCCTTGAAATGTAAGGGCTCAAATAAGTCACTGCTCCATCACCATAATTCCTGGAAGCAGCATATTTTTCCGGGTCAATGCGATCGATCCTCTGAAATATTTCTTCTATTTGAATTGGGAAATCTATGGTATTAAAATTTCTTGGTTTAAGAGTTTAGTGCCGGATTAAATTCCGGAATCTGCCTATAGCAATTAATTATATAATTATATATATAATTAACTATATAATTATTTATAAGCATGTTTAATGAAAAGGTTTTATCACAGTGGGAAACTTCTTCTTTTATCACCGAATTGCAGTAATGCATTCAACAAGGGGAAAAGGATAGTAATAAAATGTTTAGAATTATCGATCTATGCTATAGAATCCGGCATCAGGAACGGTTACTGGGTTGGAGGATTGGAATAAGCTTCAACCGTTTGATAAAAACTTAAGAAACCAAACCCCATATATCTCATGATACTGTTTTCAGTTTGAAAATAATGGGGTTTGGTAAAATATATTGATTACTTCAAATCAAATCTGTCTGCATTCATCACTTTCACCCATGCGGCTACAAAGTCATTGACAAATTTTTCTTTACTGTCGTCCTGGGCATACACTTCTGCATAAGAACGAAGAATAGAGTTTGAACCAAAAACAAGATCCATTCGTGTGGCTGTCCATTTTAGCTCATCGGTCTTGCGATCCCGGATTTCATACAGGTTTTTTCCTGCAGGCTTCCAGGTATTTGCCATATCTGTCAGATTAACGAAAAAGTCATTGCTCAAAGCACCCACATTGTCAGTGAAGACACCATGCCCGGTACCTCCATAATTAGTCCCCAGTACACGCATACCTCCAACAAGGACAGTCATTTCCGGCGCAGTTAATCCCATAAGCTGGGTTCGGTCAAGCATTAATTCTTCAGGACTTACAACATAGTCCTTTTTCATCCAGTTGCGATAACCATCGGCTAGAGGCTCTAGCGGAGCAAAGGAATCTGCATCCGTCATTTCCTGGGTGGCATCTCCACGTCCTGGTGCAAAAGGAACAGAAACATCAAATCCTGCAGCTTTTGCTGCCTGTTCAACACCTAGATTACCCGCCAATACAATTGTATCTGCCATACTGATTCCGAATTCAGCAGCAATCGGTTCCAATACAGACAAGACCTGAGCCAGACGTTTAGGTTCGTTCCCTTCCCAGTCTTTTTGTGGTGCCAGGCGAATACGTGCACCGTTGGCTCCACCCCGCAGGTCAGATCCACGAAAAGTACGAGCACTATCCCAGGCTGTACTTACCATATCTGAAACAGAAAGTCCGGATGCGGCAATTTTTTCTTTTACAGCATTAACATCATAATCAGAACGACCTTCCGGAACCGGGTCCTGCCAAATAAGATCTTCTTCCGGCACATCGGGCCCCACATATCGTGATTTTGGTCCCATGTCACGATGGGTTAATTTGAACCAGGCTCGTGCAAAAGTTTCTGAAAAATAACCAGGATCTTTCATGAACTTCAGCGATATTTCTTTATAGACCGGATCCATCTTCATGGCCATATCGGCATCGGTCATCATAGGATTGTGGCGAATTGATGGATCTTCCACGTCAACCGGTTTATCTTCTTCTTTGATGTCTACCGGTTCCCATTGCCAGGCACCTGCAGGACTTTTTTTCAACTCCCAATCATGGTTAAACAACATCTCGAAATAGCCATTATCCCATTGTGTGGGATGCGTAGTCCATGCACCTTCAAGTCCACTGGTTACTGCATAGCGGCCTACACCTGGCTTGTGTGGGTTAGACCAGCCCAGACCTTGTTCCTCGACGGGGGCAGCTTCAGGGTCGGGTCCCAAAATACTGGCATCGCCATTACCATGTGTCTTACCAACAGTATGCCCACCCGCAGTTAAAGCAACAGTTTCTTCATCGTTCATCGCCATACGAGCAAAGGTTTCGCGTACCTGGGCAGCTGTTTTCATAGGATCGGGCTTACCATTAACTCCTTCAGGGTTAACGTAAATTAAACCCATCTGTACAGCTGCAAGCGGATTTTCCATGGTCGATGGTTTGTCGACATTTTCGTATCGCTCGTCACTTGGTGCCAGCCATTCTTTTTCTGCGCCCCAATAGATGTCCTTTTCGGGATGCCATATGTCTTCACGTCCAAAGGAAAAACCGAAAGTTTTCAGGCCCATGCTTTCATAGGCAATATTACCTGCGAGAATCATTAAATCTGCCCAACTGATCTTGTTGCCATATTTTTTCTTGATGGGCCACAAGAGGCGTCTGGCCTTATCCAGGCTGACATTGTCCGGCCATGAATTGAGCGGGGCAAATCGTTGGTTGCCGGTGTTGCCACCCCCACGACCGTCCGATATTCTGTATGTACCTGCCGCGTGCCAGGCCATACGTATCATCAATCCACCATAATGACCCCAGTCGGCAGGCCACCAGTCCTGGGATTCTGTCATTAAGGCATGAAGATCCTTTTTTAAGGCTTCAGCGTCCAATTTTTTCAGCTCCTCTCTATAATTAAAATTCTCACCCAGGGGGTTGGTTTTGGTATCGTGTTGGTGTAAAATATCCAGATTTAGGGTATCTGGCCACCAATCTGTAACAGTTGACTCTGTTGAAGTAATTGCCCCATGCATTACAGGGCATTTTCCTTTTTTTGAATTATCCATAATTTTTTACTTAAATGTACCTGTGATTTGTAACTGTATGTTTTGAATTTTAAAGTTTCTTATTCCTTTTCGATTGAAGTAATCAATGATAAGTTTATCAAGTTTTTCATCTTCATAATCTTCAATTCTATCCGTTTCCGAACAATAAAGATGATGATGGTTGGATTGCGATGGATCATATCGCATGAGTCCACTTTCTGATTTTACCTTTTTTAGCAGGTTGTTCTCAACGAAAGAATCTAAAACCTTATATACCGTTCCCACTGAAATATTGGGATGATTTTTTTTAATGTATTCAATGATTTTTTCAGCTGTGGGGTGATTGTTTAATTTGATAATTGCACTTAGAATTGCGATTCGTTGTGGAGTAACCCTGAGACCTTTTTCCGAAAGTTTATTTACAATCTCTTTTATATCCATCAATAACTATTAGATGATAATGATTATTATTTGAGATAAAAACAAATGTAGTGATTTCTATTTAAAAACCTTAAAGGAAGTCGAAAAACCTTGGGCTATTTTAAATTATTTTTAATGGTTCAGGCAGCTGCAGGGTTTATTCTTCAGTTACTATTCTTTCATTAATTGAAACGACTGGTAATATCTCATATCCGATCCTGGTGGTTTGGTCATCAATAACAGATCCAGATTCTTTTCAACTTAATTCAAAATGAACAAAATTATTGCGATTAAGGAAAGTATTACGATGACTGAATTCATTGCATATTTCGTGATTCTCAAATTCCTTTTATAGTTTGAATAAACCTTCCTTCAATTTTTTAATAAGGTGTTTGATTCACTTAAGAATTTAATTGATTAAATACCTGCCAAATAGATCTCAGTCGTGGAGATTGATCTGTTGAAGGAAATTCAAAATTTAATATTAAGACCTCCCAGTATAATGTTTAATGATATGATTTTTAATCTTCCCAAAGTTTTTTAACTTGGAATTGATGCATTTTTCACTTTTTTAAAGAACCAACCTGTTGTTTTATGAAAAGAAATGAATTTATAAAAACTTCCTCCCTGGCTGTTGCCGGAACAATTTTAAATCCGATGGTTTCATGCCTTCCCAAAAAATCAAATGAACCGGAACAGCAATCCAGTTTGGAGCGGAGAAACTGGGGAAGGAACATCATTTTTAAGGCAAAGAACCTGGAAGAGCCTTCAACAGTCGAGGAGTTGCAGGAGCTGATGAAAAAGGTTGGATTTAAAAAAGGATTGGGTTCTACCCATAGTTACAATGATATCGCTGATAGCCCATTAACCCAGATTTCCATAAGGAAACTCAACAAAATAATTTCGGTTGATGAGAACAACAGTACCGTTACTATAGAGGGTGGGATCAAATACGAAGAATTGGCCCCCCAACTGCATGCGCAAGGATATGCCCTGGAAAACCTGGCCTCACTGCCTCAAGTCACCGTTGCCGGTGCCTGTGCAACCGGAACCCATGGATCGGGAACAAAAAATGGGAGTCTTGCCACAGTGGTGAGGGAAATGGAGATCTGTCTGGCTGATGGTCAACTTGTTACCCTGAGCCGGGAAAATAATCCGGATATTTTCGACGGGGTGGTAGTTAATTTAGGCGGGATAGGTATTATCACCCGTATGGTTCTGGATATACAACCCACATACGATGCCCGTCAGGATATTTATCTTGATTTGCCCCTGGAGAACGTCATAGAGAATTTTGATGAAATTATGTCCAGTGGGTATAGTGTTTGCCTTTTTACAAAATGGCAAAACGACATTTTAGATCAGGTCTGGATCAAACGGCGCGTCGATCAACCTGTGGCAGATCTTGGCACAGATTTTTTTGGTGGGAAAATGTGTGACAGGAACATCCATCCGATCATTGACATGTCGGCTGAAGCCTGCACAGCTCAAATGGGAGAGGTTGGTCCCTGGTATGACAGGTTGCCCCATTTCAGGATCAATGCGATGCCATCAGCTTTTGACGAACTACAATCAGAATTTTTTGTTCCCATTGAACATGCAGGTGAGGCCATTCGGGAAATAGCCAAACACGGAGATAAGTTTTTACCATATTTGTATATTTCTGAAATCAGGACCATTGCTGCGGACAATTTATGGATGAGCCAGTTTTATAAAAGGCCAAGCGTAGCCATTCATTTTACCTGGAAATCTAACTGGCCTGAAGTACAAAAATTATTACCATTGATAGAAGCCACATTGGCGCCCTTTAGTGTGCGTCCACACTGGGGTAAACTTTATACCCTTGATGCGAAAAGTATCCAGGGATCTTTTGAGCGTTTCACTGATTTCCTTGAATTGCTGAAAACATACGATCCTGACGGCAGGTTTAGGAATGCCTATCTCAACCGGATTATCTATTCATAATTTACAGGAAAAGCAATAGGTCGGGTATAGAAAACTATTGGTATTTACCTGTGGTTTTTAATGAGTTTTATTCATTCCCTACCTTATATTATTCTAAATAATATACCATGTTTAATTAACGGAATAAAGGCACTACCTCTTCGATAACCATTGGAACTTTGATATTTGCCATCCCATTACTTTCATTATAATCTGAAGCTGTAACAACGATAACCATATTTAAATCCTTGATTATCATAATATACTGTCCCCCATATCCCCGTGCATGGAACATATCATTTTCCGCCTTCCCACCCAATACTGGATTCTGCCACCAGGGCGTATTTCTTTTCGACCTGTACCACCACTGGTACCCGTAATCAAAAAACTCAGTTTCGGCTACATGGGGTTTTGTTGAGATATCGATCCATTCTTCCGGGACAATTTGTTCACCATTCCAATAACCCTTGTTCAGTACCAGTAAACCGATCTTTGCCATATCTCTTGATTTCAAATCGAGATCACTGTGACAGTGAAGCACACCGTTTTCTTCTTCCCAGTAATATTCTGAAATACCCAGCTTATTGAACAGTACCTCTTCTGCCAATTCATCAGCTTGTTTGCCTTCCAGTGTATGAATAATGCCACCGAGAAGATTTGTGCATTCATTGTCGTATCTGAATTGCTCTCCAGGAATTGATTCCATCGGACGACTAAGTATATTTTGAATTACATCATTCGATTCGGGATGATCAGAATCATCATCCTCTGCAAATCCCGCAGTCATTGTCAAAACATGTTCGAGTGTGATTTTCTTCTTATCTGCCGTCCATATTGAATTATATTGTGGGAAAAAATTATAAAGCGGTTGATCGACATTTAGTTTATCATGACGTTCCAGTGTTATTCCCAACAGTAATGAAGTTATACTCTTTGTGCAGGAATGTATGTTATGAAGTTGAGCCCGGTCATACCCGTAAAAATATTCTTCAAGGACAAGTTTTTGATCTTTGATAATCAAAATAGATTCAAGCCGGCCGAATTTCTGCTTAATGATCTTTTCAATCAAGTTATAAAATGCGGTCGTATCTTTTACAAATTCAAATATTGAAGTGGTGTGCAACTGATCTTTTAGCTGCTCAGGTTGTTGATACGTATATTTCATACTTCCATTCGGAGCGAAAGGGTATGGGACAAATAATCTCTGGATATCCATATCCTCATCACGAATAAATTCTAGTGTATCAATTTCAGAGGTATCATCCTCCTCCCAAATAGCAATTCCCCGGATAACTTCTTTCGATTCATCGACAAATCCCTTATAAATACCACCCTCTATATCAGCAATCACCAACTGATTGGTAGAATCTATAAACTGAACACTGGTAAATTCCCAGTAATCATAAAAATGGCCCTCCCAAAGAAAACAGCCTCTGGCTGAAAGTTTACCCTGGGCATCTCCGCCAATCAGGATTATGGGCTCAAGTGTTCCATGAGGATATTTTATTGCCGTCTCGGGAGAGATTCGCCAGAGTCCGTCCATTGAAATATAGTGCCCATCATTTAAAGATTCAGTTTGTTTGAATTCCGGGTTTAAAGTGTGTTTACAACTGATAAGAAAGCCAAGAATCATAATAGATACTAAAAAATGCCTTAATCCATTCATGATTTTGATAGTTAAAAAATATTCAGAATAACGGTTAATTTCATGTAACGTGATAGATCACTGATTCTCTATTGATCTACTGGATCAATCCTCAGTTCAACGAGGTCAAATGGTGATGATGTTTTAACAGGCAACTCATCTTTAGAGTACGCATCGTAACTGCTATTTAACCTAATCCCACCATTTCTCTCCCTCGACCAGATATTTTTCTTTAATCAGTGTTTCGTTCAATTCAATACCAAATCCGGGCCTTTCACTCAATTGGATGTACCCGTTTTTAATCACCTCTTTGTCATAACCCAGTATATCTGGATCTCCATTGATCCCCCTGCCTTCACGGTTAATCGGATTGGAGATAAAAGCCTCATGGGCCACAAACTCACGGACCGATGCTGCAAAATTTGCTGAGGCAATAGTAGCAATAGGGCCGGCTACATTGTGGGTACAGACCGGGATGTAGTATATTTCAGCGAGATCGGCAATTTTTTTAGCTTCCAAAAGTCCTCCGGCCATAGATACATCAATCTCTATCATGTTCAACCCCTGGTTTACGATAAAAGGGCGAAAATCATCACGGGTATATAAATTTTCGCCTGTCAGTATTGGGACAGGGGACTTCTCGGTGAGTTTAACCCACTGTTCATTATATGCAATGGGAAGTGGGTCCTCTAGCCAGATTGGCCGGATAGGAGCTACTGCATTGGCCAGACGAAGGGCACTGTCAAAGTCAAATTCCCAGTGGCAGTGAACCGCTATATCAAAATCCGGACCCAGAGCCTCTCTCATATTGGAATAGCCTTCTGCATTTTTGTCTGCTTCACGATTTGAAAGTCTACGGTTATCAAGTTGATTCCAGGCCTGGTCTCTCAGGACATTTGTCTTACAAGCTGTCCATCCCTGGTTTTTCATCAATTCTGCAAATTCTGCACAGGAATCCTTTTCCAGCATATTCCGTGGACCGGCGGAAGCATAGGCACGGACTTCACTGACATGTCTGCCTCCACCCAATATCTTGTGGACGGGCTGTTCGGTAATCTTGCCAATTAGATCCCACATAGCGAATTCCACACCGGTTATGGCATGCGTTGTTATCCCGTGATTTCCCCCGTAATAAGAAGTACGGGTGCTCATTTTAAAGATCAAATATTCGAGGTCCAGTGGATCTTGTCCCATCAAAATGGGTTTACACACATTCAGTATTACGTCTTTTGCACCATGACCATTTTCATCATGATGACATTCGCCAATCCCTGTGAGACCTACATTGGTTGTGATCTTGACCAGTGGGCTCACCCGAAAACTCATCCTGGTCAGTACGCATTGCACATCCGTAATTATTACTTTTCCGGAAAGTGGATTTGCCAACAGGTCAAAACAGGGTTTAAAAGCCAGGGCAGGGGTAGCTAATGCGAGATTTCGGATAAATGTCCTGCGTTTCATTCTTATGGACTGGTTAAGGATCCGTTTGTTAAACAAATATAACTATCTTCATAAATTATTGATTAAGTTCGACGCTCGAAGCTTGAATTCAATAAAATTTTTTTAAATTCCTTATTTCATTAAAGTCAGAAGATCTTTCTATTATAAGTGCTTAAGCTGCCATTTACATTTAATTCCATGTATAAATTATTGCAATTATTCCAACGTTCAGGCAGCAACTGTTTTCCCAACAATCTGAAAATTTGTTCCAGTTCATCATTGTCTTATGCATCATAAGGTACAGCATCATTTGAGGCTCTGTAATGCAATTAATCCTCTAAAAACGTTTAAATTTATTTTGGTGGTTCGCCAACAACCGGAGGGGTGTCATATTTTGCTGTTCGTCCATCTTTGATCACGCCCGACCAATTCAGGCCGAATGCAAAATCATACGTGTTGCCATCGCTATCAACATGACATTCCATATCTCTTGGCACATCCTCAAATTGTTTTTCAACGGTCTCCATATTGGCAGGCATTTGAAGTGGCAGTAGCCCGGATGGCTCTACCCGGCCAGAAATAATATCCAGGAAGGCTTTGTCAGGGATATTATCTGCCCTGTTTCCTCCAAATCCTAGCACGATGGCATCCACCTCACTCTCAAATTCATTAAACACCATAGGATTTGACACATCCAGGGCTACAATGATTTTTTTTACCACAGTTGCAGTGTTCAAAACAAGATCCAGGTGACTTTCATTGGTGATGATTCCTGTCTCGCCAAAATATGAGCGATTCTCTTTTACCAGTTTTTTCGTATCACCATCAGCCAATTTCTCTGTAATCTCGATCATATCTCCACCTATGGATTCCCGACGTACGAATTCTGAATCAGCAGTATAGGGGCGATATTGCAATGATATTGGAAGATATGTAAATTCCTCACGATCTGAAATACTACCAACAGATCCTGGCCCGCCATCCCTCATACCCCCGGACTCCATGAAGGTTGGATTTCCGTTTTTTGGATTGCTTATCCTGACTATTGCAAAATCACATTGGGCAATTTCTTCCTTAGAGGCAGGAATGATGTCATCCGCTGATAACGTTGGATTGCCATCTCTATCAACCGGTCCAGTAAATGTATCGGCCAGCTTATCAGTTACTACATCATAATATTCTTCGGCTACTTCTAGGTCGAATCCTGGCTCAGCAGAGGCCGGTGTTCTTCTCCAGCCCCCGGTGGCTGCCACATAAATCCTCGGGATATATACCCTTGGTTTTTCGTTTCCCATTGATGCTTTGTGAATAGTACCGTCACTGTTCTTCAGCATCACAATGGATTTTAGATGTGCCTGATATCCGGCATTGTTATGCTCTATGCTGTTAGGGATTTTTTCTGCCACTTCGAGATCAAGATAAGGATTGTCAACAATGCCAATATTAAAGTGCGTTCTCAGCATCCGCTCAGTTGACTTCTTCATGATTTCATTCATTTCCGTCTCACCAAGCCTGGTTACCCCGAGATTATAAGCTTCCATGGCTAAATCAACACTTTCCTGCCCGTTTCTGCCCTCACCTCCGAAGGCATCACATCCGGCTACCAGCGTGGCTAACATTTTTTCTACCATGGTCAAGTCTTCAACACCATAATTTTTGGTGGTGAGGATGCCAAAGTCAGTCAGAATATAGCCATCCCAGCCATATTTTTCTCTTAACAAATGGTTGATCTTGTACGGGCTAAAACTTGTACCCAAACGCTCTCCGCCTACCGGGGACCCATCCGCATCAAGTCCGATGGAATAGTTC
Source organism: uncultured Cyclobacteriaceae bacterium (assembly GCA_965365275.1). Classification (GTDB taxonomy): domain Bacteria; phylum Bacteroidota; class Bacteroidia; order Cytophagales; family Cyclobacteriaceae; genus JAGTVG01. The sequence goes on along the minus strand of CBDUBA010000036.1, from coordinate 6,154 downwards.
GTCATCGCAGCTGTCACCTTTCCTGTTTTACCGGGCAAGTCCATGCAGGCAGCGAATGGTAAAATATGAGTAAAAAACTGGCCACCCGGGAATACATTGTATGCCCCGTCTCGGGTATGCGACTCACGACCACCTTCAGCCGCACCGTCGCCGGGCCAGTGCTTCATCTGGTTGTTTACACTGTGTTTACCCCAGCCCAGATCATTACCTTCCTCGTCATAGGTAGATTGCCATCCGTTAATTATAGCTCTGGCCATATCCATTGACAGGGCAGGATCTTCTCCGAAGGTTCCTGGAATACGTCTCCATCTTGGTTCTGTAGCCAGGTCCATTTGTGTTGCGACTTGCATGGAGATACCCATGGCTCGCCATTCTTCTGACATCATTCTGCCATATTGAGCTCCAATTTCAGGATCGAATGTCGCCGCTAAACCTAGGTTACCAGGCCAGCTGGATACATCTCCGGACCTGGGATCATCTATCCAAACCGCGGGTATACAAACGATATTATCTAGGCTTTCAATATATTCCTGTACCATGTTATTCCAATTAACTTTGGTTCTAGCATCCGCTGTCCCCCCACGGGGTGCACGGAGCTGCCTGTAACCAAGGTCCAGAGAATTCTTAATTATAGTATCCAGCGTATCGGGATTAACCCTCCAACTGCCGAACGGATTCATCTTCATGCCCATCATTTGATCGACCGGGATCTCGTTAACAATGGCTTCGGCTCTTGTTTTGAAATCCAGGCGCCAGTCTTCAAATTGATCCAGCAGATTGTTCCTGTTGAGATCTTTGAACGCGTATCCGTCTACCTGTATAAGTTGAAGCCCGGAATTCTTAGAATAGCCAAGCGTAGTGCCCCCTTCATTTGTTACCATCGCCCAGCCGTCTGATGTCTGTGATTCCGCCCACTTGACTGTTCCGTAGCCAGGGCGGTCAGGTTCTCTTGGATAATCTTCGGCTTTACCAGTGCAAAAATGCAAAGTGGCAATTCCTGCCAATAATGCCAGATAAACCAGCATTTTCTTTGATAATTTTATAATTTTAAAAGTCTTCATATACTTTTCGATAAACTACCATCTCGGCTGACATATTTAATTATTGTCAGGCAAGTCATATAATTAATTGATTTCAATATTAATCGATTGCAATTTATTCATAAACACATAAACACCATCTTTATGATTTAAATAATCAAAATATGCACCTTTATCTTCTGGTCTGATATGCATAACTATTATGTTGTCGGGATCAAGGAATTTTTTTATCATCTTTAGATCGTTTTCTTTGTAAAATGCGAAAAACAACCTTTCCACAAAAGCAATATCAATTTCTTCTTTATTTATTTGGTAAGTATTATACTCTTTCTCATTGAGAGGATTCGTATCACCACAGTGAAAGATCTTAGCCCCATTGAGATTAAACAAATATCCCAAATTTTCGACGTCCTTATGTATATTTTCCATTTCTCCAGATTCCGGATTCTTCCTCATGCTACCACTATGTTCTAACCGCATCACGTTAACTGATACATCCGATACAACAATAATTGAATCTGTCAATGGCTCCGGAGTAATCGGGATAATTCGGTTTTTAATTTTTGGATAATTAGGATTAGCAGACAATATGGCATTTACCTGGTGTGGGCAAATAACTATTCCATTTTGGTTGCTAAGCATGTGTTGAACAACAATACTTTCTTCGAAATGATCAACGTGATTATGGGTAATAGCCACTATATCAATACCGTCAAATGGAGGTTTAGAATTTATCATTAGATCAATTATGCTATCCGAGGGTGAATCACACCAATCATCAGCGATGTTGTCAAACAGTCCATCTATTAAAACTTTTTTATCGTTGACCTCTACTAAAAATCCTTCATTTGAAATGTAAGTTACTTCACACCTTTTTTGTGAAAAAACAATTGTGGGAAGCAACATTAAAAAGACTAGTAATCTTGTGTTCATAATTACTTAGTTACTTAATTTAAATATAATACATCCATCTTAAATAACTCAAGTTTTTCAGTCTCCAAGAATAAAGAATCGCTCAGTCTCAGGAACCAGGTTTTTTTTCATCTGTTGAAACCAGCTCTTAATAGTTTATTAACTCAGCATTCAACTGAATAATCAAAAGGAATTAATCAGATCAAATTATGCTCCAATCCTGAAATACTAATAAAACCATTTTAGTGATCTGGTGTTATTATCACAAACAACTGTATTTCGCATTGATAATTTTAATGATCATATTAACGGTATTCACCATGACAAACTCAATTGAAATTTTCGATTTCCAATCCACGGCTGATATTAAAAACTGGTATGTAGTTGATGATGTAGTCATGGGAGGAAGATCCACCGGAAGTTTTATGCTGAATTCTGAGGGACATGGGGAATTCAGGGGCAAGGTTTCACTTGAAAACGACGGGGGATTTTCTTCGGTCCGGTATCGATTTGAATCCTTGCAAGTATCGGACTATGAAATAGTTAAGATCCGGCTCAAAGGCGATGGTAAATCTTACCAATTCCGTGTAAAGTCATCAGCTGATGAGAGGTATTCCTATATCGCACATTTTGACACGAATGGTGACTGGCAAACTATAGAGATCCCATTTGAAGGCATGTATCCTTCTTTTCGTGGAAATAAACTTGATCTGCCGAACTATCCGGGAGAAACCATGGTGGAAATGGCATTCCTTATCTCTAATAAAAAGGCCGAAACGTTCACTCTGCTTCTCGATCGGATTGATTTGAAATAGCATCGCGGTACCTATTGCAATCCCCAAACAAATTCATAATGCAAGTTTATCTGCCAGGATAGGTGTTTAACTCGCATTTGCAACACCGGATGATGCTACGATTAGATTTTTTTTTCGTTTTGTGTATATAATTAGCTCTACTAATATATTTCTTAGCCCTTGTTGGTTATTCTGTTTTTTCAAAAGGAAATATAACTTTCCAATCCTTCTTAATATCTGCAATGCTCCAACCGTATTTACTGGCATCATTTAATCCCTTGTCCAGATGACCGATGGGGGAGTCACGATCATACTTCCATTCTCTTTTCTCATCGGTATGATGTATCAGTAGTCCGAAACTGGGATATCCTTTAGCACTGGTTGTCCAGCGTAACATTTGATAGTCTCCATCCGAGTTTCCTGCAGCAAAAACAGGCCGTTTTCCTATGTATTGATAAATACCAATTGGTTTTCCTTCCTTGTCATCGATGAAGTTTAATTCAGGTTGTTTTACCAACCGGGGAAAATTGTCTTCCCCAATTTCGTAATTCACTTTAATAGAGCTACCAACCACTTGATAGGGAGGTATTCCATATACCTGTTCTGTCCATACACGCATAAAATCGACGCCGCCACCTGAAACAATAAAAGTCTTGAATTCGTTCTCACGTAGATATTCAAGCAATTCAACCATGGGTTGATAGACCATCTCATCGAAGTATTTTCCTGTTTCAGGATGTCTCGAAGACTTTAACCAATCGGCAACGGATTTTTGGAACAGCTCAACAGGCATTCCCGCATGGGAAGTCATGACAATTTCAAGAATCGCATGCTCTCCGCCGGCAAGTGCAGTTTTTATGTCTCCCTCAAGTAGGGCTTTATAAGGTTGCTCTGTTTGCCATTCGGGATGTTCGTCTGCCATTGCCTTTATCCTGTCAATTGCAAAAAACAATTGAAAGTACATGGGTTGTTCCGCCCAAAGTGTACCATCATTGTCGAAGGTGGCAATGCGGTTTGCTACCGGAATAAAGTCCGGGCTGCCTACAGTGGTGGTTTTTGTAACAAAATCAATGATTGCTTGTTTGGTATTACCATCATTCCAGGAAGGTAATGGATTTGTTAAATCGGAAATTGAATCATCGACAACTGTTGTGTTTTCTTCTTGCAAAGGTGGGGTGCATGCCATTAAATTCGCAAAAACCACAACAAAAAATATAAAATTTGAAGATATGTTTCTCATGATAGGAAAGTAAAATTAAAATCAAGTAACCGGTATATATTCTAAATACCGGTTACTATTCAATTTAATAATATTATTATGAAGTTAATGGCTTAAAGCATCTTTCAGGTTTTCTTCAATGGAGCTAAGGTTGAAGGAACCTGGAGATTGGCTTGGAGGGTAATCCTTCATGGTTAACAAAAACCTTGCCGCCAGCTGTTGTATAGGTACAATTACGAATGGACGATCAAGCAGCCAATCATAATATGTATTGGAGTTATGCTGGGCTTTTTCAAACGGGTCACGTCTCAAATTAAAAATTGCCGGTACCCGAAGCTCTACAAATGGTTCAACCCAAACCCCGAATTTCTCACCTCTGTTTTCTAAAAACACTATCTTCCAGTCTTCATAACGTGCAGCTACTATCTGGCCATCATCGTTCACATACCAGAACTCCTTGCGGGGAGATTCTTTCGTTTCCCCTGTCAGGTATTCATGCATATCATAACCATCAATATAATTTCTGTATTTCCTTCCGTTGAGTGTCACACCTTCTCGAAGTTTTTCCTTAATCTCTTTGTCACCTCCCATAGCGGCAAAAGTGGGCAACCAGTCTTCGTGAGCCACAATACCGTTAAGGGTTATTCCTGCCGGGAAATGTCCCGGGTAACGCACAAAAGCCGGAACCCGATAAGCACCCTCCCAATTAGAATTCTTTTCACTTCTAAAAGGAGTGGTCCCTGCATCCGGCCATGTATTAAAATGTGGTCCGTTATCTGTAGAGTAAAACACGACAGTATTATCAGTAATGCCAAGTTCATCAAGCAGATCGAGCAATTCACCCACATGCATGTCATGCTCCACCATTCCGTCAGAATATTCATCCTGTCCACTAATGCCCCGATGTTCCTCTTTTACATGCGTTCGGAAATGCATTCTGGTACCATTCCACCAAACAAAAAAGGGCTTGCCAGCTGCATGTTGCTTTTTAATAAACTCTTTTGCAGCAGCCACCGTCTCGTCATCGATTGTTTCCATGCGTTTTTTAGTTAGTGGCCCTGTATCTTCTATTTTCTGACCACCTTTACCGTCAGCCCAGCTATGGATGACTCCTCTTGGGCCATATTGTTCCAGGAATGTCTTACCATTAGCCAATACCATATCGCGTGGATAATCCTCGTTTTCTGGTTCTTCTTCTGCATTGAGGTGATATAGATTCCCAAGGAATTCATCAAAACCATGCATTGTTGGTAAATGTTCATCCCTGTCGCCCTGATGGTTTTTACCGAATTGGCCGGTTGAATAGCCCAGACTTTTCATTACAGTCGCTATCGTTACATCTGTTTTCTGCCATCCTTGTTCTGCCCCTGGGAGTCCTACCTTAGTCATACCTGTACGTACGGGTACATTCCCGCCAATAAAAGCTGCCCGGCCGGCAGTACAGCTTTGCTGTGCATAATAATCTGTAAAGGCCACACCCTCACTGGCAAGTTTGTCGATATTCGGAGTTTTATATCCCATCATACCCCGGTTGTTATGACTGATATTCCAGGTACCGATATCATCCCCCCATATTACGAGGATATTAGGTTTTTCCTGTTGCCCAAACGTTATACCACTCACGAAGAGTAAGCATACAGCCAGAATTACATTGTAGTAGTTTGGATTTTTAGTTTTCATTTTACGTTTTAATTGATGGTTACGTTTTAGATTAATCACCAAATATAACTTAAAAGAATGGCTTTTGTTATAAATGAACGCCAAAGGTACATAAACGCTATTCTATTGGTTTTACTTTGAACCCTAATGATGCATTTCCAAAGCAGGAAAATAGTTTTGTAAAGGGGTGTCGGGCTGAATTGTGTACATACTTAGGGATACACACCCGGATACGGTACACCCCATCCTCGTGACGGAAATTCAGATGTACCCTCTTTATATGTTCCTTTCATAATTTTACCTTCTGTTACCACATTTACCATAAATGGATTAAAAACGGCATTGCTGTTGGTCGAATCCAGTTTATCTATAAGGTTTAAAATCGGGAAATCAATATGATCAACTGAATGATCTGTTTGGTTATTAACAGCCAATTCGTGCTGCATGGCCATTCCCAAAAATCACTAAAATTCGATCCTTTTGATCGCCAGATATTGTTTGTAATTTTCGAAAGATTCTAACGTTCCTTT